>NZ_JBIGHZ010000029.1:0-280 GCF_043555845.1 Roseateles rivi | reverse complement strand
CTTGAGACTGCTTCACAGACGTATGAAACGAGTACTTGTCTCCGTGGTCAGCCTGGCGCTGGCTTCCAGCCTTTGGGCCCAGGCGCCGCTGCCACCTTGGCCTTGCCAGATTTCTTGCTGGATTTGTTGCGCTTGGGCACCGCCTTCTTGGCTGCTGCAGGTGATTTTTGCGCGGAGCCTTGCATCTCACCCGCAGGGCTTGCAGGTGCGGGCGTATGCGCGACTGAATGGGCAGCGGCAAGGGCTGCGGCCAGGAGCAGCGCAGCGCTGTGCTGGCTCA
>NZ_JBIGHZ010000028.1:0-286 GCF_043555845.1 Roseateles rivi | reverse complement strand
TGAGCTGGTCAGCCGCCAGGATGTTCACCACCCCGCGCCCGCCCACGCACTGCATGAAATCTTGGATGTTGAGCATGGGCTCGCCAAAGAAGCGGTCGCCACCCTGGGCCCAAGAGCCACACCAAGAGCGGCGCCCCCACCACGCCCAGCACGCAAGTCAGCGTCAAAGCCCAGGTGAGCACCGTGGCCACAGCCGCCACCAGCTCGCGCGTGGCCTCGTCCCCCTCTTGGGCGCAGGCTTGGCCGACGCACCGCAGGAAGCTGCGGTGGTGATGACGCGCTGGAT
>NZ_JBIGHZ010000027.1:0-310 GCF_043555845.1 Roseateles rivi | reverse complement strand
GACCTGCTTGAGCTGGTCGACGACGTAGAGGAGGCCCAGGCCGAAACGGGCAACGCCAACTGGGGTTGGCCGGTGTTGATCGTCGACGACGACGATGTTCACAAAGCCACCGAGCTGGCCATGCAGGGCCTGCGCATCGAAGGCCAGGCCCTGAACTTTCTGCACGCCTACTCGGCCGCCGAGGCACGCCAGGTGTTGGACCGCTCACCCGGTGTGGCCGTGGTGTTGCTGGACGTGGTGATGGAGTCCGAGGACGCCGGTCTGCAACTCGTTCACCAAATCCGCGAAGTGCTGCAGATGCGCGCCGTGC
>NZ_JBIGHZ010000026.1:0-312 GCF_043555845.1 Roseateles rivi | reverse complement strand
CCGGCCGGGCGCGAGATCTACACGGACCAATACGGCCGCGTCAAAGTGAGCTTCCACTGGAACCGCTACTGCAGCAAGGACGAGAACGCCAGCTGCTGGATCCGCGTGGCCAGCCCGTGGGCGGGCAACCAGCTCGGGGGCACGTTGGTGCCGCGCATCGGGCAGGAGGTGATTGTTGACTTTGGGAATGGCGACCCGGACCGGCCGCTCATCACGGGGCGGGTGCACAACGCGCTGAACATGCCCTCGTGGGAGCTGCCCGAGCAGCACGCGCTGACGGGGCTGCGCAGCCGCGAGCTCACCCCCGGCGGG
>NZ_JBIGHZ010000025.1:0-327 GCF_043555845.1 Roseateles rivi | reverse complement strand
GCCCCTCAGGGAAGTGCGCCGCGAACCACTCGAAGTTCTCCGCCAGGTGCGGGCTGCTCAGCAGCGCGAACATGTACGCCCCCACGGCGTAGAAGGCCACATAGCCCAGGTCCAGCAGCCCGGCGTAGCCCACCACGATGTTGAGCCCCAGCGCCAGCAGCACGTACAGCAGCGCCAGGTCCAGGATGCGCACCGGCCCGTTGCCCAGCTGCTGCACCCCCAGTGGCAGCACCAGCAGCGCCAGCGCGGCCAGGCCAAACACGATCAGCTTGTTCTTTTGCATGCTCTTGACTCCTTCAAGCACGGTCGGCCACGCGCTCACCCAGC
>NZ_JBIGHZ010000023.1:0-411 GCF_043555845.1 Roseateles rivi | reverse complement strand
GCTCGGTCGAGATGGTCGTGGCCCTGCTGGCCGTGCTCAAGGCCGGCGGCGCCTATGTGCCGCTGGACCCCGAGTACCCGGCCGAGCGGCTGAGCTACATGCTCGAGGACTCGCAGGTCGCGCTGCTACTGACGGAGAGCCATCTGCAAGGAGCCCTGGACTCCGACCTGCCGACGCTGGTGCTCGACCAGCTGTCGCTGGAGGAGGGGCCTGCGCATGATCCTGATGTCGCGCTGCACGGCGAGCACCCGGCGTACGTGATCTACACCTCCGGCTCGACGGGCCGACCCAAGGGCGCCGTCAACCGCCACCGCTCGCTGCACAACCGGCTCGCCTGGATGCAGCAGGCCTACGACCTGAGCCCGACCGACACGGTGCTGCACAAGACCCCGTTCGGCTTCGACGTGTCGG
>NZ_JBIGHZ010000022.1:0-463 GCF_043555845.1 Roseateles rivi | reverse complement strand
CGGTGCGCCCCGCCCTGGTGTTCGAAGTAGTAGTAGAGGCCCCACTCCTGCATGAGCCGCTCGATGAAGACCAGGTCCGTCTCGCCGTACTGCACCTGGAACTCCCGCTTGGGGTAGCGGTGGGTGAGGCGCAGCACGCTGGGGTAGGGGTAGTCGGCCAGCACGGCTTGCACGATCTCGCCCACGTCTTGGTTTTGGAAGATGCGGTAGTCGCTGCTGCGCGTGGCCAGCGTCAGCCAGGGCTCCACCACAATCTCGTAGAGCCCGCGCCGCTCCTCCATCTGCACAAAGCGCGCTGCCGTCACCAGCCCGTTGATCTCGCGCACCCCCGCGCCCACCCCCACCGCCGCACCACCCAGCAACCCCGCCACAAAGCTGCCCCGCCCCTCCAGCTCAAGCTGCAGGCTCACCTCCTTGCCCACCAGCTCCTTGAACGGCACGTTGGCCGCCATCAGCTCGCTGA
>NZ_JBIGHZ010000021.1:0-471 GCF_043555845.1 Roseateles rivi | reverse complement strand
AGGCTCACCAAAATCACCAGCGTGCTGACCAGAATCAGCACCTGCGTCACCGAGATCACCGCCCCCATCACCTCAATGGGCTCGGCCGGCAGCAGCTGCGGGAAGGGCTTGGGGTTGGGCTTCCAGAGGATCATCGCCAGCGTCTGCAGCAGCAGCGACATGCCCATGGCCGTGATCAGCGGCGCCAGGCGCGGCGCACGCCGCAGCGGCCGGTACGCCACGCGCTCAATCGCATAGTTCAGCGCCATGCACACCGCCACCGCACAGCCCAGCGCCACCAGCATCAGCGCCCACCCAGGCAGCCCATAGCCCTGCAGCGCGCTCACCACCGTCCAGCTCACCAGCGCCCCCACCATCAACACCTCGCCGTGCGCGAAATTGATCAGGTTGATGATCCCGTACACCATCGTGTACCCCAGCGCCACCAGCGCGTACATGCTCCCCAGCACCAGCCCGTTGATGATCTGCTGT
>NZ_JBIGHZ010000020.1:0-522 GCF_043555845.1 Roseateles rivi | reverse complement strand
CCGCCTGCTCGCTGGCGCGGGCAACGACACGCTGCAAGGCGGCGCGGGCGCCGACACCCTGGACGGTGGCGCAGGCATAGACACCGCCAGCTACGCGGGCTCTGGCCTGGGCGTGAACGTCAACCTCGGCACCGGGCTGGGCCAGGGCGGCGACGCCCAGGGCGACCGCCTCTCCAACATCGAAGACCTGGTGGGCTCTGGCCGCGCCGATGCGCTCACCGGCAGTGCGCTGGCCAACCGCATCGAAGCCAGCGGCGGCGACGACACGCTGGACGGCGGCGCAGGCGCCGACACCCTGATCGGTGGCGTGGGCGAGGACCTCTACGTCGTTGACAACAGCGGCGATATCGTCACCGAAGCCGCGGGCGAAGGCACGGACACGGTTCAATCCAGCATCAGCTACACCCTGGTGGCCAACGTCGAAAACGGCGTGCTGCTGGGCACCAACGACCTCAACCTCAGCGGCAACGAGCTGGACAACCAACTCACTGGCAACGACGGCAACAACCTCATCGACGGCAA
>NZ_JBIGHZ010000001.1:0-913324 GCF_043555845.1 Roseateles rivi | reverse complement strand
CGCGCCCGATGCGCGAGCGCTCCAGCCGCACGCACACCAGCACCGAGCCCACCACCAGCGCCAGGAACAGGTAGTAGTACAGCGTCACGGGCGGCAGCGTCAGCCCCAGCACCTCCAGCGGCTCCCCAAGGCTCAAGCCCCAGAAGTGGATGGGGTCGATCTGCCCGATGCCGCGCGGCCCGTTGGTCACGTTCACGGGGTATTCCATGTTGTTCAGGAACACGCGGATGATCTCCCCAAAGCCCAGCGTGACGATGGCCAGGTAGTCCCCGCGCAGCTTCAGCGTGGGCGAGCCCAGCACCACCCCGGCCAGTGCGGCCAGTGCGGCCCCGAGCGGGATCACCACCCACAGCGGTGAGTGCAGCCCCTCAGGGAAGTGCGCCGCGAACCACTCGAAGTTCTCCGCCAGGTGCGGGCTGCTCAGCAGCGCGAACATGTACGCCCCCACGGCGTAGAAGGCCACATAGCCCAGGTCCAGCAGCCCGGCGTAACCCACCACGATGTTGAGCCCCAGCGCCAGCAGCACGTACAGCAGCGCCAGGTCCAGGATGCGCACCGGCCCATTGCCCAGCTGCTGCACCCCCAGTGGCAGCACCAGCAGCGCCAGCGCGGCCAGGCCAAACACGATCAGCTTGTTCTTTTGCATGCTCTTGACTCCTTCAAGCACGGTCGGCCACGCGCTCACCCAGCAGCCCCGAGGGCCGCAGCGTCAGCACCAGGATCAGCGCCAGAAACGCGAAGATGTCCGCGTAGTGGCTGCCCAGCACCCCGCCCGTGAGCTCGCCCAGGTAGCCCGCCCCGATGGCCTCGATCAGCCCCAGCAGCACGCCCCCCACCATGGCCCCGGCCAGGTTGCCAATGCCCCCCAGCACCGCCGCCGTGAAGGCCTTGAGCCCCGGCATAAAGCCCATCGAGTGCTGCACCGTGCCGTAGTTGGCCGCCCACATCAGCCCGGCCACCGCCGCCAGCGCCGCACCAATCACAAACGTCGCCGAAATCACCGCATCGGGCTTGACCCCCATCAGCGCGGCCACGCGCGGGTTCTCCGCCGTCGCACGCATCGCGCGGCCCAGCCGGGTGTAGTTCACCAGGTAGAGCAGGCTCACCAAAATCACCAGCGTGCTGACCAGAATCAGCACCTGCGTCACCGAGATCACCGCCCCCATCACCTCAATGGGCTCGGCCGGCAGCAGCTGCGGGAAGGGCTTGGGGTTGGGCTTCCAGATGATCATCGCCAGCGTCTGCAGCAGCAGCGACATGCCCATGGCCGTGATCAGCGGCGCCAGGCGCGGCGCACGCCGCAGCGGCCGGTACGCCACGCGCTCAATCGCGTAATTCAGCGCCATGCACACCGCCACCGCGCAGCCCAGCGCCACCAGCATCAGCGCCCACCCCGGCAGCCCATAGCCCTGCAGCGCGCTCACCACCGTCCAGCTCACCAACGCCCCCACCATCAACACCTCGCCGTGCGCGAAATTGATCAGGTTGATGATCCCGTACACCATCGTGTACCCCAGCGCCACCAGCGCGTACATGCTCCCCAGCACCAGCCCGTTGATGATCTGCTGTATCAGGATGTCCATGGGTTGCCCCGTCCTTGTTCTCTTGCGTTATCAAGCCAGCCAAAACCCTGGCCACTGCGGCATGCCCTTCATAACGCAACAGCCGTGCCACCGCCGCTTCTTGCAGGGTATTCACCGACAAATCAGCCCTCACTGACGACTCCCGATATCGGCTTGACGCGCATCAATCCGGCAAGACCCTAGGCCCGAATCAAATTCCCTGGGCCGCGATGGGCGGAATTCCGCACCTCAACAAGAGTTGCCGGTGCGGAATCTCGCCTGCGGGGAATCCACCATTGGGGCTGCAGCAAAGGCCGCGTGGGAATTGGGCACACTGCAGGCCCATGCAGCACGCCAGCCCCGACCACGCCTTGCTTCAAGAGCAGGCACAAACCGCCCCCAAGGCCCTGCGCTCGGGTGCGGCACGGCTGTGGCCCTGGCTGCGCGACGTGACCCTGACGGTGCTGCTGGTGGCCGGTGGCGCCATCACGGCCTCGCAATGGCGTGAGCGTGTCGGCCTGAACAACCTCGCGGCCGTGGCCACGGAAAGGCTGGAGCTCTACGCCGCGAACCTGGAAGCCGAGCTGGGCCGCCACGCCTACCTGCCCAGCCTGCTGGCGGCCGACACCCATGTGCAGCAGTTTCTGTCTCAGCCCCAAGATGCCAGCGCCCGCCAGCGCCTCAGCAGCTATCTGGCCGGGGTGAATGTGCGCGCGGGCACCATGCAAATCCTGCTCACCGACGCACAAGGCCAGGTGCTGGCGGCCAGCGACCAGCGCCCGCCCGCCGCGCAGCTGCGCGAGGCCCTGGCCAGCGACGCGCTGCAGTTCTTTGTCGGCAGCGAGCAAGAAGGGCCGAGCTTCTACCTGCTGCACCCCATGCAGCGCGAGGGCCAGACGCGCGCCGTGGTGGTGGTCAAGCTCAGCCTGGCTCCCCTGGAAGCCAGCTGGATGGACCTGGGCTTGCGCACCCAGGGCGAGCGCCTGCTGGTGGCCGATGCCCACGGCGTGGTGGTGATGAGCTCCTTCGAGCCCTGGCGCCACCGCCTGCTGGAGCCGCGCCGTGCCGATAAAGCGCTGCCCGGTTTTGACGAAGCGCGCTACGCACGACCGCCCGGGCCAGCCCTGGGCCTGCCCACCCCGCTGCAAAGCCACAACGGCGTGAGCCTGGTGATGCTGCGCGACCAGCCCGACGCCGCCCCGCGCCGCCACATGGCGCAGGAGCGTCTGCTGGTGCCGCAGGGGCTGCGCATGCTCTCGCTCTCCCAACCCACAGAGGTGTGGGAACAAGCACGCCTGGCAGGCTGGGCCGGTGCGGCCATGGGCTTGTGTGTGGCCCTGTTGTGGCTCTACCTGGTGCGCCGCCGCCGCCACCTGCACCAACTCTTCAGCGCCCAGGTGCAGCTGCAGCAGGCGCATGCCCAGCTCGAACGCGTGGTGGACCATCGCACCGCCGAGCTGCGTCAGACCAATGCCGAACTCAAGCGCCAAATCCAGCAGCGCCTGCAAACCGAAGGCGAGCTGCTACAAGCCGGCAAGCTGGCGGTGCTGGGGCAGATGTCGGCCGGGCTCTCCCACGAGGTGAACCAACCGCTGACGGCGCTGCGCGCGCTGGCGGGCAACTCGCTGCGCCTGCTGCAAGCCGGGCGCCACGCCGAGGTGGCTGACAACCTGCACCACATCGACCAGATGGTGCAGCGCATGGGCGCCATCGCGCGCCAGCTCAAGAGCTTTGCACGGCGCGCCGAGCCGCTGCTGGGCCCCGTCTCGCTGCTGGACTGTGTGCGCCACGCCGAGCTCATCTTGCAGCACCGGTTGCGCGCGCTGGAGCTGCAGCTGCAGCTGGACATTGCGCCAGGGCTGCGTGTGCGCGCCGAAGGCAACCGTCTGGAACAAGTGCTGGTGAACCTGCTGGGCAATGCCCTGGATGCGCTGGCCGACGCCCCCCAGCGCGAGCTGCGCGTGCGCGCCCTGCGCCAGGACGGGCAGCGCGTGCTGGTGGCCGTGCAAGACAGCGGCTGCGGCTTGAGCGACGCGCAGCTGCAACGCCTGTTCGAACCTTTTTTCACCACCAAACCCGCCGGTGAAGGCCTGGGCCTGGGTTTGGTGATTTCTTCCAAAATCGTGCATGAGTTTGGCGGTACGCTGCGCGCCCAACGCCTGCCCACGGGCATGAGTTTTGAATTTGATTTAGCGGTAGAGACTTGGCACGCCGCGGAGGACGAGGACGATGTTTGAGGGATTCAAGGTGCTGTTCGTCGAAGACGACCACCCAGTTCGTGCCAGCCTGACACAGACCCTGGAGCTCGAAGGGCTGCAGGTGCTGCCCTGCGCCAGCGCGGAAGAAGCGCTGGCCCACATCCAGCCCGGTGCGCAGCTGGTGGTGGTCAGCGACATCCGCCTGCCCGGCATGGACGGCCTGACCCTGCACCAGCATGTGCAAAGCACCGACCCCGGCATCCCGGTGATTCTCATCACCGCGCATGGCGACGTGGCCATGGCCGTGCACGCCATGCGCAGCGGCGCCTACGACTTCATCGAAAAACCTTTTGCGCCCGAGCACCTGGTGGACACCGTGCACCGTGCACTGGACGTGCGCATGCTGCGCCTGGCCTCACAGCAGCTGCGCGAACAGCTGCAGCGCAGCAATGGCATTGAGGCCGCGCTGCTGGGCCAGTCCACGGTGATGCAGCAGCTGCGCCGCCAGGTGCTGACGCTGGCCGCCACCTCGGCGGACGTGATGATTCTGGGCGAGACGGGCACCGGCAAAGAGCTGGTGGCGCGCTGCCTGCACGACCACAGCGCGCGGCGCGACCGCCACTTCGTGGCCATCAACTGCGGCGGCCTGCCCGAGCAGCTCTTTGAGAGCGAGCTCTTCGGGCACGAGCCCGGCGCCTTCACCTCCGCGGCCAAGCGGCGCATTGGCAAGATCGAACACGCCAACGGCGGCACGCTGCTGCTGGACGAGATCGAAACCATGCCGCTGCCGCTGCAGATCAAGCTGCTGCGCGTGCTGCAGGAGCGCCGCGTCAGCCGTCTGGGCAGCAACGAGGAGCTGCCCGTCAATGTGCGCTTCATCGCCGCCACCAAGACCGACCTGCGCGCCATGGGCGAGCAAGGCAGCTTTCGCAGCGACCTGTACTACCGGCTCAACGTCGCCACGCTGGTGCTGCCACCGCTGCGCCAGCGGCGCGAGGACATCCCGCTGCTGTTCCAGCACTTCGTGGCCCAGGCCTGCGCGCGCTACGAACGCGAGGCCCCCGAGCTGCAGCCCCAGCGCCTGCGCGAACTCATGGCCCACGACTGGCCCGGCAATGTGCGCGAAATCCGCAACGCCGCCGACCGCTTTGTGCTCTCGCTGGACGAGCTCGACCCCGGTGCGGCCGCCCACAGCACACCCACGCTCAGCCTGGCGCGCCAGATGGAGCAGGTGGAAAAGGCCCTCATCGAGCAGGCCCTGCGCCGCTGCCAGGGCAAGATTGCCCCCACCATGGAGCTGCTGGGCACGCCCAAGAAAACGCTGTACGACAAGCTGCACCGCCACGGCATCGTGCCCGAGCAGTTCCGCTGAGCAGTTGCGCGCAATGCCTGCGCTGGCGCCACTTCAGGGCGCGTAGTGCGCGGGATTGGGGCTGTCGCTGGGCTGGGCAATCACGCGGCGCAGCGCCGCGCTCATGGGCAGGCGCATGTTTTGGCCATTGGGCGCAATGGGCTGCTCGAACCAGCGGCGGTAGATCTGGTGGATCTCGCCACTGCGGTAGAGCTGGGTCAACACCTCATCCACCAGGCGCTTGAACACGGCGTCTCCGCGCCGCAGCCCCAGGGCGTAGGGCTCCACACTCAAAGCCAGGCTGGAGAGGCGGTAGTCCTGCGCCTGCAGTCCAGCAGGGGTGAGGGCCAGGCGGCCCAGCAGCAGCACGTCGTCCATCAAATAGGCATCGGCTTGATTGCGGCGCAGCAGCTCAAAAGCCTCGGGGTCTTCCGCACCGGTGACGATGCGCATGCCCAGTTTGCGTTCCTGGTTGAGGCGGTTGAGCACTTGCTGGCTGGTGGTGCCCAGCGTGGTGGCCACGGTCAAGCCGCGCAAATCGTTCAGGGTTTGGAGCTCCACATCGCGGCGCGTCAACAGCCGGGTTTGGGCCACAAAGGTGGTGATGGAAAAGCCCTGGCTGAGCGCACGCTGCGCGGTGTGGGTGGTGACGCCGCACTCCAGGTCCAGCGTGCCGTTGGCGCTCAAGGCCACGCGCGCCGTGGAACTTACGGCCACGCGCTTGACCTCCAGATCGGGCAGGTTCAAGCGCTGGCGCACCGCGGCGATGACGCGCTCGCACAGCTCCACCGAATAGCCCGCGGGCTTGAGCCTTGCGTCCACGAAAGAAAACGGCGGAGCCGAAGGCCGGTAGCCCATGACGATCACGCCCGTGGTGCGCACGCGTTCCAGCGTGGGGCTGCTGTCGGGGCTCTGCGCCGCAGCAGCCCCCAGCGCCACGCTCAGCATCAACCACGCCGCCCAATGGCGCCTGGGGCTGCGGGGCGAAACGGGGGCGGGCTGTGTCATGTGCCGATGGTAGAGCGGCACAGCGCAGGTCGAGGCCCGTAAAAACGCCCTTGCGTGGCGCGTTCGCGCTGCGCCTGCCCGCCCTCAGAGCGCAGGCACGCTCTGGCAGTGCGGCAAGGTGGCCGCGAGCTGCACCACGGCCTGCGCTGTGGGGGCATGGGCGCCGGGCTGGGTGCAAGCCAGAGCCCCGGCGGCCAGGGCCTGGCGCAGGTGCAGCTCGGGCGCGGCGTCGGGCTGCTGCATCAAACTGGCCAGCAGTGCCGCCACAAAGGCGTCGCCCGCGCCCACGGTGTCGGCCACAGCCACTTCGGGCGCGCGCCCTTGCCAGCCCTGGCGACCGGCCCACAAGGTGGCGCCTTGCGCCCCCTGGGTGCACACCACCAAGGCCTGTGGCGCCCACTGGCGCAGCTGCTGCAGGCCCTGCGCCAAATCCGTGCAGCGCAGCAGGCCCAGCACGTCTTCGTCAGAGACCTTGATCAGATGGGCCAGCGCGCACATCTCGCGCAGCATGGGGTCGTAGTCCGGGCCCATGCTGGCGCGGAAGTTGGGGTCGTAGCTGATGCGCACCCCGCGGGCCTTGAGCGCGCGGGCCTGTTCCAGCAGGCGCGCTGCCAGCGGCTCACGCGCCAGGCTGATGCCGCCAAAGTGCGCCCACTGCACGGCCGCCTGCCAGCCCTGGGGCAGCGCAGCGGGGTCGAAGTGCAGATCGGCGCTGTCGTCCCCGATGAAGAAATAGCGTGGGGGCGCCGTTTCATGCACCACGGCCAGCAGCGGTGCGTATTCGGTGCGCTGCAAAAAGCGCGCATCCAGGCCCGCCTCCAGGGAAGCCTGCCAGAGCTGCTGCCCGAACACATCGCGGCTGATAGCGCCCGCAAATCCGGTGCTCACGCCCAGCGCCTGAGCGGCACGCGCCACGTTCCAGCCCGCGCCGCCACAGCGGCTCTTCCAGTCCTGGGCGCCGACGCGGATCAAATCGGTGAGGGCCTCGCCCAGCACCACCAGCTGCGGCAGGGGTGCGGCGGGCGTCACGGCGCAGCTCCCACGGCCCCGTCAGCGCGCAGAGGCAAGGGCAAACGGCCGCCGCGCGGTGCACCTTGCAGCGCCCGCACCACCTCGTAGCAAGCGCCCATGGTGTGGTAGTCCACCTTGCCCGCCGGGCTTTTTTCGTCGGAGTAAGCGCGGCCTTCGCGGCTCTTGATGCGATACCAGGCGCCATGCTGGTGGTCCACAAAATGCGCCCAGCTGTAGGCCCAGATGCGGTCGTACCAGCTCCAGTAGCGCACGGCCTCGACCGCGTCGGATTGGCGCAGCGCCAGCAAGCCCGCCGTGGCCAGGCTCTCGGCCTGCACCCAAAAGTATTTGTCGCTGTCGCACCAGCTGCCATCGGGGCCAAAACCATAGACCAGGCCGCCGTGTTGCTCGTCCCAGCCGCGCTGCATGGCCACATCAAACAACTCTTGCGCGCGCGGCGCCAGCCAATGCACCTCAGCCCAGGGCTGCAACAGCACGGCAGGGTCGAGCTGGGCATGGGCTTGAATCTGGCGCTCCAGCGTGAGCAGCAGCTTGGCCCACTCCGTGAGGTGGCCGGTCTGAAAGCCCCAGGGGCGAAAGATATTGGTTTTGTCGTGGCGGTTGTAGTCCCAGTCGGGTTGCCAGTCGGCGTGGTAATGCTCCCAAATCAAGCCACCGGCCAGCGCAGCCTGACGCTGGCACATATGCCGCGCCAGCACCGCAGCGCGCTCCAGGTAGTGCGGCTGCGCCGTGGCTTCATGCGCGGCCAGCAAGGCCTCGCACAGGTGCATATTGGCGTTTTGGCCGCGGTAGCTGTCCAGCTGCGACCAATCGGCCGAGGCTTCATCGGCGTAAAGCCCGTGCTCCGGCTGCCAGAAGCGCGCCTGCAGCAAATCCCAGGTTTCTTCCAGCCAGGGCTGGGCTTGGGTCTGCCCGGCCATCACGGCGTGGGCGTAGGCCAGCATCACAAAGGCCAGGCCGTAGCAGTGGTTGGTGGCGTCGAGGCTCTGGGCGCGGCCATCGCGCCAGCTCAGCTGCCACCAGTAGCCGCCGGTGTCGCTTTGGCGGTGGGCCTGGCGCAGAAAACGCAGGCCGTGCTGCAACTGCTCCCCATGCTGGGGCTGGCCGAAATGGCGCCACGCCATGGCGGCGTTGAACACCATGCGGGTGCTGGAGACGAGATGACGCGTGTGGCGGTCATAGACCTCGCCATCGTCGCGGAAGAAGTGAAAGAAACCGCCGCTGGCGTCGACCGCCCGGGGGTCGTAAAAGGACAGCGTGTGCCGCACATGTGCCAGCAGCACAGCGGGGTCTCGAACGTCGGGCAGGGGTGGGTGGTTCATGCCCGAATTGGAGCGCAAACAGCCCCAGGCTGTCGCGCTGCCAGCGGGCTCACAGGCCCCGAGATTTTCTGCAGTCGGGCGCGAGTCCTGCTCGCGCCCGGGAAGGCCGCTGGCCTTACTTGATGGACTTGAAGCGGGCGCGCTTGGGACGTGCGCCTTCTTCGCCCAGACGCTTGACCTTGTCGGCCTCGTACTCGGTGAAGTTGCCGTCAAAGAAGGTCCACTTGGCGTCGCCCTCGTAGGCCAGGATGTGGGTGCAGATGCGGTCGAGGAACCAGCGATCGTGCGAGATCACCATGGCCGAGCCACCGAACTCCAGCAGCGCCTCTTCCAGCGCGCGCAGGGTTTCGACGTCCAAGTCGTTGGAGGGTTCGTCCAGCATCAGCACGTTGCCGCCCTGAGCCAGGGTCTTGGCCAGATGCAGGCGACCGCGCTCACCACCGGAGAGCTGGCCCACCATCTTCTGCTGGTCGTTGCCCTTGAAGTTGAAGCGGCCGATGTAGGCGCGGCTGGGCATGACAAACTTGCCCACCACGATGTTGTCCAGCCCACCCGAGACGTCTTCCCACACCGTCTTGTTGGCGTCCAGGCTGGCGCGGCTTTGGTCCACAAAGGCCAGCTTGGCGGTCTTGCCGATGACCACTTCGCCGCTGTCAGGCGTTTCGGTGCCCTGGATCATGCGGAACAAAGTGGACTTGCCCGCGCCGTTGGGGCCGATGATGCCCACGATGGCGCCAGGGGGCACCTTGAAGCTCAGGTCTTCGATCAGCACGCGGTCGCCAAAGCTCTTGGTGACGCCCTTGAACTCAATGACTTCATTGCCCAGGCGCTCGGCCACGGGGATGAAGATTTCATTGGTTTCGTTGCGCTTTTGGTAGTCCATGTCGGACAGCTCTTCAAAGCGCGCCAGACGCGCCTTGCTCTTGGCTTGACGGCCCTTGGCGTTGGAGCGCACCCACTTGAGCTCCTCCTTCATGGCCTTCATGCGCGCGTCTTCGGACTTCTGCTCCTGCTCCAGGCGGCGCTCTTTCTGGTCCAGCCAGTCGGAGTAGTTGCCCTTCCAGGGAATGCCGTGACCACGGTCCAGTTCCAGAATCCACTCCGCGGCGTTGTCCAGGAAGTAGCGATCGTGGGTGATGGCCACCACGGTGCCAGAGAAGCGCTGCAGGAACTGCTCCAGCCAGTGCACGCTTTCGGCGTCCAAGTGGTTGGTGGGTTCGTCCAGCAGCAGCATGTCGGGCTTGGACAGCAGCAGGCGGCACAGGGCCACCCGGCGCTTTTCACCACCGGAGAGGTTGTCGATCTTGGCGTCCCAGGGCGGCAGGTTCAGCGCGTCAGCAGCCAGCTCCAGCTGCAGGTCGGTGTTCTCCGAACCGGCTGCGGCAATGATGGCTTCGAGCTCGCCTTGCTCGGCGGCCAGGGCGTCGAAGTCAGCGTCGGGTTCGGCATAGGCGGCATAGACCTCGTCCAGGCGCTTCTTGGCCGCCAGCACGCCACCAATGCCCTCTTCCACGGCTTGACGCACGGTTTGATCGGGGTCGAGCTTGGGCTCCTGCTCCAGGTAGCCGATCTTGATGCCGGGCATGGGCACGGCTTCGCCTTCGAACTCCTTGTCCACGCCCGCCATGATTTTCAAGATGGTGGACTTGCCCGACCCGTTCAGGCCCAAAACACCAATCTTGGCGCCCGGGAAGAAGGACAGGGAAATGTCCTTGAGGATGTGGCGCTTGGGGGGAACCGTTTTGTTCACACGGTTCATTGAAAAGACGTACTGAGCCATGGCTGGGTGTCTTGTTGAGTCGAAAAATCTGGGGGCACGGGGCTGCCCCCGTGAAAGCGCAATTGTCGCAGCTTCCAATTCCGCACTGGCCATGCCCCTAAACTGCGCGGTTCCAGTCACAGACAAGAGAACACGATGCGCCTGCTGAACATCTGCTTGCTGGGAGCTGCCCTGTGCTTGGGTGGCGCGAGTTCCGCCCAGACCCTGCGCTGGGCCAGCCAGGGGGATATGCAAACGGCTGATCCGCACGCTCAAAACGAGGTGCTGACCAACGCCATGAACGGCCATGTGTATGAACGCTTGGTCTCGCGCGACCGGCTGCTGGCCATTGTTCCGGGCCTGGCCACGGAATGGGCACAGGTCAACCCGCTGCTTTGGCGCGTGAAGCTGCGCCAGGGCGTGAAGTTCCACGACGGCACCCCCTTCACCGCAGACGATGTGGTGTTCTCCATGATGCGCGCCCGCGCGCCCACCTCACAGCTGAGCAACTACGCCAACGCCCTGGGCACGCCCAAGCGCATTGACGACCACACGGTGGAGTTCCAGCTCGAGCGCGTCAACCCGGTGTTTTTGCAGCACCTCGACACCATCAACATCATGAGCAAGCGCTGGTGCGAGCAAAACCGCGTCACCCAGCCGCAGAACTTCAAAGACCGCGAAGAAACCTACGCCGCCACACGCGCCAACGGCACCGGCCCCTACATGCTGGCGGCACGCGAGCCCGGCATCAAAACCGTGTTCCGCCGCAATCCCAACTGGTGGGGCAAGTTCGAAGGCAATGTGCAGGAGGCCGTGTTCACGCCTGTAGGCAACGATGCCACGCGGCTGGCCGCCTTGGTCTCGGGCGAGCTGGACTTTGTGCTGGACCCCGCCCCGCGCGACGTGCAGCGCCTGCGCAGTACCACCGGTGTGAAGGTCTTGGACGGCCCGGAAAACCGCATCATCTTCATCGGCATGGACCAAGCGCGCGACAAGCTGCTGCACGCCAAAGTGCCTGGCGACAAAAACCCCTTCAAAGACATTCGCGTGCGCCAGGCGCTCTACCAGGCCGTGGACATCGAGGCCATCAAGAGCCGGCTCATGAACGGCCTGTCAGCCCCCACCGGCGCGCCCACGGCCACGCCGCTGGCCAACTTCCACGACGGTGGTATTGAAGCGCGCCTGCCCTACGACCTCAACAGCGCCCGCAAGCTCATGAGCGACGCCGGCTACGCCCAGGGCTTTGAGGTGACGCTGGACTGCACCAACAACCGCTACATCAACGACGAAGAAATCTGCCTGGCCCTGGCCTCCATGTGGCAAAAGATTGGCGTGAAGGTGCGCGTCAACGCCCAACCCCGCGTGCTGATGTTCCCCAAGCTCGAAAAGCTCGACACCAGCCTCTACATGTACGGCTGGGGCGGCTCCATCACCGACGCTGAAACCATCATGACCCCCGTGCTGCGCAATCGCGGCGACAAGGGCGTGGGCTACTACAACTACGGCAACTGGAAGAACGACAAGTTCGACCAGCTCGCCGCCGCCTCCAGCGTCGAGCCCGACGCCAAAAAGCGCGAGGAGCTGATCAAGAACGCGCTGCGCGAGTTCAAAGCAGGCCTGCACGTGCTGCCGTTGCACCGCCAAGTCATCCCTTGGGCCATGCGCCAAAACGTGCAAGCTGCACACCGTCCGGACAACTGGCTTTGGTTGCCCTGGGTGCAGATCAACAGCAAATAAGCATTCGCCCGGTACAATCGGGCCAATCGCCACGCGCGCAGTCTTGCCGTGGCGATTGTTTTTTGGGCCTTGTGCTCCTGCGGTCTCAAGACTGGCGCTGTGGCGCTTCGCATGCGAAGCCTTGGGCGCGGCCGCGAAGCTGACTCGCCGTTGCTGCCGGGGCGCCCCACTTTGGGAGGCCTGAGGCAGGCCGTGCCTTACCTACTCCACCGCACTCATGAGTTTTGATTCCCTGGGGCTGTCACAGCCTCTGCTGCGCGCCATTGCTGACGCCGGCTACACCTCCCCTACTCCCATTCAGGCCCAAGCCATTCCGCTGGTGCTGCAAGGAGGCGACCTGATGGCAGGCGCCCAGACCGGCACTGGCAAAACCGCAGGCTTCACCCTGCCCATGCTGCAGCGTCTGAGCACCGGTGCCCCGGTGCGCGATGCACGCGGCCGTCTGGCCGTGCGCGCCCTGGTGCTCACGCCCACCCGAGAACTGGCCGCACAGGTTGAAGACAATGTGCGCACCTACGGCAAGTACCTGCCGCTGTCGAGCATGGTGATGTTCGGCGGCGTGGGCATGAAGCCGCAAATCGACCGCCTGAGAAAAGGTGTGGACATCCTCGTGGCCACGCCCGGGCGGCTTTTGGACCACGTGGCGCAAGGCACGCTGGACCTCTCGCAAATCCAGATCCTGGTGCTGGACGAAGCCGACCGCATGCTGGACATGGGCTTCATCCACGACATCAAAAAAGTGCTGGCCCTGCTGCCCAAGAACAAGCAAAGCCTGCTGTTCTCGGCCACCTTCAGCGACGACATCAAAGCCCTGGCTGACCGGCTGCTCAATCAACCCGGCTTGATCGAAGTGGCGCGGCGCAATGCCACGGCCGACACCATCGACCAGCTCATCCACCCGGTCGACCGGGACAAGAAAAAAGAGCTGCTGGCCCACCTCATTGAGCGCCACGACTGGCACCAGGTGCTGGTGTTCACGCGCATGAAGCACGGCGCCAACCGCCTGGCTGAGTTCCTGAACAAAAACGACATCACCGCCATGGCCATCCATGGCAACAAGAGCCAGGGTGCACGCACCAAGGCGCTGGCCGACTTCAAAAGCGGCGCGCTCAAGGTGCTGGTGGCCACGGACATTGCCGCGCGCGGCATCGACATCGACCAGCTGCCCCACGTGGTGAACTACGAGCTGCCCAATGTCAGCGAAGACTACGTGCACCGCATTGGCCGCACCGGGCGTGCGGGCGCGCAAGGCCAGGCTGTGAGCCTGGTGTGCGTGGACGAAGAGGGCTTTCTGCGCGACATCGAAAAACTCATCAAGCGTGAGATTCCGCGCCAAGTCATCGCCGGTTTTGAGCCCGATCCCAACGCCAAGCCCGAGCCCATCGTGATGGGCCGCATGGTGCTGCACGGCGGTCTGGGTGGCGGCGGAGCCAAGCGCAGCGCCCCCGGCGGTGGTGGCGGACGCGGCGGCCCAGGCCGTGGCGCTCCAGGCGGTCCACGCCAGGGCGAAGCACGTTCAGGCCATGGCGGCGGCCGCGGCGGCGCGCCCAAGCCCGCAGGAGGCCGTCCCGCACAAGGTGGCCGGCCTCAGGGTTCGGGCGCTGCGAATGGGCAAGCAGGTTCAGGCCGTGGCCCCGCTTCTGGCGGCCGCCCTGCCAACGCAGGCGCAGGCACCGGTGGCAACAATGGCGGTAACGGTGGCAATGGTGGCCAGGGTGGCAACGGTGGCCGTGGTGGCCGCAGCGCCCAGGCCGGCACAGGTGGCTCGCGCCTGCTGCAACCCAAGCGCTAAACCCGGCACGAGCCCTGCCATAGGCCACAGCCATGCCCGCGCCTTTGCAAGCTGCCGAGGTGGATTTCAGCGATGCCAGCGCCCCCCAGGCGCCGGCCTATGGCGATGTCTACCACGCGCGCGCAGGAGCACTGGCACAGGCCCAGCACGTCTTTCTCGCTGGCAACCGCCTGCCGCAGCGCTGGCAATCGCGCCCGCGCTTTGTGGTGCTGGAAACCGGCTTTGGCCTGGGCAACAACTTTCTGGCCACCTGGGACGCCTGGCGAGCTGACCCGCAGCGCTGCGAGCGGCTCGTCTTCATCAGCGTCGAAAAACACCCTCTGCGCCTGCAAGACCTGCAGCGCGCCCATGCGCATTCACCGCTGCCTGACTTGGCCCAGCAGCTGCAGGCCCTGTGGCCAGCGCTGACGCCCGACCTGCACCTGCTGGACTTTGAAGGCGGGCGCGTGCAGCTCATGCTGGCACTGGGCGAGGCGCAGCACTGGCTCGCCCAGCTGCAAGCCCAGGTGGACGCCATCTATCTGGACGGCTTCGCACCCGCGCGCAACCCCGATTTGTGGTCGCCCACCGTGTTCAAGCAACTGGCACGCCTGGCCGCCCCGGACGCCACGGCCGCCACCTGGAGCGTGGCGCGCAGCGTGCTCGACGGCCTGCAAACCGCCGGCTTTGACGCCCAAAAAGTGCCTGGCTTTGCCAGCAAAGGGCAGATGTGTATGGCGCAGTTGCATGCCGCGCGGCGTGCCTCACCGCCACCGGGCCGCCAAGCGCTGGCCCCACAGGCCCGCCATGTATTGGTGCTGGGCGCGGGGCTGGCCGGTGCCGCCTGCGCCCGTGCCCTAGCCCGCCAGGGCTTGTCCGTGACGGTGTTGGACGCACGCAGCGCGCCCGCGCAAGTGGCCTCGGGCAACCCCGGCGGGCTCTACCACGGCAGCTTGCATGCCGACGACGGGCCGCACGCACGCTTCAACCGCGCCTGCGCCTTGCGTACAGCACAAGAAGTGGCGCGCATCGGCTCCGCGCTGAGCTGGCATCAAGCAGGCATGCTGCGCGTGGAGCGCAAGCCTCAGGCGCTAGAGGCCATGCAGGCCCTGCTGCAGCGCAGCGCCCTGCCACCGCAGTATGTGCAGGCCCTCGCGCCCGAAGCGCTCAACACCATGACAGGCCTGCCCTTGAGCGCCCCGGCTTGGTTCTACCCCACGGGCGGCGCCCTCTGCCCGGGTGAGCTGGCGCGGCTGTGGCTGCAAGAAGCGCAGGCCCAGCTGCTCATGGGGGTGCAAGTGCACAGCCTGGAGCCGCTTGCGCACGCTCAAGGCTGGCGCGTGCTGGACGGCGCTGGCCGCCCCCTGGCCCAGGCCGATGCCCTGGTGCTGGCCGCGGGCACCGAAAACGCGCGCCTCGCCGCCCCCTGGGTAGCCGGCCCTGCCCTGCCCTGGGTGAGCCAGCGCGGCCAGCTGAGCATGGCCACGGGCACGCAGCTGGCAGGCATGCCCAGGCCACCCCTGCCTCTGGCCGGGGTGGGCTATGCCTTGCAAGGGCCTGATCAAGCGCTCTGGTTTGGCGCCACCACCCAGGCCCATGACCCCGAGCCCGAACCCCGGCCGAGCGACCACGCGCAAAACCTGCAGCGCCTGCAGCAGCTCATGGGCCACAGCCTGAGCGACGCCGAGCTTGACGCGCAAACCCTGGCCGGGCGCGTGGGGTGGCGCAGCCTGGTGGCGGACCGCCTGCCCCTCATCGGCGGCCTGCCCTGTGCCGTACCCGCACAGCGGGCCGAGCAGGCCCGTTTCTGGCCACGCCACGCGGGGCTGCTGTTGTGTGGGGGGCTGGCCTCGCGGGGCATCACCTGGGCCACCCTGGCCGGAGAGCTGGTGGCCGCGCAACTGCTGGGTCTGCCCATGCCATTGGGCGCCGATTTGCTCGACGCCGTCGACATAGCACGCTTTGCGGCACGAGAGCATCGCTGACACGAACTAGCACCACTGCCAAGTCATCAAATCTGATTACTTGCCACTCAAGTACCGGGGTTTACGCTGCGCCTCGTTTTCCGAGTCGTTGGGACAGTTGGAAAACACCTACCCAGGCAATTTCGCCTGTTTGGGTCACTTTCTCTCTGATAACAAGCATCTAGGAGACTGACTATGCAGCATCGCCGTGTTACCAAACACAGCGCCCTTGCGCTTGCGGCCGCTACCTTGGCCCTGTCGTTGAGCCCCCTGGCCGCCTCGGCACAGAGTGCAGCCAAAGATCTTGGTTTGGTCAAGCAAGGCGCGGAGACCCGCGCCCGCGCCCACGTTGAGGCCTTCCGCGGCCTGAGCTGGAATGGCCCTGAACAAAGCTACACCGTGCGCGACACCCACATCGACCCCGATGGCACCGAACACGTGCGCATGGACCGCAAGTTCAAGGGCTTGCGCGTCATCGGCGGCGACTTGATCGTCAGCTCCGATGCGCGCGGCACCCTGCGCGCCATGCAACACACCCTCTCGCGCGCCCCGGAAGTTGAAACCAAGCCCACCGTACCCAGCCTGCGTGCCGTCAAACACGCAGTGCGGGCCAACGAAGGGTCCAGCCTCTTAGGCACCCCCGAGCTGGTGGTGTACGCCCGCCAAGACCTCCCCCGCCTGGCCTGGGACGTGCTGGTGGTGGGTGACGAGGCCGACGGCACACCGTTTGAGCGTCACGTCATCGTTGACGCACACACCGGCCAGCAGCTCGACAGCTGGAACGACATCCACACGGCCGCCGCCAATGGCACAGGCAAGACGCTCTATAGCGGCAATGTGCCGCTGACCACCAACAGCCGCACGACGGGCGGGTTTGAGCTCAAAGACCCCACGCGTGGCAACACTTACACCCTGAACATGAGCAACCGCACCAGCGGTGGCGGCATCGTCACCGATGCCGACAACACCTGGGGTAACAACGCCACCTCTGACAGCGCCTCCGCAGCCGCTGATGCGCAGTACGGCACCGCTGTGACCTGGGACTATTTCAAAAACGTACACGGCCGCTCGGGCATCCGCAACGATGGCGTGGGCGCCTACAACCGCGTGCACTACGGCCGCAGCTACGCCAATGCGTTTTGGTCGGACAGCTGTTTTTGCATGACCTATGGCGATGGCGACGGCCGTTCGCTGCGCCCCCTGGTGTCGCTGGATGTGGCCGGTCATGAAATGACCCACGGCGTCACCAGCCGCACCGCTGGGCTGATTTACTCGGGCGAGTCCGGTGGGCTCAACGAAGCCACCTCCGACATCTTCGGCACCATGGTGGAATTCCATGCCGCCAGCGGCACCGATGTGGGCGACTACCTCATCGGGGAAAAAGTCATGATCAGTCGCGCCTATCTGCGCAATATGGTCAAGCCCAGCGCCGATGGCTCCTCCGCCGACTGCTGGTACAGCGGTGTGGGCAATCTGGACGTGCACCTGAGTTCAGGCGTGGCCAATCATTTCTACTTCCTGTTGGCCGAAGGCACGCAAAGCAGCTACGGCGCCAGCCCCACTTGCCGCAGCACGGACACGCGTGTGGCCACGGGGTCGGACGCTTTGAATGGCATTGGCCGCGCCAAGGCTGCGGCCATTTGGTACCGGGCCCTCACCACCAAGATGACCTCCAACACCAACTTCGCCGCTGCACGCCGTGCCACCGTGGCTGCGGCTGAAGAACTCTACGGCATCGGCAGCACCGAATCCACCGCCGTGGCCAGAGCGTGGACTGCAGTGAACGTCAACTAAGCCTGAAGCAAGACCGAGCAGCGCACTGCTTGCCGATGCGCTGCGCACAAAAAGGGCAGGTGCCGCACTCAGCGGCCCTGCCCTTTTGAATAGCTGCAGCGGAGCTGCCGCCTCAGAACTGCAGCTGCTGCACGCCCGTGGGCGTGCCCAGCAAACACACCTGGGCTTTGTTGCGGGCAAACACGCCCACACACACCACGCCAGGCCATTGGTTGATGTCGCGCTCAAAGGCCACTGGGTCGGTGATGGACAGGCCATGAACGTCCAAGATGAGCCCACCGTTGTCCGTGACCACGCCTTCGCGCAGCTTGGCCTGGCCACCCAGTTCAGCAAAGCGTCGCGCAATCTGCGCCGCAGCCATGGGAATGACCTCCACGGGCAAGGGGAACTTGCCCAGCACCGGCACTTGCTTGCTGGCATCGGCAATGCAGACAAAAGTCTGGGCCAGATCAGCCACGATTTTTTCGCGCGTCAGCGCCGCGCCGCCGCCCTTGATCATGTGGCCTTGAGGGTCGATTTCATCGGCACCGTCGATGTAGACACCCAGCGCAGGCACCTCGGAGGCCTCCAGCACCGCAATGCCCAGCGCGCGCATGCGCTCGGTGGAGCGCACCGAGCTGGACACCGCGCCCGCGATCTTGATGCCGCTGGCAGCCAGCGCGTCGATGAACTTGTCCACCGTCGAGCCCGTGCCCACGCCGATCACGGTGTCGGGCTTCACGTATTGCAATGCCGCCTGGCCCACCAGGGCCTTGAGTTCGTCTTGATTCATCGCTTCCTACCGTCAGAGAAAAATTCGGTGCACGCTTTCCTATGCTCAGCGCTGGCGTGCGCTGCGCCGCTGCGCCACGGCCTGCGCCAGGCGGCGCAGCAGGGGTTCGGTCTGCTCCCAGGAAATGCAGGCGTCGGTGATGGAGACGCCGGGCTTCAAATCAGCCTTGGTCTGGCCCGGGCCGAGGTCTTGGCGGCCGCCGTGCAAATGGCTTTCGATCATGACGCCGCAAATGCGCCCCTCGCCCGCGGCGATTTGCTGCGCCACCTCCTCACCCACCACCAGCTGGCGTTCGTGCTGTTTGCTGGAGTTGGCGTGCGAAAAGTCGATCATGAGGGGCTCGCGCAAGCCCGCCGCCGCCAACTGCGCGCAGGCGGCCTGTACCGATGCTGCGTCGTAATTGGGCGCTTTGCCGCCGCGCAGGATGAGGTGGCAGTCCTCGTTGCCGCGCGTCTCGAAAATCGCGGCCACGCCCATCTTGGTCATGCCCATGAAGGCGTGGCTGGCGCGTGCTGCGAGCACGGCGTCAGCCGCCACTTTGATGCCGCCATCGGTGCCGTTTTTAAAGCCCACCGGGCAGGACAAGCCCGAGGCGAGCTGGCGGTGGCTTTGGCTCTCGGTGGTGCGCGCACCAATGGCGCCCCAGGCGATGAGGTCCGCGATGTATTGCGGCGAGAGCAGGTCCAAAAACTCCGTGCCCGCCGGCAGGCCCAGCGCCGTGATGTCCAGCAGCAACTGCCGCGCCAGGCGCAGGCCTTCGTTCATATTGAAGCTGCCGTCGATCTGCGGGTCGTTGATATAGCCCTTCCAGCCGACCGTGGTGCGGGGCTTTTCGAAGTAGACCCGCATCACCACCAGCAGGTCCTGGCGCAGCTCTTTTTCGGCAGCCTTGAGCAGGCGGGCATAGGCCATGGCCTGGTCATGGTCGTGGATGGAGCAAGGCCCCACCACCACCAGCAAACGGTCGTCAAGGCCCTGCAGCACATCGCTGATCTCGCGCCGTGAGCGCTCCACCAGCTCCAGCGCCGCGTCACCAATGGGCAGCTCGTCCTGCAGCAGGGCGGGCGAGATCAGGGGGCGCACCGCACCAATGCGGGTGTCGTCCGTGCGGGTGGTGTCCACCGTGGCATCCCGCGAGCCGGCTTCACGATCGTGCAGGGGGTTGTCCAGGGGTTTCATGCGCCAGTGCTCCTTGGGTGAGCCTGTCATTATCGGCGCTGCGCCAGCGCAAAGCTGCTGGGACTGCGGCGTCCGCCTGCGACAATCCCACCCCATGTCGCTCCTGCCCTACTCCCTCACCCGTCCTTTTTTGTTCGGCCTAGACCCCGAGCACGCCCACGAACTCACGCTGGGCACCATAGCCCGCCTGCAGAACACACCGGCGCAATGCCTCTGGGCCCAAGCCCGCATTGCCGACCCTGTGAATGTGGCCGGACTGAAGTTCCCCAACCGCATTGGTCTGGCGGCTGGCCTCGATAAAAACGGCCGCTGCATCGACGGCCTGGGCGCCATGGGTTTTGGCTTTATCGAAGTGGGCACCGTCACGCCCAAGGGCCAGCCCGGCAACGACAAGCCGCGCATGTTCCGCCTGCCCGAAGCCAGTGCGCTCATCAACCGCCTGGGCTTCAACAACGAGGGCTTGGAGAGCTTTATTGCCAACGTCAAGCGCTCACACAGCTTCCGCGCGGCAGGCGGTCTGCTGGGCTTGAACATTGGCAAAAACGCCATCACGCCGATTGAAAACGCGGTGGACGACTACCTCATCGGGCTCGAAGGCGTGTTCCCGCACGCGGACTACATCACCGTCAACATCTCCAGCCCCAACACCAAAAACCTGCGCGCGCTGCAAAGCGACGAGGCCCTGGATGCGCTGCTGTCGCGCCTGCAAACGCGCAAGCTGCAGCTGGAGCAGCAGTCGGCGCGCAAGGTGCCGATGTTTGTGAAGATTGCGCCGGACTTGGACGAAGCCCAGGTGGGCGTGATTGCCCAGACTCTGCTGAAAAACGGCATCGACGGCGTGATTGCCACCAACACCACCATCTCCCGCGAGGCCGTGCAAGGTCTGCCGCACGCCGATCAAGCCGGAGGGCTCTCTGGCAAGCCGGTGTTCGAGGCCAGCAACCGCGTGATTCGCCTGCTGCGTGCGGCGCTGGGGCCCAAGTACCCCATCATCGGTGTGGGCGGCGTGATGAGCGGTGCCGATGCGCGCGCCAAGCTGCAGGCCGGAGCCGATTTGGTGCAGGTCTACACAGGCCTGATTTACCGGGGCTCGGCCCTGGTGCCGGAATGCGCGCGCGCTCTGGCCAAAGTCTGAGTCATCCAAACGAAAAAAAGCCGCCCCGAAGAGGCGGCCATTTTCATATCAGAGCGCAAGCCTGAAGCACGCCCTGTGTGTTCAGTTCTTTTGACGGCGACGCATGTACGCCACGCCAACCAAACCGCTGAGCATCAAAGCCATGCTCTCGGGCTCAGGAACTGGAGTCACAGCCAAATTGCCGCCGTAAGACACGGTGCCAGCATTGTTGTTCACACCGGCCACCGACAGCACATAGCTACCTGCGCCCAGATTGGTCACGCCCGCAGCAGTCTGCACCAACACATTGGTGCCGACCACGCTGGTGGAGATTGGAACCGGAGTGCCGTTGAGGGTCACCGTGAAGTTGCTGATGTAATTGAACTCGGTCAAACCAAACTGGAAGAACACGTTCGTCACCGACGCAGCCACCCAGGACTGCTGCCCCAATGTGAACGAGTAATCGTCTTGAAAGAGACCCCCAGGGTTGACCGTGGAATCAAACGACGCCGTGCCAGGGCCATTGAAAGTACCCAGGTTGTAAGAAGTGGCCGACGCGACCCCCGCTACCAAGGTCAAAGCCGCCGCTGCAATCTTCAGTGCATTCATGTATGCGCTCCCTAGCAGATCACCATGCCTGCTATGGCTTGAAGTGTGCAGCTTTTCACGTTAATGGACACCCCCTTGCCTGAAGGGGGTGCGATGCTTCCAAGGGGTTACAGCAGTCGTAACACCTTGAGCAAACCCTCTACCGGCTTGCCCTTGCGAGCGCGCTTTGCCGCATAAGCCGCCAAGGCGGCACCCTTGAGCAACTCCTCCTTGGGCTTGCCTGCGCGCCCACTGCCCTGAACCAGCAGTTGCTGGGCATAGGCGGCCACGCTCAGCAGCGCGTCCTTGGGCTCCAGGTCCATCAAGGTCAGGCCGCGCCCGCCCTTGGGCTGGTGCTTGAGCTCGTCCAGCGCAAAACTCAGCAAACGCCCCTGCAAGCTCAGGCAGGCCAGGTGCAGCGCGCCCGGCGCGTTGGGTATGAGGGCCGGTGGCAGCGGACGCTCTTCTCCCTCCAGGCTCAAAAAGCCCTTGCCAGCTTTGTTGCGGCCCACCAGATCGCCCACCTCGGCAATCAGACCGAAGCCACCCGTGCCAGCCAACACAATGCGCTGATTGGCCGCAGCGGCAAGGTAATGCGCGGCCTGGGTGCTGCGCTCCAGGTCGATGAGCGCAGTGATGGGCTGGCCGTCGCCGCGGCCGCCGGGCAGGCTGGCCACGGGCACGGAGTAGGCCCGGCCATTGCTGCCCAGGACCACCAGCGGGTCCACGCTGCGGCAGGGGAAGACGCCGTAGAGCGCGTCGCCCGACTTGAAGCTCAGGGCCGCAGGGTCAATCTCGTGGCCCTTGAGCGCACGCACCCAGCCCTTGAGGCTGACCACCACAGTCACGGGCTCGTCCACCACACGCACTTCCACCACGGCGCGCTTGTCTTCCTGGATCAGGGTGCGG
Source organism: Roseateles rivi (assembly GCF_043555845.1). NCBI lineage: Bacteria > Pseudomonadati > Pseudomonadota > Betaproteobacteria > Burkholderiales > Sphaerotilaceae > Roseateles > Roseateles rivi. The sequence continues at coordinate 891,264 of NZ_JBIGHZ010000001.1, read as the reverse complement.
CGCTCGTCACCAAACTGCTTGGCATCGGCTTCGATTTCCTTCACCACCGTGCGGCGCAGCGTGGCGGGGCTGCCCAGAATGTCTTGCAGCTTGGCCGCGTCCTCGCGCAGGGCGCTGAGTTCTTGCTCGATCTTGATGGCTTCCAGCCGTGCGAGCTGGCGCAGCCGGATGTCCAGGATGTCGTCGGCCTGGCGCTCGCTCAGCGCAAAGCGCTCGATCAACGCGGGCTTGGGCTCATCGCTCTCGCGGATGATGCGAATCACCTCGTCGATATTGAGCAGCACCAGCTGGCGGCCTTCCAGCACGTGGATGCGGTCCAGCACACGCTCCAGGCGGTGGCGCGTGCGCCGCGTGACGGTGTCAAGGCGGAAGTCCAGCCACTCGCGCAGGATTTCGCGCAGGTTTTTCTGCGTGGGGCGGCCATCTGCGCCCACCATGGTGAGGTTCAGCGGCGAGCTGGTCTCCAAGCTGGTGTGCGCCAGCAAGGTGTTGATCAGGTCTTGCTGCTCGATGCTGCGGCTCTTGGGCTCGAACACCAGACGCACCGGCGCGTCTTTGCTGGACTCGTCGCGCACGCCGTCCAGCACCGCCAGCACCACGCCCTTGAGCTGGATCTGCTCGGCGCTGAGTGCTTTTTTGCCCGTCTTGACCTTGGGGTTGGTGATCTCTTCGATGTCTTCGAGCACGCGCTGCGAGGACACGCCGTGGGGCAGCTCGGTGACCACCAGCTGCCACTGCCCGCGCGCCAGCTCTTCGATCTTCCAGCGCGCGCGCAGCTTGAGCGAACCGCGTCCACCGCGGTAGGCCGCGCGGATGTCTTCAGCTGCCGAAATCAGCTGCCCACCGCCGGGGTAGTCAGGGCCGGGCAGCAGCTCAAACAAGGCCTCGTCGCTGAGGTTCTCGTCCTTGAGCAGGGCCACCGCCGCGGCGGCCACTTCGCGCAGGTTGTGGCTGGGGATTTCCGTGGCCATGCCCACGGCAATGCCCGAAGCGCCGTTGAGCAGCACAAAAGGCAGGCGCGCCGCCAGCTGCCGAGGCTCTTCGGTCGAGCCGTCGTAGTTGGACTGGAAGTCCACCGTGCCTTCGTCGATTTCATTCAGCAGCAAGCTGGCGATGGGCGCCAAGCGGGCCTCGGTATAGCGCATGGCTGCTGCGCCATCGCCGTCGCGGCTGCCGAAATTGCCTTGGCCGTCGATGAGCGGGTAGCGCTGGCTGAAGTTCTGCGCCATGCGCACCAGCGCGTCGTAGGCCGCCTGGTCGCCATGCGGATGGAAGCGGCCCAGCACATCACCCACCACACGCGCGCTCTTGACGGGCTTGGCGCCATTGGCGCCGGTGTAGCTCAGCCCCATGCGCTGCATGGCGTAGAGGATGCGCCGCTGCACGGGCTTTTGCCCATCGCTGAACAGGGGCAACGCACGGCCCTTGACCACCGACAGCGCGTACTCCAAATAGGCTTGTTGGGCGTAGTCACCCAGGGTCAGGGAAGGCCTGTCGTCCTGCGGGCCGCCAGCCGATGCGGGCGGATCGAAATCAAAAGTTTCTTGGGTCGTCATCTCACTCACACTGCGCGTAACAGGACTCAGACGTCCACTTCCACACCATCACCGTGCAACTCCATGAGCTCGCGGCGCGAGGAGGCCTCGCCCTTGCCCATGAGGCGGTTGATGGACTGCTCGGTCGCCCCCATGTCCAGCGCGCCATAGCGCACTTGCAGCAGGCGCCGCGTGTCGGGGTTGAGCGTGGTGTCCCACAGCTGCTCGGCGCTCATCTCGCCCAGGCCCTTGAAGCGGCTGATGCTCCAGGAGCCCTCGCGCGCGCCTTCTTTGCGCAGCTTGTCCAAAATCGCGCCCATCTCGCCCTCATCCAGGGCGTAGAGCTTGGCGGGCGGCTTTTTGCCACGTGCCGGCGCATCCACCCGGAACAGCGGCGGGCGCGCCACGTAGATGTGGCCGGTCTCGACCAACTTCGGAAAGTGGCGGAAGAACAGCGTGAGCAGCAGCACCTGGATGTGCGCGCCGTCCACGTCAGCGTCTGACAGGATGCAGATCTTGCCGTAGCGCAAGCCGCTGAGGTCGGGCGAATCGTTGCGGCCATGCGGGTCCACGCCGATGGCCACGGCGATGTCGTGGATCTCGTTGTTCTTGAACAGCAAGTCGCGCTCGACCTCCCAGGCGTTGAGCACCTTGCCGCGCAGCGGCAGCACGGCCTGGGTTTCCTTGTTGCGGCCCATCTTGGCACTGCCGCCCGCAGAGTCGCCCTCCACCAGGAAGAGCTCGTTGTGCAGCAGATCGCGGCTCTCGCAGTCGGTGAGCTTGCCCGGCAGCACGGCCACACCCGAGCCTTTGCGCTTTTCCACCTTTTGCGCGGCGCGCTGGCGGGTTTGCGCCTGCTTGATGACCAGCTCAGCCAGCTTTTTGCCGTGCTCCACATGCTGGTTCAGCCACAGCTCCAGCTGCGGTTTGACAAAGGCGGCCACCAGACGCAGCGCGTCGCGCGAGTTCAGCCGCTCCTTGGTCTGGCCCTGGAACTGCGGGTCCAGCACCTTGGCCGACAGCACAAAGCTGGCGCGCGAGAACACATCGTCAGGCATCAGCTTCACGCCCTTGGGCAGCAAGCTGTGCAGCTCGATAAAGCCTTTGATGGCGCCAAACAGGCCGTCCTTCAGGCCCGACTCGTGCGTGCCACCGGCCACGGTGGGGATGAGGTTGACGTAGCTCTCACGCATGACTGCACCGTCTTCGGTGAAGGCCACGCACCAGGCCGCGCCCTCGCCTTCGGCAAAGTTCTCGCTCTCCTGCGCCGAGGCGTATTGGGCGCCCTCAAACAGCGGCACCAGAGGTTCGGCGTTGAGGCTTTGCATGAGGTAGTCGCGCAGGCCCCCTTGGTAGAGCCAGCGCTGCTCGTCGGCCGTCTTCTCCTGGCGCAGCGTCACCGTCACCCCGGGCATGAGCACGGCTTTGGAGCGCAGCAGGTGCACCAGCTCGGCGCGCGGCAGCTCGGCACTTTCGAAATACTTGGGGTCGGGCCACACGCGCACCGTGGTGCCTTGCTTGCGATCACCGGCCTTGAGGTCGAGCTTGCGCACCTGCACGGGCTGCACCACATCGCCGCCGGCAAACGCCAGCGTGGCCACCTGGCCTTCGCGGTAGACGGTCACCTCCAGGCGTGTGGCCAGGGCATTGGTCACCGACACACCCACGCCATGCAAACCGCCGGAAAAGCTGTACGCACCGCCTGACCCTTTGTCGAACTTGCCCCCGGCGTGCAGGCGCGTGAAGACGATCTCCACCACCGGCACCCCTTCTTCGGGGTGAATGCCATAGGGAATGCCGCGCCCGTCGTCCTCCACGCTGACCGAGCCGTCGGCGTGCTGCGTCATGGCAATGCGCCGCCCGTGCCCGGCCAGGGCCTCATCGGCGGCGTTGTCGATGACTTCTTGAATCACATGCAGCGGGTTGTCGGTACGGGTGTACATGCCCGGCCGCTGTTTGACGGGCTCCAAACCCTTAAGCACACGGATAGAGCCCTCGCCGTAGCTGCCGGGCGCACTGGTAGTCACTGCTTTGCTTGCCATGGGGCGGCATTCTATGCAGCGGGTCACCCCCCTCACTCGGGCCTGCGCCACAAGGCCCGGCTGCGCTTAATATGGCGCCCCCGAAATGGCACCGCCACTGCAGCGGCGCGTCGCAGCGGTTCAGCTCCGCCCCTCATTGTGGAATTTTGTGTGTGCAGCAGTCTTTTGATGTCCCGCCCATGAACTTGTCGACCCCTTGCCTCCGTGCGCGCCACACCGCCTGGCGCTCGCGGTTTGCCACGGCTTTGCGCCACATCGGGGTTTGCGCGCTCCTGGGCTTGCAAGGCTGGCCCACTGCGCAAGCCCAAGACAACACCAGCAACAGCGCCGCCCTGATGTGGCAACTCGGCCCCAGCCTCAGCATGGAGTTGAAAAACGCGCGCTGGTTCGATGGCAAGGGCTTTCAAAAAGGCACGCTGTGGGTGGTGGACGGTGAATTCGTCGCCAAAAAGCCCGCCAAGCTGCACCGCTACATGGACCTCAACGGTCAATATCTGGTGCCCCCGCTGGCCGATGCGCACAACCACAACCTGGCCAACGGCTGGGCCTATGAGCGATTCAGCCAACGCTATTTGCAAGACGGTGTGTTCTACGCCGCCATGCTGTGCACCCAGCCCAGCGCCGTGGCTGAGGTCGAAGCCAAAGCCGAAGAGCTCGATGGGCCCGACCTGGTCATGGCCGCCAGCTGCATCACCTCCAGCGACGGCCACCCCTTGGCGGCCATGATGGGCCCGCCCGACGAGCAAGGGCAAACGCCCGTCAAGCGCGAGGACCTGCAAGACAAGGCGCTGATCCTGGCCGACAGCGTGGAGTCGGTGCGGGCCCAGTGGCCCAAAATCCTGCAACGCCAAAAGGCCGCCGAGTCGGAGTGGATCACCGTGGTCATGAGCCACCACGACCACCCCGAGTTGCGCGCTCGCCCCGAAATGCAAGGTCGCCTCGGGCTGCAGCCCGATGTGGTCAAGGCCATCGTGCGCCTGGCCCACGCGGCACAGCTCAAGGTCAACGCCCAGGTCGACACCGTGGCGGACTTTGCCGCTGCGGTCAGCGCAGGCGTGAACCAAATTTCGCACCTGCCAGGCTATATCAATCAACACGGGTTTGCGCCGCAGGATTACCTGCTCTCGCCCGAGCTCGCGCAGCAAGCGGCACGCGCCAAGGTGCGGGTGGTCACTGCGACGGCCAGCACCACCCTCTTCCCCACCGACCCCACGCAGCTCGAACAGCTGCGCACCGTGCAGCGTCACAACCTCAAGCTACTGCATGCCGCAGGGGTAACGCTGCTCAGTGGCTCAGACCTTTTCACCGGCACGGTGATGCAAGAGTGGCTCAACCTCAACCAGCTCCAGGCCCTGCCCAGCGCAGAGCTGCTGAAGATGGCCAGCATCACCACCCCGCAGGCTCTCTTCCCTGATCGACGCATTGGCTGCTTCGCCCCGGGTTGCGAGGCCAGCTTCCTGGTTTTGGTGAACAACCCGCTGGAACAAGCCGAGGCCCTGAGCACCCCCATGCTGCGCGTGATGCAAGGCGCGCTGCTGACGCAGATAGAGCAAATCGCCCAATCCGCCGGCACCGAGCAAGTATTGCCCTCACGCAAGCCTGTTGCGCGCAAGCCTGCGCTAAAAAAAGCCAAAGGCAAAAAAATCATCAAGGGCAAATCCAAGGCCTCAGGCAAACAGGGCAAGGCCTCGACACGCGCCAGCGCCAAGGGTTCGAGCAAAAAGTCCGGCGCCAAAAACCGCAGTTCCCGCTAGAGTCGAATCATGACTATCGCCAGCCCCGCTCCATCTCTTCGGCAATTGCTCTTGTGCGGTGCGGCCATTGGCGCTCTGTCCATGGGGGTGCGGCATGGGTTCGGCCTCTTTCAGGCCCCCATCACCATGGATCATGGCTGGAGCCGCGAACCCTTCTCTCTAGCCATGGCGGTACAAAACTTAGCCTGGGGCTTGGCTGGCCCGGTGGTGGGGATGTTGGCGGACCGCTTCGGCGCTTGGCGCACGCTCATCGTCAGCGCGCTGCTTTATGCCCTGGGCCTTGTGGCCATGGCACTGACCACCAGCCCCATGACCTTTTTACTCGGTGCCGGTGTGTTGATTGGCGTGGCGCAGGCCGGTTGCACCTATGCCGTGATTTTCGGCGTGCTGGCGCGGCAAGTTCCAGCCGAACGCCGCTCCTGGGCCATGGGCACCGCTGCCGCGGCCGGATCTTTCGGGCAGTTTTTGATGATGCCTGTCTCCAACTGGCTGATTGAAAGCGTGGGCTGGCAAAACGCCTTGCAGCTGCTGGCGCTGGCGGTCTGTCTCATCGTGCCGCTGGCGTTGGGGCTGCGTGAGCCCCCAGCCCAGCCCCAAACCCCAGAAGCCAACGCACCTCCGCAGCGGGCGGGCGCCGCTTTGCGCGAGGCCATGGGCTACCGCAGCTTCCAGCTGCTCATGCTGGGCTATTTGGTCTGCGGCTTTCAGGTGGTGTTCATCGGCGTGCACCTGCCAGCCTTCCTCAAAGACAGCGGCCTGTCCTCGCATGTCGCCCCTGCGGCCTTGGCCTTGATCGGCCTGTTCAACGTGGTGGGCACCTACGCCGCAGGCGCCCTAGGCCAGCGCTGGCCGCGCCGCTATTTGTTGGCAGGCATTTACAGCGCACGCGCGCTGGCCATCGCCTGCTTCATCAGCCTGCCACTGAGTCCGCTGAGCGTCTATGTGTTTGCCTCGGTGATGGGGCTGCTGTGGCTCTCTACCGTCCCGCCCACCAATGCCATCGTGGCGCAACTCTTTGGGGTCAAGCACCTCTCCATGCTCAGCGGCTTGGTGTTTTTGGGTCACCAAATCGGCAGCTTCATGGGTGTGTGGCTGGGCGGGCGGCTTTATGACCTGCAAGGCAGCTACACCCTGGTGTGGTGGTTGACCGTTGCCCTGGGCTTGATCTCCGCTGGGCTCAACCTGAGCTTGCGCGAAGACCCGGTGCAGCGACTGCCCGCAGGAGCGGTCTCGGCCTAAGCCCCATGAAGCCCATCTGGCGTCAACTGGCCCTCTATGCCGCAGCCCTGGTGGTGCTGATCCTGGTGGCCCTGGCCTATATGCAACCCGAGCTCATGCGCGTGCTGGCCGATCAGGTCTGGCGCTGCGCCTGAAGGCGCGACCGCGCCCGCGGCACCGCCATCCTGCTTTCACGCCCTACTTTTGCGCTCCCCCATGTCTGGTTTGCACGTCTCAACTGCGCTTTCGTCCCGGCATCAACTCAGTGCCCCACCCAGCCCCTGGTTGTTGCGCTGGGCTCAGGCCTGGCAGCAAGCGGGCGCCACCGCGCTGGACTTGGCCTGCGGCAGCGGCCGCCACGCCCGGCTGCTGCATCAAGCGGGATTGAAAGTCACGGCACTGGACCGCGACCGTCAAGCCTTGCAGCAGCTGCAGCAGGTCTGCCCCGATGCCGAAATCATCGAAGCCGACATCGAGCAGGGCCCCTGGCCTTTTGAAACACGCCAGTTCGATCTCGTGCTGGTCACCAACTACCTCTGGCGCCCCTTGCTGCCCGCCATCGTGGGCAGCGTCGCCCCCGGGGGGTGGTTGATTTACGAAACCTTTGCCCACGGCCAGCAAACCATAGGGCGGCCCGCACGCCCCGACTTCCTGTTGCAACCCGGCGAATTGCTGCAAGCCTGTGCGGGCCTGCGCATCGTGGGCTATGAAGATGGTTTTGAAGCTTTGTGCGCGCAAGGCACAAAGGCCCCAACAGAGGTCAACGGCCGCTATGTGCAGCGCGTTGCTGCGCATCGCAGCAAGCCTCTTGACGAGCCCTTCGCCAAGTACTGGCTTGTCACGGCACCACGGGCGCCATGCCAGGCGCTGGAGTCCCCGGCGCTTCAGTAGAATCGCCCGCAAATCGAGGAACACCTGAATGAAAGCAATGGTTGGCAGCATCGTGGCGCTGGTCACGCCCATGCACGAAGATGGCCGTATCGACTTCGACGGCCTGCGCCGTCTCATCGACTGGCACATCGAACAAGGCACTGACGTGATCGGCGTGGTGGGCACCACTGGCGAGTCGCCCACCGTCTCGATGGAAGAAAACCGCGAAGTCATTCGCGTGGCTGTGGAACATGCGCGAGGCCGCCGTCCCGTGCTGGCCGGCACAGGCGCCAACTGCACCGCTGAAGCCATTGAGCTCAGCCGCTACGCCAAAGCCGTAGGTGCCGATGCCACGCTGTCCGTCGTTCCCTACTACAACAAGCCCTCGCAAGAAGGCATCTACCAGCACTTCAAAGCCATTGCCCAAGCCGTAGACATCCCCATGATGCTCTACAACGTGCCCGGCCGCACAGTGGCTGATATGTCGGTGGAAACCACCCTGCGATGCGCCCAATTGCCCGGCGTGTTTGGCATCAAAGAAGCCAGCGGCGACATCGAGCGCGCAGCCCAGCTCATCAAGCACGCACCGGCAGGCTTTGGCGTCTACTCTGGCGACGATGGCACCTCCGTGGCCCTCATGCTGCTGGGTGGCAAGGGCTGTGTCAGCGTCACCGCCAACGTGGCCCCACATGACATGCACCTCATGTGCCAGGCAGCCCTGGAAGGCCGCGTCAAGGAAGCCACAGCCTTGCACTTCAAGCTTTTGAGCCTGCACCAAAAACTGTTCTGCGAACCCAGCCCTGCCCCCACCAAGTGGGCGCTGTCACAGCTGGGCCGCTGCCCTAACCATTTGCGCCTGCCCCTGACGCCCTTGACCAGCGCGGGACAAGCTCAAGTCGCCCAAGCCATGCGCGACGCCAGCGTGCTCTGAGCACACCATTTTTGCCACGCCACACCTACATTGGAGACATCCAGCGTGACCCCTTTCGATTCCAACCGTGCCCCGCTGACGCCTGTGCGCCTGGCTTGCCTGACCCTGTTGGCCGCTTCACTGGCAGGCTGCAGCGCCCTGGATGGCGTCTTGGGTAGCGACAAGGTTGACTACCGCACTGGCGCCAAACAATCGACGGGCCTGGAAGTCCCACCAGACCTCACCCAGCTCAACCAAGACCAGCGCACACCAGCCCAAAAAGGGCCTATCAGCGCCTCAGAGATGCAGCGCCAGGCCGCTGAACCCGCGCAGCGCAACGCTGGCACAAGCCTGGGCAGCGTCGCCCCAGCCCAGGCCGGCGAGGTCAAACTGCAACGCGCTGGCGAACAGCGCTGGCTCAGCACCCCCCTGCCACCGGAACAAGTGTGGACTTCGGTGCGCAGCTTCTGGACCGATGTGGGCTTTGAGATCAGCAAAGAAAACCCACAGACCGGCACGCTGGAAACCAGCTGGGCGGAAAACCGCGCCAAGCTGCCGCAAGACGTCATTCGCCGCACCATTGGGTCGGTGCTGGACTCCTTCTACTCCACGGGCGAGCGCGACATGTACCGCACCCGCGTTGAGCGCAATGCCCAAGGTGGAAGCGACATCTTCATCAGCCACCGCGGCCTGCAAGAGGTCTACACCAGCGCCCAGCGCGAGCAAACCGTCTGGCAGCCCCGCCCGTCGGACCCCATGCTGGAAGCCGAAATGACGTCGCGTCTGATGCTGCGCCTGGGTGGCACCCAGGAAGCCGCAAAGGCTGTACTTGCCGCCGCGCCAAGCGCAGCCACCAAGACTACCGTGCTGGGTGGCCCGCAAATCGCAAGCACGCCCGCGGCGAACCGTCCTCTCAGCCAAGTGCCTGACACCTTGCAAGTGGCCGAGGGCTTCGACGGGGCATGGCGCCGCGTGGCGCAGTCGCTGGATCGGCATGGCTTCACCATTGAAGACCGCGACCGCAAACAGGGCCTGTTCTTCCTGCGCTACGCCGACCCCACGCAAGTGGGCAAAGAGGAGCCCAATTTCTTCGTCAAGCTCTTCACGGGCGCGAAGAACACCACTGCAGCGCGCTACCGCGTGGCCGTCAAGTCCGAGGGCAATGTCAGTACCGTCAGCGTTCTGGACGAAGCTGGCAAGCTCCAGACCAACGAGCAGGCCAAGCGCATCCTCAGCCTGCTGATGGACGACCTGCGTTAATCCAGTCGCTGCCTCAAGCACACAGCCACCCTCGCGGTGGCTGTTTTGCTTTTGGGGCTCTGCCCAAGGCTTCTTGCCCTGCAAAGATCCGCAGGCAGAAAAGACAAAAGCCGCCTGGGTTGCCCCAAGGCGGCCTTTGATGCTGTGGTCAGCCGTGCTTAGTTGCTGGCAGCAGCAGAAGCAGCGGGAGCCGAAGCGTCAGCAGCAGGAGCCGAAGCTTCCACAGGAGCGGAAGCAGCAGGAGCCGAAGCTTCCACAGGAGCGGGAGCAGCAGCAGGAGCAGCTTCTTCTTTCTTGCCGCAAGCAGTCAGAGCAGCAGCAGCCAGCAGAGATGCCAACAGGATCGACTTTTTCATACTTGTCCTCAAGTGTCTTGTAGACGAACGATTACCGGTAATTTTCAGAACACTCTGCTGTGCAGAATGTCCTTGACACAAGACGTGGAAACCTCGAGCGCTTCCCTCGCCTAGCCCTCGATTATAGCCATGCAATTTTTGGCAAATTGCAGAGCCATAGCAGTAACCCCAAAGCCGAGGGTACTTCGTTGCGAAGCTGCGTCACTCTGATGCAAGCATCGCACGAGCACCGCCCAGGCGCATGCGCCGCACCCCCTATTCGGGGGCCTCACAACACTCCAACCAACCATCCTCCACCCACTGCGCCAGCAAGTCCTGGGCACCGACGCTGAGCTGGGCCAACTGCAAGGCGCTGAGCCGTCGCGAGTCGGCCAGCGCGCGCATCAGGCGAAAGTCCTTGCCCGCTGCGCGGAAGGATTCACCGTTGATGAACACATGCGCGCTGTCGTACAGCATGCGGCTGCGGGCACTCAGCACCACAGATTGACCGGGCTGTAGTGCCCCCCCTGCCTCGAAATAGACACGGGGCTTGGGCTCGGTCAGTGCCTCGCCCAAGGCGCGCTCCAGGGCCAACGGAGTTTGGGCGGCTTTGAGCACCGCCGCGCGCGCAAAGTCCAGCAGAGCTTCGGGAATTTGGCCGGGCTGCACAGTCGCTTCCTGGCGCGGATCAGCATACATGCGGTCGCCGCGCGGCCGCTCGCCATCGGGGTCTTCGTCGGTGAGGCGCACCAGCAGCTCGTTGGCCAGCTCGCTGGCCCAAGGCGTGCGAAAGCCCACCGAGGCCGTCATGCAGCCACCGCCCTCGGCCACGCCGTCGTGCGCCCAACCCGGTGGCAGGTAGAGCATGTCGCCGGGCTCAAGCAGCATGTCTTGCTCGGGCTCGAAGTCGACCAGGATTTTGACCGGCACGTCGTCGCGCAGCTCACCGCTGGTGGCCACACCTTGGCGGCCGATGCGCCAACGCCGGCGGCCCGCGACTTGGATCAGGAACACATCGTAGGAATCGAAATGCGGGCCCACGCCGCCGCCATCGCTGGCGTAGGACAGCATCAGGTCGTCCAGCCGCGCATCGGGCAGGAAGCGAAAAGCGTCCAGCAGCGCGCGAGCCGAGGGCAGATGCAGATCCAGCCCCTGCACCAGCAGCGTCCAGTTGGGCTTGCTCCACGCCGGCAGCTTGCTCAAAGGGCCGTGGCGCAGCGCCCATTGCTGGTCGAACTGCGTCACCAAGCGGGACTCAACATCCGCACTGGTGGCCAGCGCAGCAAGTTCCGCGCGCTCGGCAGGCGGCACGATACCGGGGAAGGCTTGACGCACCAGCAGCGGCTTTTTTTGCCAGTGGCGGCGCATGAACTGGCTGGGGCTCAAACCGCCCAGCATGGGTGTGGGTGTGTCCAAATTCATGGCGGCAATTGTCGGCGCTGCAAGCCTGGGTGCGCCAACGCTGCGTGAGACAATTTGCCCCATGCTGATTTCTGCCCCCTGTGTAGTCTCCCTGACGTGGAGACTGGAAGACGCCCAAGGCCACGCCATCGAGACCTTGGATGAACCGATGGAGTTTCTCTACGGCGGTGACGACCTGTTTGAGAAGGTCGAACAAGCCTTGGCCGGCCAGGAAGCAGGCTTTGAGACCAGCATTGCGCTGCAGCCCGAAGACGCCTTTGGCGACTACAACTCAGAGCTGGTGTGCTTTGAAGCGCGCAGCGTCTTTCCTGAGGCGGTTGAGGTGGGCATGCAGTTCGAAGGTCTGCCCGAAGACGCCACCACGCCGGACATGCCCGCCGACCGGATTTACACCGTGACCGAGGTCTACCCCGAGCACGTGGTGCTGGACGGCAATCACCCGCTGGCGGGTATTGGGCTGCGCATGCACATTCAGGTGCGCGGCGTGCGCGCGGCCACCGAGGAAGAAGCCGAAGCGGGCACGCTGGGCGAGTTGGGCCTGAGCGTGCTCAGCGGCCCGGGCTCGCAAGACACCCTGCACTAACGCGCCGGGCCAGGCGGCAAGCCTGGCACTGGGCGCTGTGAAGTGGGCTCAGGCCTTGCCGGTTGAGCCAAAACCGCCTTGGCCGCGCTGGCTGCTCTCGAAGTCCTCGACCAGGCGGAACTGCGCTTGCACCACGGGCACGACGACGAGCTGGGCTATGCGCTCCATGGGCTCGATGACGAATTCGCTATGGCCACGGTTCCAGACACTGACCATGAGCTGGCCCTGGTAGTCGGAGTCGATGAGCCCGACCAAATTCCCCAGCACGATGCCGTGCTTGTGGCCCAGACCTGAGCGCGGCAGGATCACGGCCGCCAAACCCGGGTCACCAATGTGAATGGCCAGCCCGGTGGGCACCAGCACGGTTTGACCAGGCGCCAGGCGCAGCGCCTCATCCAAGCAGGCACGCAGGTCCAGGCCGGCACTGCCGGGGGTGGCGTAGCTGGGCAGTTGCTCGCGCATGCGGGCGTCCAGCACTTTCAGATCAATCGTGGTCATGGGCAGAGAGAGGCTTGGGGCTGAAGGTTCAGCTCAGGGTTGATCCAGGCGCAGTGCGATGTCGCGCACGAGTTCGCGCGCCAGCGAGAGTTTGTCTGCGCGTGATAGTTCGCGCTGGCCGCGCGCGTCCACCAGCAGCAAGGCGTTGTCGTCCTGCCCAAAAGTGGCCGGACCGATATTGGCCACGATCAGCGGCACTTGCTTGCGCACCAGCTTCTCGCGCGCATGTTTGAGCAAATCGTGGCTCTCCGCCGCAAAGCCCACACAAAACGGCGCCGCAGGCAGGCGCGCCACCTGGGCCAGGATGTCGGGGTTTTCTGCCAGCTCCAGCTGCGGCAGCTTGGCCTGACCAGCTTCGGCATTTTTCTTGAGCTTTTGCTCGTGGGCCTGGGCCGGGCGCCAGTCGGCCACGGCCGCTGTGGCGATGAAGACGCTGCAGTCAGCCGCGCGTGCCATGACGGCGGCATGCATGTCTTGCGCACTGAGCACATCCACGCGCTGCACGCCCAGGGGCGTGGGCAGGTGTACCGGGCCCGCCACCAAGCACACCTCGGCACCCGCATCTGCACAGGCGCGCGCCAGCGCAAAACCCATCTTGCCGCTGGAGCGGTTGGTGATGCCGCGCACCGGGTCTATGGCTTCGTAGGTGGGGCCTGCGGTGATAAGCACGCGGCGGCCTTGCAGCAGCTTGGGCTCAAAGGCCGCCACCACCAGGGTGAAGAGCTCGTGGGGTTCGAGCATGCGGCCATCGCCCACTTCGCCACAGGCCTGGTCGCCACTGGCCGGGCCCAGCACCTGGGTGCCGTCTTGCAGCAGCTGCGCCACATGACGCTGTGTGGCGGGGTGGCTCCACATCTCGCGGTTCATGGCCGGGGCCACCAGCAGCGGGCAGCGCTCACGCGGGCGGGCCAGCGCGGTCAGGCTCAGCAGCTCGTCAGCACGGCCCAGCGCCAGCTTGGCCAGCATGTCGGCGCTGGCCGGGGCAATCAGCATCAGGTCCGCTTCGCGGCTGAGGTTGATGTGGGCCATGGCGTTGTCTGGCCGCGCATCCCATTGGTCCACATACACCGCCTGCCCTGAGAGGGCCTGCAGCGTGGTGGGTGTGATGAAGGCCTGGGCGGCAGCGCTCATCATGACTTGAACGCGCGCGCCAGCTTTCACCAGCAAACGAGTCAACTCCGCGACCTTGTAGCAAGCCACCCCGCCGGAAAGCCCCAGCAGGATGTGTTTGCCACTCAAGGGCTGGACCTCACTCATACCCACCTCAGTTCTTGCGTCTGAACACCAAATCCCACACCCCATGCCCCAAACGCAAGCCCCGAGCCTCGAACTTGGTCAAGGGCCGGTAGGCGGGTTTGGGGGCATAGCCCTCGGAGCTATTGTGAAGCATGGGCTCGGCGCTGAGCACTTCCAGCATCTGCTGCGCGTACGGCTCCCAGTCCGTGGCGCAGTGCAAATAGCCGCCGGGCGCCAGGTATTGCACCAAGCGGCTGACGAAGGCGGGTTGGATGAGGCGGCGCTTGTGGTGGCGCTTTTTGTGCCAGGGGTCAGGGAAGAAGATGTGCACGCCTGCCAGCGTGCCCTTGGGAATCATGTGCTCGAGCACCTCTACGGCATCGTGCTGGAGGATGCGGATATTGCCGATCTGCTCCTGGCCGATGAGCTTGAGCAAAGCGCCCACGCCGGGCTCATGCACCTCGCAACCGATGAAGTCGTGGTCGGGCAAGGCTTGGGCAATCTGTGCTGTGGCCCCGCCCATGCCAAAGCCGATCTCCAGCACCACGGGGGCTTGGCGACCGAAGGTGGCGGCCATGTCCAGCGGCGCTTGGGCAAAGGGCAGCACAAAACGCGGACCCAGCTCGGCCAGGGCTTTGATCTGGCCCGTGCCCATGCGCCCGGCACGCACCACAAAGCTGCGAATGGCGCGGGGCTTGGCTGTCTCGTGGGGCTCGTTGGTCGTGGTTTCGGGGTGAACGGGGTCAGTCTCGGGGTGACTCATTACAGAATTTCCAACACAACGGGAGCGGCAGCGGGCGGTGCATCGCCCAGCTCGTAGGCCGCCAGGAAGCTGGCCTGGGCTTCGTCAGCCTGGGCTGGGGTGCGGGCGTGCAGCAGTGCCAGCGGCTCGCCCTGGCGCACCGCACTGCCCAGCGGCAGCACCTGGGTGAGGCCCACGGCGAGGTCGAGCTGATCGGTGGGCAAGCGGCGCCCGCCGCCCATTTGCACGATGAGCACGCCGATGTCACGCGTGCGCACGGCGCTGACAAAGCCCGAGCGCGGTGCGGCAATGGCGCGCACCACTGGGGCTGCTGGCAGATAGGCTTCTGGGCGATCAAACAAATCAGCCGGGCCACCCAGGGCGCTGACCATCTGGGCAAATTTCTCAGCCGCAGCCCCGCTGTCGAGCGCCTGCTGCAGCCGCGCATGGGCCTGGGCCTTGTCTGCCGCGAGGCCGCCCAGCAGCAGCATTTCGGCAGCCAGCGCCATGGTCACCTCATGCAAGCGCGCTTCACGGCGCTTGCCGCTGAGGTAGTCCAGCGCCTCTTGCAGCTCCAGCGCGTTGCCCACGGTGTCACCCAGCACCTGGTTCATGTCGGTGATGAGGGCCCGTGTGGGCAGGCCCGCGCCAGCAGCCACATCGACGATGCTGTGCGCCAGTTCGCGGGCGAACTCGGGCGTGCTGGCAAAAGCGCCGTTGCCCACCTTCACATCCATGGCCAAGCCCTGCAGGCCCGCTGCGAGTTTTTTGGACAGGATGGACGCGGTGATCAGGGGCACGCTCTCGACGCAGGCGGCGACATCGCGCGTGGCGTAAAAGCGCTTGTCGGCCGGTGCCAAATCGGCGGTCTGGCCAATGATGGCGCAACCGAGCTGGCGCACCAGCGCATCAAAGCGACTGGCCTCAGGCGCGGTTTGATAGCCCGCAATGGCTTCGAGCTTGTCCACCGTGCCGCCGGTGTGGCCCAGGCCGCGCCCGGCAATCATGGGCACATAGCCGCCGCAGGCCGCCACCATGGGCGCCAGCATGAGGCTGACTTTGTCGCCCACGCCGCCGCTGGAGTGTTTGTCCAGCACGGGGCCGGGCATGTCGGGCCACTGCAGCACGCGGCCTGAGTGCATCATGGCGCGAGTCAGGGCCACGATTTCCGCGCGGCCCATGCCGCGCAAAAACACCGCCATGCCCAGGGCGGCCACCTGCCCTTCGCTCCAACTGTGATCGACGAGGCCGCGCACGAATTGCTGGATCTGGGCCTCGCTGAGCACGCCGCCGTCGCGTTTGGTGCGGATGATTTCCTGGGGCAGCATGGGGTGCTCCTTGCTCTCAATAGGTGTTGGCAGCGCCGGCTGTCGCGGCAGGGGCGGCTGCGCCGCCGAGCACGCGCTCGATATCGTCCAGCAGGCTGCTGGCACCCAGGCGCAAGCGGCGTGGGCCCAAAGCCTGGGGCCCGAGAATTTCAGACACGAGCTGGATGTAGATTTGGGCGTCAGCCACGCTGCGCACACCGCCCGAGGCCTTGAAGCCGCTGGCCGAAATGCCGCTGGCCTTGAGCACTTCGAGCATGGTGCGCGCTGCTGCGGCGCTGGCACCTTGGGCGGTTTTGCCCGTGCTGGTTTTGACAAAGTCAGCCCCGGCTGCCAGGCACAGGCGCGTGGCGTCGGCGATCAGCCCGGCCTCGCGCAGCTCACCGGTTTCCAAAATGACTTTGAGCGTGAGCGCTTCAGCGGCGTAGCGCACTTCCTGCAAAAACTCGGCCACCTCATCGGCCTGGCCTTGTTGCAGGGCACGGTAGGGCAGCACCACATCCACCTCCTGGGCCCCCGCCTCGCCAATGGCGGCCACTTCCGCGCGCACGCGCGCGATGTCGGCACTGCCATCGGGGAAATTGGCCACCGCGGCCACACGCACGTCAGCGGGCAAGGCCGCGCGGGCCTGCGCTACGAAGCGCGGCCACACACACACGGCAGCCACGTTGCCGTGCGGCGTCTGCGCGCGGCGGCACAGGGTCTCGATATCGGCGCTGCTGTCGTTGTCGTTGAGGCTGGTCAGGTCCAGACACTGCAGGGCCAGCCGGGCGGCATCACTGAGGGTCAACAAGGTGGTGGTGCTCATGGTGTGGGGTACTCCTCCCTGGCGCCACAGCGCGGGTGCACACCCTCGATGCGGCCGGTTCTTATCAGTTTTTCAAGCTCTCCAAAGTGCCCATCTGTGCCAGAACCTGTGCCAGGAACTCAGCGGCAGCGGCGCCTGAGGCGGCAGCTTGGTGCAAGGTGTGTTCGTGGGTGATGGCTTCTTCCTGCATGCCCGCGGCCATATTGGTCATGAGCGCCATGCCCATCACCCGCAGGCCCGCGTGGCGCGCCAGAATGGTCTCAGGCACCGTGCTCATGCCCACGGCGTCAGCGCCCCAGGCCGCGAACATGCGGATTTCCGCCGGTGTTTCGAACTGCGGCCCCAGAGCCCAAACGTAAACGCCCTCGCCCAGGAGCTTTTGCTCGCGCTGCGCCACGGACAAAGCCGTCTGGCGCAGCTCCACATCATAGGCGCAGCTCATGTCGGTGAAACGGTCGCTGCCAGGCACGCCCACCAGCGGCGAGCGCTGCGGTGCGTTGATGTGGTCGGTGATGAGCATGAGGCTGCCCGGCGGCAGATCGCGCCGCAGCGAGCCCGAGGCGTTGGTCAGCACCAGCACTTTCACCCCCCAGGCTTTGAGGGCGCGGATGGCGCCAGCCATGCCGGTGCAGTCGTTGCTTTCGTAGGTGTGGGCGCGGCCGCGCAGCATGGCCACACGCTGGCTGCCGATGCGCCCGACGGCGATCTCGGCCACATGGCCTTCCACCTTGGGCTGGGGGAAGGCGCTGAGCTCAGCGTAAGACAGGCTTTGTGCATCAGCCAGCTGGGCCGCGGCACCGGCCCAACCTGAACCCAGCACCACGGCCACTTCAGGAGCTTGAGCGCCGAAATGGCTGCGCAGGCGTTCAAGGCTTTGGGTGATGGCGCTGTCCAAGGCGGCGCCGCTCAGGATGTTGCTCATGGGGAGTCTCCTTCGTCAGAGGGGGTGCGCGGTCAGTGCAGTCGACGGCGCCGGGGTCAGTGAAATTCGCAGCCTCAGCCTTGGGACGAGCGCAGGTGCTCGGGGCCAAAGCTGTGGGGCAGCAACTGCTCCAGGGTCCACACCTGGCGCAGGCCTTCAGGGTCAGCGGCCAACACATGAAAGACGCTGGGCTGGGCAAACTCGCGCAGCTTCTGGCGGCAGCCGCCGCAGGGGGTGATGATTTCGGGGCCACGCCCCAGCACCAGCATGGCACGGGCTTGGGTCTGCCCGGCCAGCACCATCTGGCCCAGGGCCGTGGCTTCGGCGCACCAACCCTGCGGGTAGGCCGCGTTCTCGATATTGCAGCCCGCATGAATGCCGCCTTGCAGGTCCAGCACCGCCGCGCCCACCGCATAGCCCGAGTACGGGGCATAGGCACGCAGGCGCGCTGCCGTGGCAGCCTGCAAGAGCTGGGCCACCAGGGCTGGCGTCAAATCGGGCGGCAAGAGCAAAGCCATCAGCGTTCTTTCACATAGGGCCGACCCAGCGCCTTGGGCGCCAGGGCCTGGCCAATAAAGCCAGCCAGCAGCACCACGGTGAGGGCGTAGGGCAAGGCTTGAATGAGCTGCACGGGCACCTCACCCCCACCCAACCATGCAGGCAATGCCAAGCCTTGGAGCCGTATCGCTGCAGCGTCCATGAAACCAAACAAAAGGCAGGCGGCCAAGGTGGGCACGGGCTTCCATTTGCCAAAAATCATGGCTGCCAAGGCGATAAACCCCCGGCCGGCCGTCATATTGGGCGAGAAGGCGGCGTTTTGTGCAAGCGTCAAATACGCACCAGCCAGACCGCACAGGGCGCCGTTGAGCATCAAGGCGCCATAGCGCAGGCCCAGCACCGACACGCCCGCCGCGTCCACCATGGCGGGGTTTTCGCCCACAGCGCGCCAGCGCAGCCCTGTGCGCGTGCGGTAGAGCCCCCACCACACCAGCGGCACCGCCAGCAACGCGCCGTACACCAGCAGGTTGTGGCTCAGCAGCCCATAGCCCAGCACCGAGGCCCACCACTGGCCGGGCTGAGGCGCTGCCCACTGCGGCTGCCAGGTCGTGAGCAGCCCGGTGATGCGCTGCGCCTCAGCAATGGGCGGGGTTTGACCGCCCTGCGCAAACCAGGCTGCGCCCAGCACCACGGTCAGACCCGCGGCCACCATATTGAGCGCCACACCGCTGACCACCTGGTCCCCGCGGTGCGACACGCAGGCAAAGCCATGCGCAGCCGAAAAGCTGCAAGCCACCAGCACGGCAGCGAGCACACCCAAAGCCGTGGAGCCGGTGCTGGCTGTCATGGCCGCTGCAGCAAAGGCGGCGGCCAGCATCTTGCCCTCCAAGCCCACATCCACCACGCCCGCGCGCTCAGCCAGCAGGCCCGCCAGCGCCGCCAAAATCAAAGGCGTGCTGACGCGCAAGGTCGAGGCCAGCACCGATGCGATCAAGACCTCATCCATGCTGCGCCTCCTGAACTGCTGCGCCACGGCGCGTGCGGCAGCACAGCGCATAGAGCCGCGCAAACAAGGGTGCGCTGACCATGGCCATGGCACCCGCGAACAACACAATCAAACCCTGCACCGTGACCACCATATCGCGGGTGAAGGCGGGCATCTCGAACGACAGCTCCACACCGCCTTGGTAGAGCACGCCAAAGAGCAAGGCCGCCAGACCAATGCCCAGCGGGTGGTTGCGACCCATCAGGGCCACGGCAATGCCAGTAAAGCCCGCACCGGCCACAAAGTCCAGCGTGAGCTTGCCCTGCACGCCCGCCAGTTCGTTCACCGCCACCATGCCTGCCAGCGCACCAGACAGACCCATGGCCAGCAAGGTCTGCTGGCGCGGCGCCATGCCCGCGTAATGCGCAGCACTGGGGCTGGCGCCCACGGCGCGCAGCTCATAGCCGGGGCGGCTGCGCCACAGCCACCACCACACGCCCACGCTCAACAAAAGAGCCAGCACAAAAGACAGGTTCAGCGGCGAAGACGGCCACTCCAGGCCCAGCCAGGCTGCCATTTCGTGCAGCGCGGGCATGCGCGCAGAGTCGGCAAAGGCCGCGCTCTCCACGGACATGGAGCCCGCCGGGCGCAGCCAGTTCACCAGCACATAGCCGTTGAGTGCGGCCGCCAGGAAATTGAACATGATGGTGGTGATGACCACATGGCTGCCGCGCCAGGCCTGCAAATAGCCCGGCACCGCGCCCCACAACATGCCACCGGCCGCAGCGGCCAGCACCATCAGGGGCAGCATCAGCGCAGCGGGCAGGTGCGGCGACAGCCACAAGGCTACGCCCCCCATCACCAAGCCACCCAGCACGGCCTGCCCTTCCCCACCGATATTGAACAGCCCCGCGTGCAGCGCCACGGCCACGGCCAAGCCGGTGAAGATGAAGGTGGTGGTGTAGTAGAGCGTGTAGCCCAAACCGCGCGGGCTGCCCAGCGCGCCCTTGAGCAGCACTTGCAAGGCCTCCCAGGGGTTTTGGCCGATGACCAGCACCACACCGCCAGCCACCAAGAGGGCCAGCGCCAGATTCCACAAAGGCAGCAGCACCAGATCCATCCAGCGCGGCATCGAAAGGGCTTGGGCACTCATGCCTCGGCTCGCTCCTGATGGGGGTGTTCGGGTTGGGCCGTCATGAGCAGGCCCAGGCTTGTTTCATTGCATTGCGCCAGCGCCAGCTCACCGGTGATGCGCCCTGCGTTCATGACCAGCACGCGGTCAGACAGGGCCAGAATCTCGTCGAGCTCGCTGGAGACCAAGAGCACCGCGCAGCCGCTGGCACGCAGGCGCCGGAGTTGGTCGTGGATGAATTCGATGGCGCCGATGTCCACGCCGCGTGTGGGCTGGCCCACCAGCAGCACGGTGGGGGCCTGATGGATTTCGCGCGCCAGGATGAGCTTTTGCTGATTGCCACCCGAGAACTTGGACGAGCCCAGCGCCACCTGGCGCGGGCGCACGTCGAACTGCTCCATCATCTGCGCCGTCTGGGCGCGCAGCCGCTCCTGGTGCAGCCCCAAGCCCCAAGGCGCGGCGCGGTATTGCGCCTGCTGGTGGTAGCCCAGCGCCACCGACTCCCAGGCCGGGAAAGGCAGCACCATGCCGTGGTGGTGGCGGTCTTCGGGCACATGGGCCAGCTTGAGCTGGCGGGCCTGTGCGGGGTTGAGCCACTGTGCAGCCTCAAAGCGCTGCGGGCCCAGCATCAGTGCGCCCGACTGTGGTGCCTGCATGCCTGCCAGCACGGCCAGCAGCTCGCTTTGGCCGTTGCCCGACACACCGGCCACGCCCACAATCTCGCCCGCATGCAGGCTCAAGCTCACGTCTTTGAGCACGGCCACACCGGCGCTGTTGCGCAGGCTCAGGCCCTGGGCCTGCAGCACCACGGGGCCGGGCTCGCTGGCTGGTTCGGCCGGGCGGGCCAGATTCACGCGGCGGCCCACCATGCTTTGCGCCAAGTCTTCGGCCGATGTTTCGCCAATGGCACAGGTCTTCACCACTTCGCCAGCACGCATGACGGTGACGGTGTCGCACAGCGCCATGACTTCGCGCAGCTTGTGGGTGATGAGCACGATGGTGGTGCCACGCTCGCGCAGGCCGCGCAGCACGGTGAAGAGCTGGTCGGTTTCCTGCGGGGTGAGCACCGCCGTGGGCTCATCCAGAATCAAAATGCGCGCACCACGGTAGAGGGCTTTGAGAATTTCCAGCCGCTGCAGCTCGCCCACGGGCAGGTCGGCCACGCGCTCGTCCAGGCGCACTTGCAGCCCGGTGTCGCGCATGAGCTGCTGCAGCTGGGCGCGCACACGACGCCGCGCCGCGCCGAGGAAGAAACCGCCCTCAGCGCCGAGCATGACGTTGTCCAGGCAGCTCAGTGTCTCCACCAGCATGAAGTGCTGGTGCACCATGCCTATGCCCTGGGCAATGGCTTGGTGGGCGTTGCCGATGTGAACGCGCTGGCCATCAATCTCGATATGCCCCTCATCGGCCTGGTAGTAGCCGTAGAGAATGGCCATCAAGGTGCTTTTACCGGCACCGTTTTCGCCAATCAAACCGTGCACGCTGGCGCGCGCCACGGACAAATCCACAGCGCGATTGGCCTGCACGGCCCCAAAGCGCTTGGAAATACCACGCAAGCGCACCGCCGATACATCGGGCGCGGCCAAAGTCTTGGACACCATGGGCTTAGGGAATTCCGTAGGCAGTCACGCGCAGCCAAACCACTGGCTGCAAGCGCGAATTTATGGCTTGCAGGCGTTATCGGCCATGAAGTCAGCCACTTTGATCTTGCCGCTGATGATGTCTGCACGCATGGCTTCGAGCTTGGCGCGCACCGCAGCGGCAATGAGTTTTTCGTTGTGCGCATCGACGGCGTATTCCACACCGCCTTCCTTGAGCCCCAACACCTGAAGGCCTGGTTTCCAAGCCTTGAGGGCGTTGTACACAGCCACATCCACGCGCTTGACCATGGAGCTCAGCATGGTGCCGGGCTGTAGATGGTTTTGGTTGCTGTCCACGCCGATGGCGAACTTGCCCGCGTCTTTGGCAGCTTGGTAGATGCCCATGCCAGTGCCACCGGCCGCAGCAAACACCACATCCACGCCCTTGGCAAATTGGGCGCGGGCGAGCTCACCACCGCGCGTGGGGTCGTTCCAGGCCGTGGCCGTGGTGCCGGTCATGTTCTTGAGCACGTCCACCTTGGGGTTGGCCGCGCGCGCACCCTGCTCGTAGGCACATTGGAATTTGCGGATCAGCGGAATGTCCATGCCGCCAATAAAGCCCACCTTGCCGGACTTGCTGCTCATGGCCGCCAGAGCACCCACCAAGTAGCTGCCTTCGTGCTCTTTGAAGATCACGGACTGCACATTGGGCATGTTGACGCGCTCGTCGACGATGACGAACTGGGTCTTGGGAAAATCTTTGGCCACCTGCTGCAAGGCAGTGGCCTGCGCAAACCCGACCGAAATGATGGGGCTGGCGCCGCGCTCAGCCATGCGGCGAATGGCCTGGGCACGCTGGGTTTCGTTGCTGATTTCAAACTCAAGCACACGGCCCTTGGTCTCGTTCTTCCAGCGCTCCATGCCGCGATAGGCGGCTTCGTTGAAGGACTTGTCGAACTTCCCCCCCATATCAAAGATGACGGCGGGTTGAGCCTGGGCTTGTGCCGCTCCTGCCAACCCGGCACACATCAACGCTGCAGCGCAGCGCAGTGACATTTGCTTTGAGAAGATGGGCTTCATCGTAGGGGACCTGAAGACAAGAGGGGGAGGGAGCAGCATGCACCAAGAGCCGTCAGGCAGCCCCCCCCCTGAACACGGGAGGTCGACAGCACAGGCGCGAAAGGCCGCAAGTGTAGTGCAGTCGGGGGACAAACGCTCAACCCAGATGCACCCACGGCGGCGCGCCCAGCGCCTTGCCTGGGGCGCCAACAATACGGGCTGTCACGCAGGTGCCAGCACCGCCCAAGGCCCTATGCTGAAGTGCAAGATGCGCCCCCAGGCCGACAAGGCCCGTCGACACCCCTACAAGCCACTCACAAAAAGAACCCACACCGTGAAATCCAACCTGTTGCAACTCTGTGTGCTGGCTGCTGCTTTGAGCACAGCACCCGCTGCCATGAGCAAACCCCTCAGCCCTGCCCCACAGGCCAGCACTCAGGCACCCATCACGGCAGCCGACTTCGCGCGCCTGAGCCATGAATTTTTGGAGGCCTACTGGCAGCTCGAGCCCGAGTACGCCGTGGCCATGGGGCGCTTTGACTTGGCCGCCAAAGCCAGCGTGCCCGACGCCGCCCAGCGCCAGCGCGAAGCCCGCTTTGCCCAGCACTGGCTGGCGCGCCTGCAGCGCCTCAACGCCAGCGCCTTGCCCGCGGCGGCCCAAACCGATCTGGGGCAGATACTCAACACGCTGCGCTACCAACTCTTTGGTTTGAACGAGCTGCGCCAGTGGAGCTGGGACCCCTCGGCTTACAACATCGCCAGCACGCTGGACTTGCTGCTCAACACCGACTACGCGCCGCTGGAGCAGCGCTTGGTGGACATCAGCCAGCGCCTAGCCCGCACCCCGGCCTACTACCAGGCCGCACGCGCCGCACTGCAACAGCCCACCCAGGTGCACACCGAGCTGGCACTGGAGCAAGTGCCCGGCGTGCTCAGCGTGCTGGACGAGGTCGGGCGCCAGGCGGCCACATCCACGCTCAGCCCCGCGCAGCGGCACACCCTGGCGCAGCGCATCAGCGCCGCGCGCGAGGCCGTGACGGCCTATGGCAAGCATCTGCAAGCCCTGCTGCCCCAGCTCGGTGGTGAGCATGCGCGCAGCTTCCGCCTCGGTGCGGCGCTGTACGAGCCCAAATTCGCCTTCAGCATTCAGTCGGCGCTCAGCGCCGAACAAACCTACCGCAACGCCCTGGCCGAGCGCGAGCGGCTCTACACGCAGATGGAGCAGCTGGCCGACCAGCTCTGGTCCACCACCATGGGCCTCAGCGCCAAACCCAAAGACCGCATCGAGAAAATCGCACGCATCATCGACCAGCTCTCCAGCCAGCATGTGCGGCGCGAAGACTTTGTCAGCGCCATCCGCGCGCAAATCCCCGAGCTGGAGCGCTGGGTGGCGCAGAAAGACTTGCTCAGCCAAGACGCCTCCAAACCCCTGGTGGTGCGCGAAACCCCGGTCTACCAGCGCGGTGTGGCCGGTGCGGGCATCGAAGCACCGGGGCCCTACCGCCCGCAAGGCAACACCTATTACAACGTCACGCCGCTGGACGACCTCACCGACGCCGAGGCCCAAAGCACCCTGCGCGAGTACAACCACTGGATCTTGCAAATCCTGAACATCCACGAGGCCGTGCCCGGGCACTACACACAGTTGGTGCACGCCAACAAATCGCCCTCGCTCATCAAGAGCATTTTTGGCAACGACGCCATGGTGGAGGGCTGGGCCGTTTACAGCGAGCGCATGATGCTGGAGTCAGGCTACGGCGGCAACGCCCCCGAGATGTGGCTGATGTGGTGCAAGTGGAACCTGCGCGCCGTGACCAACACCATCCTGGACTACAGCGTGCACGTGCTGGGCATGGAGCGCGAAGCGGCGCTGGACCTGCTGCAGCGCCAAGCCTTCCAGACCGAGCGCGAAGCCACCGAGAAATGGCGCCGCGTGCAACTCACCTCCGTGCAGCTGACCAGCTACTACAGCGGCTACGCCGACATCATGGCCCTGCGCCAGGCCCGCCAAGACGCCCTGGGCAGCGGCTTCAAGCTCAAAGACTTCCACGAGGAATTCCTGAGCCATGGCAGCGCGCCGGTGGCCACCATTAGGCGCTTGATGCAGCGCTAAGCCCCGCACAGAGTCAGGGCAAGAGCTGGCCTTGCGCATCAAAGCACAGGGCCCAGGCCGCATCAGGCACCAAACCCACGGTCTGGCCCTTGCTGCAGCTCATGTGTGCGGCGCCGACCTTGGCGTTGATGAGCTCGCTCAAGCCCTGCACCTGCAGGTGCAGGATGGAGGAGTCGCCCAGGTGCTCGGCCAGCACCACTGTGGCCGGTATACCCTCGCCCGCATTGGCAATGCGGATGTGCTCAGGCCGCAGCCCTGCACGCACCGCTGCGGCGTTGGCGCCCCCGCCCAGCGTGTTCCAGAGCAAGACATGCTCGGGCGTGGCGCCTTGGGTGCTGGGGCGCGGCACCAGGTTGATGCGCGGCGAGCCCAAAAAGGTGGCCACAAACTCATTGGCTGGCCGGTTGTAGAGCGCCATGGGGGCGCCCAGCTGCTCGACCCGACCTTTGTTGAAAACAGCAATGCGGTCCCCCATGGTCATGGCCTCGACCTGGTCGTGGGTGACGTAAATCATGGTGGTTCCGAGCTCCTGGTGCAGGCGTGAGAGCTCGATGCGCATATTGGCACGCAGCGCCGCGTCCAGGTTGGAGAGCGGCTCGTCAAACAAAAACACCTTGGGCTTGCGCACGATGGCGCGGCCAATGGCCACGCGCTGGCGCTGGCCGCCTGAGAGGTCCTTGGGCAGGCGCCCCAGCAGCTCGGTGATGCGCAAGGTCTCGGCAGCGCGGCGCACCTGCTCCTCGCGCTGGGCCCGGCCCACACCGGCCATCTTGAGCGCAAAGCCCATGTTTTCGGCCACGGTCATGTGCGGGTAGAGGGCGTAGCTTTGGAACACCATGGCCGTGCCACGGTCAGACGGCCGCAGCTCATTGGCGCGCTGCCCATCGATCAGCAGCTCGCCGCCGCTGATGCTCTCCAACCCGGCAATCATGCGCAGCGTGGTGGACTTGCCGCAGCCCGAGGGGCCAACGAAGACCAGGAACTCGCCGTCACGCACCTCCAGCTCAATGCCACGGATGACATCGGTGCTGCCATAGCTCTTTCGAATGTCGCGCAGTGAAACCTGGCCCATGTCAATCCCCTGTGAGCGCCGCCTCGGCGGCATGGCGTGCTGCGCGCTGGCGCTGCAAAAAGTCCCGGTACCAGCGCCCGCTGTCCTTGAGCGTGCGCTGCTGGGTGTCGTAGTCGACGTGCACGATGCCAAAGCGCTTGTCGTAACCGGATGCCCATTCAAAGTTGTCTAGCAAGCTCCACACCATATAGCCCGCCATGCACACGCCTTGGCGCATGGCTTCTTGCACGGCGGCAATGTGCTGCGTCAGGTAGCGCGTGCGCGCGGCATCGGCCACACGCCCCTGGCTGAGCTGGTCTTTGAAAGCGCCGCCGTTTTCGGTCACATACATGGGCGGCAGGCGGTAGTCCTGGTGCAGGCGCAGCAGCAGCTGCGTCAGCCCCTCGGGGTAGACCTCCCAGCCCATTTCCGTGAGCTCGCGCCCACCACGCTTCACGTCCCAAGGCCCTTCAGCGCTGACCACGGCGCGCGTGTAGTAGTTCAGCCCCAGAAAGTCCATGGGCGTGGCCATGGCCTCCATATCCCCGGCGCGCACCTGCGGCGCGTCAGCGCCGAGGTGCTCCAAAACGTCCTGCGGGTAGCGGGCGTGAAACAGCGGGTCCATGTACCAGCGCAGCAGCATGCCGTCTTCCAGGCTCGCCTTCTGCACGTCGGCGGGGCTCGCACTGGCAGGCTGCACGGGCGAGAGGTTCAGCACAATGCCCAACTCGCAGCGGCTGCCATCAGCGCGCAAGGCCTGCAGCGCCAGCCCGTGGCTCAGCAGCAAATGGTGCGACACCTGCATGGCCGTGGCTCGGCGCTTGAGGCCGGGCGCGAAGATGCCGCTGTCGTGGCCCAGCATGGCAATCACCCAGGGTTCGTTGTGGGTGGTGATGCTGCTGAGTCGGTCCCCCAGCAGCGCCTGCACCCCTTGCGCGTACTCGACAAAGCGGTGGACCGTATCGCGCTGGGCCCAGCCGCCTTGATCCTGCAGGGCCTGAGGCAAGTCCCAGTGGTTGAGGGTCAGGTAGGGCTTGATGCCACGCGCCAGCAAGCCATCGACCAAGCGCTCATAAAAGTCCAGGCCCTTGGAATTCCATGCCCCCGAACCCGTGGGCCGCACGCGTGGCCAAGACACGGAAAAGCGGTAAGCGTCCACACCCAAATCGGCGACCAAGTCCAGGTCCTGCGCCCAGCGCTGGTAGTGCTCGCAGGCCTGGCTGCCGTCGCTGGCATCGGCAATGGCGCCGGGCACGCGGCAAAAGCTGTCCCAGATCGACGGCCCCCGACCGTCTTCGGTGGCTGCGCCTTCGATTTGGTAGGCACTGGTGGCAACACCCCAGACAAAGTCAGGAGGAAAGTTCATGGCAGATTGAGGGTCCAGAGTCATATCACTTCACAGCACCTGTCGTCAGGCCAGAAATGAGCTGGCGCGAGGAGACGACGAACAAAACAATCAAAGGAATGGTGGCAATGGCCGAGCCCACCATCAGCGCGCCCCACTGCGTGTCCACAGGGCTTTGCAAGCTGCGCAGCGCCAGCGGCAGGGTGTACATCTCCGGGCTGCGCATCACGATCAGCGGCCCGATGAAGTTGTTCCACGAGGCAATAAAGGCAATCAGCCCCAAAGTACCCAGGGCCGGCCTGAGCAGCGGCAGCACGATGCGCACGTAAATACCCAGCTCGCCACAGCCATCCATGCGCGCGGCCTCGATGAGGTCTTTGGGCACAGCCGTGCTCACAAACTGGCGCATCAAAAAGATGCCAAACGCACTGGCCGCACCAGGCAGGTACAGCGCGCGGGGCTGGTCAATCCAGCCCAACACGTCCATCACCATAAAGGTCGGGATCATGTTCATGAACGAGGGCAACAGCATGGTGCCCATCACCAGGCCAAACAAAGCGTTCTTGAAGCGGAACTCAAACAGCGCAAAGGCATAGCCGGCCATGGAGCAAAACAGCAGCGTCAACGCCGTGGAGGCCAGCGCCACATACAAGCTCCAGCCGAGGTTGCGCCAAAAGGGCAGGCGCTCGGTGAGCAGATTGAGGTTGTTGAGAAAGTCGTCGCCAAAGAACAGCGGCGGCGGCAGGCTCAGGATCTCGGTGCGTGAGTGCGAGGCAAACACGAACATGAAGTAAAACGGTGCGAGCATGATGAGCGCGCCCACGCCCACGATGGCGTGCGCGGCCCAAGGTGCCAGACGGTGTGTGGTGCTCATGCAGCGCGCTCCTCAGCCCTTGCTTGCACGCGGTGCAAAGGCGCGGTTGGTCAACCAGGTCAGCAGTGCGACCACAAAAAACAGCAACCAGGACATGGCGCTGGCGGCCCCAAAGTCGTTGAAATCAAAGGCCATGCGGTAGAGGTAGATGGCGGTGGTCATGCCTGCCTGATCAGAGCCACCGCGCCCACCTGTGAGGATGAAAGGCTCCTCAAACAGCTGAAGCCCGCCGATGACGCTGAGCGTCACGCCAAAGAAAATCATGGGCTTGAGGCTGGGCAGCGTGATGTGAAAGAACTGCTGCAAGCGCCCTGCCCCATCCATGGTGGCAGCCTCGTAGAGGTCTTTGGGAATGGTTTGCAAGGCCGCCAGGTACAGCACCACGTTGAAGCCCACGTAGCGCCAGAACACGATCATGGCTATGGCGGGCTTGATGTGTTGCGGCTGCCCCATCCAGTCCACCGCCTCAGCGGGCACCAACGCACCGAGCAGCGGCACATGCCCCAGCAGTTGCAGGCCTTGGTTGATGAGGCCATAGTCCTTGGAGAACATGGCGCTGAACATGATGGCAATGGCCACCGTGGAGGTGATGTAGGGCAGAAAGTAGGCCCCGGTCACCGCATCGCGCAGGCGGTGCAGCCGGTTGTGGATGAACACCGCCAGCGGAATGGCCACCAGGTGCTGCGGCACGCCTGCAGCCAGCGCCAGCCACAGCGTGTTCTTGAGCGACTTCCAAAACCACTCGTCCTGCAGCGCAAAAGCAAAGTTCTCCAAGCCCACAAAGCGCATGGCCTGTAGACCGCTGGTGGGCTCCCAGGTCTGGAAGGACAGGTAGAGCGAGAACAACAGCGGAAAGAGGCCAAAGGTGCAAAACAGCAGCACAAAGGGGCTCAGCAGCACATAGGGGGTCCATTGCGGCGTCAGACGCAGGGCGGTGGGCAGCTTCATGGCGGTGTGTGGTGATATCGAGGTGAGAGCCCGGCTGAGCCTGCGCCCTAGCGGTGGGCGCGGCGCTCCAGCAGGCGCTGCGCGTCGGCCAGCGCCGTGGCGATGTCTTTGTCTTGGTCCAGCACCTTGTCCAGTTCGGTGTTGACCACTTCCTCAGCAAAGTCGTCCTGTTTGTGCACGCTCACGGCACTGATGTGGGCGGCTGCGTCGCGCCACTGACGCCGCGCCACCTGTCCGCCCAAAAAGGCCAGAGGCTGGTCGAAAAAGGCGTCGTCCTGGGCCGCCAGCAAGGCAGGAAAAGCGTCCTGAGACTTGAAGGCGGCCAACTGCTGCTGGCGGTCCAGGCACAAAAACCGGATGAACTCCCAGGCCAGGGCTTTGTTCTGTGCCGGGGCGCTGCGTGCAATGGCCAAGAACGTACCCCCAAACGCTGCATAAGCACCCTCGGGCAGCGGCGCGGCGCGCCACAAGCCGCGCGTGCCTGGGGCCAGCCAGTTGTTGAGGTGGCCAGCCATCCAGGCGCCGCTCATCTGGGTGGCCAAGCTGCCGCGCTTGAAGCCTTCAGACCAGTCGTTAGACCAGGCATTGACCTTGGCATCGAGCTTCAGGCGCCGCACCTGACGCGCCAGCTCAAAAGCGCGCCTAAAACGCGGGCTGTTGACCAGCACGCGCGAATCGCGGTCGAAGTACAGGCCCTCGCCCGGCGCCACGCCGGTGCGGATCAGGATGTCTTTCATGTCTCTGGCATGCGCCAGCAGAAATGCGCCCGTGGCAGCCTTAATGCGCACGCCTGCGGCCACATAGCTGTCCCAGCTCTGCGTGAGCTCACGCTCGCTCACCCCGGCTTTGGCCAGGATGTCGGT
Source organism: Roseateles rivi (assembly GCF_043555845.1). NCBI lineage: Bacteria > Pseudomonadati > Pseudomonadota > Betaproteobacteria > Burkholderiales > Sphaerotilaceae > Roseateles > Roseateles rivi. Next base: position 861,356 of record NZ_JBIGHZ010000001.1, on the reverse strand, counting down.
ACGCACAAGCAAGGTGCCCGGGCCGATGTCCATGGGAGCGGCCACCACAGCACCAGCACGGTTGGTGGCTTGGTCGTAGGCATAGGGCACCCACTGCGCGCGGTGCTGGGCAATCGCATAAGGCGGCTTGGACAAATCTTCCAGCCCCCCACCCTGAGCAAAGCGTCCCACATAGGAGACCTCCAGCACCATCACATCGGGCAGGTAAAACGAGGTGGACAACGCCGTGGTCATGGCGGTGTGGTGATCGGTGATTTGGCGGCTCACCACCTTGATGTCCACATCGGGATGACGCTGGCGCCAAGCCGGCAGCGCAGCGCGCACGATCTGATCCACAGCCGGGAACGCCGCTACCGTGAGCGTGCGCGTTTGTGCCGCGCACGGCGGCTGCACCACCGCCAGCAAGGCCCCCAACACCGCAACAGGCCACAGCCCGCGCACTCCCAACCCGTCCAACATTTGATGCTCTCCGTTTTGCGCCCGTGTTTGATGGCGCCCATGGCCTGCAGCCGCTGGCTTGCAGCAGCACCGCTGGTGCCCTCGTGGGCTGTAGCGAGTGGCGCATTCAAGCCAATATGAAAGCGCTTTCAGAATATAGAGAGCGGCCGCCGCGCTGTCAATCAAGGGTAACTGCGGGGCTGCGGTCGTTCAGCGCGCCGGGGGCGCGCAAGACTCGCGCACGACGATCTCGGGCGCAGGCGATTGCACAGCAGGCTTGACACCCCGCAGCAAGTCCAGCATGGCTTGTGCTGCCAGCCGACCGATGTCTTGCGCTGGGTGGCGCACAGTGCTGAGTGGGGGCAAGGCGTAGCGCGATGCGGGCAAATCATCAAAGCCCACCAGCGAAATATCTGTGGGCACGCGCAGACCGCGCCGATGCAAGCCCAGCGCCGCGCCGCGAGCCATCTGGTCATTGGCGGCAAAGATGGCGGTGAAGCGTCGGCGCGTGCGCAGCAAGGCCTCCACCGCGCTGAGGCCGCTGTCCTCCTGGTACAGACCTGGCGCCACCAGCTGCGGGTCGTAGCTCAACCCGGCCTCCTCCAACGCCGCCTGATAGCCACGCTGGCGCTGAGTGGCGTCGGGGTGCAGCGGGTCGCCCGCGATGAAGGCAATATGGCGGTGCCCCAGCTCGATGAGGTGGCGCGTGGCCAGGCGTGCGCCTTCGAAGTTGTCAAAGTTCAGTGCCACCAAGCCCGGGGCTTTGAGCGAGCGGCCCGTGACCACCACGGGCAGCGACTTGGCATAGCTTCGCAGCGCTTGATCGCTGAGCCGCCCGGTCAGCACGATGATGCCGTCCACCCGGCGCGAGCGCAGCACGTCAATGCAGCGCGACTCCTCGGCCGCATTCCAGTGCCCGCTCACGAACAGCGGGCTGTAGCCTGCCGGGTCCAGCGCCTCTTCAATCCCACGCATGGCCGTGCCATAAAAAGGGCTGTCGATGGACTGGGTGATCACCCCCACGCTGAGGGTGCGGCCTCCGGCCAAACCGCGCGCCACAGGGTTGGGCACAAAGCCCAGGCGCGCAATGGCGTCGTCCACCGACTGGCGCTTGAGCTGGCTGACCGCCGCCGTGCCATTCAAGATGCGCGACACCGTGCTGGCCGACACCCCGGCGGCCTCGGCCACCATCTCCAGCGTCACCGTGCCCGCGTCACGGCCCTGAGCTACTGCTGCTTTTCTTCGCATCAAACCTTACCCCCGCGCGGCCCAGTTTAGCCGCGCGGCCCATGGTTTTATTTGGCCCAATACACCGCGTCGATGTAGAGCTTGGGCAGGTTCTGGGTGTTGGCGGCCTTGCCGGTTTGGCTGTAGATGTCGCGCACCATGAAGGGGGTGAGCACCGCGCGCAAATCGAGTTTGGGGTTGACCGCCACAAAGGCCGAGATGGGGATGCTGACCTTGCACCAGGCATTGGTGTTGCAGTAGCTGTAGTCGCCCGGCATCAAGGTCACCACCGCTTCGGCGCCCTTGCGATCAGCGGTGTCGCTGCTGATGCCAATTTGCAGCTTGCCAGGGTAGCCATCGGTCTTGATCCAGGCGTTGAGCGTGCCGCCGGCAAAGCCCGAGAGGTTGACCGACGCGCCGCTGGCGCTGTGGCGCAGCAGCCCCCAGCCGTAGTCGGCCGGCTGGGGCGTCAGCTCCAGACTGTTAGGCCCGTCCTGGGGTGCGGCCGTGCTGGTCACGCTGGGATAGGCCGCCGTGACACCCCCGGCGTTGTTGCCAAAAGCATCCCATTGCGCGCTGGCCAACAAAGCCTCCCCGGCTTGGGCCACATCGGCCCACAGCGTGAAGCGCGCAGCGGTCTCGGCCGGTTTGACGCTCAGCTCCACAAAGTGCAAGGCATCAGCGGCGGCGCAGGACTGCGAGGTGTCCCACACCCAGCTGGCACTTTGGGGCTGCAGCTCCTGGATCATGCAGCGCGCCTTGCGGTCCACGGTGAACATGCCCCAGAAGTTGTCGTCCAGCTTCCAAGGCTCGTCAAAAGCCTCGAAGTAAAAGATGGTGCGCGGCCCGTTGCTATTGCCGCTGCGGCTCTGGGACTCCCAGCTGCGCAGCCGGTCGTAAAACATTTTTTGGTTGGCAGCACTGGCGCGAAACGGCAGATTGCCGCCCGCGTTGCCGGTGTTGACAGCATGCCAGCCAGTCTCGCCAATCAGAATGGGCTTGGCCGACAGGCCCAGCTCATCGAGGTGGCTGCGCACCACCGCGTACTGCCGCTGCGTGGCCACCAGGGCTGCGTCCATCATGGCCGCGGCGCGCTGCGCGGGCGCCACCGCAGTTTGCTGCCAGTCCCACAGGCCTTCGGCGTAAATGGTGTCCAACTCCACGTAGGTGTGCAGCGCGACAAAGTCCACGGCATTGGTAATGACCGGGTCGGCCGTGCGCCACCAGGCGTAGTTTTCGTCCGTGGTCACGGGCTGGTTGATGGCGCTGCGCACCTGGGTGATGTACTGGGCCAGCGTGGCGGGGCTGTCGATCTTGTTGAAATCAAACAGCAGCATCTCATTGCCCACACTCACCGCCACAACGATGGCGCTGAACTGGTTGGCCAGAGCAATGGCACGTGCCACCTCGGCATCGTTGGTCGCGCTCTTGCTGTTGGCATAGCCTTGCAGGTAGGCGCCGAGGTAGACCTTGATGTCGAGGTTGTTGTCGCGAATCACCTCCAGCGTCTGTTTGGCCACCATGTCCGAGCTGTCAAACAGCCGAATCAGCCCAAAGCCCGCAGCGGCCAACAAGTCCAAATCCTGTTTGATATTGGCTTTGCTGACGACTTCGGTGTCGCGGTGATAGGTGCGAAATGGCGAGTAGTTGACGGCCTTGCGCGCACTGAAGGCAGCCGGGAGCGTGCGCTGGGGCTGCACGGCGTTGACCGGCGTGGTGCCGCCCCCGCCACCGCAGCCACTGAGCGTGGCGAACATGGTCACGGCCAATGCGGCAGTGACCCAGCCAAGGTGGCGCGACAAAAAACGAACTGTGCTTGAGAACATGGCTTGAACCCTGAACTTGGACATGTCAGAAGGCGTAGACCGCGCCCACGGTGATCCACGTGCCCCGCGTCTTGAGCCGCGAGTCGATGTTGGTAAAGGCTGAGTTGCTGGGCATGGACAGCGGCGAGAGGCCCTTGCGCGCGTAATTGACCATGCCTGCCGAGCCGTAGACCTGGGCACCGTTTTTGAAGTCGTAATTCAGCCCAAGCGTGTTGACAGTGGCGGCATTGGACTGCCCACGGTCATCGGGGTTGGCAGTGGCCGCTGCGCCCAAGTGCACCATGCCCGCACTGGCCGTCCAGGGGCCCCAGCGGTAACGCGCGCCCAGCAGCACATCCAGCGAGGTGGCGGGGTAGCCCTTGTAGACGCCGCCGCCGAGGTCCTTGCTCCAGTCCACATTGAACATCTCGTTCCATTGCGCCAGCTGCGCCACGCCGCTGCCGGTGTTGTATTGGGCAGGCACCGTGACACGTGCATAGGCCCCGCTCCAGCGGTTGCCACGCATGCCGCCAGAAACCTCCAGGCGCGAATCCACCTGGTAGCGCGCCATCACCATGGCAATGCCCTGGCTGGAGCTGCCCAGCAAGGCGTCGTCACGCGGGAAGGGGGTCAAACCCGTGAAGGGGCCATGACCAAAGGCCGAGGGCGTGCCGTTTTTGGTGTCTTGATACATGGCGTCCACCACCAAGTCGCCACGGTGGTATTGGGCGTAGAGCTCCACAAAGCGCGGCTTGTTGATGTGCCAGCCCGGGCGGCCGCGGTCGTAGCTGGCCTCCAGCACCAGGTCCCCGTCGGCCACATCCAATACGCGGCTGGTCACACGCAGAGCCCGCGTCAACAGCCCATAGCCCGCCCCGCTGGCACCCCAGGCGTCTGCCACACCGACATTGGTGCCATAGGGGTAGTCGGCCACGCTCCAAGCGCGCGTGGTCATGGCACCCACACGCACACTGCCCCAATCGTCATGGCTGAGGTAGAGATTGCGGTCATACCAAAAGCCCTTGAAGTCAGGCTTGCCGTCGCGCCAGCGCTGGCTCAACAAGCCGCCCACCTTGAAGCCATAGGGCACATCAAACTTGGCCCCCAGATAGGGTTGCACCAGCGTCACATGCGTGGTGCCTCGCCCGTACTCCACCCCTTGAACCAGGGGGTCAGCCCATTGGCGCTGTTTGCCCTCACCTTCGAGCGCCTGGCAGTGCGCGCACAGCGCGGAGACGGAAGTCCATTCCGCCTTGGCAAATCCGTTCAGCGAAAAGGGACCATAGTCCACAGCCTGTGCACTGCCACACAGCAGCAGCCCAACGGCCAGCACGACAGGGTCCAGGGTGCGCGGAGGGAATGATTGGTTCATGCTGGTAGCGCCAGTGGGAGTTCAAAAACAAGGTTCGGTGAGCGCTTAAAAAGCTCAAACAACATGCAGATTTGAAAGCGCTTTCAGCAGCGTAGTCGATAGCCTTGGGCAGCGTCAACGCAAAGCCTACCCCGTACTTTCCCGATACAGCCCGCCAAGCGCAGCCAAGCATGGGGAAAACCACGATCCGTAAATTTGAAAGCGCTTTCAATAATCCTCCCCATCGCGCCGCCAAGGCGCACTGGAAGGGCTTTCGATGTCGCTTTGCACGCGCTGGGTCTGCCTGTTGGCACTGCTGCTGGCCAGCGCTGGGCCATGTTCGGCTGTGGATCAAAAGCTGGGCGCAGGCACGCTGTTGCAAGCCCCCCGCGGTGCAGACAAACGCCCGCCTTCTGCGCCCCATCGCAGCGCGGCCTTGCTGGGCCAGGCCGCGCCCACCAGCCAGTGGTATTCCTCCCTCATTTTCAACCCACAGCCCGACCCCATTTACGCGCAACCGCTGAGCATCAAACCCAGCCCTGGCGGTTTTGAACTGGCCCTGCCCAGCAAGGTGGTCGTGCCCACCGAGCGGGGTGACACCGAGATCCACTACCCCCACCGCGACGCGCTGTTGCTGGCCCCTGCGGCCTTCACGCCCGGGCCTGCCGTGCTGGACAAGGTCTCGGACTGGGCCATTGACATGGCCATGCGCGAGGGCAGCGACGAGATGCGAGCCACCGTGGCCCACGGCAGCCCCTACGCGTACTTCAAGCTCAGCCGCGGTGATGTGCGCATCAGCCTGCCCGCAGCAGGCCAGCGCTTGAGCGAGGGGGCCGACCCACGTGTGCTGGTGCTGCGCGTCAATGGCAAGGTCTACGCCGTTTTCGGCCCCAGCGCCGTGCGCTGGGAGCAGCGCGCAGCCGACCAATGGCTGGGGCACCTGCCCGCTGGCAGCGGCTACTTCTCAGTGGCCGCGCTGCCCGACGACAGCGCGCAGACCCTGCAGCTCTTGACGCGCCATGCCTACGCCTTTGTGCGTGACACCCGCGCCGACTGGCACTACGACAAGGCCAGCAGCACCGTGCGCACCACTTTCAGTGTCAGCACACAGGTGATGGAAGGCCCGGACAACGGCCCCCTGCTGGGCCTGTACCCCCACCAGTGGCACAACAACCCCAGCGTGCAAGACCGCCTGGGCCCGAGCTTTGACACCGTGCGCGGCAAGATCCGACTGCTGGCGGCCCCGCAATTCAGCGTGCAGCGCCGCTACAGCGGCTTTGTGCCGCACTGGCCCAAGCTGGCAGAAGGCCCGCGCTTGGCAGAATTCAACGAGCAGTTCAAGCGCGACCTGCGCCGCCGCCGCAGCCTCATCCCGGTGCGCGAGAACCCCGACGATTGGCGCGTCAGCGTCTACTGGCAAGGCAAGGGCCTGACCCGCGTCACGCAGCTGGCCGCCATTGCCGAGCAACAAGGTGACCTGGAAGCCCGCGAACAGCTGCTGGCCGTGGCCAAAGAGCGCATGGCCTGGTGGTTCAGCGCCCAGGGCAAGCGCAGCTACTTTCACTACGACAAGGGTCTGGGCACGGTGGTGGCCTACCCGGATGAGTTCTTCGCCGTCGAGCAGATGAACGACCACCACTTCCACTACGGCTACTGGATACGCGCAGCGGCTGAAATCGCGTTGCGCGACCCGGCCTGGGCCGCCCAAGATCAATGGGGTGCGATGGTGCAGGCCTTGGTGGCCGACATCGCCACGGCGCAGCGCGGCCGTGCCGACTTTCCCTTCCTGCGCAACTTCGACAGCTATGAAGGCCACTCCTGGGCCGTGGGGGTGGGTGGTGCGGGCAGCTACGGGCAATGGGGCAACAACCAAGAGTCCTCCAGCGAAGCCGTCAACGCCTGGGCTGGGCTGATTCTGTGGGGCGAGGTCACCGGCCAGAGCGAGCTGCGCGACCTGGGCGTCTACCTCTACACCAGTGAGATTGAGGCCATCCAACACTACTGGTTTGACATCCACCACCTGGTCTTTGCCCCTGAGTACCAAAGCACCCATGCCAGCATGGTGTTTGGCGCCAAGTACGCACACAACACTTGGTGGACCGACGAACCCCGCCAGATTCACGGCATCAATCTGCTGCCCGTGGCCACCTTTTCCACCTACCTCGGGCGCGACGCGGACTTTGTCAAACGCAAACTCGCCGCCATGCAGCGCGAAAGCGCCGCCTACCAAGCGCGCGGCAAATTCCCCAAGAACCCGCCGCCACAAGACGTCTGGCAAGACATTTTTTGCAAGCACCTGGCGCTGGTGGACCCCGTGGCAGCCCTGGCGCAGTGGAAGCCCAACGGCAGCGTGGAGGACGGCGAAACCGCCACCCACACCCTGCACTGGATGTTGAGCCTGCAAGACATGGGCACACCCGACACCAGCGTGAGCGCCGACACCACGCTCTACCAAGTCTTTCGCCGCCCCGATGGGCAACGCACCTATCTGGCCTACAACGCAGGCAAAACCCCCATCACCGTGCACTTCAGCGACGGCAAGGTGCTGGACGTCGCCCCAGCCACGCTGGCGCGCGGCCGCTGAGAAGAAAGCGCGCCACAAGCGCACTTCGGGAAAGTCACCACCACCCTGCCCTTGCAAGCCAACGCGCCCAAACCTACTATTTCTGAAAGCGCTTTCACGTTCCTTTTCGCCCAACCCTTGAGCCTCAAAAGTGGGCTCACAGACTTTGCGACCGCACGCCCTCAACATTGCCGGGCAAGTCGGTTCACCCTAGCTGCCAGGAAGACACCATGAATCGAATCTCCAAGCTCGTTGTAACGGCAACCTGTGTTGCGGCAACCACGCTGCTCATGACGGCTTGCGGCGGGGGCGACGCTGAACCGCCCCCCAACGCTGCAGGCAACACCGGCAATCCGCCAGCGGGGCCTGACACCGTTGCGCCCGCGCTCAACATCTTCAGCGACCTCAGCGGTGCCAAGGCCACGGGCCCGGTCACTTTCACCTTTGTTTTCACCGAGGACGTTGGAGCCAGCTTCACCAGCAGCGACATCACCGTCACGGGCGGCACGCCGGGCACGCTGACCAAGGTCAGTGCGCAGCAATACACCCTGGTTGTCACCCCGCCTGTGGGCAGCTCGGGCACCCTTGAGGTCACGGTCGGCGCAGCCTCCTTCAGCGATCTGGCAGGCAACGGCAACACACAGGCCCCGGCCAGCGTGAAAGTGCCGTTTGACACCGTGGTCAAAACCCAGATGGCCTTGCCGGTGAGCTTTGACAGCCCCAGCGTGGGCTACGGCTTGATTGGCTTTGCTGGCGCTGAGGACTCAACGCTGGCACCTGACCCCACCAACCCCGCCAACACCGTCGCCAAGGTGGTGCGCGCGGCCGGTGCCGAGAGCTATGCCGGCACCACCATCAGCGCCGCAGCGGGCCTGGGTTTCACGCCCAAAATCCCGTTCAACGCCAACGACACGCAGATTTCGGTGCGCGTGTGGTCGCCCGACGCGGGCATTACCGTGCGCCTGAAGGTGGAGGACCACACCGACCCCACCAAGTCCGTGGAAACCGACGCCACCGTCACCACCGCCGCAGGCTGGCAGACCCTGACCTTCAACTTCGCCCCTGGCAAGCAAGCCAGCGGCACGGCGGCCATCAACTTCGCCAGCACCTATGACAAAGCCACCTTGTTCTTCGACTTCGGTCGCAACAAGGGCTCGGCGGTGCAAAAGACCTACTACTTTGACGACATCACCTTCGTGCCCGGCGGCGGCTCCACGCCCAGCAGCGGCGCGCCCACACAGGCGGCCCCCACCCCGCCTGCGCGCGCCAGTGCGGACGTGCTGTCCATCTTCAGCGATGCCTACACCTCCATCGCCGGCTTGGACCTCAACCCCAACTGGGGCCAAAGCACCGAGCCCAGCACCGTGGCCATTGCAGGCAACAACACGCGCAAATACGCCAAGCTCAACTACCAGGGCATTGACTTTGCGGGCAACCCGATCGACGTGACGGGCTTTAGCAAGCTGCACCTGGACTACTGGACGGCCGACGTCAGCAGCGTCAAGGTCTCCATCATCTCCGCAGGCCAGGAAAACGCCGTCACGCTCACGCCCACACCCTCGAGCTGGAACAGCACGGACATCGACCTGGCCCAATACACCGCCCCCAACAAGGCGGCCATCATCCAGGTCAAGATCGAGGGCAGCCCCAGCGGCGGCACGCTGTACTTCGACAACCTCTACTTCTGGAAGAGCGGCAACAGTGGCGGTTCCTCCTCGCCTGTGGTGTTCTCATCCGGGTTTGGTGGTGGCAACGCCACGCTGCTGGCCGGTGCCTTTGGCGGCTACAGCGGCAGCAGCGTTGACAGCTTCAACTGCGGTGCGCCCGCCTCCTGCGGCAGCGGTGGCAGCTTCGCGCCCAGCACCACGGCGGCGGACAGCAGCTATTACTACTACTACCAAACGCCCTCACCCGTGACCTCGCTCTACGCAGGCATCTACGTGCAAGCCCCGGGCCTGAGCACGGGCCTGAGCGCCACCGCCGACACACCGGGCCTGTCCATCGCGGGCAAAACCGCCATGAAGTTCAAGTTCGGCCAAAACCCGGAGTGGTTCAACAGCCCGACCAACAACTTCGGCGTGATCCTGACCCTGGGCAAGTTCTATGACCTGGACCCCGGCAGCGCCGTGCAGGCCTGCAACATCAAGCTGCTGGCGGTGGTCAGCCCCAGCAGCGCCACCACCAGCAGCTACACCGTGCCCCTGAGCGCCTTTGCCGTCATCCAAAACTGTGGTGTCAATGGGCTCACCCCCGCATCTGCCCTGGCGCTGTCACCGCTGTCGCAGGTGGACTTCCAGGCCGTGGGCAGCGGCAACCCTCTGCCCGCGGTTGGCGGCAAGCTGGTAGGTGCCAATATGAGCGTGGGCGTGGGTTCACCCGCCGTTTACCCCACCACGCTGGCCGTGCAAGGCCCGATCACCTTCGAATGACGCTCTTTGGCGGGGCCCTCACGGGCCCCGAATCTCTCCCCATGCCCACAGCTCTTTTTCCACGCCTGCTGGGCGATGTCGGCGGCACCAACGCCCGCTTTGCCTGGCAGTCCCGAGTCGGCGCGCCGCCCAGCCACATCGCCAATTTGCTCTGCCAAGACCATGACTCGCTGCTGGCGGCCATACGCCACTACCTGCACCAGCATGGGCTGGAGGCCCCACAGGCCTGCGCCATTGGCATTGCCAACCCCGTCACCGGCGACTGGGTGCAGATGACCAACCACCACTGGTCCTTCTCCATTCAGGCGCTGCATGCCCAGCTGGGCGTACAGCGCCTGCAGCTCATCAACGACTTCAGCGCCATTGCCCTGTCCCTGCCCGAGCTGCCTGCACAAGACCTGCACCTCATCGGCCCAGCGGATTGCGCCGCCGCGCCAAATCAGCCCATGGCGGTGTTGGGTGCGGGCACGGGGCTGGGTGTGTCTTGCCTGCTGCCCACCACCGGCCAAGCCATCACCGGCGAAGGCGGCCACTGCACGCTGGGTGCTTGCACGTCCGACGAAGCCGAACTCCTGCGCCTGCTGGCCCAGCGCTTTGGCCATGTCTCGGCCGAGCGTGTGCTCAGCGGCCCCGGGCTGGTCAACCTCTATCAGGCCTGTGCCACCCGCTACGGCCTCATGGCCCAGCCCCTGGCACCGGCTGACGTGGTGCATCGCGCCCTCACGGGGGCCAACCCCCTGTGCCTCGAAGCCCTCGATCACTTCTGCGCCTTCCTGGGCAACTTCGCCGGCAATATGGCGTTGACCTACGGCGCACGCGGTGGCGTCTACCTGGCTGGTGGCATTGCGCCGCGCATCATCGACACCCTGCGCCAGTCCAGCTTCCGTGCCCGCTTTGAAGAGAAAGGCCGCCTCAAGCCCTACCTCAGCCCCATCCCCACCTGGGTCATCGCCTCCACCCACTCACCGGCCTTTTTGGGACTGTCCCAACTGTTGGACCAGCCCGGCTGAAGGCGGCAAGTGGGGGGCATGGCTGTGCTCAGTGCACCACCCGCCCAAAGCTGAACTGGCCTTCGGCCTCGGGGTCCACGCCCACGGGGATGAGGTCTTTGGGGCCGAAGCGGCCTTGCAGGATGAGCTTGGAGAGCGGGTTTTCAATGCGCTGCTGGATGGCGCGCTTGAGCGGCCGGGCACCGAAGACGGGGTCGAAGCCGACTTTGGCGAGTTCGTCCAGCGCGGCTTCGCTGACGTCGAGCTTCATGTCCAGCTTGGCCAGGCGCTCTTCGAGGTGGCGCAGCTGGATGCCAGCGATGGACTTGATGTGCGCCGCGCCCAGGGCGTGGAAAACCACGGTCTCGTCGATGCGGTTCAAGAACTCGGGGCGGAAGTGTTGTTTGACTTCGGCCCAAACGGCTTCGCGGATGACTTCCTCGTCCTGCCCGGCCAGGGCCATGATGTGCTGCGAGCCCAGATTGCTGGTCATGACGATGACGCAGTTTTTGAAGTCCACGGTGCGGCCCTGGCCGTCGGTGAGGCGGCCGTCGTCCAGCACCTGCAGCAGCACGTTGAACACGTCCGGGTGGGCCTTCTCCACCTCATCGAGCAACAGCACGCTGTAGGGCTTGCGGCGCACGGCCTCGGTGAGCGTGCCGCCCTCTTCATAGCCCACATAGCCCGGAGGCGCACCGATGAGGCGGCTCACCGAGTGCTTCTCCATGAACTCGCTCATGTCGATGCGCACCATGTGGTCTTCGCTGTCAAACAAGAAGCCCGCCAGCGCTTTGCACAGCTCGGTTTTGCCCACGCCCGTGGGGCCCAGGAAGAGGAAGGAGCCCAGCGGGCGGTTGGGGTCTGAGAGGCCCGCGCGGCTGCGGCGGATGGCGTCGGCCACGGCGGTGATGGCGTCGTCCTGGCCCACCACGCGCTCGTGCAGGCGCGCTTCCATGCGCAGCAGCTTGTCGCGCTCGCCCTGCAGCAGTTTGGAGACAGGAATGCCGGTGGCGCGGGCCACGACTTCGGCAATTTCCTCGGCCCCCACCTGCGTGCGCAGCAGCTGGTTACCTCGGCCGTTGTTGCTGCCACCGGCCTCCTGAGCCTGGGCGTCTTTGAGCTTTTTCTCCAGCTCGGGCAGCTTGCCGTATTGCAGCTCGGCGACTTTGTTGAAGTCGCCCTTGCGCTTCCACTCCTCGATCTGGAACTTGATGCGGTCGATGTCTTCCTTGACCTGCGCCGAGCCCTGAGCCTGGGCCTTTTCGTGGGTCCAGATGTCTTCGAGGTCGTTGTACTCGCGCTGGAGTTTGAGCAGCTCTTCCTCGATCAGGCCCAGGCGCTTTTGCGAGGCTTCATCGGTTTCTTTCTTGACGGCCTCGCGCTCGATCTTGAGCTGAATCATGCGGCGATCCAGCCTGTCCATGACCTCGGGCTTGGAGTCGATTTCGATCTTGATCTTGGCCGCGGCCTCGTCGATCAGGTCAATGGCCTTGTCCGGCAAAAAGCGGTCGGTGATGTAGCGGTGGCTGAGTTCGGCCGCGGCCACGATGGCCGGGTCGGTGATCTCCACGCCGTGGTGCACCTCGTACTTTTCCTGCAGCCCGCGCAGGATGGCAATGGTGGCCTCCACCGTGGGCTCATCCACCAGCACTTTCTGGAAGCGGCGCTCCAGCGCGGCGTCTTTCTCCACGTACTTGCGGTACTCGTCCAGCGTGGTGGCGCCAATGCAGTGCAGCTCGCCGCGCGCCAAGGCGGGCTTGAGCATATTGCCCGCGTCCATGGCGCCTTCGGCCTTGCCCGCGCCCACCATGGTGTGAAGCTCGTCGATGAACAGAATGATCCGGCCCTCGTCCTGCGCCACTTCCTTCAGCACGGACTTCAGGCGCTCTTCAAAGTCGCCCCGGTACTTGGCCCCGGCCAGCAGCCCGGCCATGTCCAGCACCAGCACGCGCTTGTGCTTGAGGGACTCGGGCACCTCGCCCGCCACAATGCGCTGCGCCAACCCTTCGACGATGGCGGTCTTGCCCACGCCGGGCTCGCCAATCAGCACCGGGTTGTTTTTGCTACGGCGCTGCAGCACCTGGATGGCGCGGCGGATTTCGTCGTCGCGCCCAATCACCGGGTCGAGCTTGCCCTGGCGCGCACGCTCGGTGAGGTCCAGCGTGTACTTCTTGAGGGCCTCGCGGTTGCCCTCGGCTTCTTGCGAGTCCACCTTTTGCCCGCCGCGCACGGCCTGCACGGCCGCCTCCAGCGCCTTGCGCGTGAGACCAAAGCCGCGCGCCACACCGGCCAGGTCGGACTTGGCGTCGCACAGCGCCAGCAAAAACATCTCGCTGGCAATGAAGTGGTCACCCTGCTTGGCGGCCTCCTTCTCGGCGCCCTGCAGCAGGCTCACCAGCTCGCGCCCGGCCTGCACCTGCTGGCCCTCGCCCTGCACCTGCGGCTGATTGTTCACCGCGGTTTCCAGCGCGGTTTTGAGCGGCCCCACCTGCACACCAGCACGCTCCAACAAGGCCCGCGGCCCCTCGGGCTGCGCCAGCATGGCCAGCAACACATGAGCGGGCTCGATATACGGGTTGGAGCGCGTCACGGCCAAGCTTTGCGCATCGGCCAGGGCTTCTTGGAAACGGGTGGTCAATTTGTCGAGTCGCATGGCATGGGTCCTTCCTAGACACCCTCTGACTTAGGGCCAAGCGCCAAGCTTTCAAGAGGAAGATGCCAATAAACATCATCAACGGGTGCGCCTGCCAGAGGGGGAGGCGACTTGGGTTCATCTACAGCGGCAACTCCCTCATATGAGTCTTACCGGGCTTGTCCAACAAACGGCTCAGGTCGCGGCTTCGCACGACCTAGCCTTATCCGTTAGGCCGCTGCGCGAAGGTGCCATCTAGCAGGCCAACTCCATTTCAGCCACCGAATGATGAAACGGGAAGATAAGCCTCACCTGTTTGGGAGGCATGGCGACGAACTCTCCGAACGACATCGAGGTATTGCATGCCACCTGTGAGGATGAGATACATGTGGGAGGCATCGAGCAGTAGCAACGTGCTCTTCTTGCCAGACGCCTCTTTCAGAGCAACCGAAGAGTAGCCGGCCATGGACAAAAATATACCCATTGTGTTATCGGCTTTGCTTTCGACTTTGCCGCGAAATACGTCAATGTCGGGCCCTCCGGCTTGATCTGCTGTGAACTTCAATTCGACGAGGTAGGTGGTTCCGTCAACTGTGACTGAGCCGTCGATTTGCCTGCCACCCGTGTTGTACGGGCGGCGATGCTCGACTTCCGCGAATGTGAGGAAGTCATAGAACCAATCTTGAAAGGCATACCCGCCCGGCGCAGTGCCCATCTGTGGCGCAAGCTCATTGAGCCGGCGCATTAGATCTGAAAGGCTCGTCTGTTCCCTCCGAACGGCATCGCGCTCTTCTCGGGCCTTAGCCTTCGCTGCTTCACGCTCTCGCTCTGACCGAACTTCCTCGGTTTGACGCGCAATAAGTGCCTTTAACTCGGCAACAGCTTTGAAAGCATCTTGGATCTTGGTGGCGGAGTCTTCCCAGTTGCGAAGATCTGGAAAAGTGGTTTGCTCTGCCAGAAATAGTGCCATTTCACCAATGACAGCTTTGCCTTTGTCCGACCGCTGCAAAGAAGCAAAAGTCCTGTCCAGGAAGTCTCGCTTGCTCTCTTCTGCTGCCCAAGTGGACAGGTGTGATTCCGCGACATGCGATTGCCGCAGAAATTTACGAAGAGATTCCTTTCGCCAAAATGATTTGAGCGCGGCCTCGTATACGAGCTGAACGAGATGCGGCGTAACTTTGATTGCCATACGGTGAATAGTAGCTCTGCTAAGTTCTCAGATGCCTAACGACGCTGGGCAATAGCCCGATTTCCGGGTGCTGCGCAGTGACGGTTGAATGGTGAGGAGGATTGATTCTTCATCGCGAAACCGGGCTGATTGATCCGGGTCGACGGCCCCATTCTGATCGAAGTCTCGAGCTTGCCAACGTGACCTGCTCCCTCCCACCCCTGCCACTGCGGCAGGTTTTGAAGGGGAAGCCAATGAAGAAATGGCCCGCATTGCGGGCCATCAGGGATTGGTTTGGCCCGACGGGCTGGGAAGCCATCGCAGTTGGAATTAACCCGCCGCCGGAATGCCGAAAACATGGAGGGAACCCAAGTCCAAGTTATGGGCGGCCAGGCTTACTGAAAGGCCGGGCCGCACACAAGACAAGGTTTTAGGCTCGCAAAATTAGCAACCACCATAATTCTTTCGACCACTCTTGGTGAGTGTGTAAGTACCGCCTCGCGGCCCCACATAACAGCCAGGAGGAAGTGAATTTGACGCCGACGGAGACGAGTTTTTGGGTTGCATTTTTTGACCAGCACTTAAATCTTCTGATTTTGATTTACCACCATGGCAGTGATAATCACCTGTTTTCTTGTTTGTATGGCAGCCTTCAGCATTAACCCCACCTCCATGTGCGAAAGCATTTATGCTAGCAGCCACCAGCAACGTGGCTAGTGAAATTTTCAATATGAGCATAGAAATATTATGTAAATTTTGCACCGGGATTTTGGACACACTTGAACATTCATTGAAAGTTGGTTATACGTCACCCACCAGCGGCCTTGATGTTAGTGATGCCAAATGGGATATGGACCGACGGAACCACCTTCGCCGCAGACTCGAGATGACCAGACTGGTCGTCGAAAAATATGTGAGGCCGCAAAACACCGAGCACCTTGCCTTTCTCGATACCACCGAGAAAGAAGCCATCATTCGCCATAACACCCCAACTCTTCAAAGTGTTTAGTGCCCGCTCATGAGAAGGAGCGTTTCGCGCGGTGACGATAGAAACTCTCAGCCGGTTCTTATATTCTGGGTCGTTTCGCTTTTTCCGCTCTTCAGCCGACTGAATCGCTGATATCTGAACAAGAAACTGTTTCAGTGGCCCGGGATTGTGAGGTTGGAGTACGTTTCGGACCTCATGCGCATGGAACTCATCAAGGTCTCTCGTTGTTTGCATAACAGTCTCCGACTCGTCATCTGCCAGTACGCCATCAAAGTCAAACGCAATTCGAAGACCTTCGTCACCGTCGTCGTCCACGACGGACGAAGTCATTACATGCCCTGCGGGGAACTGCTTTCGGATGGCAGCCTCCACGTCTGATTTGCTACCGGACAGGAAGAGCGAGATATTGAGCGCGGGGATGTACTCATAAGGTGAATTGCCTTGCATGAAGATCGCGCGCGTCATACCAAGACCATAATGCTGAATTGACTTCATAACTCTTAGCCCAGTATCAGGGTCATTTTTTGAAAGTAGAACGACCTCTACCAATGGATCGCCGACAGGATCTGCACTTAGATCATTAAATGAAAGAAGTCGCTTAATAAACGAGAAGGCAACACCTTTTGGCAGGATGTTGTTTAGATTATTTTCCTGGTACTTCCGGTATTGCTCCTCGCCCTCGCGCTTAAAAACAGCGTCCGATTCAGAGAGATCAAAAATTGCGCTGGAAGCGACACCAATAACAAGGCGTTTTTCAAGATCGTAGGGCATAGTGTGATTTTTCCAGTGAAGCCGAACAGTAAGCGTTTATCTGCCGCCGCACGGCGCCGCCAAGCAGCCCAGGGTGGCTTGCGGCAGATAAACCGCGTTGAAAAAACCCGCCACCCCGAAGGTGATTAAACCGGCTCCTGGATAAGGGGGTTTGGTCATTCTTACTTTGGGCATCGACCTCGCCAAGAACGCCAGCCGCCGATTCAGGCTCGGATCAATCTACAGCGGCAATACCCTCATCTCAGTCTCACCGGGCTTGTCCAACAAACGGCTCAGGTCGCGGCTTCGCGCGACCTAGCCTTATCCGTTAGGCCTCAGTTGACCTCCTGCTATTCAGTTGGGGGAGCTGGCTTCTTGATGGCTCTGAGTCGGGTCATGACGTTGTCCCCATATGGAGTTAGGGTCCAGTAGGTGGCTGTATCCTTAACGCTTCTACTCTTCGTGCTCTTGGTGATGAGGCCAAGGGCTCGCAATTGGATTTTGATGGTTTGAAAATCGCCGCTCATTATCTTGAAGTTTAGAAGATTCAACCCTTTCAGGTTCTTTTCGTTTTGTAGTTGTTGAGGGGCTAATGCAGCGATCAGATCATTTGTCGCCCGCGCCAAGTTCGCCTCGCTGCACTCGTCGATCATGTGTGGCGAGAGGGCTCCAAAAATGGTTTTCCATGAAATGCTAATTTTTGACTCGAACCTGGTGCCATGGTGAGTCCATTCATCACGAGAAGCGACAAAAGAAAAACCAGCCTCATAGCTATCTTCTCCTTGCGCAAGGGTTGATGTGCCTTCTGGTCCTGTGGTTTGAGATGCTTGCAGTGCTGCTTGCAACTCCTCGACTTGACGCTTTAAGTTGAGGATTTCTTCCGTTGCACTTTCATCCGGGACAAGATCGCCTCGCACCCACCCGATGCCAGGGCTGGTTTTGATCAGCTTGACTAAGCTGCGGCTAACTTGGCTTCCGAGATCTGCGGGGGTTTCCCAAAACCTGCACATCTTCTTTTGAACCAATTCCCGAAATGCCTCTAGCTTTTGCTTTCCGGCCTCTGTGGTTTCAGATCGATTGGCCGCCAATTCTCCAGGTGTTTTATGAACAAAACCCAAGATTGGCTTCCCAGACTCGAGTGCGTAGCGGTACTCCATTTCCGTATAGCTAAGTCCATCCGGCCCAATAGAGCCATAGCGTCCCGCCAAGATGACCATGTAGTAATCACAATCGTCAATGACCTTCTTGATTAGAGTCCATTGATCCTCATCCGCTGCGGGGAACATTTCCATCCCTGCGGGGATGCACTCCAACTCCAGTAAAGCCTGAATCACCTCTTGGCGTTCAGTTTGCAAATCGGAGAATGTCGAGCTGACAAAGACTTGGTATCGCTTTTCCATGGTCTGTTTTCGTAATATTGCTTATGCGCGGATGAGGCCTAACGAATGAAAGGGACTTCCCCGTCCCGGGCGAGTCACATTGCGGCAAACGGCAACTGAGTATCACGATGGGAGGTACGGTATCTCATCAACTGACTCGAAAGGGGAAATTATGGCCATTCTGACTGTGGGCATCGACCTCGCCAAGAACGCCAGCCGCCGATCCAGGCTTGGATCAATCTACAGCGGCAATACCCTCATCTCAGTCTCACCGGGCTTGTCCAACAAACGGCTCAGGTCGCGGCTTCGCACGACCTAGCCTTATCCGTTAGGCCTCGGCGTCATACCGGCCGCCTGCCTTGAGGTCCAGCGCCATGAGCTTGATGATTGCCGCGGCGACAGACTCCGGGCTTGATAAGCCTCCGTCTTGCTTTCGCTTAGTAAACCGTTCAACGTCCGGAAAATCAGCAACAGAAGTTGCTCTGATTAGTGCCTGCATCTCCGTATCGATGACCCCCGGATCGATCGAGACGCAGACGAAGGGCTGATCTTGATGCTGCTCTTCTGCGGCCAGAGCCCTGACAAAGCCCTCCATTGCGGCCTTTGCCGCACAGTACAAAGACCAACCTGCGTAGCCCTTGATTGCCGCTCCTGAGGTGACGTTGACAATCAACTTTCGACATGGTGCATCTCGGAAATGACGCATCACTTCCGAGATAACCAAGATCGCAGCTGTGAAGTTAGTATTCAGATTTGCGACGACATCCACCGGTGACTTCTGCCATATCGGGCCGATGGGCGTGAGCGTCCCAGCGTTGTTGATCAAAAGTAGCTCGTTGCATTTTTTCGGATCAATCGACTGAAGCGAAAGTTGCGTCGATTTCCTTGCTGCTTCAGGTTGTGCCAGATCGAGGTGGAATGAATAGGCGTGTGGCGCACTACGGGAGAACTCGATGACCAAAAAACCTTGATTGCTCAGCTGCGTGCATAGCGCACTCCCGAGACCTTTGGAGCCGCCAGTGACGATTGCGATTCGCATGAATGTGTTTCCGTGGCCTAACGCCGAGTTCAGCGGCGGGTTTAAAGTTGATTTTTTGTGATGAAGTGAGCGCAGCGAGCCAAAAAAAAAGCGACTTAAAACCGTCCAAGGAGCGAAGCGACTGGTGCTGCAACGACTTGTTAATCTTTTTTGCTTATTTTGATTTATTGGATTTTCCGCTTTTTTCTAGCAAAATAAGCATTTCTTTTGCCACCAATGCAGCTGATGGCAGGAACATCGTTGAGACAATCCGATCATCAATAATTACATCACGTTTATCGGCAATATTGTCCTTATTTATTATTAAAGCGCCATTTTTCCGAAGTTGATCTTCAATGAAAAATGGCAGCAGTGTGCCCTGCTTAGCCCAATCTTTCTCCCTTTCTGTAGAATTTGGAAATCCAGCAACTCGCTTTCCTTGAACCAAAAAGTTGCCATTTTTAAGTTTAACATTAGCAAAAGCCCCCGCTCCGTGGCCACAACTCCCTATAACCCCACCGCTTTCATAAATTTTCGCCATAATATCAAGGAGCTTTTGATTCGAAGCCACATCGAATAATGTCCCGTAGCCCCCACCTATAAAGACAGCAGCATAGTCCTTTGAGTTAACTTGATTCGGATTCAGTGAACTATTAGCTCGATCAAGAAATCCTTCGTATTTTATTGTGTAACTGCTAATACCAATAGGGTCCATCGAGAACGGCACTACACCTCCGACAGGAGAAGCAAAATCAACAGCGTAACCATGAGAAATGAAAATATGATACGGAGGTGCGTATTCCCACAGATTATTTCTGGCATCATGCTTTTCAAGATCACCCATATCCTCGAGATTTGAAGCAATAATTAGAATTCTTTTGGCTTCACTTGCGGCAGCTGGCAGAACAAAGCTAATTAGAATAATTCCAAGCAGTTTAATTAAATGCTTCATATTCACTCCATTGTTTTTACTTTGGCTTAACGTTGAAGCTAACCGGCCTGCGACGGCAGGACGCCGCAGGGCCAGAATGAAATGAGGCCCGAAGGTGGAATGCCGTTGCGGGTCCGGTTGAGCGAGTGGTTAGGGCGCCGACTACGCATTCGCTTTTCGATTGAGGTTGGTGACGGTGACAACAACGTGCCTTGTTTTGCGATTCACTCGCGCCGAAGCAATGACGATCGCGTCAGCTGGGCGCTCGCCAGGTACGTACAGCTCAAACACTCGATCATCGCCTTCGAATAGCGTTCCGAGTGTCAATGCTTTGGCCCACTCGCTCGGGACCGGGTCGTACAAAGACAAGGCCTTGCGCGTTTCAACACGCGCAATTTCCTGCAGTTCATCGAGTTCCTTGTTCGGCATGGCGGTCGCACTCGCAATTGGGACTTGGCGCTCTAACGTTTGAATTCACCGGCCTGCGCGGCTTTTCGCGCAGGTCCGGTGGAATGATGGGTTGGGCGGCAATCGATCATCGGTTCTGCTCCCAGTTATCTGCGGAGTTTGAGAGAACTTCGCAGTCGCAAAACCCACCGTGCTCGCGTAACCAAGCAAGAATTTCCGCCTCCGGTTGCTTGTGTTCTGCAATCCATGACTGAGTGAATCGCAATGTGTGGTCGCAGCCCGAGTTCTCAACTTGAGCATCCACAGCCTTGAACAGCGACTCCAGCAGCGCATCGGAGATTGGAAACGCGTCCTGCGCAAGCTTCCGCTGTTGCAGCTTCCAGGCCTTCTTTCGATCTCGGTCACTTGCGTCCATCAGCTTTCGCTCCTTGCCGCCCAACGTGAAAGTGAGCGGACGCCGCAGGCGGTCCGCTCCAATGGAAGGTTAAAGCGCATCAGCTCACCGACCAATCTAGGAAGAAATGAGTCACACCGGTTGGCGCCGTTAGCCACACGTCTAGCCCATCGAACCATCCGCGCGTCTCCGGTATCTCGCAATGAAGCGCCGCATCGGGGTGAAACCGTTGAATGAGTTCGAGAAAGCGCTCGACCACATAGGTCGCCTCTTGCGGTCGCGACGCAGACGTGTTCGACAGCGCGCAGACGAAGAAGCTTTTCAGCGCTTCTGAGTTCGCGCTCTCCGACTTTGTTGGCTGCGGCGCTTCTTCGCCGTATGTCGGTCCACGAAGGTACATCCCGTACTCCGGATATCTAGTGACCGAAGCGGCGCAGAGCCCTTCCAAAAAGCCAATCAAGTGGGGATGCAGCTGCGGCATTGATGCGCTTTAACGTGATATAGGGAGACAGGCACTGCGCCCTAACGTCGGCGCGTGCTGCATAACTTCGGGCGCTGGCGTGCGCTTAAGTGATTGATTCAAAACGTTTTACCTGGATTTTTTGCGCGTTCATACAGTACTAAATTTGCCTGCAAATCCGGCAGTTTGTTACATCCACCTTGGTTCCGGCCAGCGCGCAGGAGCGCCGCATGTTCCATCAATTCCAGGGGGATTGCCATCGCGTAGCTGCCCATGCACCAAGAGTTTGGGGCGCTGGTGGCGGGCGGGCTCAGTCCAGCCCAAGCTGCATCAGCCGCAAGCCCAGCGCGGCTGATGCCAGCGCGCCCAGCACGTGCAGCGCGGTATGCCCCAAGGCCAGGCCGTAGTGACCACGCTGCAGCAGCGCCAGTGATTCCGCCGAGAACGCGCTGAAGGTGGTGAAGCCGCCCAAAACGCCGGTGACCAGGAGCAGGCGCAGCAGCTCGCTGCGGCCTTCGAGCCAAGGCAAGGCCAGGCCGATCAAAAAGCCGCCCAGCACATTCACGGCCAGCGTGCCCAGCGGGAAGCCGGCCCACAGCGGGTTGAGCGCACGGCCCAGGCCCCAGCGTGCCAGCGCGCCCGCGGCGGCGCCAGCGGCCACGGCGCTGGCTTGCAGCAGCGTGGCGGCATTCATGCCTGGGGCGCGGGCTGGCCCACACGGGCGTTGTCAGATGCCAAGCCCCAGCGGCGCAGCGCGGCGTCGTCGGCCTCGCGGGCGTCCACCCAGCGCGCGCCCTCTGGGCCGTGCTCTTTCTTCCAGAATGGGGCTTGGGTTTTGAGGTAGTCCATGAGGAACTCGCAGGCTTGAAAAGCCGCATGGCGGTGGCGGCTGCTCACCAGCACCAGCACGATGTTGTCGGTGGGGCGCAGCGGCCCCACGCGGTGCACCACGCGCGCACCGAGGATGTCAAAGCGCGCATGGGCGGCGTCGATCATGGCCTCGATGGCGGCCTCGGTCATGCCGGGGTAGTGCTCCAGCTCCAGCAGCTGCACATCGTGCGGCCCGCCGCGCACGGTGCCCAGAAAGCTCGCCACCGCGCCCACGCCGCCGTCTTGGGCGTGCAGGGCCTGGGTTTCCAGCTTGAGGTCGAAGTCTTGGGTCTGGATGCGAACGCGGGCGGCAGTCATGGCGCCGGATTGTGGCACCGCCTGCCAGGCGCCCTGCACTTCGTAAAAACAGGATGAACCCACACACCTGCAACAGAGCAAACCACCCCATTTAGGGCGTCCGCCTGACCCGGGTGGCTCAGCGATACTGCCCCTGCGGTTGAGACTTGACCGCGCCACTTTTGACGAGCACACGCCATGGCACTGATGGACTTCATCAAGAAACAGTTCATAGACATCCTGCAGTGGACCGAGGACGGCAATGGCACGCTGGCCTGGCGCCACCCCATGCAGGATTTCGAAATCCAGTACGGGGCGCAACTGGTGGTGCGCGAGTCGCAGATGGCGGTGTTCGTCAACGAGGGCAAGGTGGCCGATGTGTTTGGCCCCGGCACCTACAAGCTCACCACCCAGACCCTGCCGGTGCTGACCTATTTGAAGAACTGGGACAAGCTGTTTGAGTCCCCCTTCAAGAGCGATGTGTATTTCTTCAGCACGCGCCAGCAAATCGACCAGCGCTGGGGCACGCCCCAGCCCGTGACCATCCGCGACAAGGACTTTGGCGCGGTGCGCCTGCGCGCCTTTGGCAACTACGCCTACCGCATCACCGACCCCAAGGCCTTTCACACCGAGATCTCGGGCACGCGCGAGCGCTACACGGTGGAAGACCTCGACGGCCAGCTGCGCGGCTTGATCCTGCAGCACATCAGCGACGCCGTGGCGCAAAGCGGCATTCCCTTCCTGGACCTGGCGGCCAACCAGATCGAGTTTGCCCAGCAGCTGCAAAACGCCACCAGCGCCGACTTTGCGCGCTACGGCCTCAAGCTCGAAGCCGTGACGCTGCAAAACGTCTCGCTGCCGGACGAGCTGCAAAAGGTGCTGGACCAAAAAATCGGCATGGGCATGATCGGCCAGAACATGCAGCAGTTCATGCAGTACCAAACCGCACAGGCCCTGCCCAAGCTCGCTGAGGCCGCGGGCCAAGGCGGCGGCGTGGCGGGCGACGCCATGGGCCTGGGCGCCGGTGTGGCCATGGGCCAGATGCTGGCGCAGCAGCTGCAGCAGGGGCTCAACCCCACTGCAGCGGCCGCACCCGCTGCTGCTGCCGCGCAGGCCGACGAGGTCATGGCGCTGCTGGAAAAGCTCGGTGAGCTCAAGGCCAAGGGCATCCTCACAGAAGAAGAGTTCAGCGCGAAAAAAGCCGAGCTGCTCAAAAAACTGGGCTGATCAGGCATCTTGAGCAACACCTCTGTGCAGCGCCGCTGGGAGGCGGCCTGCCCCAACTGTGGCGCGCCCGTGGCTTTTGCCTCGGCCGCCTCCACCAGCGCCACCTGCAGCTATTGCCGTGCCACATTGCTGCGCGACGGGCAGGCGCTGTCGCGCATCGGCCAAAGCGCCGAACTCTTCGAGGACTACTCGCCCCTGCAACTGGGCGTGACGGGCCGCCACCAAGGCCAGGCCTTCACCCTGGTGGGGCGTGTGCAGCTGCGCCAGAGCGAGGCCAGCTGGAACGAATGGCACGCGCTGTTTGACAGCGGCAAAAGCGCCTGGCTGGCCGAGGACAACGGCCGCTTTGTGCTGAGCTTTGACAGCCCCGGCAGCAGCGCACTGCCCGACCCACGGCGCCTGAGCCTGGACCAAAGCTGCACGCTCCTGGGCACGCCGTGGCAGGTCAGCGCCGTGGTGCAAGCCACCGTGGTGGCCAGCCAGGGCGAGCTGCCCGCCCCCGCGCCCACCCAAGCCTTCACCCTGGTGGAGCTGCGCAATGCGCAGGGCGAAGTGGCCAGCCTCAGCGCCGCCAGCCCTGCCCCCAGCCTGAGCGTGGGCCGCGAGGTGGCGCTGGCCAGCCTGGCCCTGCAAGGCCTGCGTGAGAGCAGCCAGGCGCAGCTGGGCTCGCAGTCCCTGAGCTGCCCCAGCTGCGGCGCGAGCCTGGAGCCCAAGCTCGCCACCAGCCTGAGCATCAGCTGTGGGCAGTGCCACGCCGTGGTGCAGCTCGCGCGCGACGCCAGCGGCATGGCCAGCGCGCTGCGCACCCATCAGCAAGAAGCCTGTGCCCAGCCGCTGCGCATGGCGCTGGGCACGACCGGGCAGCTGGCCGTGCACGGCGGCACGCCCCTGCCCTGGCAGATCGTCGGCTATATGGAGCGCTGCAACCTGCCCGAGGACGAGGACGACGAGCAAAGCTTCTGGGGCGAGTACCTGCTCTACCACCGCGAGCAGGGTTTTGCCTTTTTGGTGGATGCCGAAGACGGCTGGAGCCTGGTGCGCCCCATCACCGGTTCGCCCGCCAAGGGCGACCCGGCCAACCTCGAGTACGAGAACAAGCGCTTCAGCAAGCGCTGGACCTACACCGCCATGACCACCTATGTGGTGGGCGAGTTCTATTGGCGTGTGCAGCGCGACGAGCGCGTGCTGGTGAGCGACTACCTCTACAGCGCGGCCTCACGCACCGAGCTGCTCACGCGCGAGCTCAGCGGGAAAGAGGTGGTATGGAGCCACGGTCGGCGCCTCAGCAGCGCCGAAGTGCGCACCGCCTTTGATTTGCAAGACCTGCCCCAGCGCCTCATGCCCAGCGATGTGGGCAGCACGCAAAACCCCTACAGCACGGCCGAATGGATCAAGGGCTTGCTGTGGTTTGGCTTACTGGCCGTCATGATCGTGCTGCTCTTCAAGGGCTGCAGCAGCGACGACTGCGAAGACACCCGCCGCACCTTTGGGGCCGACAGTGCCGAGGCCCTCCAGTGCGAGCGCAACGGCGGCCAAAGCAGCGCCTACCGCGGCGGCAGCTACGGCGGCTGGGGCAGCGGCGGCGGTGGGCACAAGTAAGGCCGGGCTCAAGGTTTTCATGGGCGTATGGGAATGAGCTCGGCGTCGGCCATGCCCACCAAGAGGGCGCGGCCATCGGGCAGCACGCGGAACTCCCCAAAGCGTGCGGCTTCAAAAGCCTGGGCCTGGCCTTCGGCAAAAAACCAGGCATCAGTGACCAGCACCCAGCGCCCATCTTTGGGCGTGAGTTCAAGCCAGATTTCGCCCTCGGCCAAGCCCGTGGCGCCCTGCGGCAGGCGCAGCTCGGTGACCACGCCCTGCGCATTCAAGCGCGCCGCCAGGCGCAGGCGCTGGCCCCATGGCTGCAGCAGGCGCTGCTGTGCCAACTCGCTGGGCAGGGCGAAGTTCAGCTGCATGTAGTCGCCCTGCATGAGCGAGCGCGGGTCCACCGGGGCCAGGTGTACATAGACCGGCTGGCCATGGCGTATCAGGGACTGCTTCTGCCAGATGGCCGCGTTGACCACCACCAGCACCAGCAGCAGACCGCCCCCCAGCAGCCAGCGCGCAGGCTGGGCCCCCGTCGCGGGCGGGGTGGCTGCCACCCCTGCCCTGCGGCTGGCCCACCAGGCCCGCAGGGCCAGCAGCGCACCCAACACCACCAGGAGCTGGGCTTTGTGCGCCAGAGGCCATTCCAGCTGGTAGTAGAAGCTGCCCACCATCCAGGCGCAGGCCACGCCCGCGGCCACCGCCTGGCGCCAGCTGTGGCTGAGTGCGGCCAAGCACAGCACCAGCAGGGCCGCCCCCAAAGTGGGCAGCACCCCGGCCAACACCAGCAGCGCCAGTGCGGGGCCTAGCAAGCTGGCACTGCGCGCAGCCGTCCAGCTCCACGCCAGCAGGCCCAAGCCCAAAAGGGCCGCGCCCACCGACAAGGCTGGAGCCAAGCACCCCGGAGCCCGGCCGTCGGCGCATGCGTGCAGCACGGCAGGCACACCGCCGTCGCCCACCGCATCGCCGAGCAAAAAACTCGGGCCGGCCCAGACGCACAGCTGCAACAGCAGCACCATGGCCCAGCCCGCAGCGAAATGGCTCAACACTGCGGCCCAGCGCAGCGCCGGCCAAGCCGGTCCCCAGCCCTGCAAGCAGCCCCAGGCCAGCAGCCACAAGAGCAGCAATGGCGTGGGGTGAGGCGTCAACACCGCCAGCAATGCAGCCGCTGCCGCGCCCAACAGCGTTTGCAGCCAGGCGCGCGGCAAGTACAGCGCCAAGAGCAGGCACATGAGGGCCAGCACCGCCAGCGCGAGGTCTCTATCCCCATGGTGGGCCAAGCCAAACCCCAGCAAAGCCATGCCCACCCCGAGCAGGGACAAAGCCAGCTGTTCCCAAAACATGGGCATGGTCGGCTGGCGCAGCACCCCTAGGGCTGCGACCAGCGCCAGGCCACCCAAGGCGTAGGAAATCGGGGGGTCTCGGCTGACATCCCCCAGGGCTACAAAGACCATGAGCAGGAGCAGCAGCGTCACGACCCAGGCGCCCACGGCCATCAGCAGCAGCAGCGGCCAGGGTCGCTGCTGCTGCGCACGGGGGGCGTCGGCCAGCGTCGCCTCGGGGGGCAGCAGCCCTTCAGCCACGGCGGTGTTGAACCAGGCAGGCGCGGGCTTCATGGGTGTTGCGCCTGGGGGCGCCCATGCTGAAGAATCAAACGCACCGAAGCGGCCATCAGCCCCAGGCTGAGCAGCGCCATCACGCCCAGCCCCAACAGCCGCTCCAGGGTGCCGCTGGCGCCGCTCAAGACCCAACGCCCCAAGCCGACCACCAACAGAATGTTGAGCCCACCGGCCACGGTGCTGAGCACAAACACATCCGCCAGCGCGCGGCGCAGCAGCGGCCCCGCGGCGGCCGTGGCCAACACCAGCACGCCCAGGCCGTACTGGGGCCCCACAGGTGTTTGAAACAGTGCGCCCAGCGCTATGGAGACCACGCTGAGCATGCTCAACAAGGCCACCAGGCGCAGCGACCACAGGCCCGCCCCCGCATGGCGCCGCAGCGGCAGGGCCAGAGCCGCACCCAGCGCCAACATGGCGCCAAAGCCCAGCAGGTGCACCGAGACATCGCCCACATGGTGACCCCAGCGCGGGGCCGCGTGGGTGTAGGTCCACAAGGCAATGGCCAACATGGCCACCAGCGCCCAGGGCGTCCACAGCAAATCCGAGCGCAAGCCCAGCACCAGCGGCAGGCCCAGCAGCGCCCACAGCGCAAACAGCTGCCAGGCGTCAGCCCCCGTCTGATAGGTCTGGCCGAAGTAGGCCAGCAAGGCGCCAAGGGCCACAAAGGCCAGCAGCGTCAGCGGTGGGCGCGCCGCGGGCCGCGCAATGGCCCCCAGGCACAGCGCCACGATGAGGCCTTGCAGCAAAGCAAAGCGCGGCAGGCGCCCCAGCTCAGCCCAGTTGGCCGCCACCCACATCACCAGGCCCAGCCCGCCCAGGGCCGCGCCCAGCAGCGCAGCCAAGCGCCCCAGCCAAGGCCCGAACTGTGACGGCGCCTCATGCACCCCCGCCAGCTGCTGCAGCCGCGCCAGGGCCGCGGCATCGAGCCCGTGGCGCTGCGCCAGCGTCAAAATTTGCAGTCTTGTGTTCATGCAAGCCATCTTAGAAGTGCCTGTGCCGCCCAGGCGTCCTGAGGATGGGCTCCAATACCCTCATGCAATCCAACCCCACACCCGAGCTGCAGCGCCTGGAAGCGCGCATCACCGAGCTGGAGATCAAAGCCAGCTTTGCCGAAGACTTGGTGGACCACCTCAACCAAACCGTGGTGCGCCAGCAGCAGCAAATTGAGTTTCTGGCCGCGCAGCTGCGCGAGCTCAAGCAGCAAAGCGCCAGCGACGGTGGGCCCGCCACGCGCAGCCTGCGCGACGAACTGCCACCACACTACTGACCCCAGGGGCCCCTGACTGAGGGGGGCAATGTCGCGCCCCCGGGTGACGGTTGCCGCACGGCCAGGGGTTGGCGCTGTAGCCTGGGCTGGCACCGCATGCACGCTGCGGCGCCTATCGAGGAGCACGCCATGAGCCCCCAATCACGCCACCGCCGCGCCCGACGGCGTCTCCAAGCCTGGTGCTTGGCCGCACTGGCCAGCCTGAGCGTCGCGGCTGCGGCTGCCAACGACGGCCCCGGCTGGGCCCAGCCCAACGACTGGCCGCAATACCACCGCAGCCACAACGCCTGGCGCTTCAGCCCGCTGCAGCAAATCAACAAAAGCAATGTGCAGCGCCTGCGCGTGGCATGGGTGCACCAGCCCGGCTCCATCACGCATGGGCTGCAGGCCACGCCCATCGTGGTGGACGGCGTGATGTACACCGTGGGCCCGGACAACAACGTCTTCGCGCTGGATGCCGCCAGCGGCGCGGTGCTGTGGCGCTACACGCCCAAGCTCGACCCCATCGTGCGCGAGGTGTTCTATGGCTCGGCCAGCCGCGGCGTCACCGTGGGGCGCGGCAAAGTGTTTTTGGGCACGCTGGACGGGCGCATCGTGGCCCTGGACCAAAAAACCGGCAAGCCGCTGTGGGACACCCAGCTGACCGAAAAAGTGAAAGACCGCGGCGCGCTGTTTTCCTCGCCCCCGCAGCTGGCGGGGGACATTTTGTTTGGCGGCACCACCGGCGGCGACCAGCCCATCATCGGCAAGATTTTTGCCGTGCGTGCCGACACCGGCGAGCGCGCCTGGACTTTTGAAATCCCCAGGGACGACCCCAAGAGCTGGCCGGGCAAGAGCCGCGAGAGCGGCGGCGGCTCGGCCTGGCTGCCCGGCACCTACGACCCGGCCACCGACACCATCTACATCGGCACCAGCAATGCCGCGCCAGACTTTGACCGCAGCGAGCGCCGCGGCGACAACCTCTACACCGCCACGCTGCTGGCGCTGGAGCCCAAGACCGGCAAAGTCAAATGGCACCGCCAGGAAGTGCCCAACGACAGCTGGGACTTTGACGCCGCCTACGAGGCCCTGGTGGTGCCCGATGGCCGGGGCCGCAACGTCATCGTGCACCTCAACAAAAACGGCTTTGTCTACGTCATGGACAAAGACAAAGGCAGCTTGCTCAACGCCTGGCAGTACGCCGAAAACCTCAACTGGGCGCGCGGCGTCGACCTCAAAACAGGCCTGCCCATCGACCCCGTCTACCCCGAGGAAGGCCAACAAAAACTGCACTGCCCCAACCTGCTGGGCGCGCGCAGCTGGAACCACGGCGCCTACAACCCGAAAACGGGCTACTGGTACAGCCACGGCATGGAGGTGTGCAACACCGTGACCAGCGCCAAACAAGGGCCCACGCCCTTGGCCGGTCTCTCGCTGGGCCTGAGCGAAATCACCCTGCTGGACCCTCCGGGCAAAAAGGCCGATGGCTGGTTTGGCGCCATGGACCCCATCACTGGGCGCTCCATCTGGCGCGTGCGCTACGAGCTGCCCGCACTGGCCTCGGTGCTGACCACCGCAGGCGGCCTGGTCTTCACCGGCGATATGGAAGGCCGGCTCTACGCCTACGACGCCGACAACGGCCGCGAGCTGTGGAAGTTCAACGCCGGTTCAGGCTCGCGCGGCGGGCCCATCAGCTACGCCGTGGGGGGCAAGCAATACATCGCCATCCCCACCGGCCTGGGCTCGCACGCCGTGGGCTTTCTCAGCGGCGTGTTCCCGAAAATTCGCGAGCTGCCCGGCGGCGCAGCCCTCATCGTCTTCAGCCTGGACTCAGCGCCATGAAGCGCCGCGCCACGGCCCTGAACCTGGGCGTGGGCCTGGGCCTGCTGCTGCTGGCCACAGGCCTGAGCGCGCAGGGCCAGGAAGCCGCGCCGCCCAAGCCCCCCTTCCCGCTGCAAGACCCGCAGCGCATCAACGCCGGCAAGCTGCGCTTTGGCGCCACCTGTGCCGCCTACTGCCACGGCAGCGAAGGCCGCGGCGGCAAGGCACCGGCCTTTCGCGGGCGCAATGACTTTGCACCCGCCGAAGCCTTCAGCGTCATCAGCCAAGGCCGCCGCGGCGCCGACATCATGCCGCCCTGGGGCAACGCCTTCAGCCCCGACGAAATCTGGGAGCTGGTGGCCTACTTGCAGCACCTCTCCACGCTGCCGCCTTGAGGTCTGGGGGGCGCGCGGCTCTGTGCCATCGCCCACGCACTGGGCCTGTGCCGCGCCACCAAATACAGCCACATGAGGCGCCACGGCATCGTGGCCGCGCACAGGCCAAGGGTCTAATCGACGGGAAGTGCTTGCCGCTTTGGGTGCTCAGCACGCATCCGCCTCAACACCCCCTGACAACGCTCCCATGCCCTGGATTTCTTTTCCAACGCTGGCCATCAGCCTCACACTGGCCCTGTGCACAATCCTGCCCCCCGCCCACGCCGAGCCTGCGCTGACCGTGCAAGAGCGCCAGGAAGGCCTTGAGCTCATCTGGCGCCAGGCCTTGAAGAGCTTCCCCTTTCGGGAGCGACTGCCTGCCTTCAAGCAAAAGCTGGAGGCCGCAAAGGCCGACGTGCTGGCAACAGAAGACACCGCGCGCTACTACGCCCGTCTGCAGCAGCTGACGGCCACCCTGAACGACGGACACACCTTTGTGCTGGCGCCGCGCGGTGCGGCCTACCAACGCGCCAAGCCCAGCGTCGGCATTGAGCGGGTGGGCGGCGTGCCCGTGATCACCTGGGTGCGCAGTGATTTGATCGCAGCCACACCCTTGGGCAGCCGCGTACTGAGCATCGACGGCCGGTCGGTGCAATCCGTGGTCGCCGAAAAGCTGGCCCAGGTATCTGCCTCCACGGAGCATCATAGGCTGGACATCGCCACCTCCATGGCTTTTGAAGGCCAAAGCGGCAGCTGGGTCAGCATCGAATACCAAACCCCCAGCGGCGAGACGCGCACAGCCCGCTATCAACGCGCAGAGGCTTGGCCCGATGGCACCTCGCTGCGCCTACTCGAGCCTTGGGTCAGCGTGCGCACCGACTTTCGCGTCTACGACGAGGGGCGCGTGGCCTATTTCGCCGCCCGCGACTTCAATGACATGACGGTCTACCAAGCCTTCGCCAAACACCTCCAAGCGCTGCAAGGCGCGCAAGCGCTCATCGTCGATATCAGGCAAAACTCTGGCGGCAACTCCGCCGTGGGCTATGCAATGCTTTCGCACTTACTCACCCGTCCGGTACTGGAGGGACGGTCACGCGCCGTCCCGCCCGAAAGTGCGGCCCCTGAAAGCACCGCACCCGACCCCATCCACACCCGCCTGTCTGAACTGCCACGCATGACGATTGAGCCCAAGGCCGAGCACATTCCTGGGCGCCTGCTGGTGCTGACCGACCACGCCACCATCTCAGCCGCCGAAGACTTTCTCAGCCTGGCGTTGCTGATCGGCGCTGTTCAAGTGGGCCAACCGACGGCAGGCAGCACCGGCGAAATGGTCCGCACCGCACTGCCCGGCGGCGGCAGACTGCTGCTGGTGTCCAAATGGGACCAAGCAGCCACCGGCGAAGAATTCGTTGGTTCGGGCTTCACGCCCCACATCCCCGCCGCCCCCACACCCCAATCCCTGGTCTCGGGTGAAGACCCCATCCTCAACGCCGCCCTGCGCACGGCCCGTGAATGGCGGACACAGCCTCAGCACCGCGCCGACCCAGCCCCAGCCGCCCATCGATGAGCGACTTGGCCTGGCAGCTCGGCGGCGCGCTTGAGCAGGCCGTGCAGGTCGGTGTTGATGCGGGCTTGCAGGCGGGCGGTGCAGGGGGAAGGCATGGTGGGATCTCCTGGGACCCCAAATTGCACGGCTGACTGCCATGGGGTTGCAAGAACGTCGGTAGACGGCCTAGCACAGGCCGGTCGGTCTGCCCCCTCCCCCCAAGAGAGGGGCAGCACCACAGGCACACTCCCCCCGATCCCAGCGACCCGCTCCCGACAGGGCACAGAGATACTCCTGCCCCTTCAGGCGTGCGCCATCAAGCAGTCCAAACACAGGCGCCGCAACACGGGAGGTGATGGTGGTTGGGTTGAAATGGATAGCGGCTTTGAGTGCCTTGATCCTGGGCACTTTGATTGCGCCCGAGCTTGGCGCAGCCCTGGCCCTGGGGCTGGGCAGCTGGTGGGTGCGAGGCGTGGTGATGCGGCGCCAGGCGGCGGCGCAAGACAGTGGCACAACGGCCGGTTTGAGCAACGATGTGATCTGGCTGCGCCAGCAGTTGGTGCAACTCACACAGCGTGTAACGACCCTTGAGAGCCGCTTGCCGCCCTCAGCGGCAGCAGCCAAGACTGAGGGGACGGCGGTCGCTGCCAAGCCAGCGCCGCAGCCCTCGACCGCTGAGAGCCCCATCGCACAAGCCCTGGTGGTAGCGCCACAGCAGGCGATACCGCCAACCACGGCGACGGCGACGGCGACGGCGACGGCGACGGCGACCCCGACCCCGACTCCAACGCCGACGCCGACGCCCCGCCCTGTCGTTGCGCCCCTGGCCAGCACGGCAGTGCCAGTACAGGCACCTGCACCGATGAAAGAAGTGCCGCCTCCATTCGTGCCGGTGCGTCTTCCCCCCGTACCTGCACCGGCCCCCGCGCCCAGCTTGATGGAGCGCCTGCCCGAGCCGGTGCGCGAGTTCATCGTGGGTGGCAACACCTTGGTCAAAGTGGGTGTGCTGCTGCTGTTTTTGGGGCTGGCCTTTTTGCTGCGCTACACGGCCGAGCGCGTCAGCGTGCCTGTGCCGCTGCGCTACGCCAGTGTGGCCCTCGTCGGCGCGGCGCTGCTGGCCCTGGGCTGGTGGCTGCGTGAACGGCGTCAGTCCTACGCGCTGGTCCTGCAAGGCGCTGGCATCGGGGTCTTCTACCTCACCACGCTGGCGGCCATGAAGCTGCACACGCTCATCGAGCCCGGCATGGGTTTGGCATTCCTGGTGGGTGTGACGCTGCTCAGCGGCGTGCTGGCGGTGCTGCAAAACGCCCAGGCTTTAGCCCTGGTGGCGGCGCTGGAGGGTTTTGCTGCGCCCGTGCTGGTGTCCAGCGGTTCCACCAGCCCCGTGGGCCTGTTCAGCTACCTCACGCTGCTGAACCTGGGTGTTGCTGGCATGGCCTGGTTCAAGGCCTGGCGGCCGCTGCACCTGATCGCCCTGACGGGCACCTTGGCGCTGGCCGGAGGTTGGGGGCGTGCCCGCTATACGCCGGAGCACTACCTGGTCACCCAGTCCTTCCTGATTTTGTTTGGCATGCTGTTCTCGGGCATGGGCCTGATGTTTGCTCGCCGCTCTTTGCTGGACGGCGGCGTGGACGCCACCGCCTCGCTCGTGCAGCGCGCGGGCCAGGCTTTGGTGCGTGTGGGTCGGGTCGATTCCGCTTTGGTGTTTGGCGCGCCGCTGTCGGCCTTTGCGCTGCAATACCTGCTGGTGCGTGAAATGCCCCTGGGCCCGGCCCTGGCTGCCGTGGGCTTTGGCCTCTTTCACCTGCTGTTGGCCCGCCTGGCCCTGGCGCAGCGCCAGGCTGGGCTGATGCTGTTGGCCGAAGCCTATGTGATCGTGGCCGTGTTGTTTGGCACCTTGTCCATTCCCCTGGGTCTGGAAGGTCGCTGGACGGGTGCGGCCTGGGCCGCGGAAGCGGCGGGCATGTTCTGGCTGGGTCTGCGTCAGCAACGCCCATATGCGCGCTTGTTTGCGCTGATTGTGCTGGGCGGCGCCAGCTGGAAGCTGCTGGGGGAGATCACGCTGGACATGCAGCCTGGTGCGCCCTGGCTGCAGGGCTCTTACTTGGGGCCGCTGCTGCTGGCGGGCAGCTGTGCCGCAGTGCTGTGGATGGCTGCACGCCACAACCAGGCGCCACAAACCACCAGCGCCCAGCCCCAGAGCCTGCAAATCCTGCTCGAAGCCCAGGGCCTGGCGCTGCTGCCTTGGGTGGTGGTGGGAGCACTCAACCTGCTGCCCTGGCTGGCCTTGCCGCCCATCTGGGCTGCATCGGGGTCGGCAGCCTTGGCCTTGGGCCTGTATGCCGCCGCGCAGCGTTGGTCTTATGCGCCGCTGCGCCCGGCCCTGCTGGCCTTGCAAGGTGTGGCCGTGCTGGGTTTGTTGGCAGCGGTGCAGCCCTCTGCCGATGGCAGCGCGGTGTTGGCCGAGGGCTGGCAAGCCCTGAGCAGCGGCGTCTTCATCGCCCTGAGTCTGATTGGCACCGCTTGGCTGGCCGCGCGGCCCACCTGGCTGGAAGCCAAGACCCAGGGCCTGCCACCGCAGTGGCAGCTCTCGCAGCTGCTGGGCCTGGTGTGTGGGGCAGCCCTGTTGCACCTGACCGTCTTGTTCGTGGCCCCATGGCCCACGGTGGCCTGGGTCTGGCCGCTGATGGCCCTGGCCACGCTGTGGGCAGGTGCGCACGGTGTGTTGAGCCCGCTGGTGGTGCTCAGCGCCACGGTGCAGGTCTGTGCGGGCCTGGTGGGCTTGTACTTGAGCCTTGACGGCCAGCCGGACTGGCGCGTCGGGCCTGCCTTCCAGTCGACGCAGTTTCTCGCCACCTTGGTGCAGGCGGTGGTGGCCTTCTCCAGCCTGAGCTTGCTGCACGACATGGGCCGCCGACGCCAACGCGAGCTGGCCGATGGCAGCAGCCATATGCTGCAGCCCCTGGCTTGGTGCGACATGCCCGTGCTGCGCTGGGTCGGGCTGTGCGGTGCCCTGCTGTGGTGGGGCTATGCCTGGCTGCCGGAAGTCAATACGGCCTTGATGCAAACCGAGCACCATCGGGGCTGGATATTCAGTGCCTGGATCGCCTCATTGCTGCTGAGCGCTGTTTTGATGCAATGGGTCGCCCGGCGCCGCCAATGGCCAGAAATGGGGGCCAGCACGCTGGCGGTGTTGCCTGGCTTGGCCTTGCTCGCCGCTCTCAGTTGCACCCTCTACATCCCGTCCTTTGAGGCCCTCCGCTGGTTGCCCTCAGCCAACCTGGGCTGGTTGGTTTGGCCTCTGGCTTTGGGCTGGCACCTCGTCAACCTCAAAACCCGCCCCGACAGCTGGCCCGGGCAGCGCTGGGTCAGCACTTGGCACACCCTGGGGTTGTGGCTGTTCACGGCCCTGGCCGCGACCGAAGTCAGCAGCCGACTCAGCCTCTGGAGCATGCCGGACCCCCTTGGGCCCGTGAGCGACACGGTGTGGCCGGTGCTGGGCAGCGTGGCAGTGGTGGCGCTGGTGCTGTGGGGCCTGAGCCACCCGGCCTTGCAAGCCCGCTGGCCGCTGTCGGCCCAGCGCCGCGCCTATGTGCATGTGGGCGCACTGCCGCTGGCACTGTGGAGCCTGGCATGGCTGTGGCTGTCCAATGCATCGAGTTCAGGCGATGCCGCTCCGCTGCCCTACCTGCCGCTGCTCAACCCGCTGGAGTTGGCCCATGGCCTGGTGCTGATGGCCTTGCTGCTGTGGCAGCGCGGCCTGCCGCAGAGCAGCCGCCTGCGCCTGCAAGGGCTGGTGGCCAGCGTGCTGTGGGGCAGCACCGCGCTGGCCCTGTTGACGGGCGCGGTGCTGCGCGCCTGCCACCACCTGGCAGGCATTGACTGGCGCCTGAGCGAGCTCATGGCCTCCACCCTGGCGCAGGCCGCGCTGTCCCTGACCTGGACGCTGTGCGGCGTGTTGGTCATGGTGCTGGGCAACAAACGCGGGTCCCGCCCGGCCTGGGTGGCCGGTGCAGTGCTGCTGGCGGTGGTGGTGCTCAAGCTCTTCTTTGTGGAGCTGGCCGACCACGGCAGCCTCTACCGCATCATTTCCTTCATGGGCGTGGGCGTGCTGCTCCTCTTGGTGGGCTACTTCGCCCCTGTGCCCAGCAAACAAAGCGCCGCTCAAACTCCATGAACATCGCCTCCTGCCGGGCCTGGGCGCCCGCACTTGTCGCCCTGGCCAGCGCGGCAGCACTGGCCGGTCCCGGTAGCACGCCGCTGCAGTTGAGCGGCACCGGGCCCTATTACCGCGTCACCCTGCCAGCGGCGCTCTACCCCTTGGCCAAGGACATGGCGTTGTCAGACCTGCGCCTGCACAGCGCCCAAGGCGCACCCCTGCCCTGGGCCTGGGCAGACGCCACCGACGCCCCTGCCCCCGCCATACGCCGCCACAACGCACCGCTGTTCCCGCTCACGGCTGCGCCACGCTCCGGCGCCAGCACCGACGCCACCATGCAGCTCAACGTGCGCCCCGACGGCAGTCTGGCCTGGCGTCAAGCCCAAGCCAGCGCCCCGGCCCGCAGCGACTGGATCATCGACACCCATGCGGCCAAAGGCAATCTGCTGAGCCTGGTGCTGACGCTGGCGCCACAAGATCAAGGCCTGTACAGCTTCAGCCTGGAAGCCAGCGAGGACCTGCGCCAATGGCAGCTGGTCTTGCCCCAGGCCGATGTGGTTCAGCTCACCCATCAGGGCCAGCAATTGCAGCAAAACGAAGTGGACCTCGGCGGCCTGCGCGCACGCTATCTGCGCCTGCGCTGGCTGGGCGATGGCCCTGCCCCCAGCTTGCGCAAGGCCGACATCCAGGCCTACGAAACCCTGCTGCCCAGCCCACCCCCGCTGCAATGGCAGACCCTGGGCCCCGCGCGCTGCGAAGCCGCCGCCTGCACCTGGACCCTGCCCGCCCACCTGCCGCTGGACGCCGTGCGCCTGAGCCTGAGCGACCCCAACACCGTGGCCACCGTCACCCTCCTGGGCGAAACCGAGCAAGCACCAAGCGCAGCGGCCCAACCACACCGCCACCGCCTCTTCAGCCGCCACCGTGAGCCCACCCCCACTGCGGCCGCCTCCAGCCACAGCGTGCTGCGGCAGGTGCTGCTGAGCAGCACCCTCTACCGGCTCAGCCTGCCCGGCCAACCCGAGCGCCTCAACCCCGACCTGCCCGTCGATGGCAACAGCTACCAGCGCCTGCGCCTGGAGGCCCGCCACAGCATCCAGGAATGGGGCAGCAGCCCACCCCAACTCAGCGTCGGCAGCCGTGGCCGCGAAATCATCGTGCTCGCCCGCAACCCCGACCAAGCCATGCTGAGCTGGGGCCAACCCCAAGCCCAGGGCAGCGCCCTGCCCCTGACGGAGCTCATGCCCCTGGGCACCGCCCAAGCCACCGGCCAAGGCAGCCTGACCCTGCCCAGCACCACGCCACCCGCGCCCGCCGCAGCGCCCAGCGCCGCAGCCCCGCCCTCGGCCACAAGCAACCACACCCCCTGGCTGTGGGCCGCGCTGATCGGCGGACTGCTGCTACTGGGCGCCATGGCGGCCAGCCTACTGAAAAAGGTTCAGCCCCAGAGCTAAGCCCCAAATAGCCCCGATCAACCTGACCAGACTCCATGGCTCTACGCTGGTCGCTTCAGCGCCATCGTGGCGCCGCACCGGGTTTGATTGGACGGTCTCATCGGCGGGCCGTGTTGGGCCTGTAGTCCGCTCCCGCAACGAGGGGCAGCGCCGCCTTGAGGCAGCCGCAGCACCCCCCAACCTCAAGTGCCACGCCGCCCCCAGTTCGGCTTGGGTTTGCAAGCACAATCTCGGCACTGCATGGCCTCATGTGCAAGGAGCAAATCTATGTCCGGATTCGAGTGGCTCAAGCCCGCGGTGGTGTTGGGCTCGGTGTTGTATGCCGTGATTGGTGTGGTGGTGCTGTGGGTGAGTTTTGTGGTCATCGACAAGCTCACGCCCTACAAGCTGTGGGAGCAGATCGTGGAGCACAAAAACCTGGCGCTGGGCGTGGTGGTGGCGGGCATGTTTGTGGCCATCGGGCAAATCGTGGCGGCGGCTATCCATGGCTGAGGCGCGCGACTATCAGGCCCTGACGGCCAACCAGCACGAGACCTGGACGCTGTTTGCCGTGCGCATGCACGACAAGCCCAATAGCGCAGCGCTGCGTGCGCAGAACCTGGCCGCCCACCTGGCGTGGGTGGAGGCCCATGCCGAGCAGGTGCGCGCGGCAGGCTCGCTGCGTGAGGACCCGCAGGCCACGCCCGTGGGGGGGCTTTGGGTGGTGCGCGCGGCGGACAAAGCGGCGGTGGAGGCACTCATTGCCACTGACCCCTTCACCACCTGCGGGCTGCGCAGCCACTGGGACATCTTCTACTGGAGCCAGGCCATTCCTGGCCCGAAATCGTTTTGAGCTTGCCGCCCAGTCCTTCTGAGCCGCACGCAGGGGCGCAGGCCACCGAAGGCCGCGTGCCGCTGCAAGACCTCGTGCTCATGGCCGGGGTCATCGTCATTGCGGCCTGCGGGCTGGTGTATGAGCTGTGCGCGGGCGCGCTGGCCAGCTATTTGCTGGGCGATTCGGTGCTGCAGTTCTCCACCATCATCGGCACCTATTTGTTCTCCATGGGCCTGGGCTCGTGGGCGTCCAAATACATCGAGCGCCAGCTGGTGGCGCAGTTCCTGCGTGTGGAGCTGCTGGTGGGGGTGATTGGCGGGCTCATGCCTGCGGGGCTGTTTGTGGCGCACAGCCTGCTGCCGCCGGGCGAGATGGCGGGCTTTCGGGTGCTGCTCTATGGCCTGATCGTGCTGCTGGGGGCGCTGGTGGGTTTGGAGATCCCGCTGGTGATTCGGGTGCTCAAGCGCGAGTCGCGCCGCCACTACGCGCTCAAAGACCTGGTGGCACAGGTGCTGGCCTTTGACTACCTGGGCGCCTTGGTGGTGGCCGTGGCCTTTCCGCTGCTGCTCATTCCGCACCTGGGGCTGGTGCGCACGGGGCTGCTGTTTGGGCTCATGAATGTGGGCGTGGCCTGCTGGACGGTGTGGCTGTTCCGGGACGAGCTGCGCGCGCTCAAAAGCCACATCGTCAGCTGCGTGGCCTGTGTGCTGGTGCTGGTGGCGGGCTTTGTAGGGGCCGAGCAGCTCAACAGCTGGGCCGAGCAGCGTTTTTACGGCGAGCACATGCTGCTCAAGCGCAGCACGCCCTACCAGCGCATTGTGGTCACCGAAGGGCGCGGGGGCTTGCGGCTTTTTCTCAACGGCAATTTGCAATTCCACACGCGCGACGAGTACCGCTACCACGAGGCCCTGGTGCACCCCGTCATGGCCGCGCACGGCGCGCCCAAGCGCGTGCTGGTGCTGGGCGGGGGCGATGGCATGGCCGTGCGCGAGGTGCTGAAGTACCCCAGCGTGGAGTCCGTCACCTTGGTGGAGCTGGACCCGCAGATGACCGAGCTCTTCACCCACATGCCGCGCCTGGCCGAGCTCAATGCCCATGCGCTGCGCCACCCCAAGGTGAAGATCGTCAACGCCGACGCCTTCACCTGGCTGGAGAAGCACCCGGGGCAGTTTGACGTGATCCTCATCGACTTCCCCGACCCCTCCAACTTCTCGCTGGGCAAGCTCTACACCACCACCTTCTACGAGCTGGTGGACCAGCACCTGGCCGCCAGCGGCTATGCCGTGGTGCAAACCACCTCGCCCCTGGTGGCGCGGCGCAGCTATTGGACCGTGGCCAGCACGCTGGAGGCCGTGGGGCTGCGCACCACGCCCTACCACGCCCATGTGCCCAGCTTTGGTGAGTGGGGTTTCATCATCGCCAGCCGCCGGCCCTATGCCATGCCGCGGCAATTGCCCGCGGGGCTGCGCTTTCTCACCCCCGAAGCGCTGCCACTGCTGATGGACTTCCCCGCCGACATGGCGCGTGTGCCCGCTGAGGTGAACCGCCTCTCCAACCAAGCCCTGGTGCGCACCTTCGAAGCCGAGTGGGGCAGCGCACACTGATGCCACCGCCGCCAAGCACAAGCACCGCGCTCAGCCGCCGCCACCTGCTGCAAGCCAGCGCCGCCTGGCTGCTGGCAGGCTGCCAGGGCGACCCAGCCCCGCAGCTGCGCTGGGTGGGCCCCAGCCCCGAGCGTGGCCACCTGCTGCGTGAGCCCGCACAGCGCCAGCGCCTCATCAGCCAGGCGCGCCAGCAAACACCGCGGCGCAGCACCGTGCTGGTGGCCGGTGGCGGCGTGGCGGGCCTAAGCTGCGCCCGCGCGCTGCACAGCAGCGGGGTGGACGTGGCCCTGCTGGAGCTGGAAGACGAAGCCGGCGGCAATGCACGCGGCCACCAACTGCAAGGCCTGCCCTGCCCGTTGGGCGCGCACTACCTGCCCGTGCCCGACGGGCCGCACGGCGAGCCCGTGCGCCAACTGCTGGCCGAGCTGGGCATTGCGCGCCTGGAGCTGGGCCGCTGGCGCTACGACGAACGCCACCTCTGCCACAGCCCGCAAGAGCGCGTGTTTCACCAAGGCCAGTGGTTTGAGGGCCTGCTGCCCCCGCCCGATGGCCCGGCCGCCCAGCAGCAGCGCACACGCTTTGAAGCCGCCCTGCAGCGCGTGCGCGGCATTGGCTTTGCCATGCCTACCCACGCCCTGCCCTGGCGCGCCGAGCACGCCGCACTGGACGCCCAAACCTTTGCCCACTGGCTGGACCAGCAAGGCCTCACCGACCCGCTGCTGCGCTGGTATTTGGACTACGTCTGCCTGGACGACTACGGCGCCCCGGCCCACACCGTCTCGGCCTGGGCTGGGCTGCAGTACTTCGCCAGCCGCCACGGCGGCGCCACCCACAGTGAGCACGAGGCCGTGCTCACCTGGCCCGAGGGCAACGCCTACCTCACACGCCGCATGGCCCAGGGCCTGAGCGAGCAACTGCACACCGCACGCGTGGTGCTGGCGGCCGAGGCCACGCGCCACGGCGTCACGCTGCTGGCCTACAACACCCACACCCAAAGCACCGAGCACTGGCAGGGCCAAGCCCTGGTGCTGGCCACGCCGCTGTTCATCAGCGAGCGCCTGCTGCTCAATCCCCCTGACGCCTTGCGCAGCGCCGCGCAGCAGCAGCAACGCGCGCCCTGGCTGGTGGCCAATCTGCTGCTGGACGGCCCGCTGCTGGAGCGCGTGGGCGCCCCGCCCGCCTGGGACAACGTGCTGGCCCACCACAGCGCGCTGGGCTACGTCAACGCCCAGCATCAGCGCCTCACACCCGAGCCCTTGCGCGGTGCGCAGCTCATCACCGCCTACCAGGCCCTGAGCCCAGCGCGCCGCCCCTGGCTGCTGCAAAGCGCCCCGCACGAAGCCCTGGCCCAGGTGCTGGAGCCGCTCTTGACCGTCCACCCCGACCTGCGCGAGCAGCTGCGCGCCGCCCACCTCACACGCTGGGGCCATGCCATGAGCATCCCCACCCCAGGGCTGCGCAGCCACCCTGCCCTGACCGCCCTGCAACAAGCCCACGGCCGCCTGCACTTCGCCCACGCCGACCTCAGCAGCTATTCGGTGTTTGAAGAAGCACAGGCTCAAGGCCTTAGGGCAGCACGGCAAGTGCGGATGGGTTTGGGCTAGAACCTCTCAATCGGGCAGGGTGTAGGTGAAGCGGCATGAGCGCTGATTGAGTTGCGCCGCCAATTGCTGCCCCATCAGTGCCGCGCTGCGCAGGTCTGCCGGATGCGCTTGCGCGGCATCCGACCAAGCTGCCACGCCCAGACC
The DNA here is from genome assembly GCF_043555845.1 of Roseateles rivi. NCBI lineage: Bacteria > Pseudomonadati > Pseudomonadota > Betaproteobacteria > Burkholderiales > Sphaerotilaceae > Roseateles > Roseateles rivi. The sequence goes on along the minus strand of NZ_JBIGHZ010000001.1, from coordinate 820,063 downwards.
GCTGCCCAAACGGTTGTGACCCTTGCTGCCCTCCCGACGCAAGGCGCTCATCGGCACCCACAGCATGCCGTGTTGGGCGGCGAAGGTTTGAAAGTACTGCAGCGTACACGTCAGCTCCCCACCGGGGCTGCTGCCGGTGGTCAAGCCTGCCGCCCATTTACCGGCCCAGGCGCGCGCGGCCCAGCGTTCGCTGCTGGCATCGGCCCAGGCTTTGAACTGCGCCGCAGGCCCGCCCATATAGGTGGGTGAGGCCAACACCACGGCCGCAGCTTGATCCACCACGGCCAGCGCCGCCTCGTTGCGGTAGCGCCCGGCATGAATGTCGGCCCCTTCGATGGGCACGCAGCGTGCGCGCCACTGCTTGCTGGTCGGTGTCGTCAGGGGCGCCGCGGCTTGCGTAAAGGCCTGGGCCAAAACTTGCGCCAACTCTGCAGTGCGACCCCCTGCGCTGAAGTACACCACCGCCAGCGCTGCAGCACCTTCGCACTCAAGCAGTGCGGCCATAGCAGGTGATTTCATAGGCGTTGCCATCGGGGTCTTGGAAGTAGAGGGACTGCGAGAGGCCGTGGTCCTCTTCCTCCACGGCCAGGCCCGGTGTGGCTTGCAGGCGGGCGCGCCATTGCGCATAGGCTGTGGGGCTGACGCGCAGGGCCACGGTGGCGCCGGGTGTGGGCGCGGCGTGCTCAAAGAGGGCCAGCTTGATTTGGCCGCTGGCGTTGCGCAGCGTCAGCGGGCCGCCGTTTGGCGCCCAGTGCAGCAGCTGGGCATCGGCCGTGAGGCCCAGCGCCTGGGCGTACCAGCGCTCGGCCTGGGCGCGGTCGCGCACCTGCACGTGGATGTGGTCCAAATCGTCCAGCGGCGGCGGTGCGCAACGCGCCTCACCCCAGAGGCGCAGCGCAGCGGCTTGGCGCCAGCGTGGGTCGCTCTGGCGAGCGTCTTCTTGCCAGCCGCAGTGAACGAGCTTGAGCGTGTGCTCGTCGTACTGAGCCAAGGCCGCAGCACGCAGCACTGGCCAGTCAGGCAAAGGGCTGGGCGCTTCCGGCAAGGGCCGAGCGCGCGCCACGCCTGAGGCCATCAACGCCGCCAGCGCGCTGCGCAGCCACACGGCTTGCAAGTGCGCGTCAAGCGCCGCGCTGGCCTCCACCCAGGGCAGCAGCACGCGCAGCGCGCGTGTGGCGGTGAGCAGGTGCAGCACGGTGAAGTTGCCCGTTTGCACATAGAGCGTGAGTGAGCGGCCCTGCAGCGCCTGGCACAGCTGAGCCAGCGATCCCTGCGCCTGCGCGGCCTCGGCCAAGCCTTGGTAGAGCGGCGCCTGCGTGGCGGCCTCCATGCGGGTTTGAATCATGTTTTGCTCGGCCTGGAACTCGCCCAGCTCAGCGCACACCGCCGCCCACCACGCCTGCAAGGGCATGGACTGCTGCGGGGTTTGGCCCTGGGGCAGCGGCGCCCAATCGCAGGCCCAGGCCGCCAGGGCGCTGGCCAGCTCGCCCAGGTGCGCGCTCTCCCAGGCATGGGCGGTGCGTATCAAGCCATGAAAGGCCGTGCTGTGGGCCGACCCCAGCAGCGGCACCAAGCACTGGCGCAGCACCGCGTCGGGGCCTTCCTGCGCTATTTTTTGCTGCAGGCTGGCGCGCAGCGCCGCATAGGCCTGCGCCTGGCCCAGACCCTCGCGCCAGTCGTCCAAGGGCTGCGCGGCGCTGAGCTCGGGCAGGGGCTGCAGCTCAGGGGTGTCGTGCGCCAACTGGGCCTGCAGGCGCTGCGCATCTGCCCCCAGCTGCCAGGCTGCATGCAAGGCCATGGGCAGGTGGTTGCTGTAGAGGCCGTCGTAGGTGGGGGCATAGGTCTGGCAAGCGTCCAGGGCCTGGTGCAGCGCGCTCAGGGGCGGCGTGGGTGCTGTGCTTGGGTTCATCATGCAGTGCTTGGCAATGCGTCAAAGTGCTGGCATCTTGCAAGTTCAAGTGAACTTGAAGTCAAGCGCTGATTCACAAAAAATACGGGCCATGAGCACAAGCACCGCCACAGACTCGCACACGCACAAAGACTGGATTGCCATTGGCGACTTCGCCCGCCGCAGCGGTGTGGCCGCCAGCACGCTGCGCTTTTACGAAGATGCCGCGCTGCTGCATAGCCAGCGCGCAGCCTCGGGCCGGCGCCACTACCGGCGCGCCGACCTGCGCCGCGTGGCCTTCATCCGCATCGCCCAAAGTCTGGGCCTGAGCCTGGACGATGTGCGCCGCACGCTGGCCTCGCTGCCGCAAGAGCGCACGCCCACGGCGGCCGATTGGGCGCGGCTTTCGCGCCAGTGGCGGCCGCTGCTGGACGCGCGCATTGCTGCCCTCACCCAGCTGCGCGATCAGCTCGACAGCTGCATTGGCTGCGGCTGCCTGTCCATGAAAAAGTGCGGGCTCTACAACGCCCAAGATCGCGCCGCCGCACAAGGCCAAGGCGCTTGCTACTTGAGCAGCAGCACGCCCTCAGACATGGGCTAGGCAGCGGGCGGCCCCGCACCCCATACTGGGCGCCTCAACCCGTTGCGGAGCGCCCATGCCAAGCCTTGAGTTCTGGTTCGATTTCGGCAGCAACTACAGCTATCTCAGCGTCATGCGCATCGAGGCCGCGGCGGCCCAGCGCGGTGTTGCCGTGCAGTGGCGGCCCTTTTTGCTGGGGCCGGTGTTTCAGTCGCTGGGCTGGCGCACGGCGCCCTTTTTGCAGCAAGAACTCAAGCTGGCCTATGTCTGGCAAGACATGGTGCGCGAGTGCCGCAAGTACGGCCTGCCCTGGCAGCAGCCCAGCGTCTTTCCGCGCAAGGCGGTGCTGGCGCTGCGCGTGGCCCTGTGGGCGGACGAACAGCCTTGGGTGGGTGAGTTTTGCAGGCGCACCATGGCGCTGAATTTCGGGCAGGACCGCGATGTGGAGAGCGAAGCCAGCGTGCGCGCCACGCTGCAAGCCATGGGGCTGGACGCCGACAGCGTGATTGCCCACGCCCTCTCAGAGCCCAACAAGCTGCGGCTGCGCACCCAGACCGAAACCGCCATGGCCAAAGGCATTTTTGGAGCGCCGACCTTTTTTGCGGGCCAAGACATGTTCTGGGGCAACGACCGGCTGGACGACGCCCTGGCCCACTGCCAGGCCCTAGAGCACTGAGGGGCGGCCGCGCTGCAGGCGCTGGCACTGCTGCTCTTGCGGCGCAAAGGCCTGCACCAGCTGCTGCAACAGGGCTTCGGCACGCGCGCTGTTGTCGCGGCCCAAGTTGCAGGCGTACACATCGAGCGTCACACTGGCCAGCTCCGGCCAGGTGTGGATGGCCAGGTGCGACTCAGCCAGCAAGACCACGCCGGTAATGCCGCTTTGCCCCGCATCGGCTGCTGGCGTGAAGCGGTGAAACAACTCCGCCACCGCCCCCAGGCCCGACTGCGCCACGGCACTCAGGCACAGGCGGCGCAGGGCCTCGGGGTCGGTCATCTCGGGCAGGCTTGCGGCCACGCCGCCCAAATCGGCCACCAGGTGCAGGCCTTGCATGGGTTTCATCCGCCCGTCACGGGCGGGAAAAAGGCCACTTCAGCGCCCGCGGGCACCACAGCGCTCTCGTCCACCAAGACATGGTTGAGGGCACAGCGCACGGCACGGCCTGCGGCCAGGGCCTCGGCGTGTGCGCTGTCTTGCGCGGCCAGGGCCTGGCGCAGGCCGCCCACGGTCAGCCCCTCTGTGTGAGGCCATTGCGCCTGCGGGCCCAGGGCCTCGCGCAGGCTGGCGAAGTAGCGGATGTTGAGCTGGCTCATCTCACCCTCCTTCTAGCGCAGCTGCGAGAGCGGCAGAAAGCGCACCGGCTGCCCCGGCTCTATGGTCTGACCCGCGGCCACGTCCACCAGGCCATCGGCCCACACGGCGGAGCTGAGCACGCCCGAGCCCTGGTTGCGAAAGAGCTCCAGTGCGCCTTGATCGTTGAGGCGGGCGCGCAAGAACTCGCGGCGCTTATCCGGGCGCGGCCAGGCAAAGGCGGCGGGCAGCTGCAGTGCTTGGGGCTGCAGCTCGCTGGCGCCTTGCAGGCGCAGCAGCAAAGGGCGCACGGTCAACAGGCAAGTCACCCAGCTGGAGACCGGGTTGCCCGGCAGCCCCACAAACCACACGGGCTGCTGCGCGGGCCCGACTTGGCCAAAGGCCAGCGGCTTGCCGGGCTTCATGGCGATTTGCCACAGCTGCAGGGCGCCTTCGGCTTGCACGGCGGCTTTGATGTGGTCTTCCTCACCCACGGACACGCCGCCCGTGGTGAGCACCAAATCAGCCTGCGCCGCGGCCGTGCGCAGCGCGGCACGCGTGGCGTCGAGCTGGTCGGGCACCATGCCCAGATCCAGCACCTCGCAGCCCCAGTCCTGCAACAAGGCCTGCAGCAGCGTGCGGTTGCTGTTGTAGATGGCGCCCGGACGCGGAGCGTCGCCGGGCTGCATGAGTTCGTCACCGGTGCTGAAGAGCGCCACGCGCGGGCGGCGGCTCACCGTCACGCTGGCGTGGCCCGCAGCGGCGGCCAGGCCCAGTGCACCGGCCTGCAAACGCAGGCCCGCGCTGAGCACTTCGTGGTCGGCACGCAAGTCCTCGCCGCGGCGGCGTATGGCCTGGCCTGGCGTGGGCGCGGCCAGCAGACGCACCTGCCCAGGCACGCCGGGCTGCAGGACTTCGGTCTGCTCTTGCATCAGCACCGCATCGGCCCCCGGGGGCACAAAGGCGCCGGTGAAGATGCGCGCTGCCGTGCCCGGCTGCAGCGGCTGCGGCAAATGCCCCGCGGCCACGCGCTGCGACACCGGCAGCACCACCCCGGCCTCGGGCCAGGGTTGGGGCCAATCAGCCAAGCTCAGGGCGTAGCCGTCCATGGCGCTGTTGTCCTGGGGCGGCACATCAATGCGCGCATGCAGTGGCTGGCGCAGCACGCGGCCCAAGGCCTGGGCCAGCGGCAGGGTTTCCACATCTGCCAGCGGCTGCACCTTCTGCAGCATGTGCTGCAGGGCGTCGTCCAGGCTCATCAGGGGTTGGGCAGGCTTCATGCGCACACCAAGAATTCAAACAAGGCGTGCAATGTAGTCCTGAACGGCGGCCACATCTGGCCGCATCACGCACACGCGTTTGGGCAAGGCTTCAATCCCCTGCAAATGCGCGGGGCGCGGCGGCTGCTGGCCCAGCGCTTCCACGATGGTGGCTGCGAACTTGGCGGGCAGTGCGGTCTCCAGCACCAGCATGGGCGTGGCGGCATGGGTGTGGGCTTTCGCCACCGCCAGGCCGTCGGCCGTGTGCGGGTCCACCACCACACCGTGGGCGGCATGCGTGGCCTGTATGGTGGCCACACGCGCGGCATGGTTGCTGGCACCGGAAGCAAAGCCGAACTCGGCAATGCGCGCGTGCTCTGCCGCACTCAGCACAAACTGGCCCTGCTCGGTCAGCGCCGCACCAAACATGGCGCGCACGCGCTGGCCGTCACGGCCCAGCAGGTCGAACACAAAGCGCTCGAAATTGCTGGCCTTGGAGATGTCCATGGAGGGGCTGGAGGTCTCGTGCGTCTGCGCACTGGCACGCGGGCGGTAGACGCCGGTGCGGAAGAACTCGTCGAGCACATCGTTCTCGTTGGTGGCCACCACCAGCTGGGCAATGGGCAGACCCATCATGCGCGCCACATGGCCCGCGCAGACATTGCCAAAGTTGCCCGACGGCACCGTGAAGCTGACCTTCTGGCCGTTGGCCGAAGTAGCTTGGAAATAGCCCGCAAAGTAATACACCACCTGGGCCAGCAAGCGCGCCCAGTTGATGGAGTTCACCGTGCCAATGCGGTAGCGCTGTTTGAACGCGAGGTCGTTGGAGACGGCTTTGACGATGTCTTGGCAGTCGTCAAACACCCCCTCGATGGCGATGTTGTGAATGTTGGCGTCTTGCAGGCTGAACATCTGCGCCTGCTGGAAGGGGCTCATGCGGCCGTGGGGGCTCAGCATGAACACATTCACGCCCTGCTTGCCGCGCATGGCGTACTCGGCCGCGCTGCCGGTGTCGCCGCTGGTGGCCCCCAGGATGTTGAGCGTCTGCCCGCGCCGCGCCAGCTCGTACTCAAAGAGCTGGCCCAGCAACTGCATGGCCATGTCTTTGAAAGCCAGCGTGGGACCGTTGGAGAGCCCCAAAAGCCCCAGCCCCGGCTTGAGCCAGGTCAGCGGCGTGATCTGCTCGCTGCCAAACACCTCGACCGTGTAAGTGCGGCGCACGATGGCGCGCAAATCCTCGGCCGGGATGTCGTCGATATAGAGGCTCAGAATCTCAAACGCCAAGTCGGCGTAAGACAGCTCCCGCCAGCGCGCCAGCGTGGCCGCATCCACCTGCGGGTAGTGCACGGGCAGATACAGCCCGCCGTCCGGCGCTAGGCCTTCGAGCAGGATCTCGCAAAAGCGGCGCTGTGTTTGGTCGCCGCGGGTGCTGGTGTATCGCATGCTCAGGCCAACTCTTCCTTGCGCAGCCGCACGATGGGGGCCAGCACGCTGGGCAGGCCTTGCATCTGAGCCAGGGCTTGGTTGACGCGGCGCTCTTGCGTGTCGTGGGTGAGGATGATGAGGTCGGTCTGGCGCTCGCCTTCGGCGGACTCGCGCTGCAGCACGGCGTCGATGGAGATGTCGTGCTCGGCCAGGATGGTGGTGATGCGCGAGAGCACGCCCGCCTCGTCAGCCACGCGCAGGCGCAGGTAGTAAGCGCTGTGCACCTGCTCCATGGGCAGGATGGGCAGATCGCTCATGGCATCAGGGCGGAAGGCCAGATGCGGCACGCGGTGCTCGGGGTCAGCGGTGGCCAGACGGGTGATGTCCACCAAGTCAGCCACCACGGCCGAGGCCGTGGGCTCGGCACCCGCGCCCTTGCCGTAGTAGAGCGTGGTGCCCACGGCATCGCCCTGCACCACCACGGCATTCATGGCGCCTTCGACGTTGGCAATGAGGCGGTGCGCCGGAATCAGCGTGGGGTGAACGCGCAGCTCCACGCCTGTGTCGCGGCGCCGGGCAATGCCCAGCAGCTTGATGCGGTAGCCCAGCTGCTCGGCGTACTTGATGTCCGCGGCCTGCAGCTGGGTGATGCCCTCCACATGGGCCTTGTCAAACTGCACCGGAATGCCAAAGGCAATGGCGCTCATGATGGTGGCTTTGTGTGCCGCGTCCACGCCTTCGATGTCGAAGGTGGGGTCGGCTTCGGCATAGCCCAGGCGCTGCGCTTCCTTGAGCACGGTGGCGAAATCCAGGCCCTTTGAGCGCATCTCCGAAAGAATGAAGTTCGTGGTGCCGTTGATGATGCCGGCGATCCACTCGATGCGGTTGGCCGTCAGGCCTTCACGCAGCGCCTTGATGATGGGAATGCCCCCAGCCACAGCCGCCTCAAAAGCCACCATCACGCCCTTGGCATGCGCCGCGGCAAAGATTTCCGTGCCATGCACGGCCAGCAGGGCCTTGTTGGCCGTGACCACGTGCTTGCCCGCGGCAATGGCTTCGAGCACCAGGGTTTTGGCCACGCCATAGCCGCCGATGAGCTCGACCACGATGTCAATCTCGGGGTTGGCAATGACTTGGCGGGCGTCCGTCACCACGGGGCAGGCATCGCCCACGATGGCGCGCGCGCGCTCCACGTCCAGGTCCGCCACCATGGCGATTTCAATGGCACGCCCCGCGCGGCCACGAATTTCGTCCTGGTTGCGACGCAGCACTTGAAACGTGCCGCCGCCCACAGTGCCTATGCCCAGCAGACCAACTTTGATGGCTTTCATATCGTTCTCTAGCAAATGGTTTGAATTCAACGCGCGTGGCGGCGACGGTACTGGTGCAAGAAGCGCTCGATGCGCACGATGGCTTCGGTCAAATCATCGGCGTGAGGCAAAAACACCAGCCGGAAATGGTCCGGCGACTTCCAGTTGAAACCCGTGCCCTGCACGATCAGCACGCGCTCTTCGGCCAACAGCTCATAGGCAAATTGCTGGTCGTCCTCGATCGGGTAGATCTTGGGGTCCAGGCGCGGAAACATATACAGCGCGCCCTTGGGTTTGACCACGCTCACGCCGGGAATTTGCGTGAGCAGCTCGTAGGCCAGTTCGCGCTGGCGCGCCAGACGCCCGCCCGGCGCCACCAAGTCTTTGATGCTTTGATAGCCGCCCAGCGCAGTCTGAATGGCCAGCTGCCCAGGCGTGTTCGCACACAGGCGCATGGAGGCCAGCATGTTCAGGCCGGTGATGTAGTCCTGTGCATGGCGTTTGTCGCCCGACACCACCATCCAGCCCGAGCGAAAACCACAGGAGCGGTAGTTTTTCGACAGCCCATTGAAAGTCAGCGTGAGCACGTCTTCCGACAAGGAACCCATGGCCGTGTGCACCGCACCGTCGTACAAGGTTTTGTCGTAGATCTCGTCGGCCAGCACCACCAGCTCATGCTGGCGCGCAATCTCCAAAATCCCCAGCAGCAGGTCTGTCGGGTAGAGCGCGCCGGTCGGGTTGTTGGGGTTGATGACCACAATGGCCCGGGTCTGCGGCGTGATCTTGGCGCGAATGTCGTCCAGATCAGGCAACCAGCCATTGGCCTCGTCGCACAGGTAGTGAACCGGGCGCCCGCCCGACAGCGCCACGGCGGCGGTGTAGAGCGGGTAGTCCGGCATCGGCACCAGCACCTCCATACCGTCGTCCAGCAAGGCGTTCAAGGCCATCACGATCAACTCGGAGGCGCCGTTGCCCAGGTAGACGTCTTCCACGCCCACGCCCTTGATGCCCTGCTCCTGGCAGTAATGCACCACCGCCTTGCGCGGGGCAAACAGGCCTTTTGAATCGGTATACCCCGCCGCCGTGGACGATGGCAGATTGCGAATCATGTCCTGCACAATCTCGTCCGGCGGCAGCAAACCAAAGGCCGCCACATTGCCGATATTGAGCTTGATGATTTGCTGGCCCTCGTCCTCCATCTGACGCGCCTTGTCCAGCACCGGCCCGCGAATGTCGTAGCAGACATTGGAGAGTTTGCTGGATTTGGAAATGGACTTCAAAGCTTGGCTCCTGGGTGACCGGCGGGGTGCACACCCCCCAAAAAAACTGTGTGCGATACAGCATTGGGTTGAATGGTCGATTTGACCACAGGGGCAATGCACGACCGCCTTGGGCCAGCCTTCACTACTGCCAAAATGTCAGTCAATGAAATTTCAACTGGATCAGCCGCAGGGCGGCAACACCATTTCCAAACACCAGGAAGGTTGCGTGTGGGTCAATGCCCGCGCCTACCAGCACAGCCTGCTCGTGCCCTGGCAAGGCGATGTGCAAGCGTGGCCCGCCACGCGTCTTGACGAGCTGCAAGAAAGCCACTTTGAACAGGTCTTGGCTTTGCGGCCAGAACTGGTGGTGTTTGGCAGCGGCAGCCGCCTGCGTTTTGTGCACCCGCGCCTGTACCGGGCGCTCATCGACGCGCGCATTGGTGTAGAGACCATGGATCTGGCCGCCGCCTGCCGCACTTACACGGTGCTGGCCAGCGAAGGCCGCTCGGTGGTGGCTGCTTTGCTGCTGGAAACCGTCTGAAAGCACGGTTTTTGCCACTGCGCGGGCGTGGGTTACGCGGCCTGTAGACGCCTTGACATGCGCGTGGCGAACGCGCCCACGCTAAATCCCTGCACATCCGGCATTGGCGGTGTTAGTCTTGCCGCCGCGCTTCGCGTCAAGTCCCTTGGGGACGGTTTTTCTGTAGCTTGCGCCACATGCCACACCCAGGCAGAGCCGGGTGCGCCGGTGCGCTTTGCGGATGCCCGTATAATGGCTGGCTGTGCCCGGCTGGGCTCTCAACACTAAAACGCCACATGACGCCAGCGCTCAACAAACCTCTACCGGACATTGAAGCTCTTGCAACGGGAGGCGTGAAGTTCACACCCCAGGCCTTTTTGGGCAAAGTGGTGGTGCTGTACTTCTACCCCAAGGACAACACGCCTGGCTGCACCACCGAAGCGATGCAGTTCCGTGACCATCACAAAGACTTCCAGAAAGCCGGCGCCGTGGTGCTGGGCGTGTCGCGCGACAACATGGCCTCGCACGACAAATTCAAGCAAAACCTCGAGCTGCCCTTTGAGCTGATCGCCGACACGGAAGAAAAGCTCTGCCACATGTTCGGCGTGGTCAAAAACAAGATCATGTACGGCAAAAAGGTCAAAGGCATTGAGCGCTCGACCTTCCTGATCGACGCCCAGGGCATCCTGCGCGAAGAGTGGCGCGGCATCAAAGTGGCGGGCCATGTCGAGGAAGTCTTGAAGGCCGTGAAGTCGCTCAAGAAAGAAGCTGCCTGAGCACCGAGCATGGCCCACGGGCCATGTTTGCGCTGCAGTGCACCAAACCAAGCCGACCTTGCCTGCATGGCAGCGTCGGCTTTGTTGCTTGTGGGCAGCAAATCCGCACCCTCACAGCCAGCATGCACGCTTTGTGCATAATGGATTCATGCCTTCAAGCCGTACTCAGCCTCTAAGCCGCACCCTCAGGGATGCGGCTTTTTGTTTTGTGCGCCTGAAGGCATTGCGGCCCCAGACTTCTAGGGGCCACCCCACCACGCTCCCAACGCCCATACCCCCATGCCTCTGCCAAAGCCTCCGACCAAGCGCGCCAGCCGCCTAGAACCCGAAGCCTTTGCCACGACACTCACCCCCAGCAAGCGGGCCCGCACACCCGCGCCACTGGCCACGCCGCCCAGCGTCGTTGCAGCGGCACCGGTGCAGCCCGCAGCTGCAGCACCAGCAGCACTGCTGAAAAAATCCACACCGCCCGCACCGCTTTCTCTGGTGGACACCCAAGCCGCAGCCAGCCCCGCGGCTGCGCCCAAGGATGCGACCAAACCCAGCCGCACCAAAGCACGCAAGAGCCAGGGCGCACCCAAGCTCTTTGTGCTGGACACCAATGTGCTGATGCACGATCCGACCTCGCTGTTCCGCTTTGAGGAGCACGACGTCTATCTGCCCATGATCACGCTGGAGGAGCTCGATGGTCACAAAAAGGGCATGACCGAAGTGGCGCGCAATGTGCGCCAAGTCAGCCGCGAGCTCGACCAGCTGGCCGCGCACCACAAGGCCAGCTCCTTGCAGGCCATGGCCGAGGGGCTGCCGCTGGACGCCACAGGCCACCGCGAAGCCAGCGGCAAGCTGTTTTTCCAGACCCAGCTGGTGGACGTGGCCCTGCCCCAGGGCCTGCCCCAGGGCAAGGCCGACAACCAGATTCTGGGCGTAGTGCAGGCCCTCAAAGCCCAGCAACCCGAACGCGAAGTGGTCTTGGTGTCCAAAGACATCAATATGCGCATCAAAGCGCGCGCCCTGGGCTTGCCGGCTGAGGACTACCGCAACGACAAAACCCTGGAAGACGCCGACCTGCTCTACACCGGCGTGCAGGCCCTGCCCTCCGACTTCTGGGAGCGCCATGGCAAGACCATGGAGAGCTGGAACCAGGCCGGCATCACCTACTACCGCATCAGCGGCCCGCTGGTGCCCTCGCTGCTGATCAACCAGCTCGTTTACCTGGAAGCCCCCGGCGCCGCGCCGCTGTACGCCAAGGTCAACGAGATCACCGGCAAAACCGCGGTGCTGCGCACGCTGCGCGACTACAGCAACCCCAAGCACGCGGTGTGGGGCGTGACGGCGCGCAACCGCGAGCAGAACTTCGCCCTGAACCTGCTCATGGACCCGGACTGTGACTTCGTCACCCTCACCGGCTCGGCGGGCACGGGCAAAACCCTGCTGACCCTCGCCGCCGGCTTGCATCAGGTGCTGGATGACCGGCGCTACAGCGAGATCATCGTCACGCGCGTGACCGTGCCCGTGGGCGAAGACATCGGTTTTCTGCCCGGCACCGAGGAAGAAAAAATGGGCCCCTGGATGGGTGCCCTGGACGACAACCTCGAGGTGCTGGCACGCGGCGACAGCTCGGCCGGCGAGTGGGGCCGCGCCGCTACCAACGACCTGGTGCGCAGCAAGATCAAGATCAAGAGCCTGAACTTCATGCGCGGGCGCACTTTCTTGAACAAGCTGGTCATCATCGACGAGGCGCAAAACCTCACGCCCAAGCAGATGAAGACGCTCATCACCCGCGCTGGTCCGGGCACAAAAATCGTGTGCCTGGGCAACCTCGCACAGATCGACACGCCCTACCTCACCGAAGGCTCTTCGGGCCTGACTTATGCGGTGGATCGCTTCAAGGGCTGGGGCCACAGCGGCCACGTGACGCTGGCCCGCGGCGAGCGTTCACGCCTGGCCGACTTCGCCTCCGAAGTCTTGTAAAGACCACAGCCGCACAGCGGCTGCCACTACAGCAAGCGCGTCACCCCGCACAATGCCGGGGTGACGCGCTTTTACGTTTCTGACCTCGATGGCACGCTGCTGAACCCGCGCGCCGAACTCTCTGCCACCACCCGCGCGGGCTTGCATGAGCTGCTGCTGCAGGGCCTGACCTTCACGGTGGCCAGTGCGCGCAACGTCATCTCCATGCGCCGCATCCTCCATGGTCTGCCACTGTCGCTGCCCCTGGTGTCGTCCAACGGCGCCTACTTGAGCGACTTCGCCACAGGCCGCTACGAGCTGGTCAACGCCATCGAGTCCGATGTGGCCCAAGCCCTGCTCGCGCTGGTGCGCCGCCACCGCCTCATGCCCTTTGTTGCCACCTATGGTCGCTCAGGCGAGCAGCTGTTCTGGCAGGAGGTGTGCAATGCCGGCCAGCAGCGCTTTGTGGACGAGCGCCAAGAGCTGGCCGACCCACGCCTGCGTCACTGTCATGCGCTGGAGCGGGTGCTGCAGGAGCCCATGGTCACCTTGCTGGTGGTGGACAAAACCCAGCCGCTGCAAGACCTGCAACAGGCGCTGCACGAGGCGTTTGCGGGATTGATCACCTCCCACCTGGCAGAGGACATGTATATGCCCGGCTGGGCCTGGCTCAATGTACATGACCACCGCGCCAGCAAGGACCAGGCCATTGCCGAGCTGGCACGGCGCTATGGGCTGTCCTCACACCCGCTGGTGGTGTTCGGGGATCAAAGCAATGATTTGTCCATGCTGCGCGCCGCCCACCACGCCGTGGCCGTGGCCAATGCCAGCGACGAAGTCAAGCGCAGCGCCCACCAAATCATTGGCCACCACGCGCAGGACGCGGTGCTGAAGTTCTTGCAGGACGACTGGCAAGCCAGCCGCCCGCGCTGAGCCGCGCTCAGCGGCGCAAGAGGTCCTGGATGTGCGCCAAAGCGCTGGGGTCCTCGATGGTGGACAAGTCACCCGGGTCACGCCCCTCGGCCAAGGCCTGCAAAGCACGGCGCAAGAGCTTGCCCGAGCGCGTCTTGGGCAAAGCGCTGCAGCAGTGCACGCGCGAGGGCCGCGCCACGGCGCCTAACTCCGCATCGACCCTTTTGAACAGCTCCACCTCCAGCGCCTGAGCCAGCTGCGGCGTGGCGGCACGCGCCGGGTCGCGCAGCACGGCAAAGGCCATGGCCACTTGGCCTTTGAGCGCGTCGGCCACACCCACCACCGCCACCTCAGCCACGGCAGGGTGGCCGCTCAGGCACTCTTCAATTTCACGCGTGCCCAAACGGTGGCCCGCGACGTTGATGACATCGTCGCTGCGCCCCAGGATGTAGTAGTAGCCGTCTTCGTCGCGCAGGGCCCAGTCGAAGGTGGAGTAGTAGTGGCGGCCGCCCTGCTCGCGCCAGTAGGTGCGCACAAAGCGATCGTTATCACCCCAGACGGTTTGCAAGCAGCCCGGGGGCAGCGGGCCTTCGATGACCAGCAAGCCTTTTTGCTGCGCCGCCTGCAGCGCCTCGCCGGTGTTCTCGTCGATGAGCTGCACGCGGTAGCCATACATGGGCACGCCCGGCGAGCCGAGCTTGGGCGCGGCATCGGTGAGGCCACGCGCCAGCGTCAGGATGGGCCAACCGGTTTCCGTCTGCCAGTAGTTGTCGATGATGGGCTTGCCCAGGCCCTCGGAAATCCAGCGCGCCGTGGGCTCATCCAGCGGTTCGCCCGCCAGGAACAGCGCGCGCAGGGAGCTCAAGTCATGCTGACTCAGGTGCGCAGGGTCGTGCTTTTTGAGCACCCGCACCGCCGTGGGCGCGCTGAACATCACCGTCACACGGTGGCGTGCCACCAGCTCCCACCAAATGCCTGCGTCGGGCTGCACGGGCAGCCCCTCGTACATCAGCGTGGCCATGCCGGCCAACAAGGGTCCGTAGACGATGTAGCTGTGCCCCACCACCCAGCCAATGTCGCTGGTGGAGAAATAGGTTTCACCGGCACGCCCATCGAAGATGTACTTCATGCTGGCGGCCAGGGCCACGGCATAGCCACCGACATCGCGCTGCACGCCTTTGGGCTTGCCCGTGGTGCCGCTGGTGTAGAGGGTATAGCTGATCTCGTTGGATTCCAGCCAGGTGCAAGGCACCTCGGCCTGCGCATGCTGAGGGTGCAAGCTGGCGTAGTCGTGGTCACGACCCGCCACATGCTCAAACGCAGCCAGGCCGCGGTCCACCATCAGCACAGCCTGCGGGCGGTGGGCGCTGCGCTCCAGCGCCTCGTCCAGCAAGGGCTTGTAGGGCACGACCTTGCCGCCGCGGCTGCCCGCGTCAGCGCTGATGACGAGCTTGGGCTGGGCGTCGTCGATGCGGTTGGCCAGAGCGTGGCTGGCAAAGCCGCCAAACACCACCGAGTGAATGGCCCCGATGCGGGCGCAGGCCAGCATGGCAAACGCCGCCTCGGGAATCATGGGCATGTAGATCAGCACCCGATCGCCGCGCTGCACGCCGAGCTTTTGCAAGATGGCGGCCATGGTCTGCACCTCGCGGTGCAGCTGCGCAAAGCTGTAGATACGCTCTTGCTTGACCTCGGTCGACACCCAGATCAGCGCTGCCGCGTCGGGGCGCTGCTGAGCGTGGCGGTCCACGGCGTTGTGGCAGAGGTTGGTGGTGCCGCCCACAAACCAGCGCGCAAAGGGGGCCTGCGTGTAGTCACACACCTCATTGAAGGGGGTGTGCCAGTCAATCAGGGCTGCCTGCTCGCGCCAGAACCCTTCGGGGTCCTGCACGGAACGTTGGTAGAAGCTGGTGTAGTCGGTCGTGCTCATGGCGCATGCTTTCTGACAAAAGCCCAATCACAAAACAGCGCTGGGCCTATGCGGCTGCACTTTCAGCCCAGGCACTGACGGCAGTCTGACCCGTCGCCCGGGCACCCCTCAGGACTTCCCCGCATGCGGTGCTGGCATCTGCTTCCAAACTGAGCCACATCAAGCCATTTGTGTCAGAACGTTCGGGGGTGGGGGCTTTGAAACCGCTTTGTGTTCCAATACGGCCCGAGGATTCGTTTCAGGGCATGCCTGAAGCGAATAGGGAGCGGCCAGATGCGCACTCAGTGTGCGCGCATTGTGCAAACCCCAGAAAACCCAGGTGTAGGACCTGTCAGCCCTTGTGGCTGGCTGGGCTGTGCGCCATATGACATGAGCGATTTGATCTCTTCGTCCACCACGAAAGCTGTCGCCTGGCTGGCCCACCTCAGTGTGGGCGCGGCCCTGTTGCTCACTGTCAGTGCAGCAAAGGCACAGAGCGCGCAGCCAGCGCCCCCCAAGCCTGCGGCCTCCGCTGCGGGCTCCCTGACGCCGCCTCCGGGCACCATGATGGGCGCCTACGGCCAGAGCCTGGCGCAGCAGCAGCCCGCTGCGGATGCCTCGTCCTCGGGTGACGTCATCACGCGCTTTTTGATGGAGCGCAATCTCATCCCCGGCGCCAACAACCCCGTACTGGCACAAGTTCGGGACACCGCCTCTGACTTGGTCATGGCCGCCATGAATTTCCTGGGCGTGCCCTACAAGCTCGGTGGCAAATCCATCGACAGCGGCTTTGATTGCAGCGGCTTCACGCGCCACATCTTTGAAATCAGCCTGGGCCTGATCCTGCCCCCTCGAGCTGAAGAGCAGGCGCGGCTGTCCAGCCTGATTCCCATCCGGCGCGAAGACCTCAAGCCCGGTGATCTGGTGTTCTTCAACACCATGCGACGCACGTTTTCCCACGTTGGCATTTACGTGGGCGAAGGTAAATTCATCCATGCCCCCCGCACAGGTGCGGCGGTGCGCGTGGAGGACATGCGCGAGTCATACTGGGCCACACGGTTTACCGGAGCCCGGCGTGCCGATGTGGCTGCGGCAGACCCCAATGCCGACCCGCGCAAGCCCCGCTGAGGCTTGACCCCGCCTGTTGCAGGGGGTCGGGCGCTGTGCGTTTTTGACCCACATCAACCCCTTGGGGTTGGCCAGACTGGCAGGATGTCAACATGCCCTACACCCAACAGGCCCTGAACGAGTCTCGACGCTTTGGCGTGCGCCCGGTGCCCACATTGCGGCCCCTGGCGTGGTTGGGGCGAGGATGGCAGGACTTGCGCCGCTGCGCGCTGCTGTCTTTGCTGCAGGGCCTGCTGCTGCTGGGCGGGGGCGTGATCATCTACCGTGTATGGGGTGATCACTTCGGGCTCTTGGCCGGCGCCTTCAGCGGGCTCTTGCTGGTGGCTCCCGTCTTGGCCACAGGCTTTTACGCCAGCAGCCGCGCGCTGGAGCGGGGACAAAAACCCGGCCTGCACACGCTGGTTCAGGCTTTCTGGCCCGGGCATGTGCAGCTCATCAAGTTCGGGCTGCTCTTGGGTCTGGCGGGTGCGGGCTGGATGCTGTGCTCGGCCGCCTTGATCACACTCATGGCCCCCGGCGCGGTGCACACCCCGACTGAGTTCCTGTACCGCGTGGTGCTGGCCGAGGACAGTTTGCTGTTTCCCCTCTGGCTGGCCTTGGGTGCGCTACTGGCGGCCCCGGTGTTTGCTTCCAGCGTGGTGGCTGTGCCCTTGCTGATGGACCAACGCCTTCGCGTGCTGGCCGCAGTGTTTGCGAGCTGGCGCGTGGTGATGGAGCACCCCGCACCTTGCGCCTTGTGGGCGTTTTTGATCATGGCCCTGGTCGGCCTGGGTATGGCCACCGCCATGTTGGGCTTGGTGGTCATCCTGCCTTGGTTGGGCCATGCCAGCTGGCACGCCTACCGCGACCTGGTCCGTCAACCCGTGGAGCATTGAGTTGTTCGGATACACCGAGGAGCAGATCGCGCAGTTTGGGCTGACCGTGGGCGTCAGCGCCTTCATGCTCTACATGCTGTTCATCATTCTGCAGCTGGCCAAGGAGTCCAAGGCCGGGCGCTTTGGTACGTTTGTGCTGCTGCTGGGCCTGGGCTTTGGCATGGTGGGCTTTGCGGCCAAGGGCATCATCAAGTACTTCATCGCGGGTTCGGGGGGGTGAGCGACTGGCGCGATGCGCGCCACACCCCAGACCCGACACCCCCGGCTGCAGCTATGCTTTGCGCACCTTGCTGCACTCACTCAAGCTCCCATTCACCAGCCGGCAACAGACTGCCGTGCGCACAGGCCGCACCGCCCAAGATCAAGCCAGGCGGCAGTCCGACGCCAGCTTCGGCCAGACCTTGCTGCTGGCTGTGTTGCTGCATGTCTGGCTGATTTTGCTGCTGGGCAACGCTGTCAACGGCCGCTCGGCCCAAGGGCTGGAGCGTGGGCCAGGCTTGCAGGTGTCGCTGCGCGGGCTCATACCCGGCGCAGCGCTGGCGGGCAAGGCCACGCAGGACCTGCCCGGCGCAGCCCGGGGCACCCCGACAGCACCCGCTCAGCCCCCCAACTCGGCCGCGCCTGGCTCGCCCCGCCAAGGTCTGCATCAAGAGCAAGAACAAATCAAGCAAGACCCTTCGCTGGACGAGTTGCTGCGCGAGCGCCTGGATCTGCAGGAGCTGGCCCCCACACCGGACCTGCAAGCTCCGCCCCTGCGCGAGCTGGCCCCGAGCCGATTGAGCGATCTTGGTGCAACACCCCCCCGGCCCCAGGCCCAAACGCTGCAGCGCAGTGCGCCACTCAAGCTCGACAACCCCGCCCCTGTCGAGGCCTTGCAACTGCCCGAACCCGCGGCCCAGCTCAAAACGCTGAGCGCGCCAAAGGCTGACAGCGCGGCTGCGCCCAAAGTGCAGACCGGACGCATCAGCGCGATGGACGCCAGCGTACTCAAAACACCCGCGATCAGCGCGGCACCGGCGCTGCCCCCGCTGGAGACGGCCGCACAGCCACAGCCACAAACTCAGACGGCAGCAGCACCGGCCCCAGCGGCCTCAGCGCCTGAGACCCCCTTGGCCCACCCTGAACCGCCCACACCGGTGCAAACACGCCGCCTGCCCGAATTGCCGCGCAGCGCGACACCCGTGGTGACGCGGGAAGTCGCGCCCCAGCTCAGCACCCGGGTGCTGAACGAACCCTTGCAGACCGCGCCGGCCCTGCCCAGCTTGCCTGCAGCCCAGGAGCAAGGAACACCGCTGCCGCAAGCGCAAACACAAGGCCGCGTGGATCTGACAGGAGCCACCCAAACCCAGACCGGCGGCGCCGGGGCTGTTGCCCCCGTGGTCGGTGGGCCTGATGCGGGGCGCCGCCAAGGTGCGACACCGCCCGAGCCCGCAGCCTCGAGCGCAGCCACCCCCAAAGCGCCGCTGGACCTGCGCCTGCCCGTGGGCACGCAGGCACCGGCGCGTCAGTCCTCAGGCATTGGCTTGATCAAAGCCCTGCCCACACCTCCGGCGAAGAAAAGTGCGCTGGAAAAAGGCATGGAAGAGGCCGCGCGGGAAGAGTGCCGCAAGGCCTACGCCCAGCAAGGCCAGCTCCAGGGTGTGGCGGCGGCCCTGCCCTTGCTCAACGACACGCTGCGCGACAAGGGCTGCCGCTGGTAGCCCTTGTCTGTGCCCTGCTGGCGTGTTCAGAACAAGCCGCTGATGCGGCCTTGCGCGTCGACGTCAATGCGTTCGGCTGCGGGCGCTTTGGGCAGGCCGGGCATGGTCATGATGTCGCCGCAGATGGCCGTCACGAACTCTGCACCCGCGTTGAGTCGCAGCTCACGCACCAAAATCTCGTGGCCTTCCGGGGCGGCCAGCAGCTTGGGATCCGTGCTGAAGGAGTACTGCGTCTTGGCAATGCACACCGGCAAATGCTCCCAGCCCTGAGCTTTGAACTCCGCCAGCTGCTGCTGGGCCTTGGCTGAGAACTGCACGGCGCGGGCGCGATAGACCTTGCGCGCCACGGCCTCGATCTTGTCTGGCAGCGGCATATCATCCGTGTAGATCGTGGCTGGGCGGGCCTGACGCGCTTGGCACACCTGCACCACGGCCTGCGCCAGGGCCTGTGCGCCACGGCCGCCATCAGACCAATGCGTGGCCAGCACGCAGCGCACCTGCCAGCGCGCACACGCCGCCTGGACCAAGGCCAGCTCCTCGGCGCTGTCAGCGTCAAAGCGGTTGATGGCGACGATGGCCTCCAGGCCGTAGTGCTGCTGGATGTTCTCCACATGGCGCTGCAAATTGGCCATGCCTGCTTCCAGTGCGGCCAGGCCCTGCGCCGGTGCGCCATGGTGTTTGAGCGCACGCACCGTGGCCACCACCACCGCGCAAGCGGGCTGCAGCCCCGCTTTGCGGCACTTGATGTTGATGAACTTCTCGGCCCCCAGGTCGGCACCAAAGCCAGCCTCCGTGACCACGTAATCCGCCAGCTTCAGGGCCGTGCGGGTGGCGATGACGGAGTTGCAGCCGTGGGCAATATTGGCAAAGGGCCCGCCGTGTACCAGGGCGGGCGTGCCCTCCAAGGTCTGCACCAGGTTGGGGGCCAGCGCGTCTTTGAGCAGCGCGGCCATGGCGCCGTCGGCCTGGAGCTGGCGCGCGGTCACCGGGCGCTTGTCGGCGGTGTAACCCACCACAATGGCACCGAGACGCCGCTTCAGGTCTGACAGCGAGGTAGCCAGGCACAGAATGGCCATGACCTCGGAGGCCACCACGATGTCGAAGCCGTCTTCGCGCGGGTAGCCGTTGCCTGGGCCACCCAGAGCCACGGTGATGTGGCGCAGCGCGCGGTCGTTCATGTCCACCACACGGCGCCAGCTGATGCGCCGCACATCCAGGCCCAAGGCATTGCCGTGGTGGATGTGGTTGTCCAGCATGGCCGCCAGCAGGTTGTGCGCCAAGCCCACGGCGTGGAAGTCGCCGGTGAAGTGCAGGTTGATGTCCTCCATGGGCACCACCTGCGCATGGCCACCACCGGCCGCCCCGCCCTTCATGCCGAAACACGGGCCCAGGGAGGGCTCGCGCAGGCAGATCATGGCGCGCTCACCGATGTGGGCCAGCGCATCGCCCAGGCCCACGGTGGTGGTGGTCTTGCCCTCACCCGGCGGCGTGGGCGTGATGGCGGTGACCAGCACCAAATGGCCGTCTGGACGCGGCTGCAGGCTGTCGATATGGCTGAGGCTGAGCTTGGCCTTGTAGTGCCCGTAGGGGCTCAAGGCCTCTTCGGGAAGTCCCAGCCGTTGCTGAGCCAGGGGGATGATTTTTTGCAACTGCGCCGCTTGGGCGATTTCGATGTCAGTAGGCATGCGGCCATTATCAGCATGGCCAGGTCCGCGGTCTGGGGAACAAGGGCCCCAAGGAGTCAACCCAACCACCCCACCATGAGCCCGATCAAACTCAGCGCACCAATGGCTGCCACCCACAGCTCGGCGCGGCGCGCGGCTTGCAGCAACTGCTGCCCGCGCCGACGCGCCGATGCGGGCAGCAGCGGGTCGTAATGGCTGCGAAAAGCAAGCCGTGACGCACCACCGGGCGCCACCAGAAACGGCGTGGGGCTGGCGTGGGACACGAGGGGCATGGGCGTACAGTTCATGGCGGCGTCACTCCCGAAGTTGCGGCTGTCTTGCGTCGATGTGCAGTCATGCTACTGTTTATTTATACAGTATCGAAGCCGGTATAAACCCGCAAAACATCACGCCACAGCCGTACGACCGCCCCCTAGAATGACGGCATGCCTCTGCGTTTGCGTCACGTGTTGATGTGCCTGCTCATTGTTTTGCTGCCGCTGCAAGCGGTGGCCGTGAGGGGCATGGGGCTGTGCGCAAACATGCATTCCGGGCTCGCAGTCAAAGCGCCCGCAGCCCCCTGCCCCCCTGCCCAAACTGCGGCCACCGAGGCGGCTGCGCCGGAATTCGATGCGCTTCATGCAGCTCACGACGGGGCTGAGGCGCCCCCATCGCCCTCGGCTCACTGCCATGGGTCTGAGCATGCCGGGTCGGCCCATGAGGCCTCGACCACGGACCACGGCGACGCTGACAGCTGCGGGTTTTGTGCGGACTGCTGCGTGGGAACGCTGTTGTTTCCCACGCCCATGAATTGGGTGGGCCCCTCTCCCAACTCGCCTGCTCCTTCGGCAGTACCGAGTCAGTTTGCTGACGCTCCTCAGCAAACGCTCAAGCGCCCTCCACGCCTTCGCTGAAGCGGACACCTCTGTCCAAGAGGTGAAACGAGCCCTGCGTCGTCTCGAGTTGAACTCGGCAGCGCTGGGCAAAGACCGGTCCTGTGCGCCCGCACGGACCGAGCGTTTGGTAGTTTGGAGCGTTCTCCATGCAAACTTCTCGTAGATTCCCGTCGGCCATGCGGCTGACGGCCCTTGCGCTGGCCTTGGTCTTGAGCGGCTGTGCCAGCCTCAGCCCCGATGGCGGCAGCGCCCCGCTTGATTCGCTGGCCAAGCAGCATTTTCAGCAAGGCCTCAAACCCCAGACTTCGGAGCAAGACCGCGCTGCCCTTGAGGCCCGAGTTCAGGAATTGTTGGCGCAGCCCTTGAGCGCCCAAAGTGCCGTCCAACTGACGCTGCTGCGCCACCAGGGGCTTCAGGCCCAGCTGCAAGCATTGGGAGTGGCCGACGCACAGCGCGTGCAAGCCAGTCAGCTGCCCAACCCCGGCCTGCACTTTGGCCGTTTGCAGCGCCAGGGCGAATCGGGTCCAGCCATTGAGTATGAGCGCGGCTTCTCGCTGGCCTTGAGCCAGTGGCTCACCCTGCCATGGCGCGCCCAGCTCGAACAGCGCCGTTTTGAGGCCCAGCAGCGCCAAGCCGCAGTCAATATGTTGCAACTGGCCGCGCAGACTCGCAAAGCCTTCTACCAAGCGGTGGCGGCCGACCAAACGCTGCGCTACATGAAAGACGCCTTGCTGGCTGCAGAAGCCGGGGCAGAGCTGGCTCGGCGCATGAAGAAGGCTGGCAACTTCAACCGCCTGCAGCAGTTGCGCGAGCAGTCATTTCTGGCCGACGCCCAGGCAGGCGTGCTGCGCGCGCAGGCCCAGCAGGTGGCTGCGCGTGAGCAGCTGCTGCGCCAGCTGGGGCTGGAGAGCGATGCCGCCATGCGCCTGCCCGAGCAGCTTCCGGAGCTGCCCAAAGCCCTGCCCGAGCGAACAGGACTTGAGCAACAGGCCTTGAACGAGCGCCTGGATGTGCAAGCCGCCAAAGCCCAGACTGAAGCCTTGGCACGCAATCTGGGCCTGACACGAAGCACACGTTTGATCAATGTGCTGGAGCTGGGCTATGCACACAACAGCGCGACGGCCGAGCCCAGGCAAACCGGCTACAGCGTGAGCCTGGAGCTGCCGCTGTTTGACTGGGGTGGCGCCCGCGTGGCGCAAGCTCAAGGCCTGTACATGCAAAGCCTGCACGAGACCGCCCAACTGGCGCTGGAAGCCCGCTCGGAAGTGCGTGAGGCCCACCAGAACTGGCAGCTGGCCTGGCAGCTGGCGCGACACCAACAGCAGCAGGCCCTGCCCCTGGCGCGCGAGATCTCCGACGAAAACCTGCTGCGCTACAACGGCATGTTCATCGGTGTTTTTGAGCTGCTGGCCGATGCACGCAACCAGATCAGCGCCGTGCAAAACGCCATCCAGGCGCAGCGCGATTTCTGGCTGGCCCAAACTGATTTGGACATGGCCTTGCTCGGGCGCCCCAGCATGAGCCGCATGGCTGCGCCCTCGGGTGCGGCTCCCGCCGCAGCTGGCGGCCACTAAAGCATTGACTGGAGCACACACCCATGGTTTCCCGACGTGATTTCCTGCGCAGCAGCGGCGCTGTGACCGCTGCCGTCTCGGCCGCCTCAGTCAGCACGGTGGCCCTGGCCGCCCTGCCTGAACCCGTGCTGCAAGCCAGCGCCGACACCCAAGTCCCGCTCGTCCCCCAGACTGGCCGGCCCTACAACCCCGTGGTCACCCTCAATGGCTGGACCCTGCCCTGGCGCATGAACCAGGGCGTGAAAGAGTTCCATCTGGTGGCTGAGCCCGTGGTGCGCGAACTCGCCCCCGGCATGAAAGCCCACCTGTGGGGCTACAACGGCCAAAGCCCCGGGCCCACCATCGAGGTGGTCGAAGGCGACCGCGTGCGCATCTTCGTGACCAACAAACTGCCCGAACACACCAGCGTGCACTGGCATGGCCAGCGCCTGCCCAACGGCATGGACGGCGTCAGCGGTCTGACGCAAAAAGCCATACAGCCAGGCAAGACCATGGTGTACGAGTTTGTGGCGCGGCGCCCCGGCACATTCATGTACCACCCGCACGCTGATGAGATGGTGCAGATGGCCATGGGCATGATGGGCTTTTGGGTCACGCACCCGCGCCAAAAGCACCCGCTCATCAGCGAGGTGGACCGGGACTTCTGCTTCTTGCTCAATGCCTTTGACATCGACCCGGGCAGCGCCACGCCCAAGATCATGACCATGCTGGACTTCAACCTCTGGTGCTGGAACAGCCGCGTCTTCCCCGGCATTGACACCCTCAATGTGCGCCTGGGCGACCGCGTGCGGCTGCGTGTGGGCAACCTCACCATGACCAACCACCCCATCCACCTGCATGGCCATGAATTTGAAGTCACTGGCACCGACGGCGGCCCCGTGCCCAAATCGGCGCGCTGGCCGGAGGTGACCACCGATGTGGCCGTGGGCCAGATGCGCCAGATTGAATTCCTGGCCGATGAGCCCGGCGACTGGGCCATGCACTGCCACAAGAGCCACCACACCATGAACGCCATGGGCCATGGTGTGCCCACCATGATTGGCGTGCCGCACCACGACCTGGCCGCCAAGATCCAAAAGCTCGTCCCCGACTACATGGCCATGGGCGAGAAAGGCATGGCTGAAATGGGCGAAATGGAAATGCCCCTGCCCGACAACACCCTGCCCATGATGACCGGCCAAGGCCCCTTTGGCGGCGTCGAGATGGGTGGCATGTTCAGCGTGCTGAAGGTGCGCAAAGACCAAAAGCCCGGCGACTACCGCGACCCGGGTTGGTACAAGCACCCCAAGGGCGAAGTGGCCTTCGAGTGGAGCGGCGCCCTGCGCGAGCCCGCGCGCTTTGCCGCCGAAGGCGGCACCGCACTCAAGCCCGCTCACACGGGCGAAGCCCTTGAGCTCAAGGCCCGCAAGCCCAGCAGCCACGGTTCACATTGACCCCCACCGGAGCACGCAACATGACCCACTCATGCAACACCCAAGACGCGCTGCGCTTCGCCTCGGTGCGCCGCCTGCTGCCCCTGGCCCTGCTCTTGGCGCTGGGGCTATCCCCACTGCCCAGCCTTGCCCACGGGGGTGACACCCACAGCCCGCGCCCCAGCGCCGCGGCCGAGCAAATGCCCTGGGGCATGGCCGGCACAGCGCAAGCCAACACGCGCACCATAGACATCCGCATGCAAGACCGCATGCGCTTCACACCGCAGAAGCTGCGCGTGCGCGAGGGCGAAACCGTGCGGCTGCGTGTGCACAACGACGGCCAGCTCATGCACGAAATCGTGCTGGGCACGCGCGCCACGCTGGATGAACACGCGCTCCAAATGGAGAAGTTTCCCGACATGGAGCACGACGCACCGTACATGGCGCATGTGCCGCCCGGCCAGTCTCAAGACATCGTGTGGACCTTCAACCGCGCCGGGAATTTTGAATTTGCCTGCCTGATTGCCGGGCACTACCAAGCTGGCATGCGCGGCAGCAT
Organism: Roseateles rivi; assembly: GCF_043555845.1. Classification (NCBI taxonomy): domain Bacteria; kingdom Pseudomonadati; phylum Pseudomonadota; class Betaproteobacteria; order Burkholderiales; family Sphaerotilaceae; genus Roseateles; species Roseateles rivi. Next base: position 795,176 of record NZ_JBIGHZ010000001.1, on the reverse strand, counting down.
CAGCGTGCAGCCCAAACCCCTTTGACTCGGAGACATCCCTCATGAAACTCACACACCACTTGATTCTTTGCACCCTGGCCCTCACCGGACTGAGCGCCCAAGCCCACCACCATGATTCGGCCGAGGCTCCCGCCGCCACGGCCAGCGCCGCGCAAGGCGAGGAATGGGTGGCCGCCGAAGTGCGCCGCATCGACCCCGAGCAGCGCAAGCTCACCCTGCGCCACGGCGATATCAAATCCATGCAGATGATGGGCATGACCATGGTCTTCAAAGCAGATGCCGGGGTGTCGCTGGAGGGCCTGGCCGTGGGCGACCGCATTGAGTTCCGCCCCGTGCGGCGCAGCGAGGGCTTTGTGTTGCTGGCCTGGCGGCGCCAGCCCTGAGCGCTGCGGCACCCTGGCGGGGCCACACGCTCGCCAAGGTGCCGCCGTTCATGCCTCGGTGACCGTCGTTCGTCCGCTGTAGGGCAGTGCCGAGGGTGCACCCGCACTGGGCGCGGGGGGTGCTTGGCCTATGCTGGTGGGCTGTCCTGGAGCCGTGCACACATCCATGAAAAACCACCGCCCTCTACCCTTGACCCGCCACCGTCTGTCCTGGGCCCTGTGCTTGTTGAGCTTGTCCAGCGGCGCTGCGCTGGCCGCGCCCGACAGCGCCAAATGGAACGTCAACCAGCCACCCGGCCCCGTGCAGCGTGCGCAGCTGGATGTGCGCAGCGGCACCTGGATGAGTGTCGACGTCAGCCCCGATGGGCGCTGGCTGCTGTTTGACCTGCTGGGTGACATCTACAAGCTGCCCATCGAAGGCGGCCAGGCGCAGGCGCTGACGCATTCCATGGCCTGGGACATGCAGCCGCGCTTCTCGCCCGATGGGCGCCAGATTGCTTTTGTCAGCGACGCGGGCGGCGGCGACAACGTGTGGGTGATGAACGCCGACGGCAGCCAGGCCAAGGCGCTGAGCACCGAAGACTTCCGCCTGCTCAACAACCCCGTGTGGCACCCCAGCGGGCGCTATATCGCAGCGCGCAAGCACTTCACGGGCACACGCTCGCTGGGCTCGGGCGAGATTTGGCTCTACCACCTCGACGGCGGCAAGGGCCAGGCCCTCAACGACAAACCCAGCTGGGAGAAAGACCGCGGCGAGCCCGCACTGTCACCCGATGGGCGCTGGCTGTACTACTCGCAAGACGTCACCCCCGGGCGCAGCTTTGAGTACAACAAGGACAGCAACACCGAGATCTTCCGCATCTTCCGCCAGGACCTGCGCGAAGGCCACACCGAAGCCCTGGTGCAAGGCCCGGGTGGCGCCATACGCCCCACCCCCTCGCCCGATGGGCGCTGGCTGGCTTTTGTGCGGCGCGTGCGCGTGAACACCGAGACCGGGCGCGACCAGCAACGCACGGCGCTGTTTGTCAAAGACCTCAGCACCGGGCGCGAACGCCAGCTCTGGGACGGGCTGGAGCGCGACATGCAAGAGGCCTGGTCGGTGCACGGCGTCTACCCCGGCATGGCCTGGACGCCCGACAGCCGCGAGCTGGTGACCTGGGCGCAAGGCAAGCTCTGGCGCGTGGCGCTGGAGGGCGGTGCGGCGCGCGAGATTCCCTTCCACGTCAAAGACGAACGCGAGCTGCGCAGCGCGCTGCGCCAAAACGTCAAAGCGCTAGAGGGCTGGCAGCTGGACGCGCCTTTTGACGCCCACATGCTGCGCTGGGTGCGTGTCTCGCCCGACGGCAAGCAGGTGGTTTACAGCGCCGCCGGTCAGCTCTGGCAGCGCGCCCTGCCCGAAGGCCAGCCACGGCGGCTGCGCGCCGACGACGGCGCGGTGGAGCTCTTCCCGGCCTTCTCGCGCGACGGGCGCCAGCTCGTGTTCCTGCGCTGGCAGGACGCGCAGCTGGGCCAGCTCATTCTGCGAGACCTCGCCAGCGGCAAGGAAACCGTGCTCACCCCCGAGCCGGGCAAATACCTCTCGCCCCAGCTCTCACCCGACGGCCGCCAGGTGGTCTACAGAAAGGCGCGCAGCGGTGCCCTCACCGGGCCGGGCGGCGGCTTGGACAGCGGCATCTATGTGGCGCCCACCCAAGGCCGTGGCGCGCCGGTGCGCATCACCCGCGACGGCGAGGCGCCGCAATGGGGCGCGGACGCCAGCGCCGTGTACGTGCAGCGCAGCCGCAGCACCAGCGAAGTCACCAGCCAGCAGCTGCTGGTGCGCATTGACCTGAGCACACGCGCCGAGCAGGAGCTGGTCAACGCCGAATACGCCAACAGCTTCACCCTCTCGCCCGATGGGCAGTGGCTGGGCTTTGTGGACCGCTACCACACCTATGTGCTGCCGCTGCCGCAAACCGGCCGCCCGCTGAGTGTGGGCGCGCAGCAAGACAGCCTGCCGCAGCGCCGCTTGGACCTCAATGCGGGTGCCGAGCTGCACTGGAGCGGCGACAGCCGCACCCTGCACTACGCGCTGGGGCGCGAGCTCTTCAGCGTGGCGCGCGAGCAAGCCTTCGCGCCGGGCTTCACCCCGCCCGAGCGTGGCCTGGCCATTGGCCCGCAGCTGCGTACCTCGTTGGCCCCAGGGCGGGTGGCCCTGGTGGGCGCGCGGCTGCTGACGCTGCGCGCCAATGCGCCCGAGGAAGTGATTGAAAACGGCACCGTGCTGGTGGAGAACGGCCGCATCGCGGCCATCGGTGCGCGCGACAGCGTGCCCCTGCCGCCCAACACCCAGGTGGTGGACGCCTCGGGCAAGACCATCATCCCCGGGCTGATCGACATCCACTGGCACGGCGCCATGGCCGAGCAGCAGATCACGCCGCAGCAAAACTGGCAGCAGTACGCCTCGCTGGCCTTTGGCGTGACCACGCTGCACGACCCCTCCAACAACACCGGCGACATCTTCACCCAGGCCGAACGCCAGCGCGCGGGCCTGAGCGTGGGGCCGCGTGTGTACTCCACCGGCACCATCCTCTACGGCGCGCGCGCGCCCATCATCTCGGAGGTGCGCTCGCTGGCCGATGCGCTCACCCACCTGCGCCGCCAGCAGGCGGCCGGGGCCTTCAGCGTCAAGAGCTACAACCAGCCGCGGCGCGAGCAGCGCCAGCAAATCCTCGAAGCCGCGCGCCAGACCGGCATGATGGTGGTGCCCGAAGGCGGCTCGCTGTTTCAGATGAACATGAGCATGCTCATCGACGGGCACACCACCATCGAGCACGCCCTGCCCGTGGCCAAGGTCTACGAAGACGTGCTGCAGCTGTGGCCGCAAACCGGCGTGGCCTACACGCCCACGCTCAACGTGGCTTATGGTGGTCTGGATGGCGAGCACTACTGGTATGCCCGCACCGAGGTGTGGAAGCACCCGCTGCTGAGCCGCTTTGTGCCGCGCAATGTGCTGCAGCCGCGCGCCGTGCGCCGCCCCACCGCGCCGGATGAGGACTACAACGTGCTGCAGGTGGCCCGCACGGCCACGCAGCTGGCGCGCGCCGGTGTGCGCGTGAACATCGGCGGCCACGGCCAGCGCGAAGGGCTGGGCGCGCATTGGGAGATGTGGATGCTGGGCCTGGGCGGCATGCGGCCGCTCGAAGCCCTGCGCGCGGCCACCCTGAGCTCGGCGCAAAGCCTGGGCTTAGACGCGCACCTGGGCTCGCTGGAAGTGGGCAAGCTGGCGGACCTGGTGGTGCTCAACGGCGATGTGCTCAAAGACATACGCCAGAGCGACCGCATCCACGCCGTGATGCAAAGCGGCCGCCTCTACAGCCTGCCGCGCCTGGACGAAGTCTGGCCACGCCAACGCGCCCGCGCCGCCTTCTTCTTTGAGGGCCGCGACGCCCAGTCCGCCGACGATGACGGCGAACTCACCCAAGGCCACGGCCACCAGCACTGAGCCCGTGGGCACGGCGCTGCGGCGCCTGCGCCACATAGCACCAACGCTGGGCCACTGGTCTGGCATGGATTGTCCCCACTTCGAGGGGCTGCAAGCATGCAGCCCCCCCCGCACTTCTTGCCCCAGATCGGGACAAAAAGTGCGCCGTCGCAACAGGCGCCCCTCCCCGGGCGTCTATACAAACGCCAAATTCAACAAGGGGTTTCCACCCCTTCATTTGACGGAGTTGTGAACTTTGTCACGCCAACCAAAGATGCATTCAGCCCCTGCCAAGGACGCAAGGGCATTCATCTTCGGGAAAGGACAACTCCATGGCTGCATCGTTCATCTTGCGTGCCACTGCCGCCGCCACCCTGCTGTTGCTGGGTGTCAGTGCGCAGTCGGCCATCACTGTCTACAACACAGCGGCGGCATTTGCCGGGGCTACAGCAAGCTCGGGCACTGACACCTTCACGGGCATGTCGGTGACTGGCACAACACCTTCACCCCTGAACCGCATGGCTGGCAGCTATGCCTACATGGCCACGTCCACCAGCGGCGCGTTTTATGCAGGCGGCACGACCAGCGACCCCTTCCTGTCGACCAACCGCTTCGACGACATCATCACCATCACGCCAACCAGCTCAGGCATCAGTGGCATTGCTGGGAATTTCTTTGGCTCCGACGTGTTGGGTTCCTATGCGGGTGGCCCCGTCACTCTGACGGTGACGGACAGCTTTGGCATGTCGCTGACCCAAGTCGTCAACGCCTCCAGCATCACCTCGGGCAGCTATATGGGCTTTGTGTCGGACGGCACCATCACCAGCCTAAGCATTGCCTCGGCCTCCAACCAGACCGCCCCTTTCGTCTGGCCCTCGGTGGACAACCTCACCCTGGCCACCGCAGCACCCGTGCCTGAGCCCGGCACCTGGGCCCTGATGGCCCTGGGCCTGGTGGGCATGAGCCTGACACGCCGTCGGCGCGCTGACTGAACCCGACGCCCTCCCTCCCTGGGAGCGGCGTTTGTGTTCTTGTATCGAGCGGTCAGTACCCAGAAGGTCGCTGACCGCTCGGCTGTGTATGACCGCGCTGTGCCCCCATCCAACGGCATGGTGCTTGGCCAAAGTCGTTATAAAAATGCATCAAACCCTCACTCTTCGCAGCGCCATTGCGGGCGCCTTGCTGCTTGTGGCAGCCAGCGCTCAGGCCGCACTCACCGCCTACAACACACCCGCGAGCTTTGCAGCAGCCACCACGGCTTCTGGAACAGACACGTTCTCTGACCTGATCGACAACGGCTCCGTGGGGGTCATGCTCGATCGCAACGCTGGCAGCTACAGCTACCGAGTCTCGGCACCCAGCGGCTTGTGGGCCTCAGGGCCGGCCGACAACCCCTTCATGTCAAGCTCCAACACCAACGACGCCATCACCGTGGCGCCGTTGGGCAGCATGGCCAATGGGATTGCGGGGAATTTCTTTTTCTCCGACATCGCTGGCAATTTCGCCGCTGGCCCCTTGGCCGTGACCGTGCAAGACAGCACCGGCGCCAGCTTGACCCTGACCGTGAACCCCAGCGGCTACAGCAGCGGCAGCTTCATGGGCTTTGTCTCCAGCGGGTACATCACCAGCTTGAGCGTCTCCGCCCCTGCTGGGCAACCCAACACCACCGCATGGTCCTCGCTGGACAACCTCACCCTGGCCGCCGCAGCGCCCGTGCCCGAGCCCGGCACCTGGGCCCTGATGGGGCTGGGGCTGGGGCTGGCAGGCCTGGGTCTGGTGCGCCGCCGCCGCACCCAGGGCTAAAGCCCGGGTCCACGGTGCAAGACCCGCGCTTGCACCGGTTCACTGCCCACCCCGTGCGCGTCAATGACGCGCTGCCAATTTGCATCGCGGGCGCTGGGCGCACGCCCTCAGTCACAGGGGTGACTCTGGACGCTGGCCTGCTGCAGAATCGTCGCCACCGACAACGACTGCCCGCAACGCCATGCGCCTCACCCTTCGGACCCTCGCCGCCGTGTCAGTTCTTGCGGCCTCCACCCTTTGTGCAGCCGCACCATCCATGACCGAGGCCGAACTGCGCCAAGCCATGGGGTTGCAGGGCTACCAGCTGCGCTACGAGGACGCTCAGGGTCGGCCGGTCAGTTTTGACGCCCTGATGGCCCTGCTCAAGACCACTGGGGGCCTCAGTATCGAGAAAGACGCGGACAAGAAAACGGCCGTGATCAAACAGAGCTCTGTGGACGCCAAAGGCAAGGCAGGCCAGATCAAACCTGAGGTCAAAGTCGGGCAAGTGCTGCCAGCGGCCACAGGCCAAACGCTGGAGGGGCAGGCCAGAACGGTGCCGCTCGAGGGCGCCAAGCCCACGCTGCTGAGCCTGTACTTCGCACGCTGCCCGCCCTGTGTGGCCGAAGTGCCGGAGCTCAATGCGCTGGCCCAAAAGTACCCAGACGTCAACTTCCTGGGCGTGACCTTTGACGACGCAAGCACCGCGAAGAACTTTATCGACGAGCACGGGCTGAAGATCCCGGTGCTCGTCAGCGCCCAGCCCTACTTGAAGCAAATCGGCGTCAGCCGATTCCCCTCCTTGATTCTGGTGGACACGGCCGGCCGCGTCAGTGCCGCCAAAACCGGGGGCACGCTTCCTGGGGACGCCGGCGGGACCGGCATCAGCGACTGGTTTGCCCAGGCCCTGAAAGGCCTAGCGCCCACCGCGCGCCAATGAACTGGCCGCGGTGAGCGGCCTCAGTCACCCGCCCGTGGGCCCGCGGTGGAAGATCAGTTCTTCCACCGGCTCCCCCCCCACCAAGTGCTCGTCGATGATGCGCTGCAAGTTGGCGCCACGGGCGTTGTAGTACCACACGCCGTCGGGCTGCACGCACATCACCGGCCCGCCTTTGCAGGCGGCAAAGCAGCTCACGCGGCTGCGCTTGACGCGCAGCTCGCCCTCGTTCAGGCCGGCGGCTTTGAACTTCTCACCCAGGCTGTCAAACAGCGCTTGGGACTCGCCGTCTTGCGTGCAGCGCGGGCCCGTGCAGACCAGCAAGTGGCGGCGGTAGGCGCCGATTTTGGGCTTGCTCACTTCGGGGCTGTCGGGGCTTGTGTCTGGCGGGGTCGAGCTCATGGGGAGCGTCCTTTCTTGCTGCGAATGGTGATGCGTTGGCGCAGGCGCCGCCAGGCCAGCACGCAGCCAGCCAGAGTCAGCACCGTGGCGGCCAGGGTCCAGCCGATGACGACCACATCCCGCGCCAGCGGCCAGCTGTGCAGGGGCGGCCAATCCCAGCGGTGCAGGGCCGAGAACAGCCAGCGGTCGGCGCGGTCGCTGCTGTCGCTGCGCAGGGCCACGCGCGCGCCTTGCGGGTCGAGGTAGTAGACGGTGGCGGCCGCGTCGGCCAGGGCCACGCGCAGCACCGGCAGGGGGCGGTTGCCTTGGGCTTGGCTGTGGCGCAGGGCGTAGTAGTGGAAGTCGTACTCGCGCAGCCAGCGCGCCTCTTGCGCCACGCCGGGGTACATGGCTTGCAGCGCGGCTTGCATCACCGCAGCGGGTAGGCCCTCGGGCAGCGGTTGGCCTTGCGCGTCCAGCAGCAGCGCGTGGCGCTGGCCCTGCGCCCAGGTGTGGGCCAGCCAGTAGGTCTGGCCGTTGACGCTGCGCCACTCCAGCTCGCGCCAGGCCATGGCCGTGGGCAGCGCAGGCACCGTGGAGGGCCAGCCGGCCGTGGCGGCCCAGGGCTGGGCGGGGCGGGTTTTGCTTGCCGCATCGTTCCAGCCCCAGGGGTGCATGGACAGCCAGCCGCTGAAGATCCAGGCCGCCAACACCAGCCCCGCGCCCAGGCCCCAGAGGTGGTGCTGGCGCTGCCAGGGCTCGCGGTAGGGGCTGCGGCTGCCGCTGGCATAGCCGCGCCAGCGCCAACGCTGCCAGCCCAGCACCAGCCCCAGCAGCGCCAAGCCCAGGGCCGCACCGCTGGTCCACAACACCACCTGGCGCCACAGCGCGTTGTCCGCGCGCAGGGGTGTGAAGTAGAGCCAGTGCGTGACGCTGCCCAGCCAGTTCCAGCCTCGCTCCCAGCGCGTGCTGTCCTGCACCCACTCACCGCTGGCTTGTGACAGATAGAACTCCGTGCCCAGCGCGTCGTCCAGCTGCACATGCCAAAACGGGCTGTGGGGTTTGAAGCGGCCGTAGATGGTCCATTGGTCGCGCTCGATCAGCGCCGCACGCGGCTGCGCCCCAGGGGTGCGCCCCAGCGCGCGCTGCAGGGCCTCGGCCTGGCTCAGGGCCGCGTGGCGCTGGCCGCTTTGCGCGTCCACCGCCACCCAGCGCCCGGGGGACTCGCGACTCTGCAGCAGCCAGCTGGCATGCGGGCCCTGCATGAGCAAACGCGCGGCTTGGGCCTGGCCCGTGAGACCCGCTTGCTGCGCGGCCTGCTGGGCCGACAACAAGCCCTGTGTGGGCGGCAGCGGGGCTTGGGCTTGCAGGCGCTCGGCCAGCGTCAGCGAGGGGCGCGGCACGTAGAGCAGCACCACGCCCGACACCAGCCAGGCCAGCACCAGCAGAGCCAGCGCAATGCCCAGCCAGCGGTGAATGAGGTGGAGCCAGCGCTTCATGGTCTCAATGCGTGTAGTGCAGCGTCAGCATGAGCTGGCGCGGCTCGCCCAGCATCACTTGCGTGGCGCTGTAGCTGCTGGTGGCGTAGACCGTGTCGGCCAGGTTTCTGAGCTGCGCGCCCACGCTGAGCGCGGGGCTAAGGCGCTGCGTCCAGTGCGCGTCAAACACGGCATAGCCCGGCAGCGAAAAGCTGTTGGCGGCACTGGTGTAGCGCTGCCCCACCCAGCGGCTGCGCAGCCCCAGCTCCTGGCTGTGCGCGGCCCATTTCAGCCCCAGATTGGCCAGCGTGCGCGCGGCATGGGGCGCTTGATGGCCGCTCAAATCTTTGCCGCTGAGCACCAGCTGCTGGTAGCGCGTGCGGTTGAGGCTGAGGTTGCCGTCCACCGACCAGCCCTGGCCCAAACGCCAGGCGCCACCCAGCTCCAGGCCGTAGGACTGCAGACGGCCGCCTTGCACGGTGCGGGGCTCCTGCCCGGGCAGCTTCTCGGTGGTCAAAAGCCCGTCTTTGTCGATGTGATAGAGCGCCGCCGTCAGCTCGCCGCGCGCGAAGGCATGCTTGCTGCCGAGCTCCCACTGGCGCCCACTGCTGAGCTGCCAGTTCGCCGCGCCCTTGCTGATGGTGGCGATATTGCTGACCGGGTCGGTGGCCACCCCGGTTTGCACATAGAGCTGGTGCCCGGCTTGCAGCTGATGCGACAGCGCCAGACGCCAGGTGTTGGGCGTGAAGCGGGCCGACCAGGCGTCTGCCTTGGGCACCATGACCTGGCGCTGCACGGCGGCGCGCTCGTGGCGCAGCGCGGCGCTGGCCGTCCAGCGCGGCAGCAGGGCCAGCGAGGCTTCGGCAAATGCCGCGCTCTGGCGCAGCTGCGAGCCCATGCGCGGCAGCATGGGGCGGCCACCCAGGTAGCTGCCCGCCTCGGGCTGCCAGGGGTCGACCACGGTGGTGACGGTGTAGTTGTAGCCGTCGTTGACGTGGGTGAAGTTCAGGCGCAGCTGCTGTGCGCCCAGCAGCAGCTTGAGTTCACGGCCCAGCACCTGGAGCTGGCCTTGCGCCTGCACACTGCCGCCGCGCTGGCGCAGCTGGTGCTCGATGGCCAGATAGCCCATGCGCTCGACCGCGCGCCCGTCCGCGCTCAGCGCGTACTCCTCCAGATTGCGCCAGCGCCGATTGATGTCGAAGTGGTAGAGCTCGGCCTGCAGCTTCCACTCGGGCGACAGCTCATAGCGGCTTTGCAGGCGGTGGCGGTCTTGGCGCACATGCCACAGCCCGTCTTGCACGTTGTAGTTGCGGTCGCGCAGGTCGCTGGCAATGCGGCCCTGGCGCAGCGGCGTGCCGAAGTAGGCGCTGTTGCGGTCGCGGTGGGTGTCGGTGAGCAGGTCCACCTGCCACTGCGCCAGCGGCTGCCAGCGCAACGTGCTCATGAGCTTGCGCTGGCGCCAGTCGCCGCGCTGCACGGCGCCGTCGCCGCCTTTGTCCAGCAGGTCCAGGCGCAGCGCCAGCAGCGGCTTGTCCGCGCGCAGCCCTTGCAGCAGGGGCTGGTTCAGGCCCAGGCCCAGGCGCCAGCTGTCAAATCGGCCCAGGCCCAGCTCCAGGTCTTGCGAGGCATGGGCCTGCGGCTGCTTGCGCACCAGGTTGATGGCGCCGCCAATGGCACCGTCGCCATGCAGCACCGAGGCTGCACCGCGCAGCACCTCCACGCGCTCGTAGCCAAAGCCGTCTTGCGGCAGGGACTGCGTGCCCGAGGTGGTGGGCACGCGCACGCCGTCTTCGAGCTGCGCAATGCTGTCGTTGCCCGAAAAGCCGCGGCTCTGGAAGGTGGAGCCCGAGCCGGGCGAGCCCTGGAAGCTGAAGCCCGCTGCACGCTGCACCAAATCGGCGGTGTTGCGCACGCCCTCGCGCGCCAGGCGGTCGACGTCCAGGCTGTCAGCGCTGGCAGGCGTGTCCAGCAGCGATTGACCCAGGCGCGAACCCGCCGTGCTGGTCTTCTTCAGCGGCGCGTAGGGGCTGGCATTGATATGCACTTTGCGCAGGCGCTTGCCTTTTTCAGGGGCCTTGGGCACCGCGCCCGCTTGGGCTTGGCGGGTGTCTGCATCGGCGGCCGCTTCGGTGGCGGCCCGGGCACTGAGGCCTGTGGCACACAACAAGGCCACAGCCAGCGCTACGCGGTGAAAGGGAGAGAACAACATGTCAGAACACTCTTAAAAAAGCAAACTCGAAAAATCTGGGCAAAGCTGCGCCCACAGCGCCTCTGGGGCCAGAGGCGGCTGGGCTTTGGCGCGCGCGCGAGCGCGGCGGGCTTATTCGTCTTGGCTGGCGGCGCTCAGCGTCAGTTCCTCTTGCAGCGGCTCGGCCAGCACGGCCTCGATGTAGTCCAGCGGCAGCTTGTGCAGCTGGCTGAGCGCGGCGGCGCTGGCACCTTGGGCATGGCGCTCATGCAGGTCTTGGTACCAGCCGCTCAAGCCCGTGGAGAGGGAGCGCCCGGGCTTTTCGCCCTCGCGCGTGCTGCCGCCGTCGGCCACGTCGTATTTGTTGGCGTAGCCACGCGGCGTGACCATGCGGCCATGCTGAATGGTGGTGTTGCTGTTGCCGATGAGCACGGTGGAGAGCATGCCGATATCGGCCTCGCACATCTGCGCCAGGGTGGTGAACTCAATGCGCTCGCGCCGCCGGTAGGCGCTCTTGACGATGGCCACCGGCGTGTCGGGGCGGCGGTGGCGCAGGAAGAGGCGCTGGGCCTGCACGATTTGCTGCGTGCGCCGCCCGCTCTTGGGGTTGTAGAGCGCCACCACAAAGTCGGCTGCGGCTGCGGCATCCAGGCGCCGGGCAATCACCGGCCAGGGTGTGAGCAGGTCTGACAGCGAGATGGAGCAGAAGTCGTGCGTCAGCGGTGCCCCCACCCGCGCGGCGCAGGCATTGATGGCCGAGGCGCCAGGAATCACCTCCACCTCCACGGGGTGTTCGGGGGTCCAGCCGGCTTGAAAGAGCACCTCGTAGGTGGGCCCGGCCATGCCGTAAACACCTGCATCACCCGAAGAAATCAGCGCCACCTTGTGGCCTGCCTGGGCCTCTTCCAGCGCTTGCACGGCGCGGTCTAGCTCCTCGGTCATGCTCTTGCGCACGATGCGCTTGCCCTCGACCAAATCGGCCACCAGCTTGATGTAGGTGACGTAGCCAATCACCACATCGGCCTCGGCAATGGCGGCGCGCGCGCGCAGCGTCATGTGCTCCACGCTGCCCGGGCCAATGCCCACCAGCATGATTTTTCCCGGCGCCACACCGGCGCTCTCTTCAATGACGGTGTCAGCAAAGTCCACCGCGTTGTTCTCAGTCATGCGTACTTCCTCCCATCAGCGCCACGGACACGGTGGCGTTCTTGCCGCACAGGCCCTGGTGCTTGTGTTTTTCAACTTGCAGCGCCGCCATGGGCTGCGCCCCTCTGCCCTGCCCCGCCGCCAGCAGCGCTGCGGCCTCCGAGACCGAAGGCGTGCCCATGAAGCGCAACACCGTGGCGCTGGGGTTGGGCACAGGCACGGCCGCCAGCTGCGCTGCGCTGTAGAGCTGCAGCGGCAGCGCCAGCTGCTGGGCCAGCTGCACAAAGGCCAGCTCGTCGCCCTTGGCCTCGATGCTGGCCAAGGCCGCCACCTGCGCGGGGCTGGCGCCCAGGCGCTGCAAGGCTTGCTCCAGGGCCTGGCGCACGGTCTGCAGGGGTGTGCCGCGGTCGCAGCCCAGGCCCACGGCGTAGCGCGCAGCGGCGGCGTTCTCCATCAAGCCTCAGCCTCCTGACCCAGCGGCGGGCGGTACAGCACCAGGGCCTCATGCCACTGCGCCCAGCATGCAGCGTCCACCTCGGCGCGCGTCACCCACAGACAGGCTTTGAAGCGCTCGCGCTGCACATCGCTCATGCGCTCAAACACATGGATGCTGGCCGGCAGCGGCGTGGCGCGCGTCCACCAGCGGCGGCTGCCCGCCTCTTGCACCAGGGCAATGGGCTCGCCATTGACCACATGGGCCGAGACGCGCGTGATGTTGATCTTGGGGCACTCCACCGCCCAGCCCAGCTCGCGCCCGAGGATGTCCACGGGAATGGTCTTGCCCACATCGCTGGCGGTGGTGAGCACGGGCGTGGCCTGCAGCAGCGCGGCGATTTTTTCCGCCCAGGCATTGGCCCCGCCCACATGGCCGGACAGCACGGGAATGACAAAGGCCGCAGCGTCGTCCACCACCAGCACACCGGGGTCTTCGTCCTTGCTCTTGAGGTGGGGCGCAATCAAGCGCACCACGGCCCCGAGCGAGACGAAGAACACGATCTGGTCGAACTCGGCAAACAGCCGCGCGATCTCGTCCTTGAACGCGCCCTCATAGGCTTGCACCGGGTTTTGCAGCGCGCCCATGAGCGGCGCGAACTTGGCCGCCACACACACGCTGGCCTGCGGCAAAGCCTGCGCCAGCGCAGCCACCTGGGCCGCGCCGTGTTTGGTGATGGCCACCAGCACCACGCGCACATGGGCGGCGGTGGCGGGGTCGGGGATGGGGTTGGTGGTGGTCATGTGGTCGGGATGTTGGGCAGAGGGTCCGGGAGAGGGGTTTTCTTCTTGCACCCCTTCACCCTGTCCCCCCGCAGCCGCTGCGGGTTCTTCACGATCAGCAGCGAGAGGTAGTTCACCTTGGTGCCTTGCAGCTGCAGCAGCTCCGTGCCGCGCAGCACGCGCTCGTCAGGTGCACCGGCGCGCTCCACAAAGTGGCTGTGTTCGAGCAAGCCACGGCGCGAGAGCAAGGTCAGCAGCTCGTCCAGCAGCGGCTTGATCTTCATGAGCACCAGGGTGTCGTAGTCGTCGAGCTGGCGCTCCACCATGTCCACGCCGTAGGCAGCCGGCACGATGGCCACGGTGTCGTCCTGCTCCGAAAACGGCAGCTGCAGCCGCGCGCAGGAGGCGTGAAACGAGGTCACGCCTGGGATGATTTCCAGCGCCACCTCAGCGTCCAGCGCCTGCACGGTGCGCGCCAGGTGGCCGAAGGTGGCGTAGGTGGAGGCGTCCCCCTCCACCAGGAACAAAACGTCGCGCCCGCTGCGCAGCACGGGCAGCACGGCCTCGGCCGCACGCAGCCAGGCACGGCTGAGCTTTTCCACGTCGTGCGTCATGGGAAAGATGAGCTGCAGTGCGTCCGCAGGCACGGCCAGCCCGGCGCGCTGCGCGATGGCCAGCGCATAGCTGTCGGTCTTGAGCGAGCGCTGCGGGTAGCTCCACAAGGCATCGCTGCGCTGCAGCTGGGCCCAGGCACGGCGGGTGATGAGGTCGGCATCGCCAGGGCCGAGGGAGACGCCGATCAAGCGACCGGGGGCCTCTCCCCTGGCCCCTCTCCCAATTTGGGAGAGGGGGATGGAAGTCGACACATCGCCAGTCTTCAGCCCCTCGCCCACCTTGGGAGAGGGGTTGGGGAGAGGGCCCCGCAGAGGGCCCGCACACACCACCCACACCGGGTTTTCAGCGGCCATGCGCTGCATGTCCAAAATCGGCTTGGAGCGCGCAGCCTGCAGTTGCAGCACATCCCAGCTCAAGCGCCCTTCGCCACTCAAACGCTTGAGCACCGCGGTGGCGGTGGCCAGGTTTTCCAGGGTCACGAAATTCATCACCAGCTGACCACCGGGGCGCAGGCGCGAGATGACGAGTTCAATCAAGCCCTCCAGCTCGCCGCCCGAGCCGCCCACAAACACCGCATCGGGGTCGGGCCAGTGCTGCAAGCCCTCGGGCGCTTTGGCGTGGAGCAGGCTGTAGTTGGACAGGCCGCTGGCCTGCCAGTTCTGCGTGGCAATGGCCACGTCGGCCTCGTTCTTCTCCACCGCGTACACATGGCCGCGCCGCGCCAGGCGTGCGGCCTCCAGGCCCACCGAGCCCGAGCCCGCGCCGATGTCCCACACCACGCTGTCCTCGCGCAGCTGCAGCCGCGCCAGCGACACGGCACGCACTTCCAGCTTGGTGATCAAGCCCTTGTCGGGCTGGCGCTGGGCGTAGCTGGCGTCGGGGCGGCCCATGAGCACGGGCAGCGCCTCGCGCCGCGTGCGCCACAGCAGCAACACATTGAGTTCGGCAAAGCGCATCTGCGCGGCCTGCGCCACGCTCAGGTCTTCGTGAATGCGCTCATGGGGCTGGCAGAGGTTTTCGGCCACGGCCAGCTGGAAGTCCTCGCCCAAGCCCTCGGCCAGCAGCATGCGGGCAATGCGGTCGGGGCTGTTGAGCGGGCTGGTCAGCACCGCCAGGCGTTCGTGTTGATTGATCAGCTGGCGCAGTGCGTAGAGGCCGTGGCGCGCGTCGGCGCCACGCACCCACTCGCCCGCGTCTTTGGCGTGGACGGAGGTGAACTTCATGTCCTGCCAAGGCAGCACCAGGCGCGCGCAGGCCAGCTGCAAGGTGCTGAGGTTGGGCAGCACTTGCAGCGCGTCAATGCAAAGCTGCGCAGCCAGGTAGGCGGCAATGCCAAAGCACAGCGGGTCGCCCGTGGCCAGCACCACGGCGCGCTGCCCCAAGGCCTGAGCCTCGCGCACCCACACGGGCACGCTGGCGAGCTGGCCGGTGAGATCGAGGCGCCGCGCCTCAGGGCGAATCTGCGCTTCGAGCAGCGCCAGCGTGCGCGTGCCGCCAATCACGCAGTCCGCACTGCGCAGCGCCGCCAGGCCCTGCTGGGACAGCGAAGCCACGCCATCGTCCAGCACCCCCAGCACCACACAGCGGTGGCCGCCCTTGAAGTAGCGGCCCTCGTAGGTCAAGTCTTCAGTCATGTTTGGTCTTGATTGAGCGGCGAGTCGCACTGCGCCTGGGCCAGCTTGCGGCCGTCAAAGTCACACACCAGCACGCGCAGCGCGAACTGGTGCGGGTAGCGGCCCTTGAGCGTGCGCACCACGCCTTGGGCCAGGGCGGTGTGGAAGGCCTCCACCAGGCCCAGCGCCTCCACGCGTTCGCTGGCGTAGCGCGCCGTCTCGGCGTTGCGGATGTCCTCGCACACCTCGGGCGGCACGCCAATGCCCGCACACAAATCGGCCAGATAGCCGGTGTCCACCTCGGCACGGTTGGCGTGGGTGATGGTCTCGCCCTGGGCAATCTTGGTGAGCTTGCCCACCATGCCGCCAATCACCACCTGCGCAATGCCGCTGGACACCGCCGTATCCAGCGCATAGCGCAGGAAGTCACCCATCTGCACATAGCAGGCCTCGGGCAGGCCGGGCAGCTCTTGCATGACGAATTTTTCCGTGCGCCCGCCGGTGGTCAGCACCACCACGCCCGCGCCGGTGGTGGCGGCCACCTCCACGCCCTGCACCACGCTGGCACGAAACGCCGCCGTGGAATAGGGTTTGACAATGCCCGTGGTGCCCAAAATGGAAATGCCACCCAGAATGCCCAGGCGCGCGTTGAGCGTCTTCTTGGCCATTTCCAGGCCTTGGGGCACGCTGATGCACACCTCCAGCCCCACCTCGCTCAAGAGGCTGTCGCCGACCTCGCGCACGTTGTCTTCGATATTGCGCCGGGGCACGGGGTTGATGGCGGGCCCACCCACCTCCAGCCCCAGTCCTGGCATGGTCACCAGGC
Source organism: Roseateles rivi (assembly GCF_043555845.1). Classification (NCBI taxonomy): domain Bacteria; kingdom Pseudomonadati; phylum Pseudomonadota; class Betaproteobacteria; order Burkholderiales; family Sphaerotilaceae; genus Roseateles; species Roseateles rivi. The sequence continues at coordinate 779,149 of NZ_JBIGHZ010000001.1, read as the reverse complement.
CCACGCCATGGCCGCCCAGCAGGCGCACCACGCCGGGCTCCTGCGGCAGCAAGCGCACTTCGGCCGTGAGATGGGCTTTATCGGTGCAGTCCGGGTCGTCGCCCGCGTCCTTCACCACATAGGCCCGCGCCCACCGCGCCATGCCCTGCCCCTCCAGCTGCCCCCCCTGCACCTCAAAGCGCACACGCTGCCCGTTGGGCAGCAGGCTCTGCACCGCCTCCGGCATCAGCCCCTCCACCAGCCCCAGCACGCAAGCCCGCGCCGCCGCAGCCGAGCACGCCCCGGTGGTGAAACCGGTGCGCGTGCCTTTGGGTTTGGCTTTGTCCATCATGGCAAGGTTCGATCAAGTGCCAGACAGCGTTTTGGTGTAGGTGCGAAACACCAAGTCCCGCTCCCAGCCCCGGCTTTCGTACAGCGCCTGGGCAGTGGTGTTGGTGTGCGCCGTGGTCAGGTCCAGCCGTGCCACGCCGCGCTGGCGTGCCGCCTCCTCCACCGCAGCCATGAGGGCATGGGCCACACCCTGGCCACGCGCGTCGGGGTGAACGTAGAGGTCATACAGCACCCAAATCGGCTCTGCAATGACGGAGCAAAACGTGGGGTAGCACTGGCACAGGCCCAGCGCATCGGTGCCCGACCAAGCGCCCCACAGCAAGGCTTGGCGCAAAGTCTGGCGCTGCTGCAAAAAGCGCAGCGCGCGCGGCAGGTCCGAGGGCTGCTCGTAGAACTGGCGGTAGGCGTCGAACAAGGCCGCCAGCTGCGGCAGCTCGTGGCCCAGGGCCAGCTCCACACGGACATTGCTGCTCATGCGGGCTCCTGGGGCGATGTGGGGTGCGCCATCAAGCCGTCGCCGTAGCTGCGCAGCACTTGCGAGACCACCACGCGGTAGCCCTGCAGCCACTCGGTGTAGCGGGCTTTGGCTTGCAGGTGCGCGGGGTGTTGCATGAGTGCGCGCAGGCCGCTCTCATCGCTCCAGTAGTAGACGTTGCACAGGCGGCCCTGCGCCTCGTTGCGCCATTGCTCCTGGCCCAGATAGCCGGGGGTTTCCAGCACGGCGCGTTCGATGGCCGCGTCCAAGGCGTGAAAGGCTTCGTCGTAACGGCCTTCGTCGAAGATGAAGCTGGCGCTGATCACGGTGCCACTCCGGCCGCTTCTTGGGCTTCAGCCAAACCCAGCAGGGCGTGAATGGCCGCCACCACCAGGGTGGAGCCGCCTTTGCGGCCGCGGATGATGAGCCAGGGCACTTCGTCGACCTCGGCCATGAGGTCTTTGGATTCAGCCGCTGAGACAAAGCCCACGGGCAGGCCCACCACCAGCGCGGGGCGCAGGCCTTCTTCGCGGATCAGCCGCACCACCTCGATGAGGGCGGTGGGCGCGTTGCCAATGCCCACGATGGCGCCTTGCAGCAGGCCCTGGGCATGGGCTTTGCGCATGGCTTGCACGGCGCGCGTGGTGTCTTGCTCGCGCGCAGCGGCAATGACGTCCTCGTCAGAAATGAACTGGTGCGTGCCCATGCCGAAATGCTGCAGGCGCGGCTTGGACAGGCCCACGCAAATCATCTCCACATCGGCCACCACGCGGCTTTGGCGGCTGCGAATGGCGGCCACACCAGCGCGCACAGCTTGGGGGTGAAAGTCGGTGAGGCCGTTGAAATCAAAGTCGGCATTGGCGTGGATCATGCGCCGCACGATGGGCCACTGCTCAGGGCTATAGCGGTGCGACCCGACTTCGGCGTCGATGACGGCAAAGGAGTCATGCTCGATGGCGCGGCCCGCCGCGGTGAGCTGCTCGGTGACGGTGTTGTGCTGCGCGCTGGTGTGCAGCGCAGCGGCAGCATCCAGCAAGGCGGGGTTGAGGCTCATGGCGTGTCTCCCAGGGCTTTAGCGGCAGCGGCGCACCACGGCCACGGGGGTGGCGTGTGAGTGCTCGTGCGGGTGGGCATGAGTGTGCTCATGGGCATGGTCGTGTGGGTGCTCATGCTCATGGCCGTGCTCGTGGTGGTGATGGTGGTGCGCGTCATCGCCGTGAGGGTGGTGATGCTCGTGCCCGCCGGGGCCGTGGTGGTGGCCGCCGTGGCCCAGCTCCACCGCGATTTCGCGGTACTTGCAGCCATCGCAGGCCATGCGGCTTTCGGGCTGCAGGCCCAGCAGCTCGGCCACGCGCTGCTCGAGCAAAGCGGTGATCTCGGGCTCAAACCCGAAGTAGCCCGCGGCCGCAAAACGGATGTGCGGGTACTGCTGACGCAGGTGCTGCACCTGGCGCTCGATGCGGCTCATCAAGGTGCCGCTGAACAGGTAGTAAGGCAGCACCACGATTTGCGTCATGAGCTGCAGGCTTTGGCGCTGCACCACGCGCTCCAGGCGCGGGAAGGTGATGCCGGTAAAGGCAATGTCCACCAGCTCATGGTCGCCCTCTTCCATGAGCCAGCGCGCCATCTTGGCCACCTCGCCGTTGGCCCCGCGGTCTGAGGCGCCACGCCCCAGCAGGATGACGCCGGTGGAGCGCGGGTCGGGCATGTCCAGCTCGGTCATGGCGCGCCGCAGCTGGCGCTTGAGCACTTTCAAAATCGGCTCGCCCGCTTGCAGGTGCGGCACGTAGTCAAAGCGCACGGCGGGGCAGTCCAGCCGCGCCGTGTCGATGGCCTGGGGGATGTCCATCTTCACGTGCCCTGCGGCATTGAGGATGAGCGGCAGCACCACCACGCGCTGGCTGTCTTGCGCCGCGCGGCGCAAGCCCTCGTGCAGCATGACGGTGGCGAACTCGATGAAGCACACCTCGATGCGCCAGTTCGGGCGGCGCACACGCCAGGCGGCGGCAAAGCGCTCGATTTCCTCGTTGGCACCGGGCTCGCGCGAGCCGTGGCCCACCAACAGCAGCGTGGTGTGGGCCGGCAGGTCAATCGCGGTGGGGGCTGGATGCGTCATCTGGCAACTCGCTAGAGCTTGGGTTGGCGGGCGCTGTGGCCCGGCGGAATTTGTGGGTAAAGCTCGGGTCGTAGAGCTTGGAGCGCGTGAGCTGCGGCCACTGCCGCGCACCCAGCGTGGGGCTGGCGATGATCATGCTTTGGCTCACCACGCCGGCGGCGCGGCAGCGCGCTTTGATGTCGGCCAGCGTGCCGCGTATCAGCAGCTCCTCGCCGGGCCAGCTGGCTTTGTGCACCACCAGCATGGGGGCGTCTTCACGCCAGCCCGCAGCGCGCAGCGCGGCCTCAACCTTGTGCAGCAAGGTGATGGAGAGGTAGATGCACAGCGTGCAGTGGTGGCGCGCCAGGTCTTCCAGCGCCTCGCCCTCGGGCATGGGCGTGCGGCCTTCAACGCGCGTGAGGATCACGGTCTGCGTGAGCTCGGGCAGCGTGAAGCTCTCCACCGCCGCGGCCGCGCTGGCCATGGCCGAGGTCACCCCCGGCACCACGCGCAGCGGCACGCCTGCGGCATCCAGCGGCTGCACCAGCTCGATGAGCGCGCCGTAGAGCGAGGGGTCGCCCGTTTGCAGGCGCACCACCACGGCGTGGCGCGCCGCGCGTTCGATCAGCCAGGCGGCCATTTCTTCGAGCGTCATGCCCTTGGAGTCGGCCACCTCGCAGTGCGCGGGCGCAAAGCGCGTGGCCGCCTCGTTCACCAGCGAGCCGGCATACAAGATGGCCCCGGCTTGGGCAATGAGGTCGCGGCCCTTGAGCGTGAGCAGCTCAGGGTCGCCGGGGCCTGCGCCCACGAAGTAGACCGTGCCTGGCATGCCCGGCCTCAGGCTTGGGCCGTGCGCGACTCAAAACACCACGCCGCAAAGCGCTGGCGCATCAGCCAGCTCTGCGGGCGCAGCAGCCACAGCACGGCCAGCGTGACAGCAGGCTCCAGCAGCACCAAGGGCGCGTAGTGCAGCGCAAAGGTCTCAAAGCCTGCCAGTGCACCAGCGCCGCTGGAGAGCGACAGCCAAAACGCCACCATGGCCACCACACCGCTGTAAAACACGCCGTCGAGCTTGACCAGCGTGGCCACACGCACGGGCGTGCCCGCAGCCAGCAGGCGCTGGCCCAGCGTGAAGTGCACGGCCATGAGCGGCAGCATCAGCGACAGCGCGTTCACCGCCAGGTGCGGCAAGTCCTGCGGGTCAAACAAAAGGCCCTGCAGCAGCAGGCCCAGCGGCAAGCCCAGCAGCGTGGGCAAGTAGCCAAAGGCGATGTAGATGGGCATGGCACCGAGGAAGTGCAGCTCCGACGGGCCTGCGGGCATGTGAAAGGCCTGCATAAAGACCGAGAAGAACACCGCGGCCAGGAGCGTGCGCGGCGCGGCCGTGCCGAACTGGCGCAACCACTGCGGCAGGTGCGCCAGCAGCACGCCAACAGCAGCCACGGCGGCAAAAACGAGTTTGGGTTGGGCAATCAAGCCGGGTTCGATGTGCATGGCGGGCCTCACATGCGTCGCACATGGACCTCAGGCCTTTGCACCCACAGCGCTTGCCCGCAAAAGAATGGCAAACGCCGCAGCCCAAAGCCACAGCCCACGCAAAACGCCAACAGAAGATGAACAGGACGAACGAAAGAAGCGTCAAAAACGCTTCGAGCTTTTCACTCGCACCCACATCCCCGTAGGCACGCGCACATGGCGCACCGGCGCGGCCAACACAGCCACAGCGCAGCACCCCATCGTTGGCCGGTCTCCGGGCTGGTGGTCAACTCTCGAACCCTTCCCAGCGCATCAGACAGACACGCCAGTGGGTGAAGCACGAAAGCTCGTCCCTTGCAGGACCGACCACTCACCGTTGCGGGGGCAGCTCAGCTTCACCTACAGGGCAGCACAGCGGCCAGCCCCAGCGATCTGATTCCCGTTTCACTGGGCCCACCGGACGGCAGACCCGAGCACCAACGGCGCGCATGGTACTGCAATCCCCCGGGCCTTTGCGCGCTGAGCGTGCGTCACAAGCGCCGCGCCGCCTCGGCGCTTGTCGCCTGTGGTGGGCGCATGCTGCACCAGTCCCCCCTAAGCACGTGCGGCCCAACGCCCACACCGCTGGCGCTGCCAAGCGGCACTCGCCACTGCCGCATGCAGAATCAAGCGGCTTTGCAGCCACCACCCCAACGCTGACCATGTCAAACACCCCCCCCAGTCAATTCGCGCTGCTTGGCCAGCGCCGTTTCGCCCCGTTTTTCTGGACTCAGTTTCTGGGCGCGGCCAACGACAACTTGTTCAAATTCGCGCTCACGGTGCTGCTGACTTACCAGCTGCAGCTGAGCTGGCTGGCGCCCACCCAAGCCGGGCTGGTGATTGGTGCGCTGTTCATCCTGCCCTTTGTGCTGTTCTCGGCCTCCAGTGGACAGCTGGCGGACAAGGTGGACAAAGCGCACCTGATGCGCGCCATCAAAAACCTGGAAATCACCATCATGGCGCTGGCGGCTTGGGGGTTTTGGGCCGCACATGTGCCCACACTGCTGTTGTGCGTGCTGCTGATGGGGCTGCACTCCACGCTGTTTGGCCCGGTCAAATACGCCTACTTGCCCCAGCAGCTGCAGGAGCAGGAGCTGACGGGCGGCAACGGTTTGGTGGAGATGGGTACCTTTGTGGCCATCTTGCTGGGCAATGTCGTCGGTGGTTTGCTCATGGCATCACCCGAGCTGGGCACACACTGGGTGGCCCTGGGCGGGCTGGCCTTGGCCTTGGCCGGTCGTGCCAGCGCGCAAGCCATCCCGCCTTGCGCGCCTACCGATCCGGGCTTGCGCATCAACCACAACCCTTTGAGCGAAACCTGGCGCAATCTGCAGCTGGCACATGGCCACTTGGCGGTGTTTCGCTCGCTGCTAGGCATCTCTTGGATGTGGTTCTTCGGGGCCGTGTTCTTGTCCAATTTCCCGGCCTTTGCCAAAGAAGTGCTGCATGGCAACGCCCAGGTGGCCTCGCTGCTGCTGGTGGTGTTTTCGGTGGGCATTGGCGTGGGTTCGCTGCTGTGCGAGCACCTGTCGCGCCGCCATGTGGAAATCGGCTTGGTCCCACTGGGGGCCATTGGCATGAGTGTCTTTGCCATTGACCTGTACTTCGCCTCCCGCAGCCTGCCCACCCCAGCCCAAGGCACGTTGGGCAGCGCTGCATTTTTGGCCCAGGCGGCCCACTGGCGGGTGTTGATCGATTTGGCCTTGCTGGCGCTGTTTGCGGGGCTCTACAGCGTGCCCATGTACGCGCTCATCCAGTTGCGCACCCCGCCCACGCACCGCGCGCGCATCATCGCCACCAACAACATCTTGAATGCCTTGTTCATGATTGCCAGCTCCCTGCTGGCGGGGCTGATGCTGGGCGCCGGTGTCAGTCTGCCCGAGCTGTTTTTGTGGCTGGGCGTGGCCAATGCCGTGGTGGCCAGCTACATCTTTGCCGTGGTGCCGGAATACCTGCTGCGCTTTGTGGCCTTCATCGCCTCGCGCTGTGTCTACCGCTTTGAGGTCCGCGGTGAGGCGCACATGCCGACCCAGGGTGCAGCCGTGCTGGTGTGCAACCATGTGAGCTACGTCGACGCCGTGCTGCTGATGGCCGCCAGCCCCCGGCCCATTCGCTTCATCATGGACCACCGCATCTTCAGCACGCCGCTGGTCGGTTGGTTCTTTCGCCTGGCCAAGGCCATTCCCATCGCGCCCCAGCACGAAAACCCCGCTGTCTACGACGCCGCCTTTGCCAGCGCCCGCCAGGTGCTGGACGAGGGCGAGCTGCTTTGCATCTTTCCCGAAGGCGGCATCACCCGCGACGGGCAGCTGCAGCCTTTTCGCGGCGGCGTGATGAAGATCGTCGAACACCGCCCCGATCTGCCCGTCGTGCCCCTGGCCCTGACCAACCTCTGGGGCTCATTCTTCTCACGCATCGAAGGCGGTCGGGCCATGGTGCGGCCCTGGCGCCGTGGCTGCTTCAACCACGTCGGCTTGGTGGCTGGCGCCCCCATGAGTGCAAGCGACATCAGCCCCGAAAAGCTGCAACGCCAGGTGGGCGAGCTGCTGTGCGAGGGGGGGCAGCGGCCCTGATGCCCCCTCTTATGGCGCGCGGCCCAGATGGCGCAGCCAGAAGGCCTCGTATTTGCGGTGCCAGCCCGCGTTCTTGACGGCACCACCCAGGCCATGGCCGCCGTCGGGGTCCAGGAACAGGTCAGGCTGGGTGTAGAGGGTGTACTGGGTCTGGAAGCCCCCAAAGCTCCAGCCCGTCAGGCCCATGCGCTGGCGGTCCACCCCCAGGTTCTGGCTGATGTAGGCCACGGCGTCTTGCAAGTCCTCGGTCTGCGGTCGGCCTGGTTGCTCCCAGTTGGCGCGGGAGAAGGCTTGCCCATAGTTGGAGTGGCCACGCGTGTCCAGCGTGACCGTGACGTAGCCGTGCTTGAGCGCCATATACATCTGGAACCAGTAGGCGGTGTCCTGAAAGCTGTCGCGCTCCACCATATGCCCGTCACCCAGCACGCTGCCGTAGACATAGACCACGGCGGGACGTTGGTCGCTGGCGCGCCAGCCCGCTGGCTTGAAGACATAGGCCTGGAGCTCGTCACCATGGCGATTCTTGAAGGCAAAGCGTTCGGGCGTTTGCAGCAGCAATTGGCGCAGGGCCGGGTCGTGGCTTTGCGTGAGCACCTGGGCTGGTGCGGCAGAGCTGGTCAGACCTTGGATGAGCTTGAGCTCCGGCGGCTGCCCCCAGTGTCCGGCGTTGGCCGCCAGCCATTGCCCGCTGTGCGAGACCACGGATTTGCGGTGGTAGTCCAGCGCCTGGCCCAGCGCGGTCATGGCGCCGGTGTGCACATCCACCCGGTAGAGGTTCATGGCGGCAGGGTCGTCGCGGTTGGCCGCCACAAAGGCGCTGCGGCTGTCGGGCGTGAAGCCCAGCAGCTCCAGGGCCTCGAACTTGGGGTCGTCTCAGAAAACGGAATTTAAAGCACGCTAAGCGTTGATCTTCACCATCTGTCGGTACAAGCTCAAAGAGGCCTCGAGGCATGAAGAACGGCATCAAGCAATCCGGGGAAGCGACGATCAAGGTCGTCCTTTCGCAGAGAGTTGATGAACTGCGTTCCCTCCGGACGCATCCGAATAACGCCTGCTTCCCGTAGCACCCGGAAGTGGTGTGAAGCTGTGGACTTGGCCACTGTCAAATTCAAGGCACCACAAGCTTGTTCCCCCTTGGTTGCAAGGCTTTGTACAAGGCTAAGGCGCACAGGATCGCTAAGCGCGTAAAGCACCCTCGCTAATGACAGATTCTCGAGTGTTGGGTGGCTGGGTGACCTCATGCTTTCAGTGTTACACAAGTGGTGATAAAGTTCCATAGTTCGCTTATGATCGAACAATGGAACTTTAGGAGAAAACCAGCATGTCAAAAAATCGATTCATGAATCAAGTTGCAGTCGTAACCGGTGGGTCAACCGGCATTGGATTGGCCATTGCCAAGGCGCTGCTCGCTGAAGGAGCCAAGCGCGTCTATATAACGGGTAGAACCGAAAAGACTCTCAGTCAAGCGGCTGCTTCACTGGGGGACGGTGCGGTTGGGGTGGCATCTGATGTAGCCGATGTTTCAGACTTGAGAAAGCTCAAGGTCGAGATCGAAAAACGCGGGGATCAACTCGATGTCGTGTTTGCCAACGCCGGTATCGCCGAGAACAATGGTTTTGGTGAGACGACGGAAGTTGAGTTTTCCAAGACTTTCGATATCAATGTCAAGGGCGTATTTTTTACTACCCAGACGCTCTTGCCTCTGCTGAAGGATGGTGCCTCAGTAGTGTTGACGGCCTCCATCGTCGCCAACAAGGGTATGGCGAATTTGAGCCTATACAACGCTTCCAAGGCCGCCGTGCGCTCCTTTGCACGATCGTGGGCCAATGACCTGAAAGCGCGCAAGATTCGAGTCAATGCGCTCAGCCCCGGCTTAACAGAAACACCCATCATGAAAAATGGCTTAAAAATGGACGATGCGCAGATGGCGGCGCTCCATGATTATGCCGCTACCGCCGTGCCGTTAGGTTACATAGCACAACCAGATGAAATTGCGACAGCAGCGCTGTTTCTGGCTTCATCGGATGCGCGCTATGTCAACGGCATCGAACTGACGGTCGATGGTGGATTCTCTCAAGTCTAAGTTCTGCCGGCATCCAACGCCCGGCGCCTGTCCATCTGGGCTATACCCTAACTTGGCGTCAAGCATTGGCAGCGGATTGCGTCAGGTTAGAGTGTCATCAGATATTTCTTGACACAATGCACAAGGGGTCATAGATTATTTCCTGACACATTTGCGCAGGAGACACCCTTGAAAGGTCAACGCATCGGGTATGTGCGGGTCAGCAGCTTCGACCAGAACCCAGATCGGCAGCTTGAGCAGGCTCAGGTGGACAAGGTGTTCACGGACAAGGCATCGGGCAAGGATACGCAGCGGCCAGAACTAGACGCGCTACTCACCTTCGTGCGCGAGGGCGACACCGTGGTGGTGCATAGCATGGATCGTCTGGCGCGCAACCTAGACGACTTGCGCCGACTGGTGCAAAGGCTCACCAAGCGAGGGGTACGAATCGAATTCGTCAAGGAATGCCTGACCTTCACTGGCGAGGATTCGCCGATGGCCAATTTGATGCTGTCGGTAATGGGGGCCTTTGCCGAGTTCGAGCGCGCCCTGATCCGCGAGCGGCAGCGCGAAGGCATTGCCTTGGCCAAGCAACGCGGAGCCTACCGTGGGCGGAAGAAATCGCTGTCGCCTGACATGGTGATCGAGCTGCGTCAGCGGGCCGATGCTGGTGAGCAGAAGGCGAAGTTGGCCCGTGAATTCGGTATCAGCCGGGAGACCCTGTATCAATACCTGAGATTGGATCAATAGATATGCCTCGTCGTTCCATACTGTCTGCCGCAGAGCGCGAAAGCCTGCTGGAATTGCCGGACACCAAAGACGACTTGATCCGTCACTACACGTTCAGCGACACCGACCTCTCCTTCATCCGGCAGCGCCGTGGCCCGGCCAACCGGCTGGGCTTTGCCGTGCAGCTTTGCTACCTGCGCTTTCCCGGCATCATCCTTGGCGTCGATGAGCAACCGTTTCCGCCATTGCTAAGACTGGTCGCCAACCAGCTCAAGGTCACCGTCGAAAGCTGGGACGAATACGGGCAGCGGGAGCAGACCCGGCGTGAGCACCTGGTCGAACTGCAAACGGTGTTCGGCTACCAGCCATTCACCATGAGCCACTACCGGCAGGCCGTCCACACGCTGACCGAGCTGGCCATGCAAACCGACAAGGGCATTGTGCTGGCAAGCGCCTTGATCGAGCACCTGCGGCGGCAGTCGATCATCCTGCCTGCCCTCAACGCCGTAGAGCGCGCGAGCGCCGAAGCGATCACTCGCGCCAACCGGCGCATCTACGATGCCTTGGCCGAGCCACTGTCGGACGCGCATCGCCGCCGCTTGGACGATCTGCTCAATCGCCGCGACAACGGCAAGACGACCTGGCTGGCCTGGCTGCGTCAGTCGCCCGTCAAACCGAACTCGCGGCACATGCTGGAACACATCGAACGCCTCAAGGCGTGGCAGGCGCTCGACCTACCTTCCGGCATTGAGCGGTCGGTGCACCAGAACCGGCTGCTCAAGATCGCCCGCGAGGGCGGCCAGATGACGCCTGCCGACCTGGCCAAGTTCGAGGCGCAGCGACGCTATGCCACCCTGGTGGCGCTCGCCATCGAGGGCATGGCCACCGTCACCGACGAAATCATCGACCTGCATGACCGCATCCTGGGCAAGCTGTTCAACGCCGCCAAGAACAAGCATCAGCAGCAGTTCCAGGCATCCGGCAAGGCGATCAACGCCAAGGTTCGGCTGTTCGGGCGTATCGGCCAGGCACTGATCGAGGCCAAGCAAGCGGGCCGCGACCCGTTCGCCGCCATCGAGGCCGTCATGTCCTGGGATGCCTTAGCCGAGAGCGTCACCGAGGCGCAGAAGCTCGCGCAGCCCGAGGACTTCGATTTTCTGCACCGCATCGGAGAGAGCTACGCGACGCTGCGCCGATACGCGCCGGAATTCCTCGACGTACTCAAGCTGCGGGCCGCGCCTGCCGCCAAGGACGTGCTCGATGCCATCGAGGTGCTTCGCAGTATGAACAGCGACAACGCCCGCAAGGTTCCTGCCGACGCGCCGACCGACTTCATCAAGCCGCGCTGGCAGAAGCTGGTGAAGACCGACGCTGGCATCGACCGGCGTTACTACGAGCTGTGCGCGTTGTCGGAAATGAAGAACGCGCTGCGCTCCGGCGACATCTGGGTGCAAGGCTCCCGCCAGTTCAAGGACTTCGAGGACTACCTGGTGCCGCCCGAGAAATTCGCCAGCCTCAAACAGCCCCGCGAATTGCCTCTGGCCGTGGCCACCGATTGCGACCAGTACCTGAATGAGCGGCTGACGCTGCTGGAAACGCAGCTCGCCACCGTCAACCGCGCGGCGCTGGCGAATGAGCTGCCGGACGCCATCATCACGGAGTCGGGCCTGAAAATCACGCCGCTCGACGCGGCGGTGCCAGACACCGCGCAGGCCCTGATCGACCAGATGGCGATGATCCTGCCGCACGTCAAGATCACCGAGCTGCTGCTTGAGGTGGACGAATGGACGGGCTTCACCCGGCACTTCGCGCACCTGAAATCGGGCGACCTGGCCAAGGACAAGAACCTGCTGCTGACCACGATCCTGGCCGATGCGATCAACCTGGGCCTGACCAAGATGGCCGAGTCCTGCCCCGGCACGACCTACGCCAAGCTGGCCTGCCTGCAAGCCTGGCACATCCGCGATGAAACCTACGGGGCGGCGCTGGCCGAACTGGTCAACGCGCAGTTCCAGCATCGTTTCGCCGGGCATTGGGGCGACGGCACCACGTCATCGTCGGACGGCCGGAATTTTCGAACCGGCAGCAAGGCTGAAAGCACGGGGCACATCAACCCGAAGTACGGCAGCAGCCCAGGACGGACGTTCTACACCCACATTTCCGACCAGTACGCGCCGTTCCACACCAAGGTGGTCAATGTCGGTGTGCGCGACTCGACCTATGTGCTCGACGGCCTGCTGTACCACGAGTCCGACTTGCGGATCGAGGGGCACTACACCGACACGGCGGGCTTCACCGATCACGTCTTTGCACTGATGCACCTCTTGGGCTTCCGCTTCGCGCCGTGCATCCGCGACCTGAGCGACACCAAGCTATACATCCCGAAGGGCGATGCCAGCTATGACGCGCTGAAACCGATGATCGGCGGCACGCTCAACATCAAGCACGTCCGAGCCCATTGGGACGAAATCCTGCGACTGGCCACATCAATCAAGCAGGGCACGGTGACGGCCTCGCTGATGCTGCGCAAGCTCGGCAGCTACCCGCGCCAGAATGGCCTAGCCGTCGCCCTGCGCGAGCTGGGCCGCATCGAGCGCACGTTGTTCATCCTGGACTGGCTGCAAAGCGTCGAACTGCGTCGCCGTGTGCATGCCGGACTGAATAAGGGCGAAGCCCGCAACGCGCTGGCCCGCGCCGTGTTCTTCAACCGCCTGGGCGAAATCCGCGACCGCAGTTTCGAGCAGCAGCGCTACCGGGCCAGCGGCCTCAACCTAGTGACGGCGGCCATCGTGGTGTGGAACACGGTGTACCTGGAACGGGCCGCAAACGCCTTACGCGGCCACGGCCAGACCGTCGATGACAGTCCGTTGCAGTACCTGTCGCCGCTGGGCTGGGAACACATCAACCTGACCGGCGATTACCTCTGGCGCAGCAGCGCCAAGATCGGCTCGGGCAAGTTCAGGCCGCTACGACCGCTGCAACCGGCTTAGCGTGCTTTATTTTCCGTTTTCTGAAGCGCCCCCAGATAGCGCCCGGATTTGGAGAACGCCATGTCCTTGGCGTTTTGCCCCCGGTAAGACTCGGCACGAAACAGGGTTTCCAGGCTGGGCACCGGGGCGGGTGCAGGTGTGGCGCCCAGTGGCGCAGCCTCTAAGGGGCGGCCCACACTGACAAAGGCCAAACCCATGGCCCACAGCACGGCCACGCTGGCCTGCTTCCAAGAGATGTTTTGCATGACACAAAGCGAAAAATAGAAAACGCCCGCAGACCCATCGGGCGTGTGGGCGCCTGGGCGGAACCAGCCGCTGATGCGCGGCTGGGCCCGTCAGAAGAAGCGGTAAGAGGCACTGATACGGAAGGTGCGGCCCATCACGTCTTCGAGGTTTTGAGGCACCACGCCCCAGTAAGCACCGAACTGTTTGAAGTCCACCGGCGGGCGGCGGTTGAGCACATTGCCAACGTGCAGGCCCAACTCCAAGTTTTTGAAGCCCGACCAGGCCAGGTGGTAGTCCAGGCGCTGGTAGGCCTTGACCTGGCATTGATCGGCAGAGAGCTTCAAATCAGCGCAGCCTTCCACGCTCCAGAGGCTGTCGTAGAAGTCCCCCTGCAAAGACTGGCCACCGCGGTAGCTCAGTCGCAGCGCGTTGTTCCAATCGCCGCTTTGCAAAGCCGCCCCCAGGCCCAGGCTCAGGCGCGAGTAGCCGTAGCGGCCCACCAGGTTGTCACCCCAGCCCTTGCGCTCCAGATTCCAGTAGCGCTGGCTCAGCAGCACCATGCCATCCAGGTCCAGCGTGAAGCGCCCCAGCTGGGGCAGCGCCACCTCGCTGCGCGCCAGCACGTCCAGCCCGCTGGTCTGGGTGCGCGACTGATTGCCAAACTGCGTGATAACGCGCTTCAAGTGCCCCACTTTGACGCCGTACTGGGCCTGCTCTTGCGCGTTGAAGGTGGGGTCTTGCGCTAGGCTGCCGCGCAGCAGCAAGCCGGGCTCCAGCCCCCCTTCTTCGTTGAGCAAATCGCCCAGGCCCTTGATGCCGATTTCGCCCTTGCGCTGAATGCGCCACCAATCCAGCGCCACGCGGCTGCCTCTGAAGGGCTCGAACACCAGGCCAAAGGTGGCCGACAGCGAGGTCTCGGGCTTGAGCGCGGGGTTGTTGCGCGTCACCTTGGGAATGCCGGTGTTGCACTCGGCCGCGCGCACGCTGTCGGCGCGCTGGGTTTGGCCCTGGGCCTCCAGGGCATCAGCCAGCTCCTGCGCGGCGGGGCAGCGCCGTGGGTCAGAAATCCCCGTGGCCCAGCTGTATTTGTTGGAGTCAGCACTCTCGGCCAGATTGGGCGCGCGAAACCCCGTCTCTACCGTGCCGCGCAGCAGCAACTGCTGGGTGGGCTGGTAGCGCAGCGCCACCTTGGGCGAGAAGTGCGCGTCAAAGTGTTGGAATTTGTCGGCCCGTCCAGCCAGCTCCAGGTTCAGGTTTTTGAGCAAGGGCACGTTCAGCTCAGCAAATGCCGCGCCGAAGTTGCGCGCCGCATCGGCGCTAGAGACCCCTGAGCCCAGCAGCTCGCCGGTGCGCAGGTTGGCCGTGGGCGTCATGGTGAACGAATCGCGCCGCACGTCAAAACCCGCAGCAAAGCTCAGCGGCCCTGCGGGCAGCTGCGTCAGCTCGCCGCTGAGCCGCCCGTCAACAAACAGCTGGCGCGTCTGGCCCTCATAGCCGAAGGTGGGGAAGAGCTTGGCCAGCACCTCGGGCGAATTGAGCTGCCCAATGCGGTAGCCGCCAGGCTTGTTGAAGAAGCTCGCATCCAGTGTGGCCGCGTTGTAGTCGCCAATCACTTCCACAAAGCCCTTGTCGCTGAAGACCTGGCGCTGCGAGCGCTGCGCATGCCCGCCCAGCGCGCCTGCGGCCAGCTCGAAGTCATAGCCCGACCACGTGCCACGCAGCCCGCCAAGGGCGCGGTACTGCTTGGCATCGACATGGTGGAAGGGCTGGCTGTCGGCAAACAGGTACTGGAAGCTGGCCTCCTTGTTGCTGGGGTTCAACGGGTGGCCCGCAGGCAGGCCCCGGTAGGTGAAGCTCTTGGGCAAATCGGTGCTGGGGTCGCCCCAGGTCCAGGTGCCCCAGCTGCTGGAGTAGGTCAGCGCATCGCCCAGGTACTCGGTCTGATTGCGCGAGAGCGACAGCTCGGCGAACGCGTCCACGTCCTTGTTCAGACGCAGCGTGCCGGTGCTGAGCCAGTTCAAACGCGTGCTGGAGGGCATGATCAACCCGCCCTCAATTGGGTCCGACATGCAGCGCTTGTTGACGATGGTCTCGCAGCCCGGCACCGCCTGGCCGTTGACATTGCCGGGGTAGGAGCGCGCAGACAGCGCGCCCAAGCCCGTGGCCACTTGGCGGTACTGGGGGTTGACCTCATCGAGCAAGTGACGCCAGCCCTGCACCAGCTCGCGCTTGTAGTACTCCAGATTGCTCAGCACATTGAAGCCGTCGCGAGCCAGGTCGCCCACACCCGCCCCCACGCTGAGGGTGCCGTCACCAAAACGGCCCTTGCTGGAGGTTTGCCCCCAGTTGCCTTTGAGGCTGAGGCCCTGGAAGTCTTTGCGCGTGATGATGTTGATCACCCCGGCCACGGCATCGGAGCCATACAGGGCTGAGCCGCCGGTCTTGAGAATCTCGACCCGCTCGATCGCATCCATGGGCAGGGCGTCGATGTTGACGAAGATCTCGTTGAAGTCGGCCAGCGGAAAAGCGGCCACGCGGCGGAAGTTCAGCAGCACCAGCGTGCTTTGCTTGCCGAAGTAGCGCAGCGACACGGCCGAGGCCCCGGGAGCCTCGGTGTTGCCGTAGTAGTTGTTGTTGTCGGCCAAGGCCGCGGTGGACCCGGCCAGGCTGGACAGCAGCTGCTGCACGGTCGATGCGCCCAGGCGCGCAATGTCCTCGCGGCGCAGCACCTGCACGGGCGTGGTGCCCTCGCTGTCCAGGCGCTTGATGTGGCTGCCAGTCACCTCCACGCGCTGCAAAGTTTCCGGAGCTTGGTCCTGCGCTTGGGCGCCAAGTGTCAAACAAGCCAGGCTGATCAAAGCCAATGCGCTGCGGGGTCGGGTCTGCCTGCGTGAAGAAACGATCGTCATCATCTGCTGCTGCGGTTGCTCAAACAATGAGGCCGCAGCGGGGTGCCTGCGGCCTGGGTTTTGCGCCCCTCGTGGGGTGCGCTTGCCCAGCAGCTTAGGTTTGATGTGACGTTTGGCTGAAGCGCTAAATCGCTATTAGGAAATCTGAAAATCGCGCTTGGTGCAGCGCGCGGCGCGCGCTAGCACCAACACAGCACGCTCACAACAACCGCGACACCAGCCCGCCTTCGGCGGGCAGGCCCAGCGGCACCCACACGCGCACGGGGTCGCCGGGGGCGACTTGCACGGGCTCGCCGTCGAGGTTGTGCATTTCTTTGAGCTCGACCACGCGGTTGCCGCTGGGGTGCAGCACTTCCAGGCGGTCGCCCACGGAGAAGCGGTTTTTGGCTTGCACCTGCACCCAGCCGTCGTCGCGCACAGCGGTGACTTCACCCACAAAGTGGCTGCGGTGCAGTTCGCTGTGGCCGTTGATGTAGTTTTGGTAGTCCTGCGCGGGGCGGCGCTCCAGCAAGCCGCCGGTGTAGCCGCGGTTGGCCAGGCCTTCGAGTTCCAGCAGCAGCTCGGGGTTGAAGGGGCGACCGGCCACGGCGTCGTCGATGGCGCGGCGGTAGACCTGTGCGGTGCGGGCCACGTAGTAGAGGCTCTTGGTGCGGCCTTCGATCTTGAGCGAGTCCACACCAATGCGCGCCAGACGCTCCACATGCTCCACAGCGCGCAGGTCTTTGCTGTTCAAGATGTAGGTGCCGTGCTCGTCTTCCATGATGGGCATGAGCTCGCCGGGGCGGCCCTTCTCTTCCAGGAAGTAGACCTTGTCCGCGGCGGGGTGGCGCTGGCCGCTGCCGCAGGTGGAGAAGCTGCCTTCGGCTTCGGCCTGGGCCTCGGCGAAGTTGAAGTCGGCGTCGAGCTTGCCCACGGGCACGGCTTCGCCGCTGGGGGACTGTTCGCTGGCGGCGGTGGTGCCGTACTCCCAGCGGCAGGCGTTGGTGCAGGTGCCTTGGTTGGGGTCGCGGCGGTTGAAGTAGCCCGACAGCAGGCAGCGGCCGGAGTAGGCAATGCACAGCGCGCCGTGGACGAAGACTTCAATCTCCATGTCCGGGCACTCGTTGCGGATGGCTTCGATCTCGTCGAGGCTGAGTTCGCGCGAGAGGATGATGCGCTCCACGCCCACCTTCTGCCAGAACTTCACTGCGGCCCAGTTGGTGGTGTTGGCCTGCACCGAGAGGTGGATGGGCACCTTGGGGAACACGCCTTTTTCCATCTGCGCCAGCACCTGCATGATCAGCCCGGCGTCGGCCATGATGAGGGCGTCGGGCTTCAACTCCACCACGGGCTGGATGTCGCGGATGTAGGTGCGGACCTTGTCGTTGTGCGCAATCAGGTTGCTGGTGACAAAGAACTTCTTGCCGCGCGTGTGCGCCTCGGCAATGCCCTGGGCGATTTGCTCCAGGCGGAATTCGTTGTTGCGTGCGCGCAGGGAGTAGCGCGGCTGGCCAGCGTAGACCGCATCGGCGCCGAAGTCGTAGGCGGCGCGCATTTTCTGCAGGCTGCCCGCGGGCAGCAGGAGTTCGGGGGCTTTGAGTGACATGGGGCGGTATTGTCCCAGCTTGGCCGCTGCTGTGCACAAATCGGGGCCTTTGCACCCGGTGGCAAGCAGGGGAAATCACAGGTCCGATAAGGTCCAAGCGCCAGGCGCTGCGCGCCCTACCATGGCGACATGCCACTCCAAGCCACCCCCTGCTATGCCGCGCTCTTGGCCCGCGATGCGCGTTTTGACGGGCGTTGGTTCGTCGGTGTGCGCACCACCGGGGTGTATTGCCGCCCCATTTGCCGCGTGCGCACGCCCAAGTTCGAGCATTGCGAATTCTTCGAACGCCCCGCGCAGGCCGAGGCCGCAGGCTTTCGCCCCTGCATGAAATGCCGCCCCGAGCTGGCCCCGCGCCCGCAGCGCTGGAGCACCATGGACGCCTCGCAAACGCTGGCCCACCAAGCCCTGGCCTGGCTGCAGCAGCCGCATGACAAAGCACCCACGGTGGCGGCTTGGGCGGCGCAGCTGGGGGTGTCGGCGCGGCATTTGCAGCGCCTGCTGCTGCGCGCTTATGGCGTGGGGCCCCAGCAGCTCATCCACACCCAGCGCCTCTTGCTGGCCAAGCAATTGCTGGCCGACAGCGGCCTGCCCTTAGAGGACGTGGCCGCGGCCGCAGGCTTTGGCAGCCGCCGCCGTTTGGATGCCGCCGTGGTGGCGCACTACCGCGTGACGCCCGCACAGCTGCGCCGCGCGCCGCGCTCGGCCCTGGCGGGTTCGCCCATCTTGCCCCTGGCCTACCGCCCGCCCTATGCGGTGCAAGCGCTGTTGCAGTTCCTGGCGGCACGCGCCATTCCCGGCGTGGAGTGCGTGGACGTGGCCGCAAGGCGCGTGCAGCGCAGCCTGCGCGTGCTGCACCAAGGCCAGCTCATCAGCGGCGTGCTGCAAGTGCACTGGCCCGCCCCCAAAGCCACAGCAGCCAGCGGTGCCCACCAGGTGCAGCTGCAGCTGGACGCCGCGCTGCTGGGCGCCGCGGCCACGGTGCTGCCCCTGGTGCGCCAGTGGCTGGACCTGGACGCCGACCCCCAAGCCGTGGCCACCACGCTGCAAGCAGCCCTGCCTGCAGACTTGTGCGCGCCCGAGGGCCTGCGCCTGCCGGGCTGTGTGGACCGCTTTGAGCTGGCCGTGCGCGCGGTGCTGGGGCAGCAGGTGAGCGTGGCGGCAGCGCGCACCCTGGCCTCGCGCCTGGTGCAGTGCTGCGCCACGCCCCTGGGGGCTGCGGCCTGGGCCGAGGCACCGTCCATCACCCACGGCTTTCCCAGCCCCGAGCAGCTGCTGGCCGTGGGCGAAGACGCCTTGGTGGCCCAGGGCATCTTGCGCCAGCGCGCGCAGGCCCTGCGCAGCTTGGCGCAAGCCTGGCCCCAACTGCACTACGCCCGCGGCGAAGGCAGCGTGGCGCAGGCGCAGGACCAGCTCTGCGCCCTGTCGGGCATAGGCCCGTGGACAGCGCAGTACATGCTGATGCGCGGCTGGAGCTGGCCCGATCAATTCCTGGGCGGCGACTTGGTGCTGCGCCGCATGCTCAGCCCCGACCCCGCCAAGCCGCTGAGCGCCGCCGCGCTGCAGCGCTGGTCGACCGCCCTCGCCCCCTACCGCAGCTATGCCGTCATGCACACCTGGCACCATGCCAGCGCCGCGGCCACCCACCCCGCAGCGCCCCGCTGACAAGGAGTTCCATGCCCCACCCCACCGCTTTGTGGCGCGCCCAGTGCCGCATTCCCACCCCGCTGGGCGAGCTCAGCGCCGTCTGCTCAGACACGGGCTTGGTCGGGCTCTGGTTTGATGGGCAAGCCCATCACCCCGGCCCCAT
This sequence comes from Roseateles rivi, assembly GCF_043555845.1. Lineage (NCBI taxonomy): Bacteria > Pseudomonadati > Pseudomonadota > Betaproteobacteria > Burkholderiales > Sphaerotilaceae > Roseateles > Roseateles rivi. The sequence continues at coordinate 759,854 of NZ_JBIGHZ010000001.1, read as the reverse complement.
TGATGCCCCCAGCGCGCCACAACACCCGCATTTGCAGGCCGCGCGCGCGTGGCTCGAGGCCTATTTCGAAGCTCCCGCTGCCGCGCTGCCAGCGGGGCCTGCCCTGGCGCCATGGGGCAGCGCATTTCAGCAGCGGGTGTGGCAGGCGCTGCGCCAAATCCAACCGGGGCAGACCTTAAGCTACGGAGCTTTGGCCGCAGCACTGGGCAGCAGCGCGCGCGCCGTGGGCACAGCGGTGGGGCGCAACCCCTGGAGCGTGCTCGTGCCCTGCCACCGCGTGGTGGGAGCCCAAGGGCAGCTCACGGGCTATGCCGGGGGGTTGGCGCGCAAGCGCTATTTGCTGCAGTGGGAAGGCGCTCTTGGCGCTGACGCGGCCATGGAATTGGAGACGCTTTGAGTCCTTTGCAACACCTTCCCAGCCTGCTTTTGATGGCAGCGATTTGGGGCAGCAGTTTCTTGTTCATGCGCGTGAGCGTGCCGGAGTTCGGACCGCTGGCCCTGGCCGGTGTGCGGGTGGCCGGAGCCGCCATGCTGCTGGTGCCGCTGCTGGCCTGGCGCGGTCAGCTCTCGGTGCTGCGCCAGCACGCAGGGCCGCTGGCCTTGATGGGACTCATGAACACGGCCATTCCCTTTGTGTGTTTTGCCTTTGCGGCGCAGTCCATCACGGCGGGCTTGTCCAGCATCCTCAACGCCACCACGCCAATTTGGGGCGCGGTGCTGGCCTGGGTCATTCTGGGGCAGCAGATTCGCGCCAGCCAGGTGCTGGGCATGTTGTTGGCCTTGGTGGGCGTGGTGGTGCTGGGCGCGCCTGAGGCCAGTTTCAAAGCCGGCGGCTCGGGCTGGGCGGTGCTGGCCTGTTTGCTGGCCGCGCTGTTCTACGGGCTGGGCGCGCTCTACGGCAAGCAGCGTTTGGGGCAGCTGCCACCGCTCACGGTGGCCGGTGGCAGCCAGTTGTTTGCGGCACTCGCGCTCCTGCCAGCGACGGCGTGGTTTTGGCCGGCGCAGTGGCCCTCGCTGGCGTCATGGGGCGCGGTAGCGGCCCTGGCCTGGGTGTGCACGGGCCTGGCCCTGGTGCTGTTTTTCCGCCTGCTGGCGGTGGTGAGCCCGCCCGTGGCGATGTCAGTGACCTTCTTGATCCCAGTCTTTGGCCTGCTGTGGGGAACGCTGCTTTTGCACGAGCCCTTCACCCTGCGCATGGCCTTGGGCTGCGCGGTGGTGCTGCTGGGTACAGGTTTGGCCGTGGGTGTGGTGCAACCGCTGCTCAAGGGCAAGCTCGGCCGCTCAACCCGCTGAGCCCAAGGCGCACCGGCGCACCCACCTTCACTGCGGAGTGTGCGCTGTGCTGGCCGTGGCAGCCTGCTGCAGGGCGTGCAAGTGCTGCATGAGCTGAGGGGTTTCTTGAATCATGCGCTCGGCGGCATCCATGGCGTCGAGCTCGGCCAGCTCGGCGCTGTCAAACAAGCTGCCCCAGGCGCGCTGCGGCGCTTGGTGGTCGACCGAGCAATACCAAGTCCAGCGCCCGCTGAGGGTTTGCGTGACTTCGATGGACACGTGGTGCCCCTGGTGGTCGTAGCTGAAGAGCATGAGCATTCCTTTGGCGTTGTTTACAGCTTGCTGGTGATTTCGTCGTAGCTGCCTTCGGGCACGAACAGGCGCACGCAGTTGCCGCCTGCGGCCTTGGCCTCGGTGCAGGCCAGTTCGGCCGCGCCGAGCACAGCTTCCACCGTGTCCAGCGCCCCTTGCACCTGCACGGCACCCACGCTGGCAGTGATGCGGTCGCGGTGCAGGCCCCAGTGCAAGCGGTGGCTGGCAATGGCACTGCGCACCTTTTGCGCCACCAGCTCGCCAAAGTGCTGGTCGCAGTTGGGCAGCAGCACGGCAAAGTGGTCAGCATCCAGCCGCGCCACCAGGTCTGAGGTGCGGAAGGTGCGCACCAGCAGCTGGCCCAGCTCGTTGAGGTAGTGGTCAGAGACCTCGCGGCCTTGCTTGTCGACGATGCGCGCGAAGCGGTCCAGGTCGATGTAGAGCACGGACACCGGCTCGCGCCGACGGCTGCCCACGTGGTCGGTCAGGCGGCGCGCGAACTCGCGGCGGTTGGCCAGCTCGGTCACGGGATCGTGGCGGGCAATCCAGTTGGGCTGCATGCGCAGGGCACGCGCCTCGCTGACGTCGTGCAACACCCACAGCGTGGTCGATACATCCTCGGGCGATACCGGCCATGCCTGCACATCGGCCCAGAAGCGCGAGCCGTCATGGCGCTGCAGTTCCAGCTCCGCACGCAGAGGAATGCCCTGTGCCAGGCACTGGGCCAAACGCTCCATGCACTGCTGCAACGCACCACTGCTGGGGAACATACTTTGCAGGGGCGCGCCCTCGGCGGCATGGGCGTCGTCCCAGGCCAGCAAGCGGCGGCAGTGCTCAGACATGCCTTGGTAATGCGCATCCCGCACAAAGGCCATGGCCGTGGGTGCGTGCTGCAACACGGCGTGCAAGCGCGCCGCAGCAGCGGCGCTGGCAATATCAGTCATTCGAAACCCCGTCTTGAAACCAGCCCAGGCACGCAGGGCGTGCGATAGGCAAATCGTCAAGGCATAGGTGTATCGCCGCAGCGCCCCTGACCATGCGCGAAACAAACCGGTTTGAACCCGTCAAATGGATGTCAAAACACCGTCGATGGCGTTGCATACACTCGCGCCAACGCCCTCCATACCCTTACTTCGCCAGTCATGGAAAAGACCTCGCCCGCTGCTCGCCCGTCGCCCGCCCACCACGCTGCCCGAGTGCGCCCAGCAAGCGCATGGCAGCGGGCTCTGCCACTGGCCTTGGCCGTGTTGCTGTCGGCCTGCGCCTCCGTCCCCGAGCCCAAGACGGCAGCCACACCCGCCCCGCTGCAGCTCAAGCTGCTGGCCATCAACGATTTCCACGGCAATCTGCAAGCGCCCACGGGTGGGCTGCGCATGCCCGACGCTGAGCGCCCCGGCCACTGGGTGTCAGTGCCCGCCGGAGGCGCCGAGCACCTGGCCACCGCGGTGGCCCAGCTCAAGGCCAAGAACCCGAATCACTTGTTTGTGGCCGCAGGGGACCTCATCGGCGCGAGCCCGCTGTTGTCCTCGCTGTTTCACGATGAACCCACCATCGAGTCGCTCTCGCTCATGGGTTTGGATTTGGCGGCTGTGGGCAACCATGAGTTCGACCACGGCTTGGCCGAGTTGCTGCGCAAGCAAAACGGCGGCTGCCACCCCCAACAAGGCTGCAGCGGCCCCCAGCCTTTTGCCGGTGCGCGCTTTCAATACCTGGCAGCCAGCACCCGCTATGCGGACAGCGGCAAAACCGTGCTGCCGGCCTATGCCGTGCGCCACTTCGAGGGCGTGCCGGTCGGCGTGATTGGGCTCACGCTCAAGGGCACACCGGGTGTGTCTTTGGCTGAAAACATGGTGGGCCTGCGCTTTGAGGACGAGGCCGACACCGTCAACGCCCTGGTGCCCCTGCTGCAGCGCCAAGGCGTGCAAGCCTTTGTGGTGCTGGTGCATGAAGGCGGCGAAACCAGCGGCGGGCCCAACGAATGCCCGGATTTGTCGGGCGCCATTGTCAACATCGTGCAGCGCCTGCACCCCGCTGTCGACGTGGTCATCAGCGGCCACACCCACCGCGCCTACAGCTGCCAGCTGCAGGGCAAGCTGCTCACCAGCGGCAGCCCTTATGGCGCCATGCTGACCGAAATCGACCTGCAACTGGACCGCAAGAGCGGAGAAGTCTTGCAAGCCAAGGCGCACAACCTCGTGGTCAAACGTGAGCAATTCGCCAAAGATCCACAACAGACCGCGCTGATTGCCCGCTACGAGGCCCTGGCTGCACCCAAGATGCAACGCCGTGTGGGGCACATCAGCGCCCCCTTCAGCCGCGAGCAAGATGCTGCGGGCTCCAGCGCTCTGGGTCTACTGGTGGCCGACGCCGCCCTGGCCGCCACGCAGGCGCCACAAAGCGGAGGTGCGCACATCGCCTTCACCAACCCCGGCGGCCTGCGTGCCGACCTTCTGCCGCGTGAAGATGGCAGCGTGAGCTTTGGCGACATCTACAGCGTGCAGCCCTTCGGCAACAAACTGCTCACACTGGAACTCAGCGGTGCTGAGTTGCTGGAGGTGCTGGAACAGCAGTGGCGCACCGACCGCTTCGTGCCGCTGCAGCCCTCCAAGGGCCTGCGCTACACCTGGGATGCGCAGCGCCCCATCGGTCAGCGTGTGCTGCCGGGTTCGGTCTTCATTCAGGACTCCCCGCTGCAACAGAGCCAGCGCTACCGTGTGACGGTCAACAATTTCTTGGCCGGGGGTGGCGACGGCTTCACGCTGCTGCAGCGAGCCAAAGTGCTATCCCAAGGCCCACAGGACGTGGCCGCGCTGGAAGCCCTGCTGAGCCAGGGCCCGCAGGCACCCAGCCCAGCTGAGCGCATGCGCAAGCTCGGGGCTCGCTGAGCCCCGCAGCGCTTCAATAGGCCGTCAGCGCAGCCTCTGCAGAGAAGTCCTGCACATGGACGGCAGGAACGGCCTGCACAACAGCGCTGGCAGGCTTGGGGGACTGGCGGAACATTTGTGTGAGGCCACTGCAGACCCCCTCCTCAATCCGCGCCCAATGCGCGCGCCGCATGGCCGAGCGCTTGCGGTGCTTGGGCGTCACTTCAGACAAGGGCTTCAGGTAGAAGGGCACGGGAATTTCAAAGTGCCCGCTCGTGCCTTCCTCGCCGCCAAAGAGTTTCCAGAACTCGTCGTAGGTTTTGACAAAACGCTGTACACGCTCTGCCTTTTCATCGTCGTAGCAGTACTGCTGAATGCCTTTGACCGCCAGCACCCGACGCGCCCCAATGGCTTGCGCAATGCCCTGCAGCGCGGCGTAGCAGAAGTAGGACGGTGAGTTGTTCGGATACATGGCCTCGAACCACTCCAGCGGCTCGGGCTCGCTCTTCCACAGACCCTGGTTGCGCGCGACAAAGGGCACCATGCCACCGTCCTCATCCTTGAACCAAGAAAAGGACATGTTGTGCACCGGTTTTCCGTCGATGCACAAGCTCATGCGGTAGTTACCTTCTGGCATGTAGGCCAAACAGGCTCGAATGATCACACTCAGCGTCCGACCTTCAACCTCTTCCTGCCAGACAACAAGCTCTTTCCCGCCATAAACGTCAGCCAGGAATTGCTTTGACAAAAACTCATTCTCGAACTTGAAATGATCACACGCGCGTTCAAAACGCTGATCCAAACTCAAGCCCTTGAAAACATATTTTTTACAACTCACATGCTGCAGCGCCGCTGGCGTGCCCAACACATATTCGCGGTAGCTAGGAATGTCATTCAAGCGCTGCTGCGCAAAGGGCCGAAAAAGCACTCGAATACCGCGCACCAGCGTAGTCAGCGCAATTCGAGAGCTCAGGCTTTTTCGATAGTGATTGGCAACAGAAATCAGCTCACCAGAAATGCGAATTTGCGAGTTAATGAAAGACATTATTTGCCCATTTAAGGAAGATTCCAGACAAGAAAACAACCCAACAGAAAGTCGTTTTCGCATAACGGACACCGTACGAGATGACCGCTTGTCGGCAAAGACAGAGCTCATGCTAGTGAGCCGCTGATCTTTGAGAAGCCTCCAAAGATGGGGGACGCTGATACTCCCGGAAAATTTCGTGAAATACTGGGCATCATTCGGGCAAATGATGAACCCCAGGAATGCGTTCGCGCAGCCCATCTGCGCGCTTGAACTGGCGCTTTCGCCACACCCTGAGCAGAGTGTTGCAGCACATGTGGCGCCTGCCAAAGGCCCAGACGCTCCCCTCGCTCCAGAATGAAGGCAGCCCGTCAGCCTCCAGCGCAGCTGGAGCGGCCCTGGCAGCCGCCCCCTGCTACTTGGCCCGGACCACCTGCTTCATATAGTCCAAATCGGCTGCGGAAAAAAAGCGTCCGAATATCAAATATCCGACCCAAAAAATCGGACCAATAATTGCGACATAGGTTCCAACAACGGGAACCCCTGAAAACGCCGCCACTACCAAAGACAGCACAACGGGAACCATGGGAACAGCCACGAATTTAGCAACCGCCGCAAAGCCCACTCCAAATGTGCGTCTCAACACATACATGGCAACCACAGTACTGGCCACCAAGCCCGCCAGCCAAGCCAAGGCAGCACCAACTGCTCCAAGATTTAGCACAACGTACACAAACACAGGCATCACCAGCGCCGCAGCAATTGAGCCCCAAAATACGGGCAGCGTGTCGTTCACTGCAACCCCATATGCCGAAATAGTAGCCTGATATCCCAAAACAAGCACACCCAACAGCAGCACATATATTGCCAAATAGGAATTTACAAAATTCCCATCAGAAACAAACCCAACAAATCCAACCCCAAAGGCCGCAAAGAACACCAAAATAGAACCACACAAAAGCACATTTAGCTTGCTGACAAGCCCAACCAGCGACCAAAGCCCATACCCACCCGAAGTCTCCCCGCCACCAACGCGGACAAACACCGGGCGAATAACACCACCAAAAACGAAAATTGGCAAATACCGCTGCACCATCAGGGCCAGAGAGAGCGCAAAGCCAAATTCAGCAACTGCTTGTGATTGATTGGCTGAACTCAGGACCACCTTGATCATGTCGGCACCAGAGAGCAACCCAACCAATTGGGCCAAGTATCCCGGCATTGCAAACTTCACCATCTCGACAATCTCTGACTTCTGATAGGCAACCCTTCGTACCAAATCCGGCATCAGGCTTCGATAGACATACATCAAATAGGCACAAGAAGCCAAAAGCCCCACAAGCTCGACTATCAGGATAGTTTGAATCGAGAGGTGGCCAAATGCATAGCACAAAAAAAATCCGAACGGCCTTGTCAGCGTTCGGATCAACATAGATATTTGAGCAGCCAACTGATTCATCATTGAATCCAGTAGCAACTCACAGTGCCGCAGTACGCCCTCCAGAGAGGCAGCCACCACAACGGCAGCACTCAAATACAAGGGGCCGATCGACGAAAATTCCGAAAAAACGGTCGCACCAAAAACAACAAAAAAGACCACCCCGACAGAAAATAGACTGAAGGTACGGAGTACAACAGTCTCACGCACCGGGCCATCAATCACAATTCGTCCGTCGGCCTGAACCTCTGATCGAATATATCGATACCCAATGTGCATCAATCCAAACTGAGAAATTATTAGAATAATTTCTACACTGGCCCAAACAGCAAAGTAGGCGGCATATTCAACCTTATCAACATATCGCGACAAAAGAAATAATGTCGCCAGCCCAGCAAATGCAGATAACGGCTTTGATATGACGATTGATTTAAGGCCCTTCTTGGCGCGCAGCGTATCAGCAGACTTCACAGCTCACCCGAATCATCAAACGCCACGCCCCAAATATCGTCGAATGACGCCTTGATCGACAGACCCGAACAGCTGATTCAAAAACTGCTCTTGCAGTGCATATTCCCGCGCCGCGTCAGAACCGACGCTGGACACGCGGAACAACAAGCCATCAGGGATCACGCCAGAAAAGGTGTGCGACATCTCGGCTACCTTTTTATCCACACCAGACCGGACTGATGTTTCCCCTACCACCGACCAATAGGTAATTTTTTCATTCCGATTGGAACCCAGTGCCGCAGACATCCGCCGAGCAGGAACCACTCGGCCAGCAACAGAAATATCAGCACTGGAAAGAGACTCAACTCTAAACCCCTGTGCCGGATAGCAAACATCTGGGTAATGCATCTGCATGCCATCGCGTTGATCTTTGCCGTAGGCAATGGAGAGCATGACACGGGCACCGGATTTTGAAATATATGTTCGGCTCAAAGTTTCACTATAGATGCGACGCAACACCTCCTCCTGCTGAGGGTTAACAACAATCGCACCAACAAATTGATCAACCTGCCAATCCCCGAATTTCTCAGGAATAGTATTCTTCAAATCCAAAACACCTTCAACATCACTCCGAAAAACCCTCGGAGTAACCAAATAGGAAACAACATGAAAGCCCACGAACAGTGCACAGAGCACAACAACATAGCGTAAATTTTTTGCTCGCATATTTTGTATACTTATATTACAAGCGCATCATCAACGCGCGGAAATTTTCCTCGCCCCAAATCTCAAGAATGTATCAACAACAATAATCAAACCCAACGCACTCAAAAACAGAACCATACCTGCAAATGTATGCAAAAACCCTTGCCCCGCCTCATCTCCAAAATGATATGTAATCAAAGTCAAAACAAGGACCCGGATCACATTCGCAGTAAAACTAATAGGCACAATCAGGGTTGCAAGGCAAATATTCCTCATCAAGGAAGAATGTTTCACGACATTCAGATAGAGCAGCCCCAGGGCTTCCAGCGTGAACAAAGTGTGCAAGCCGGCGCATGCATCAGCCACCAATAATTGATAAGGCCCCACCTCCAACACGACACCCGTTCTACTCACCGGGTAACCAAAGCCGCGGAGGATTATTTCAGCCACATAGGAAACTGCTGTTTTCATGGGCTGGGTCAACATGTCCACAAGCGCACCCGGCAGTGGGATCATGAACAGCATAAAGAACAATGGGAAGGCCATGACCACAATGCCGCGCCAACCCAAAAACACCAACAGCACGCCCGACAGACTGAGCACTAAAGAGCCCACTTCAAAGAGCAAGATGCCCTGCGAACGACCAACGGCAAACAAAATACCGGAGACCAACACAAGCATCCACCCCTGCCAGCGGAAATGGGGGGTGCTAGGAATTTCGTTGATTTTCTCAATTCGCTTGGTCAACAGCCACAAGCTGATAGCGAAGACAATGGGACCATGTCCATATTCATCCGTCGCCCAAATTCCGTTGAACAAGTCATAGAACGTCGGCGCATACGCCAGCGCAAGACCCATGGCGGCAAGCAATAGGGACAAATGCAAACCATCGTCACTGTCCCATAGCTCGCCAAGCTTGGTCTTTAGCAATTGCTTATCGATGTTCATTCAGAACCACCCCAGCCATCAATGAGGCCCCTGCTGCAATGGTGGTGTTCATTCCCTTGAGAGAATCAACACGGGAATGATTTTTCCTCACAATCGTGAGGGATGCTCCGCACCGGGCTGCGATCACGGCATAGTCAGAGCCAAACTCAGCCGCAGGTGTATCAACAAAAATATAGTCAAATTTATTAACCAATTCTTGCATCAACAAACCAAATGCCGGGCGCTCCAGCAGCTCTGTGGGATTAGGCGGCACTGTACCCACGGGCATCAAGAATAGGCTCGGAAGATCAGAAATAGCCCGAATGGCGCCGCTTTCAGCACGACCTGACAATATCCCTGACAAGCCTCCTTGCATATCAATATTGAAGATATGATGGAGCCGGGGGTTTCGCATGTCTGCGTCAATCAGCAGGGTTCGCCCCCCAATTTGGCTAAAAGCAATTGCCAAATTTGCCGCGAAGAATGTTTTTCCGTCGCCACTCTCAGGGCTAACGATTGCAACTGCCCGCCTTGGTTGATCAGGCGTGAAGATTCGCATATTAAGCTGACTACGCAGAGTTCGAATCGCTTCAGCCTGGTGACTAAATGGCTTGTGTGCCAACACAAGCTCTTCCCCCAGTTTGTTCTCCCCTCCGGTTGCGTAGGGGTAATGAAACTGCTGGCTGAGCGCCCAAAGAACGTCCTCCCCCTTGGCCAAACCCAACGCAACTGCAGCTTCACCGAACCGGACGCCATGGCTCTTTTGATACTCAAGTATCAATCCGACCTGCTCAGGAGACAACTTATTTGCCTCAGCAATGATGTTGCCAATTGATCGGTCCCTAACATCGCTAGCTGAACTTTGTGTGTTATTTTTCATATTGGCCATCTGAAGATATTCAAGCGGGTCGAGCTTCGCTGTTTGCAGCCATCCCAATCAAGCCAGTTCGCTTTGGACTGGCCAACACCTCTTGGCCACAGGGGAGCACGCCAAGCACTGGCATCGACAACAAGGCCGTCAGATCAGCCGTGTCTCTGATTTTTCTATCCTTCAACTCCAAGCCGATGACTGCAGCTGCCCCAAAAAGTGCACCAATAATTACAGAGAGCGCAATATTCAATGTAATTTTCGGGAACGAATGAATAAGAGGAGGAGTGGCTGGCGTCAAAAGGCTGATGTTGCTCGACGTCACCTGACTCTCTAGACTGGTTTGCGTCAAACGTTGCTGAATTTGATCGTATGCACGCTGAGCTGCCTCGACGTCACGAAATATCAGCATGCCTTCGTCGCGCACCTGCTTGAGTTTCAAAACCTTGGCTTTTTGCTCGTCCAACTCGGCACGAACCTGAGCTTCGCGTTGCTTGGTAATGGTGTTTGTTACCGAAACACCATCAGAAAGACGTTTAACTTCAGTCGACAGCCTAGCCTTCAGCTCATTGACGTTTGCCAACAGCTCTTGAATCTGGGGATGCGATTCGCCCAGGCGCGAGGACATTTCCTTGTATTTCGCTTCCAATCGCGTGAGATCAGACCTCAGACCTGCGACAACAGGGTGGCTGTTGACCTCAGACATTTTCTCGGCTGCTCCGCCCTGGGCTTGCACATTGCGGCTGCCAGAGTCGGCGGACATGGCTTGAATGGCGACCAATTGGGTCGTCAATTCATTCAGGCGTTGTGTCTCGACGTCCATGCGCTCGTCGGTCATCACCACACCTTTTTCACGCTGGAATGCACTGAGCTTGGTTTGGGCACGCTCTAGGGCGTCACGAGCATCTTTTGCTCTGGCATCAAAGAATGTGCTGTACTGACGTGCCGGGTCCACACGCAATTCCAAAACCGTGTCCAAGTAGGCTTGCACAAATGCATTCGAAAGCGCGGCTGCGAAGCGTGGTTCCGCACCTTGATAGGAAATATTGATCACGCTGGATTCACGCGATGGTCGGACGTCAAGGTTCTTCTGAAACAGCTCTACCAGCCATGTTTCATATTCGCCTTCGCCATCGGTCTCGGAACGCCATTGCTCACGCAATGCTGGGTTTTCTTCCAGCTTCAGGCCTTTGATCACGCGACGTGCGACTCTGTCGCTGGTGATGATATCAACCTGAGTGGCAATCATTGATGAAGTCATCATCGATTGCATGCTCAAGCCAGTAATTGGGTCAGGCTTTACATCAAGCACCACACTGGCTACCGCGGTGTAGCGCTTGGGCAGCAAAAAGCTGACCAGAACCGCCGGTATCACAATACCGAGCAGCACTAACAAGAACGCTAGCTTTCTGGCCTTGAGAATATTTATGAATTGCTGCAAATTCATCGTCGCACCTCAGAACAAGCTTTCTTTGACGTAGACGACATCACCGTTTTTCAGGATTTCGTCCATTTTTGGTTCAACGACGACGACTTTTCCTGAGGCATCTTTGCGGTGCACCTTGATGCCATTGACTGTGCCCCGCGCACTGACACCACCGCCAGAGGCCAACACCTGCATCAAAGTCATACCCCGCTCCAACCGCAAGGGTCCTGGGCGCTGCACTTCCCCGTAGATATACACAAGGGGGTAGCGGTCCACCCAAATCACATCACCGTTTTTGATGGTGATATCCAGCCCTTTGCCTCCGCGCTCGAAAATCGAATTGATATCAATCTCAATCCAAAATGGCTTACCATCCCGATCACCGCTTACAGTAATTACATCACTGCCGGATGGAATGATGCCGCCAGCTGTTGCGATCAGATCTGTCAGCCGATTTTCCGCCTGCTCCAGGGGATATCGTCCAGGACGTCCCACTTGCCCGAGCACATTGGCCTGGTTACCGCGAACTTGCAGAATCAAGATGGTGACCTGGGGATTTTTGATAAAGTTCCCCGCCTTCAAACCATCGGTCAGCACTTTTTCTGCTTGGCTGGTGCTCATGCCACCGACCACAACATTCCCCAGCAGGGGGTAGGAGATGATGCCGGACTCAGAAACCCGAGCCTCAAGCTGAAGGTCAGGGTTTTGATACACCGAGATGCGCAAGACGTCTCCTGCGCCAATACGGTATTCAGGGGTGGCTTCCTTGGTCTGTTCTACCTTGGCAGCTGACCGAGCGCCGTTGCCACCTTTGTCCGAAGATTGGGCAGCGGTTGGGTATGACGCGCACGCCAATGCTGCGATCACCGAAAATATTGTCAGTTGACGTTGCATATTCATTCGGAAGTTCACTTGATTCCCAAGCCCTTGCTGACGGCATCAGCATCCAATGCGTTAGGTTTGGGAGCAGAGGCCACCGGCGCGGCTGGCTGCGCCTTGGCTGGAGCTTCCGCGCCAGGGGCTGCGCTTGCGTTTTCTTTGAATTTGCCGATGTATTCGATTTTGGCGCTGTCACGCAGCTGCTTGATGTCAGCCTTCATCAGCTCGCCTTTACGCTGATTCAGCAGGAACTGCTCAATGGCGGGCTTGGCTTGCTCGAGTGTGATGGATTGGACTTTAGAGGCCGCCAAGTGCAGCACCTGCAAACCATTGGCGGTGGAATTGACGATGGAGTCGCCATCCTTCAGTCTGGACATGGACTCAACGCTGGACAGTGGCAGCTGTTCAGCGGGCCGCACCGTTTGATTCACACCAAAACGAATTTGCTCGGCCTTGAGGTACTCGACGAACTCCTGGATTGACTTGGCTTGGCGCAGCTTGTCGCGCACAGCGGCTTGCTTTTCAGCATTGGCCTCAATACCAATTTCCTGGAAGTTGTAGACGCGGCGCTCTTTGAAGAGAGCGGGGTTAGCGTCGTAGTATTTGGTTACTTCGTCAGCGCTGGGCTTGGACGCCGATTGGCTGATTTTCTCGGCATAAGCGCGCGCGAGAATCTCGCGCTTGGCATATTCGACCTGCTGAACCACATTGGAGTCGCGATCGAGCTTGAGGTCCTGCGCCTTTTGCACAGCGAGCTCTTGATCGATCAAGCGCTCGAGAATTTGCTTGGTTGCAGCTTCTTGTTGCTCGGGCCGAATGCCCTGCTGGCGCTGCAGCACATAGTTGATTTGGTGAACCGTCACCTCTTCACTGTTGACCCTGACCGCCGTCTGGCTGGCCTTTTTTTCACCATCGGATTTGCCGCATGCCGTCAGCGTCAACGCAAGGGCAATGACGGAGACTTTCAACAGGGAGGGGGAATTGGCGGTCATTGCTTCGATCATCTCTAGGCCTTTTCAATTGGAGCAGTCACGTCAGCTGGAGGTCCTTATCTGGCAATCCTCCCAACCAGCAGCTTGTGGTGCCACAGGAGTGTGGACTTTGACACAGACAGCCAAAGCCTCAACAAGTTCCCGACGTGAACCCACTTGGTTGGGGGCAGAGGGTGGCAAACGGCCGACATGCCTGTATTTGCCCCCAGGACCAGTTACGTGAGCCTCCGCTGCCCCTTTTGCAACCAGTCCGCAGCGCCCTCACCGGCCACCACACCGCTGGCCAGGCTGGCGCTCAGCAGATAGCCCCCCGTGGGCGCCTCCCAGTCGAGCATTTCGCCCGCGACAAACACGCCGGGCAGAGCCTGCAGCATCAAGTCGGCGCTCAGCGCCTCTAGCTTGACCCCGCCTGCCGTGCTGATGGCCTCGGCAATCGGGCGTGCGGCCTGCAGGCGCAGCGGCAGGCGATGGATGGTTTGCGCCAAGGTTGCCGCGTCAGCGCAGTCGCTCTTGCTGAGCACTTCATAAAGCAGTCCGGCCTTCACCCCGTCCAAGCCCAGGCGGCTTTTGAGGTGGGATGAGAGGGAGCGCGAGCCACGAGGGTGCACCACTTGCTGGGCCACGTAGGCCGCATCGCGCGCGGGCAGCAAGTCGAGGTGGATGAGTGCATGGCCCTGCGCTTCGATGGCGTCTCGCAACAGGGCCGAGGCGGCGTAAACCAGCGAGCCCTCGATGCCAGTGCTGGTGATCACAAACTCCCCCTGGCGTGCAAAGCGAGCCCCGGATGGGCTCTCGAAGTGCAGCACCACCGACTTCACCGGTGCGCCCGCATGGCGCTGGGCAAACAGCTCAGACCAGCCTGGGTTTGGGGCGTCGGCGCGGCGTGGCCCGAGGTCAAAACCGCAGTTGGCAGCGCGCAAGGTCGCCACCTCCACGGCACGGCTTTGCAGCAGGGGCAGCCAAGCGCCGTCAGAGCCCAGTTGCGGCCAAGAGGCGCCGCCCAGCGCCAACACCACGGCTTGCGCCTGCACCACCACTTCCCCTTGCGGGCTGTCAAAACGCCAGCCGCCGTCACTCGACCAGCCCGTCCAGCGGTGACGCATGTGCAGGCGCACACCCTGGGCGCGCAGGCGCTGCAGCCAGGCTCTGAGCAAGGGCGCAGCCTTCATGTCTTGAGGGAACACCCGGCCAGAGCTGCCGACAAAGGTTTCAATGCCCAGTCCAGCAGCCCAGTCGCGCACGGCCTGCGCGTCAAAGCGGTCCAGCCAGTGCCCCACCTCGGCGCTGCGCGCGCCGTAGCGCTCGTCAAACCGGGGGCGGGCTTCGGAATGGGTCAAATTCAGCCCGCCCTTGCCCGCGAGCAGAAATTTGCGCCCCACCGAGGGTTTGGCGTCGTACACATCCACTTGGCAGCCGCTGGCGGCCAGACGCTCGGCGGCCATCAAGCCTGCAGGGCCTGCGCCAATGACCACGGCATGGGGCGCGGCGGCGGGTGTTTCGGGGGTGGGGCTAAACGCTACTTCTTGCACGGCGGCCGTCCAGTCTTCAGGGGTGCGGGGTCTTGGGGCGGCGCAGTGTGCCAGAAGCCGCGCCCGCCGCGAATCAAGTCAGACGCACCAGCAGCTTGCCCAGGTGCTGGCCCTGCAGCATGCCTATAAAAGCTTCCGGGGCCTGCTCCAGCCCGTCCACGATGGTGCTGTGCTGCTGCAACTGCCCTTGCCGCCACAGCGCCAGCAACTCCTGTCGGGCCTGCGGCCATAGCGGCAAATGCTCGGTGATGATGAAGCCCTGCAGCCCAATGCGCTTGGTCAGCAGCAGCTGCGGCGCGGCCAGCGGTATGGGCTCGCCGTTGTAGCCAGCCATGGCGCCGCACAGCGCAATGCGTGCGTGGGGGCTGGCCAGCTGCAAGGCCGCGTCCAGCAAAGCGCCCCCCACGTTTTCAAAAATACCCTGAACACCATCCGGGCAGGCCTGCCTGAGGCCTTGCAGCATGGCGTCGGGCCCATCGCGGTAGTCCACACAGGCCTCATAGCCCAGCTGCTGCACCGCGTGCGCGCACTTATGGGCACCGCCCGCCAAGCCCACGGCGCGCAGCCCGCGCGCGCGCGCCAGCTGCCCCACCACCGAACCCACAGCCCCCGTCGCACCGCTGACCAGCAGCGTCTGGCCGGGGCTCAGGCGCAACAGCTGGGTGAGCCCATACCAGGCCGTAATGCCCGGCATGCCCAACGCCCCCAGGTAGGCAAAGGCGGGCACTTCAGAGCGCTCCAGCTTGAGCGGTGCGGCAGGCCCTTGAGCATCCGCCAAGCTGTAAGCCTGCCAGCCGCCCATGCCCAGCACCAAATCGCCGGGCGCATAGTTCGAATGCTTGGAAGCCTGCACCACCCCCACGGTGCCGCCCAACATCACCGCCCCCAACTCCAGAGGCGGGGCGTAGCTGGGGGTGTCGGCCATGCGTCCGCGCATATAGGGATCGAGGCTGAGCCACTCATGGCGCACCAGCAGCTGACCATCAGCTGGAATGGGCAAGGGCTCCGAGGTGAATTGAAAGTCAGCCAACACCGGGCGCCCTTTGGGGCGGCACGCCAAGCGAACTTGCAAATTCAGATCGGGGCTCGGACTGTGATGCATGGCAGGTTGGCCCCAAAGGCAATGGCGACACGTGCGGCGCGGCGTGCATTGTTCTCACATCCGCGAAAAATGTGGGCAATGCCAGCGATTGTCAGCCCAATTCGGCCCATGCATGGAAGAGGCCTGCCGATATAACAGCTATCAAAGCGTGGCTCCACGGGTGCAAGCTGCACTGCACTATAGATTTGTGTAGACCCGTCGGCGCTGCCATCAAAACGACCCTCTTCTCAAAGGCTCAAACATGCAGTTGTCAAACTTTCGCATCGCCACCAAATTGGTGGTGGGTTTCGTATTGGTCGCCGTCTTTGGTGCCGCCCTGGGCATTCTGGGGATCGTCAACACGGGCAAGTTGAGCGACGCCGCATACCAGCTGTATGAGCGCGAGACCATGGGATTGTCAGAAATCAAAGAAGCCAACATCGACCTGCTCTACATCGGGCGAGACCTGCGCAACGCCTTGCTCTCCTCCACCCCAGAGGGGCGCGAAAAATCCATGCGCAGCCTGGATGCGAACCTGAACAAGATCAAAGGCAGTTTGGACTCCGCACGAAACCGCTTCAGAAGCCCAGCAGGAAAGGCAGACTTTGCCAAACTCGACGAGGCTTGGGCAGAGTACGAAAAAATCGCGCATGGCCTGCGCGAGAAAGTCCAAGGCGCCCCACTCAGCAATGACAACGCGGCCACCACCTACCTGTTCCAAGAGTTCGCACCCCGGGTCAACAAGGTCGACGACTTGATGACCGTTCTGTCCAAGCGCAAAGAAGACAACGCCAAACGCCTCTCCGAGGAAAGCCTCAAGGCCTACACCTCAACACGCAACCTCTCGGCCGCCCTGGTGTTGGTGAGCTTGGTGACTGGCGTCGGCCTGGGTCTGCTGATCAGCCGCAATGTCACGGGCTCGGTCAACCTCGCCGTTGACAACGCCAAGCGTATGGCGCAAGGCGACCTCACCCAGCCCATCCACGCCAAGGGCAAGGACGAGACCGCGCTGCTGCTCAGCGAGCTCGAGCACATGCGCAGCAAGCTGCGCGACACCGTGCAGTCCGTGCGCAGCAACGCCGAGAGCGTGGCCACGGCCAGCGCCGAAATCGCCATGGGCAATGCCGACCTGTCGCAGCGCACCGAAGAACAAGCCAGCGCGCTGGAGCAAACCGCCGCCACCATGGACGAAGTGGGCTCCACCGTGCGCAACAACGCCGACAACGCCCAGCAAGCCAACCAGTTGGCCATGAGTGCCTCGCAAGTGGCGCTTCAAGGCGGTCAGGTCGTGGCCGAGGTGGTGGACACCATGCGCGGCATCAACGACAGCTCCAAGAAGATTGCCGACATCATCACCGTCATCGACGGCATCGCCTTCCAGACCAACATCCTGGCGCTCAACGCCGCCGTCGAAGCCGCTCGCGCCGGTGAGCAAGGCCGCGGCTTCGCCGTGGTGGCCGGTGAGGTGCGTCTGCTGGCCCAGCGCTCGGCCGAGGCCGCCAAGGAAATCAAATCCCTCATCAACGCCAGCGTGGAGCGCGTCGAGCAAGGCACAGCCTTGGTGGACCGCGCGGGCAGCACCATGGACGAGGTCGTCAGCTCCATCCGCCGCGTCACCGACATCGTCGGTGAGATCTCCACCGCCAGCCGCGAGCAAAGCACCGGCGTGGCGCAGGTGGGCGAGGCGGTCAACCAAATGGACAAGGCCACGCAGCAAAACGCCGCGCTGGTGGAGCAAAGTGCCGCGGCGGCCGAAAGCCTCAAGCAGCAAGCCGCTCAGTTGGTCGAGGCTGTGGCCGCCTTCAAGCTCAGCCAGACCGACAGCCGCGCTGCTGCCCCAGCTGCGGCGGCATCCCCAGCCCGACACTCTGCACCCAGCCCGGTGCGCGCACCCAGCGCCGCCAGCACACCGCCCAAAGTGCTGGCCAGCCAGACCATCTCCAAAGTCGCTCACGCCACCAAGACCTCCCACGCAGGCAAAGCGGCAGCAGCCAGCGCCCCTGCGCCCACAGCCCACGACAGCGATGAATGGGAAACTTTCTAAATCCTGAGCAAACTCATGGGCTTCTAAGCGGCGTATAGCCGGGTTCCGATAAGTCTTACAGCTGCAGGTCTTCAGTTGCGGGGTGCCCCCCTTGCCACTGAAGGCCGCGCCCCTGTGAGCACTTGCCGAGGACCCCACCATGCGCTTGTCGCAATTTCAGATCACCACGCAGCTGATCACCGCTTTCATCGTCGTCACCGTGATCGGTGCCGGACTGGATGTGATTGGCATCTACAACCTGAACCAGCTGCGGCAAAACGCCGAGCGCATGTACCAGTACGAAACCCTGGGCATCGTGCGCATCAAAAGTGCCCATATCCACTTGCTCGGTGTCGGACGCCATGTGCGCAACGCCATGCTGGTGCAGGACGCCTCGCAGCGCCAAGCGCAACTGGCCAAGATTGAGGGCTTGGTGGTTGAAATCAAACGCGATGTCGAATCTGCCGAGAACCTCTACACCAGCTCACAGGGTCGAACCCAGGTGCAGCAGCTCAAAACAGCCCTGTCCACCTACCTGCCCACACTGAGCAAGCTGCAAAAAAGCATCTCCGAAGCAGCCGGGCATTCGCAGACCAGCAGCGAAGTCTTGTACAAAGAGTTCGAGCCCCAGGTCAGCCGCGTCTACGCCGCGCTGGACGCCCTGGCCGAGCGCAAAGAAAACAATGCGCAGGCCCTGGCCGAAAAGGGTGCATCGGCCTATGCCCAGATGCGCAATCTCACAGCCTTTTTGGTGCTGGCTGGGGTGGCCATCGGTGTCGGCCTGGGCATGCTCATCAGTCGCAGTGTGACCGCCTCCATCAAAACCGCAGTGGAGGCCGCATCGCGCATCGCCAGGGGCGATCTGACCCAGCCCATCCACGCCAAGGGCAAAGACGAAACCGCGCAGCTGCTGCAGGAACTCGAGCACATGCGCAGCAAGCTGCGCGACACCGTGCAGTCCGTGCGCAGCAACGCCGAGAGCGTGGCCACGGCCAGCGCCGAAATCGCCACAGGCAATGCCGACCTGTCGCAGCGCACCGAAGAACAAGCCAGTGCGCTGGAGCAAACCGCCGCCACCATGAACGAGGTGGAGTCGGCAGTGCGCAACAACGCCGACAACGCCCAGCAAGCCAACCAGTTGGCCATGAGTGCCTCGCAAGTGGCGCTTCAAGGCGGTCAGGTCGTGGCCGAGGTGGTGGACACCATGCGCGGCATCAACGACAGCTCCAAGAAGATTGCCGACATCATCACCGTCATCGACGGCATCGCCTTCCAGACCAACATCCTGGCGCTCAACGCCGCCGTCGAAGCCGCTCGCGCCGGTGAGCAAGGCCGCGGCTTCGCCGTGGTGGCCGGTGAGGTGCGTCTGCTGGCCCAACGCTCGGCCGAGGCCGCCAAGGAAATCAAATCCCTCATCAACGCCAGCGTGGAGCGCGTCGAGCAAGGCACAGCCTTGGTGGACCGCGCGGGCAGCACCATGGACGAGGTCGTCAGCTCCATCCGCCGCGTCACCGACATCGTCGGTGAGATCTCCACCGCCAGCCGCGAGCAAAGCACCGGCGTGGCGCAGGTGGGCGAGGCGGTCAACCAAATGGACAAGGCCACGCAGCAAAACGCCGCGCTGGTGGAGCAAAGTGCCGCGGCAGCCGAAAGCCTCAAGCAGCAAGCCGCTCAGTTGGTCGAGGCTGTGGCCGCCTTCAAGCTCAGCCAGACCGACAGCCGCACTGCACCAGCAGCCCCACCCGTGGCACACAAGCCCGTGCAGGCAGTACCCCGCCCTGCCAGCGCAGCGCTCAAGGCCACAGCCAGCCCTGCACCCAAGCCCGCACCCGCCGCCAAGAAGCTGTCCGTCAGCGCCAAATCTGCAGCCCAGCCGCCAACGGCCGCACCAGCGCCCTCACCGCACAGCAGCGACGAGTGGGAGACTTTCTAAAGCGGGCGGGCCTCAAGCCTGCGGCTCGGTGGAGGGAAGGCGCTGCACCGAGCCACGCCCCACCGCCAGCGCGCGCACGTACTTGAAGCTGCCCGTGGCGTGGGCGCAGAGGCGCCCGGCGGCATCGCGCAGCTCGGCCTGGCAAAAAGCCAGGGTGGGCGTGCGGTGCAGCACCTGCGCGTCGCAGCACAGCGCACCTTGTGCGGGCTGCATAAAGCTGGTTTTGAGTTCCACCGTCACCACACCCATGGTGGGGGCATCAGCCACCAGGCTGCGCGCGGCCTGCGCCATGGACACATCCAGCAGCGTCATGAGCACGCCGCCATGCGCCACCGCCCAGGCGTTGTGCTGTGCGTCTTGCAGCGCCAGGCGAACCTGCGCCTGGCCGGCCTCTGAGCGCCACAGCTCCAGGCCCAGCGCCTCCACAAAAGGCACGCGCAGCGGCCAAGCCAGGGGCGCTGTGGGTGTATCGGCTTGGGGCGGGATTGAGCTCTTCATGCGTGCAGGCCAGCCCTATGGGCTTGTGGGAGGACTTCACATCATCGCTCAAGCCCCCCAACAAATGCCCGCGCAAGCCCTGCTGCAAAGCCCCTAGGCACAACCAGGCCCCGCGCCCAAAACGGTCCTCGCCTAAAATACGGCCTGTGACTTCCCCCCTGCACCTTCAGAGCAATGCCGATTTGCATTGCCACTCCACCGTCTCTGACGGCACCCTCAGCCCTGAGGCTTTGGCCGCGCGCGCCGTGGCCAACGGAGTCGAACTCTGGGCGCTGACCGACCACGACGAAGTCTCTGGGCAGGCCCGCGCCATGGCCACCGCCCAAAGTTTGGGTCTGCCCTACCTCACCGGGGTCGAGATCTCCGTGAGCTTTGCGGGCAAGGTGGTGCACATCGTGGGCCTGGGCTTTGAGCACGACGACAGCGCGCTCATCGAGGGCTTGCGTCAAACCCGCGGCGGGCGCGAGCAACGCGCCAAAGAAATGGCGCAGGGCTTGCAAAGCGTGGGCATCAAGGGCGCGTTTGAAGGCGCGCTGCGCTATGTGGGCAACCCCGAGCTGATTTCGCGCACCCACTTCGCGCGCTTTTTGGTGGATGCCGGACATTGCAGCGATGTCCCCGAGGTGTTTCGCCGCTTTCTCACCGAAGGCAAACCCGGCTATGTGCCGCACCGCTGGGCCGGCCTGGGCGACGCGGTGGGCTGGATCACCCGTGCGGGCGGCTTGGCGCTCATTGCCCACCCCGGCCGCTACGGCTTCACGCCCACCGAGGAATATGCCTTGATCACCGAGTTCATGGCCCATGGTGGGCGTGGCATCGAGGTGGTGACAGGTAGCCACAGCCTGGCCGAAATGCAGCAGTACACCGAGACCGCACTGGAGTTCTCGCTGCTGGCCTCGCGTGGCTCGGACTTTCACAGCCCCGAAGAGAGCCGCTGTGACCTGGGGCGCCTGAGTGAGCACCTCAGCGGCCGCCTCACGCCCGTGTGGAGCGCCTTGCAAGAACGCATCCACTGGCCTCACGGCACCCAGCCGTGAAGCGCGCCTCACCCCAAGCAGGGCTGGGCATTGCGCTGATTGTGCTGATGACCTGGTGCTTTGCCACCATGGATTCGGCCATACGCTGGCTCGGTGCTTTCTTGCCGGTGCTCTTGATTTTGTGGTCACGCTACCTCACGCAGGCGGTGGTGATGCTGGTGTGGCTGGGCCTGCGGGCGCGCCGCCAGGGTTCGCTGCGCGGCTTTGCCGTGGCGCACCCGCGCTTTCAGCTGCTCAGGGGCAGCTTGTTGCTGGCCACCAGCGGCATCAACTTCTGGGGCGTGCAGCACATGCCCGTGGGCGAGTACACGGCCATCAACATGCTCTCGCCCGTCATCGTCACGCTGCTGGCGGGCATGGTGTTGCAAGAGCGCGTGACGGCGCTGCGTTGGGCGCTGGTGCTGGGCGGCTTTGCGGGTGCTTTGGTGATGATTCGCCCGGGCAGCGGCAGCTTTGGCTGGGAGGTGCTGGCGCCCTTGGCCGGGGCCTGCACCTATGCTTGCTTTCAAGTGCTCACCGCCAAGCTCAGCGGCTTGGACGACCCCTACACCACACACCTCTACACCGGCGCCACCGGCGCGCTGCTCTTGCTGCCAGTGGTGTGCTTCTATGCCGAGCCGCTCTTGGCAGCACTGCAGGGCGCCAGCGCCGTGCAGCTGGGCTGGATGCTGGCCATCGGGCTCTTGGGCACGCTGGGGCACTTGCTCCTGATCCTGGCCCTGCGTCTGGCCTCCACAGCCACGCTGATGCCCTTCATCTACGTGCAAATTGGCGCGGCGGCCCTCATCGGTTTGCTGGCCTTTGACCACCACCCTGACGCCATGAGTTGGCTGGGCATGGGCATCATCAGTGCCTGCGGCGCCGCCTCGGTGTGGCTCAATGTGCGCCGCACGCAACGCTAGGGCACACAGCGCCGCCGCACAATGGGCCAATGGCTCAGACCTTTGAAGTTCACCCGCTCAATCCCCAGCCGCGCTTTTTGCGCCAGGCCGCTCAGCTGCTGCATCAAGGCGGCATAGGCGCCATCCCCACGGACTCCAGCTACGCCCTGGTCTGCCACCTCGACGACAAAGCCGCCGTCGATCAGCTGCGGCGCATCCGCGGCGTGGACGACAAACACCAGCTCACCCTGCTGTGCCGCGACCTCTCGGAGCTGGCCAGCTACGCGCGCGTGGACAACCGCCAATACCGCCTGCTCAAAAGCGCCACGCCCGGGCCCTACACCTTCATCCTGCAAGCCACCAAGGAGGTGCCGCGACGCATCTCCCACCCCTCGCGGCGCACCATAGGCCTGCGCGTGCCGGACCACCGCGTCACCCAGGAGCTGCTGGCCGTGCTGGGCCAACCGCTGCTGGCCACCACCTTGATTCCACCGGGCGAGCACGAGCCACTCAACGACCCGCAAGAAATCACCGAGCGCTACGAGCGCCTGGTGCAGCTCATCATCGACGCCGGAGCCTGCGCCATGCAGCCCACCACGGTGGTGGACATGAGCGCTGAGGAGCCCGTGGTGCTGCGCACCGGCGGGGGCGATCTGGAACGCCTGGGCTTGTCGGCAGACTGACAGCCTTCAGCGCTGCTGCTGGGCCAGCGCCTGCAGGCGCGGCAAGTCCAGGCCCAGCACCACCTGCTCATGCAGCACAAAAGTCGGCGTGCCGCGCGCGCCCAGCGCCTGATAGCGCGCCAGGCAGGCCTTGTCGCGCTCGATATAGCACTCGGTAAAAGGAATGCGCTCTTGCGTGAACCACGTGCGTGCGCGGTCGCAATAGGTGCATGTGGTGCTGGAGATCATCTGCAGCTGCCCGGGGCTCAGCAGCTGACGCAGAGCCTCAGCGTGGCGGTCCTGCTGCGACCAGCGCGCCCATTGCGACAAGCCCAGCACCACCCCCAACACCAAGGCCAGTGAACCCAGACCGCGCCAGCGCGACAAAAAGCTGCTCATCATGGGCGCCATGCTAGCGCCCCGGCCCGATTCAGTCGGGGATGCGGTAGTTGGCGCCGCTCATGAGGTCAATGCCGCAGTCCAGTTCGCGCGCCCAGTCGATGAACTGGCGCACCGCCGCACCCGCCATGGGCGAGCCGTGCTGGGGCACGATCATGTCAATGTCCAGCTGCGACACCATCTGCGCCCACAGCCGCATGACTTTGTTGGAGACCATGTAGCGGCGGTGAAAGCCCTCCATGCGCCCCACATGCGCGCGGTCCAGCTCCGTCACCACCTGGCTGGCCTGCAGCCCACTGCCCAGCGATGCCCCCAAGTCGCCCGAGAACAAGATGCGGCTGACCGGGTCGTAGAACTGGAAATTGCCCTCGGCATGCAGAAAGTGCGCAGGCAGCGCCCACAGTTCGAAACGGTCGTCGCCCTCGCCCAAGCTCAGCCGCGCACCCGCATCGGCAATGCCCTTCACACGGCCCACGGTTTTGCCGGGCTTGCAGAAGTGCGGAATGAAGCGCTCCCACACGCGCGAGATGTAGACCGGCGCACTGGTGGCCGTCATCCAGCGGTCCAGCGAGGCAATGATGTCGGGGTCGGCGTGGGAGGCCAAGATGCCCGCCAGCTTGTGCGGCGGGAAGTAGCGGTTCATCCCCAGGTACAAGTCGTTGTAGGCGAGATTGCCACCGGGGTCGAGGATGGCGCCGGTCTTGCCATTGACCAGCAGGAATTGGTTAGCTTGAACGCCCTCTTCGTCGCACGACACTTCCGAGAACATCAGACAGCGGTGCGAGCCGCGTTCAAACAACACCGTAGACATGCATCCCCCCAGCAGTTGGCAGCCGCTGCCTGGGGCAGCGGTCAAGCCGAGCACTCTAGGGGGCAGCGCGCTGAGCGAACTTGAGCGGCGTCAATTCCCGCTCGCTCAGCGGCGCACAGCTCACACCGCTGCGGTGATGACGATCTCCACCTTCCAGCCCGGGTTGGCGAGCGCGGCCTGCACGGTGGCGCGCGGCGGCGTGTGGCCGGGAGTGACCCAGGCATCCCAGGCCAGGTTCATGCCCGAGATCTCGCTGATGTCGGCGATATAGATCTGGGCGCGCAAGATCTTGCTCTTGTCGCTGCCCGCGCGCGCCAGCAGCGCGTCAATCATGTCCAGCACCTCTTGGGTCTGGCCGGTGATGTCTTTGCTGCAGTCGTTGGGCACCTGGCCTGCCAGGTAGACCACACCCTGGTGCACGGCCATGTCAGACAGGCGCGGGCCCACGTCGAAGCGTTCAATCGAGCTCATTTGCGAGAAGCCTTAGGTTTGGAGGAATGTTTGGCGTCGGCGGCGCTGGCGGCCTTGGCCTTGCTGCCGAGCTTGCTCTCGGTGCCGGCCAGCAGCTTTTTGATGTTGGACTCATGGCGCCAGATCAGCAGCAGGCTCATCAAGCCCACAGCCAGCACGCTGGGGCTGCCGCCCCAAACCAGCATCTGGAAAAAGGGGGCAAACAGCGCAGCACACAGCGCCGCCAGCGAGGAGTAGCGCGTGACATAGGCCACCGCCAGCCAGCACGCCAGTGTGGCGCCACCCAGCAGCGGATTGAGCGCCAGCAGCACCCCGGCCGCCGTGGCCACACCCTTGCCGCCTTGAAAGCGAAAGAACACCGGCCAGAGGTGGCCCACAAAAGCTGCCAGGCCCACCAGCGCGGCGCTGTCTTCGCCCAGGCCCAGGCGCTCGCCCCAGAAGTGCACGGCCAGCACGGGCAGCACGCCTTTGAGCGCATCGAACAGCAGGGTCAGCACGGCGGCTTTTTTATTGCCTGAGCGCAGCACATTGGTGGCCCCCGGGTTGCCCGAGCCATAGCTGCGCGGGTCGGACAAGCCCATGACGCGGCTGATGATGACGGCAAAGGACAGCGAGCCCAACAAATAGGCCGCCAAGGCGGCCAGCAACGGATAGAGGATGTCTTGCATGGGGCGCTATTCTGCACCGCCCACGCGCGCGGCCGGCCCTTGCGCGCAGCGCACCGCACGGGCCTGCAGCAGGGTTTGCAGCAGGCCCGGCTCCAGACTCACCAAATAACCGCGGCGCCCGCCGTTGATGTAGATGCGCGGCAGCGCCAGCACCGACTCCTGCACAAAAATGGGCAGCGGCTTGCGCAGCCCAAAGGGCGAGGTGCCCCCCACCTGGTAGCCGCTGTGGCGCTGCGCCACCTCAGGCGCGCAGGGCTCGACTTTCTTGCACGGAATTTGTCGCGCCAGCTCTTTGACGCTGACGGTGCAGTCCCCGTGCATCAGCACCACCAGGGGATGGGCATGCTCGTCTTGCATCACCAAGGTCTTGACGACGTGGTGCTCGTCCACGCCCAGCTGCCGGGCCGACTCGGTGGTGCCGCCATGCTCCACATAGTCGTAAGGGTGCTCGCCAAAAGCCACGCCGTGGCGGCGCAAAAACTGCGTGGCCGGCGTCTCGCTGACATGGGCTGATTTCTTGCTCATGGCGCCATTGTCCTCAAGCGCCAAGACGGGCGGACTGCGGCTTGCCCCAAGGCCGCAGGCCAAGGTTCTGGGCTACCTTCTTTCGGGGGGGCGGTGCTTGGCCCGCGCCATATGGGCCTATGCTGCGCCTACAGCGACCCAGCCCTGCGCGCCCCCTGAATGAACCTGCCGGACACTTCTACCCTGCCCCCGCGCCGCGCCAAACCCCAGCGAATTTTTGCCCTTTTGGCGGTGCTGGCTGGCCATGGATTGCTGGGCTGGATGGCGAGCCGCGCAGTGCTGAACACTCCGACCAAACCTCCAGACTCGGCCCAGTTCATCACCCTACGCTTGCTGCCTGAACGCACACAGCCCACCCCCACAGCAGCGCCCGCAGCGCAACCCCCGGCCGCCCGCGCTGTGCTGCAGCGGCCCCAGCGAGAACGCGACAGCCGCACACCGAGCGCCTCACCAGAGCCCACAACACCCAGCCCCGCGCCGCCGAGCCCCTCAAGCGCTGTGGCTGAGGCCGCCCTACCCAGCGAGGTCCCGGCTTCGGCCCCTCGTTACGGCAGCCTGCTGCAAAGCGCGGGCACACGCCATGCGCTGGGCCAGGCGGGCAAGGCACCGCTGCTGGCCGAGCGTGCTGACACCGCCACCCAAACCCCGCAGCGCCCCGATGCCAGCACCCGGCTGGGGCAAAACATTCAAAAAGCCGGTCACGGCGATTGCCTCAAGGGTGAGTTTGCCGGGGCTGGCGCCGGCCTGCTCAGCCTTCCCTTACTCGTTTACGCCCAAGCCACAGGCCAATGCGCACGATGAAACACTCCCTGAATCTCCTCACCGCCAGCTTGCTGATTTGCGGCGCCACCACCTGGCCGCCCCTGGCGGCACAAGCCCAAGCCACCCAGCCCCAAGCTGCGGCGGCCCCAGTGGCCGCTTCCGCCAGCCAGGACGCCGACCTGCCGCGCGTGGACTTGCAGCTCAAACGCGAAAACAGCGTGTCCATGGCCTTTGAAAAGTTCAACACCCTGCTGTGGACGCTGCAAAACCATGGTGAAGGCTTGTTTGCACTGACCATGAAAATCCAGAGCAAGGACAACACCCCCTTGCCCGACCCGCTCAAGTTGGCTCTGATCAGTGACGATCGTTACCTGCCCTTGGCCATCAATGCCCGCCACCGCTTTACGGTGCCCGCCGTGGCGCCAGAGCAAGCCAAGGGCTTGGAGCTGGTGGCCAATCTACCCAAAGGCAGCGCGATGTTTAACGGCTTCGTCACACTGACCACGCCCCCTGATCAGCTGGACCTGGCCACCGTGCGGCGCATCGTGCGCCTGGGGCAGAAGCTGCGCGGTGACCTTATTCCCTGGTATGTGCGTTGGATGATGCCCGAGCTGCGCGGCATCACCATCTGTTCCCCGTCCACCGACATGGCTCTGGAATGGCCCGAGCAAGGCCGCACGCTGCGCCTAGCACTCACACCCGACCCCAAGCGCCGCGACCCGGACCCCGAGGCCGATGGCTCCAAGCGCAGCTGCACCCAGCTCACCGGCCAGGAGCAGTGGCCTGACACCGCGCGCCTGGTGGCGGCACGCGGCACGCAAATCCACCCCTCATTCGCGGAGTAAGGCCGCTGCACAGAGCGCCCGCGCGTTGGCGCAAGCCCCATAAACTGTGCGGATGCTTCTGTATCACAACCCCCGCTGCTCCAAGTCTCGCGAGGCGCTGGCCCTGCTGCAGGAGCTGGGCCACGCGCCGGAGATCGTCGACTACCTCTCGCACCCTCCCACGCTGTCGCAGCTGCGCCAGCTCTGCAGCCTGCTGGGCGGCGGTGCGCGCGCCTTGCTGCGCGACGGCGAAACGCTTTACGGCGAGCTGCAGTTGCAGCGCCCTGAACTCAGCGACGAAGCCCTGCTGCAGGCCCTGGCCCAACACCCGCAGCTGCTGCAGCGGCCCATCGTCGTGCAAGGGCAGCGCGCCCTCATTGCCCGCCCGCCCGAGCTGCTGCGCCCCTGGCTGGACGCAGCCGCGCCGCAATCGTGAGCCTCTACACCCCCACCCGGACAGCGCGCAGCAGCTTTGTGACGCTGCGCGGGCTGCGCCAACACCTGCTGCAGTGGGGCCCACCGCCCGGCCCTGAAACACCCCTGCTGGTGCTGTTGCATGGCTGGATGGACGTGGCCGCCTCCTTCCAGTTTTTGGTCGACGCCATGGCCCAGGACCGCGCCGTGGTGGCCCTGGACTGGCGCGGCTTTGGCCACAGCGACGGCACCCCGGCCGACGGCTACTGGTTCCCCGACTACCTGGGCGACCTCGACGCCTTGCTCGACCTCCTCAGCCCCCAAGCGAGCGTGGACCTGCTGGGCCACAGCATGGGCGGCAATGTGGTGATGAGCTACGCCGGCGTGCGCCCGCGCCGGGTGCGCCGGCTCATCAACCTGGAAGGCTTTGGACTGCCCGACACCCAGCCCGAGCAAGCCCCCGGCCGCCTGGCAATGTGGCTGGACGAGCTGCGCCAACGCCCCGAGCTGCGCCACTACCCCAGTGCGGACGCGGTGGCGCTGCGCCTGCGCAAAAACAACCCACGCCTCAGCCCCGACAAAGCCCAGTGGCTGGCCCGTCAGTGGGCGCGGGAACTGCCCGACGGCCAGTGGCAGCTGCTGGCTGACCCGCTGCACAAACGCAGCCACCCCATGCTCTATCGCAGCGCCGAAATCCTGGCGGGCTGGCGCCTCATCCAGGCCCCCACGCTGTGGGTGCAAGGCGAGCACAGCAGCCCCACGCAAATATTTGGCGACCGCTACGGCGACGCCGAGCTGCAGCAGCGCCTGGCTTGCGTGCCACAGCTGCAGCGCCAGCGCCTGGCGCAAGCCGGCCACATGCTGCACCACGACCAGCCCCAGGCCCTGGCTCAGCTGCTGGAGCGTTTTCTGGCCTGAGCCCGCATCGCTCTCAAATCCCCAAACTCCGCCCCTGCACCACAACGTCCGCACATCACAGGAGATTGTTCGTCATGCACATGCCTCAGCCGCTCAAGCGCGCCCTCAAGCGCACGGCCCACGCCGCTGTTTTGGGCTTGGCCCTGCTGGGCGCGGCCAGCCAGGCAGAGAGCCCGCCCGAGCGCGTGCCCCCCGTGCCGCTGGAGTTCTTCTTCCAGCACGCGCGCACGCTGGAGGCCAAACTCTCGCCCTCGGGGGACTATCTGGCCCTGACCACCTCGCACGGCTCAGACCGCGTGGCCCTGGTGGTGGTGAGCTTCAAACCCTCCATCCAAGCCCAGCGCATTGCCCACTACAAAGACGCTGACGTCATCGACTTCCACTGGACAAGCGACCAGCGCCTGGTCTTCAGCGTGGGCGATCTCAAAGACGACGCCAACGCTGACGAATATGCCCCGGGCCTCATTGCCATGGACCGCGACGGCAAAAACCAGCGCCTGCTGGTCAAGCGCCAGGCTCAGTTTGTGACCGGTGGCGGGGCAGACCGCTCGCTGGAGTGGAACCACATGCTGTTGTGGAGCCTCCAAAACACCGCTGCCGAAATACCAAACGAAGTCATCGTTGGGCGCTTGAATTTCAGCGGCGACCGGCAGCTGCAATCCGTCACCCCGCTGTGGCTCAACACCGAAACCGGCCGCACGCGCAACGCCGGTGTCTTGGGCGCCCCCGACAACGTACAGCAGTGGCTGTTCGACAACAATGGGCAGGTGCGCCTGGCCATTGCCTTGGACAAAGGCCGGGTGAGCGCGCATTGGCGCGACCTCAAGGCCGAGAACACCTGGCGCACACTGTTTGACACCCCCCCGCTGGAGGCGCCGTTCGACCCCATTGCCGTCGACACGCAAGGCGCGCTCTACGTCAACACCAACACCGGCGCACAAGGCGAAGCCGAGCTCAAGCGCTTTGACTTCAGCAGCGGCCGCCCCGAGGCACAAGCCATCGTCTCCACACCGGGGTTTGACTTCACGGGTCGGCTGCGCATGGAGGCGGGCCAGCTCATGGGCGTGGACGTTCTGACCGATGCGCGTCAAACCGTCTGGCTCAAGCCTGAGCTCAAAGCCCTGCAGGCGCTGGCGGACGAAAAGCTGCCCGGCCGCATCAATGTGCTGAGCTGCCGCCGTTGCTCACAAGCCGATGCCGTGGTGCTGGTGCACTCCTACAGCGACCGCTCGCCCGGCGAGTACTGGATCTACCGCGCGGCAGAAAAGCAGTGGGAAACCATAGGCGGCGTGCGCCCGGAAATCGACCCACGCCGCATGGCCAGCGTGGACTTCCAGCGCATCAAAACCCGCGACGGGCGCGACATGCCGGTGTGGATCACCCTGCCCCAGGGCGTGAAGCCCGGCAAGCCCGCCCCCACGGTGGTGATGGTGCACGGCGGCCCCTGGGTGCGCGGTGGACAGTGGGAATGGGAGCCCATGGAACAGTTCCTGGCCTCACGCGGCTATCTGGTCATTGCCCCGGAATTCCGTGGCAGCACGGGCTATGGCGCCCAGCACTACCGTGCCAGCTTCAAGCAATGGGGCCAAGCCATGCAAGACGACGTGGCTGACGCCCTGCTGTGGGCCCGCAAAGAGGGCTTGGCCGATCCCGAGCGCGCCTGCATTGCCGGTGCCAGCTACGGCGGCTACGCCACGCTGATGGGCCTGATTCGCCACCCCGAGCTCTACCGCTGCGGCGTGTCTTGGGTGGCCGTGACCGATCTGCCTCTGCTGGTGGAAGGCTCGTGGCGCGTGAATGACGACACCGGCAACTTCCGCAAATACGGCATGGCCGACACCATCGGGCGCGCCAAAGAAGACCGCGCCATGCTGGAGGCCAACTCGCCCGTGCACCAAGCCGCGCGGCTCAAGCGCCCGGTGCTGCTGGCCATGGGTGAGAACGATGTGCGCGTGCCCCTGGCGCACGGCACCCGCATGCGCGAGGCCCTGGAAAAAGCTGGCAACCCACCGCAATACGTGGTCTACCCGGGTGAAGGGCATGGCTGGCGCAAGGTCAAAAACCGGGTTGATTTTGCGCAGCGCGTGGAAGCCTTCCTGCAGCAACACATCGGCAACGCGCCATGAGCATGGCCACCAGCACCCAGGCACACACAGCGCAGCCGGCGCGGCGTCGCCCGCTCCTGATGGGGCTGCTGGGCCTGCTGGGCGCCTTGAGCATGAGTGCTGCGACGCTGACACACGCCCAGCCCCGGGCTGAGCTGACGGTCTCCGCCGCAGCCAGCCTGGGCCCGGCGTACAAAGCCCTGGCCGCGCGCTTTGAGGCCCAAAACCCTGGCGTGCAGGTGCGGCTCAACACCGCGGCCTCAGGCACCCTGGTGCAGCAGTTGGCGCAAGGCGCGCCGGTGGACGTGCTGGCCACGGCCGATCAAGAAAGCATGGACCTGGCCCAGCGCCAGGGCTTGATTCAGGAGAGCAGCCGCCACAACGTGGTGGGCAACACCCTGGTGCTGGTCCAGGCCAAGGGTGGCGCCGCGCTGGGCAGCTTGCAAGCCTTGGCGCAGACCAAAGGCGTGCAGCGCATCGCCATCGGTCACGCAGGCAGCGTGCCCGCCGGGCGCTGGGCACGCGCCGTGCTGGAGCAGGCCGGGCTGTGGCAGGCCGTGCAAGCACGCCTCATCACCACGCTGAATGTGCGCCAGGCCCTGGACTACGTGCTGCGCGGCGAGGTGGATGCCGCCTTTGTCTACGCCAGCGACATCCATGGCAGCCAGGACCGATTGGGCCCGATGCTGCCCTTGGGCACACCCACCCCCATACGCTACGCCCAAGCCGTGACGCGCCACAGCCAGCAGCCTGTGTGGGCCCAGGCCTGGGTGAGCTACAGCCAAAGCCCCGCCGCCTTGCAGCTGCTGCGCGCGCATGGCTTTAGCGCGCCCTGAAAACCGACCGTCAGCACACCGTGCCTTTGGCTGAACTCTTCACCCCGGACACCTGGCAGGCCACCGCCGTGGCGCTGGGCCTCACGCTCAAAGTCGCGGCCTGGGCCACGCTCTTGAACCTGCTCACAGGCGTGGGCCTGGGCTGGCTCATGGCGCGGCGCAGCTTTGCCGGGCGCGGCCTGCTCGACGCCTTGCTCACCCTGCCCATGGTGCTGCCGCCCACGGTGCTGGGCTACTACCTGCTGGTGCTGGTGGGGCGCCAAAGCGCCCTGGGCCGCTGGCTGCAGGAGCAACTCGGGCTGCAGCTCATCTTCACCTGGCAAGGCGCCGTGCTGGCCGCCGCGCTGGTGTCCTTCCCCCTGGTTTACAAGGCCGCACGCGCCGCCTTCGAGGCCGTGGACCCGCAGCTCGAGCAAGCCGCGCAGGCGCTGGGCCTGCGCCCCTGGGCCGTGTTTTTGCGCGTCAGCCTGCCCCTGGCTTGGCGCGGCATTTTGGCCGGGCTGCTGCTGGCGTTTGCGCGCGGCATGGGCGAGTTTGGCGCCACGCTGATGGTGGCGGGCAGCATTCCCGGCCACACCCAAACCCTCTCCATCGCCGTGTACGAGGCCGTGCAAGCCGGGCAGACGCCGCTGGCCAACGCCCTGGTGCTGCTGACCTCCATCACCGCACTGGTGGTGCTGCTCAGCGCCAACCACCTGCTGGCCGGGCACAACACCCGCGCCCCTCAGCGACCATGACGCCCAACACCCCTCACCCACCCCTGGTGTGGGACGTGCAACTGCACGCCACCCTGGGCCAGGGCGCGCAGCGCTTTGAGCTCAAGCTCGAGCTGCGCAGCAGCGCGCGGCGCCTGGCACTGCTGGGGCCCTCGGGCTGCGGCAAAACCCACAGCCTGCGCCTGATTGCCGGTCTGGCCCAGCCCGACCCCAAGCACGCCAACCATGTGCGCATCCTCGGGCGCAGCTTGCTCGACAGCCGCGCCGGCACGGCGCTGGCGCCGCATGAACGCCAGCTCGGCCTGGTGTTTCAGGACTACGCGCTCTTCCCCCACCTCACGCTGCGCCAGAACATCGCCTTTGGCCTGCAAACCGGCTGGCTCAACCCGCGCCGCACCGCACAGGACGCGCGCGTCACGCAGTGGCTTGCACGCATGCAGCTGCAGGCCCAGGCCGAGCTGCTGCCCAGCCAGCTCTCGGGCGGCCAGCGCCAGCGCGCCGCCCTGGCCCGCGCCCTCGCTCCCGAGCCCCTGGCCCTGTTGCTGGACGAACCCTTTGCCGCCCTCGACAGCACGCTGCGCACCCAGCTGCGCCAGGACTTGGCCCAGCTCCAGGCCCACAGCCAAATCCCCACCCTGCTCGTCACCCACGACCCCGAAGACGCCGCGCTGCTGGCCGACGAAGTGGTGCGGCTGTATTGACAGCGCACCGCGGTGCGATTGACAGCAACTTCCCCCACAAATAGGGATGGGCTATCCGACTGAGCGCAGCTTCAATACCGCTCCCTCGTTCGGTGCGACGCACCGATAGCTCATCTACAACTGAAGTTCGTTATGAAGTCATCCGCAACAAAAGCATTCCTGGCATTGGCAACCGTGGCACTTACTGCATGCGGAGGCGGTGAAGGTGGCGACAGCAACGGCAACAACGTTGTCGTGAATGAGTCCGTCACGCTGTCTGAAGGCATGTTTCGCAGCTACACCTTGTCTGCTGGCAACTATCAAGCAGAAGTCACCAGCAGCACCAACGGCGTGATCGTGGAGTGGGTAGGCGGCAACAACTGCGCGAAATCCGCTGAAGTCAAGGCCTATTCACAAAGCTGCCAGCTGACCATCAACGGCCAGCTGCTGGTGACCAATCCTACCGTTTTGGGCTTGGGCGGTTCTGAAATCGTCACCGTCAAGGTGACCAAGCGCTAAGGCCACCAGCTCAACACAGTCGCAAGCGGGACCAACGGCCTTAGCAGTAAGGAGCGGCATATGCGTATGCCGCTCCTTACAATCCGCGCCCCGTCCCTGTGCTGTTGCTGTGCCATGAACATCGTTGTCCTAGAAGAACTGCGCGCCTATATCGACCCGCTCACCCCCGACGAGCACGCTGCGCTGGAGCGCTCCATCCTGGCCGAAGGCTGCCGCGATGCGCTGGTGCTGTGGGGCGATGTGCTGGTGGATGGCCACAACCGCTACGGCATCTGCACCAAGCACGGCCTGCCTTTTGAGACGGTGCAAAACCCGCGCTTCAAAAGCATGGAAGACGTGCACCTGTGGATGATTGACCAGCACCTGGGTCGGCGCAGCGTGTCGGATTTCCAGCGCGGCGTGCTGGCCCTGCGCAAGAAAGAGATTCTCGAAACCCGCCGCCGCGGCGCCCTGGCGCCCGACGACACGGCCGCCGCCACCGAAGCCGAGTCAGAAGCCGCACCCGCGCCCTGGGAGGGCGAAGACGGCAGTGGCGCAAGCGCCTCAGCCAGCCCCGAGCTGCCACCCGCACCCGCGCTCAAAAGCCGCGAGGCCGTAGCGCGTGCCGCGCGCATCAGCGCCGCCACGGTGAGCCAGATCGAAAAAATCCAAAAAGCCGCAGCGCCCGAGTTGGTGGCGGCGGTCAAGGCGGGGGAGATTTCCATCAGCGCCGCGGCCATCCTCACCGAGCTGCCCACGGAACAGCAGGCGCAGGCCGCCGCCGGGGGCAAGAAGGCGCTGCGCGACACCGCCAAGCAACTGCGCGCCACGCGCCAGCCACGCAAAGCCGCCGACAACGCCGAGCCCGCCAACAGCCAGACTGACAGCCAGACCGACACCCACAGCGGCAGCGCCGAGCCCCTCACCGACGCGCAGCGCGCCGGTTTTGAAGCCCAGGTCAGCGCCTTGCAGCAAGAGGTGCAGCGCCTGAACGCGGTGCTGGCCGAGCGCGACACCGCCCTCACCCAGCTGCGCCAGAACCTGGCGCGCGCGCAAACCCGCCTGGCCCAGCTCGGTCAGCCGCTGGAAGCGCCGGACGAAGGCGCCCCGGCCGCCTGAGGCTCCGCCGCCTCCTCGGCCGCGCACTGCGCGAGTGCGGCAGCGTGCAGCTCATCGAGCCGGTTCATGGTGCGGGCGTAGAAAAACACGATCAGGCAGAACACCACCAGGCCGCCTTGCGCGGCCATCCAAAAGCTGAAGGGCCAGCCGAAGAAGTCAAAGCTGAGCTCGCGCGCAAACCAGGTCACAACGACGCTGACCAAAAACCACACAAACAGCAAAGCCACCGTCAACGCCAGGGTGCTGCGCCAGAAATGGCGCTGCAGCGCGGCGCGGCGCAGGGCTGCGGGGCTTGGGGCGGCATCTGGGGGGTGCATGCGGTGATTGTGCGCGCTGGCTGCTGCACCATGCCTTGGGGCTTGTGCGGGCATGTGAAAATGGCGGGCTGACCGCGGCATGCTGCCGCCACAGAAGAGACACCATGGACATCGAACAGATCAACGCTATCGGCAATGCATTGGCCGATCTGCAAGCGCGTACCGACGCGCTAAGGGGGTATCTTTGACTACGACCGCAAAGCACTGCGGTTGAACGAAGTCAACGCTGCCCTGGAAAACCCCGCCGTCTGGAATGAGCCCAAGCGGGCGCAGGAACTGGGCAAAGAAAAGCGCTCGCTGGAGCAAGTGGTGGACACCATCAACCACCTCACCAGCAACCTGGCCGACAACCTCGAACTCTTCGAGATGAGCAAGGCCGAAGACGACTTCGACGGTTTGGCCGCCATTGAGGCCGACGCCCAGGGCTTGAGCGCCAAGGTCGAAGAGCTCGAATTCCGCCGCATGTTCAACAACCCCGCGGACCCGAGCAACTGCTTCATCGACATCCAGGCCGGCGCCGGTGGCACCGAGGCTTGCGACTGGGCCGGCATGCTGCTGCGCCAGTACCTGAAGTACTGCGAGCGCAAAGGCTTCAAGGCCGACGTGGAAGAGCAAACCGAAGGCGATGTGGCCGGCATCAAGAGTGCCACCATCAAGGTCGAGGGCGAGTACGCCTTTGGCCTGCTGCGCACCGAAACCGGCGTGCACCGCCTGGTGCGCAAAAGCCCCTTCGACAGCTCCGGCGGCCGCCACACCAGCTTCGCCTCGCTCTTCGTCTACCCCGAGGTGGACGACTCCATCGAGATCGAAATCAACCCCTCTGATGTGCGCACCGACACCTTCCGCGCCAGCGGTGCGGGTGGTCAGCACATCAACAAGACCGACTCTGCCGTGCGCCTGACCCACATCCCCACGGGCATCGTGGTGCAGTGCCAGGACGGCCGCAGCCAGCACAGCAACCGCGACGTGGCCTGGCGCCGCCTGCGCTCGCGCCTGTATGACCACGAGATGAAAAAGCGCCTGGCCGAGCAGCAAAAGCTCGAGGACAGCAAGACCGATGTGGGCTGGGGCCACCAGATCCGCTCCTACGTGCTGGACCAAAGCCGCATCAAGGACTTGCGCACCAACGTTGAAATCTCCAACACCCAGAAGGTGCTGGACGGCGACTTGGACGCCTTCATCACCGCCAGCTTGAAGCAAGGCGTCTGACGCCGCCTCACCCCCCGGCGCGCAGTTGCGCCGGGTTTGCCGGTTTGACCCGACACACCACACACCACTGGAAGGAAGCCCACCATGATGCGTGACGGCACCCCCACCTTGATCCGCCTCGAAGACTATGTGGCTCCCATCTACTGGATCCGCACGGTCGAGCTCAGCTTCGACCTGGACCCAGCCAAGACCCTGGTCACCAGCAAGATGCAAATCCAGCGCAACGCCGCTGTGCCACACGGCCCGCTGCGTCTGCACGGCGAGGAGCTGACGCTGCTGCGCGTGCTGATCAACGGCGAGAGCGTGTCCTTCCGCCAGGAGGGCCACGAGCTCATCATCGAAGGCGCGCCGGACGCGGACTTCACGCTTGAAATCCGCAACACCTGCGCCCCCGAGAAGAACACCGCGCTGTCGGGCCTCTACACCTCGGGCGGTGGCTTCTTCACGCAGTGCGAGGCCGAGGGCTTTCGCCGCATCACCTACTTCCTGGACCGCCCCGATGTGATGGCGGTCTACACCGTCACGCTGCGCGCCGACCAAGCCAAGTACCCCGTGCTGCTGTCCAACGGCAACCTGCTGGAGACGGGCGAGCTCGACAACGGCCGCCACTTCGCCAAGTGGCACGACCCCTTCCCCAAGCCCAGCTATTTGTTTGCGCTGGTGGCCGCAGACCTGGTCTCGCGCGAGCAGCGCATCCGCACCCGCGCGGGCAAAGACCATTTGCTGCAGGTCTATGTGCGCCGTGGTGACCTGGAAAAGACTGAGCACGCCATGAACTCGCTCATCGCCTCGGTGGTGTGGGACGAAGCGCGCTTTGGTCTGCCGCTGGATCTGGAGCGCTTCATGGTGGTGGGCGTGTCCGACTTCAACATGGGCGCCATGGAGAACAAGGGCCTGAACATCTTCAACACCAGCGCCCTGCTGGCTTCTGCGGCCACCGCCACCGATGCTGACTTCCACCGCATCGAGTCCATCGTCGCGCACGAGTACTTCCACAACTGGACCGGCAACCGCGTCACCTGCCGCGACTGGTTCCAGCTCTCGCTCAAAGAAGGCCTGACGGTCTTCCGCGACCAAGAATTCAGCCAAGACATGGCTGCCGCACCCAGCGCCCGCGCCGTGTGCCGCATCCAGGACGTGCGCGCCCTGCGCTCGGGCCAGTTCCCCGAGGACGCTGGCGCCATGGCCCACCCCGTGCGCCCGGACTCCTATGTGGAGATCAACAACTTCTACACCGCCACGGTCTACAACAAGGGCGCCGAAGTGGTGCGCATGTACCAGACCCTGGTGGGCCGCGCAGGCTTTGAAGCCGGCATGAAGCTCTACTTCGAGCGCCACGACGGCCAGGCCGTGACCTGCGACGACTTTGCCGCCGCCATGGCGGACGCCAACCCCGGCTCTGCCTTGGCCACGCGTCTGGAAGCCTTCAAGCGCTGGTATGTGCAAGCCGGCACGCCGCGTGTGCAAGCACGCGGCAGCTACGACGCTGAGACCCAGACCTACACGCTGACGCTGCGCCAAACCCTGCCCGACACCCCGGGCCAGACCCACAAGCAAGCGCAAGTCATCCCCGTGGCCATGGGCCTGCTGGGCGCTGACGGCCAGGCCCTGCCCCTGCAGCTGCAAGGCGAAGCCGCAGCCCAAGGCAGCGAGCGCGTGCTGGTGCTGGAGCAGCTGGAGCAGTCCTTCGTGTTCGTGAACGTGGCCAGCGCGCCCGTGCCCTCGCTGCTGCGCGGCTTCTCGGCCCCGGTGCTGCTGGACGATGGTCTCAGCGACACCGAGCTGCTCATGCTGCTGCAGCACGACGCCGACGCCTTCAACCGCTGGGAAGCCGGGCAGCGCCTGGCGCTGGCGCGCATCATCGGCGCCGTGCGTGCCGGGGCTGCGCTGCAGCTCGACGCCGCCTTCATCCAGGCCATGCGCGCCGTGCTGCGCCATGCTGAGCTGGACCCCGCTTTCAAGGCCCTGGCGCTGACCCTGCCCGACGAGGCCTACATCGCCGAGCAGCTCGCTGCCGCAGGCCACAGCGTGGACCCGCAAGCCATCCACGCCGCCGTCGAAGCCGCGCACATCCAGCTGGCTGATGCGCTGCACGAAGACTGGGCCTGGGCCTTCGATGCCCACCAGGTGCGCGGCGGCTACCAGCCCACGCCGCAGCAAGCTGGCCAACGCGCGCTGAGCAACCAGGCGCTGTCCATGCTGGTGCTGCACGCCACGCGCAGCGGCACCACGGTGTGGCCAGGTCGCGCCTACCAGCGCTTCAAGGACGCCAGCAACATGACCGACCGCCTGGGCGCGCTCTCGGCCCTGGTCAACGCCCACGCCGAGCTGGCCGTGCCCGCGCTGGAGCGCTTCCATGCGCAGTTCCGCCACGAACCGCTGGTGGTGGACAAGTGGTTTGCCCTGCAAGGCCGCGCCGCCGAGGTGGACGGCAAGACCTTTGCCCGCGTCAAGCAGCTCACCCAGCACCCGGACTTCACGCTCAAAAACCCCAACCGCGCCCGCAGCCTGATCTTCTCGCTGTGCATGTTCAACCCCGCGGCCTTCCACCGCAGCGACGCCGCAGGCTATGTGTTCTGGGCCGAGCAGGTGCTGCAGCTCGATGCCATCAACCCGCAAGTGGCGGGCCGCCTGGCGCGCGTCATGGACCGCTGGAACGTGCTGGCCCAGCCCTACCGCGACGCTGCCCGCGAAGCCATTGCCCGCGTGGCCGCCAAGCCCGAGCTCTCCAACGATGTGCGCGAAATCATCGAACGCGCACTGGCGCTGGACAGCCAGGGCTGAGGCCGGGGTCTCGATTTTTCAACTTCACGGAGCAAGTTCATGAGTCGTCGCGTCAGTCTGACCCAATACCTGGTCGAGCAGCAGCGCCAGCACGGCCACATCCCGCAGCAGCTGCGCCTGCTCATCGAGGTGGTGGCGCGGGCCTGCAAGCGCATTGCCATCAGCGTCAACAAAGGCGCGCTGGGCGATGTGCTGGGCAGCGCCGGTAGCGAGAACGTCCAAGGCGAGGTGCAGAAGAAGCTGGACATCATCGCCAACGAGGTCTTGATCGAGGCCAACGAGTGGGGCGGCCACTTGGCGGCCATGGCCTCGGAGGAAATGGAAGGCATCTACCTGGTGCCCAACCGCTTCCCCCAGGGCGAATACCTGCTGATGTTCGACCCGCTCGATGGCTCGTCCAACATCGACGTCAATGTGTCGATTGGCACCATCTTCTCGGTGCTCAAAAAGCCCGAGGGTGCCAAGGGCGTGAGCGAGGAAGACTTCCTGCAGCCCGGCCACCAGCAAGCGGCGGCGGGCTACTGCGTGTATGGCCCGCAGACCACCCTGGTGCTGACCGTGGGCGACGGCGTGGCCATGTTCACGCTGGACCGCGAGCAGGGCTCCTGGGTGCTGACCACGGAGGACGTGAAGATCCCCGAGGACACCAAAGAGTTCGCCATCAATATGTCGAACATGCGCCACTGGGATGCGCCCGTGAAGCGCTATATCGACGAGTGCCTGGCCGGTGAAGAAGGTCCGCGCGGCAAGAACTTCAATATGCGCTGGATTGCCTCCATGGTGGCCGATGTGCACCGCATCCTCACCCGCGGTGGCATCTTCATGTACCCCTGGGACAAGCGCGAGCCCAACAAGGCTGGCAAGCTGCGCCTGATGTACGAAGCCAACCCCATGGCCTTCCTGGTGGAACAGGCCGGGGGCGCGGCCACCAACGGCCGCCAGCGCATCATGGACCTGCAACCCAGCACCTTGCATGAGCGAGTGGCTGTGGTTTTGGGCTCCAAAAACGAGGTGGAGCGCGTGACGCAGTACCACCAGCCTCAGCCCTAAACAGGCCTCAAGGCCCCACAAGGGCCAACGCTGCGAAATTCTTCCACCCGCAGCGCCGCCACAAGGCTATAAGGACAGCCTCAGCACCCAACTCTTTTGGGGGGCCGAGGCTGTACATGGTTGACCTTCGTGCGCTGATCGTCCTAACTGCTCTGTTGTGCTGCCTGGTGGGAGGGATGCAGTGGCTTCTGAGGCGCAGCCTGCCTCAAGCCGTTCCAGGCACTGGGTATTGGGCGCTGGCCCCCTTTTGCGGGGCCTTGTCGGCAGCGCTCATCACCATGGTCCCCACCTGGCCGCATCTGCACTTGCCTATGGCGGGCAACGCTGCACTGTTGCTGGCGCAGATGCTGTACCTCCAGGGCACACGCCAGCACCTGGGCATGGCCCAACATGACCGCGCCATGCTCTGCGCCTGTGCACTAACCCTGCTGGGCCTGCTGCTCTTCACCTACGTCTGGCCGCACTATCGCGCGCGCGTTGCGCTGATGAGTTTTTGCATGGCGCTGATCTACGCGCGCCACGCCTGGCTTTTGTTGCGCCAGGGCGGCGCGGGCTTGGGCATGCGCTTTACCGGCTGCTGCCAGGCACTGATGTGCTCCATCATGATGCTGCGCTGTGTCTCCAGCCCCTGGACGCTGAACGACTCCAGTGCGCAACTGATGCCCACTCCCATGCAGGTGATCTACGTCGGCAGCTTCAGTCTGATGGTTTTGCTCATCAACATGGGCCAGCTGGTGATGGTCAGCGAGCGGTTGCGCGACGAGTACCGCCGACTGGCCACGCAGGACTCACTGACTGGCAGCCTCACTCGCCACGCATGGCTTGAGCTGTTCCACCATGAGCTGGCCCGCCTGCAGCGCCATCCCCAACCGCTGTGCGCCATGCTGATCGATATCGATTGGTTCAAAAACGTCAACGACCAATACGGCCATCTGGTGGGCGACCAGGTGCTGCGCCGCGTTTGTCAAACCCTGCATGCAGCCCTGCGCCCCAGTGACGGGCTGGGGCGCTACGGGGGTGAAGAGTTTGTGGTCCTGCTTCCCGCCGTCGACGCCCAGGGTGCGCTGCGCTGTGCGCAGCGTTTGTGCGCCGCTGTGGCGGAGTTGCCCTCCAATCAGGGCCTGCCCGGCTGCACCGTGAGCATTGGCGTGAGCGCCTGGCGTCCAGGCGAGAGCTGCCCTGAGCCCATGCTGGCCCGTGCAGATGCCGCGCTCTACCTGGCCAAAGCCCAAGGGCGAAACCGCGCCTGCCTGGACGAGGCGCTGCAGGACTCCGCCAACGTGGCCGCAGCAGGCAGCACCGTGCTGGCGGTGTAGCGAAATTTCCCTGAAATTTCACGCTATACTCTTAGGCTTCTGATTTTTCACAATCAGGCCGGCATAGCTCAGTTGGTAGAGCAGCGCATTCGTAATGCGAAGGTCGGGGGTTCGACTCCTCTTGCCGGCACCAGAACAGCACAACGCGCCATCCTTTACAGGGTGGCGCGTTGTTTTGCTTTGGGCCGCGAATTCATGTCGAATCAGCCGTCATCTGGTTTGTGTACGCTGCGGAAATTGGCCGAATCTTCCCCGTTTGCTAGCTCAAATGCCTCAGCACGGGGCGTGATTCACTCAACACCGCTCCCGCCCCCTCGGGCTGAAGCGCTGTGTTGCCGTACCAGGAGTCGTCATGAATCACCGCAATGTTCTTCAAGTGTTCGCAGCCGTTTTGGGCGCTTGCCTCACCTGGTGCGCCCAGGCCTCGGGCGGCCACCATGCCGTGGAAGACGCTGGGCTGTTGGAGCCCGGCCAATGCCAGGTGGAAATCTGGCAAGAGCGCGGCACGGATCACCGCCTCACTCATGCGGGTCCGGGCTGCCGTCTGGGGCCTGTGGAGCTGGCGCTGAACGTCGACAGGCTGCGGGAAGGCGGCACCACCACCGTGTGGGGCCCACAGGTCAAGTGGGGCACCGAGCTGGGTGCAGGCTGGAGCCTGGGGGCTGTTTGGCTGGTCAACCTGCAAGACCACCGACCCAAGTTCAGCGGGCACACCCTGGTGCTGCCACTGACCTGGCAAGCCAGCGAGGACTTTGCCCTGCACCTCAACCTGGGCCGCGATGTGCTGCGCGGCGCGGCCGACCGCACGCGCCGTGGCGCCGCGCTGGAGTGGCAGGCCACACAGCGCCTGCAATTGCTGACAGAGTGGTGGGACGACGGCAGCTTGCGCCACCGCCGCGCCGGTCTGCGCGTTTCGCTGCAAAAAGATCTGACCCTTGATTTCAGCCGAGCACGGCACAACGGCCCAGAAGGTCAGGGCTGGTGGACGCTGGGCTTGGGCTGGGTGTTTGACCGCTGAAGCTGCGGCCTATCACCGCACTTGCCCTTGCGCGGCAGCTCTGGCACGGCAACGAGCAGGGCTGCCGGACCTACACTGTGGCCCCGCTTTTGCTCTCGTCGCCAGACCTCTCGCCCATGCTGCGCCACATCAAATCCCCCACGCTGCGTTTTGCATTGCAGCTGTGCTTTGTGCTGATGGTGCTGGGCATTGCCACGCTGGCCTTCATGCCCCACCCGCCCCGGGAAGTGGATACGGGCTGGGACAAAGCCAACCACATACTGGCCTTTCTGGCCCTGGCCGCGGCCGGA
Organism: Roseateles rivi; assembly: GCF_043555845.1. Lineage (NCBI taxonomy): Bacteria > Pseudomonadati > Pseudomonadota > Betaproteobacteria > Burkholderiales > Sphaerotilaceae > Roseateles > Roseateles rivi. The sequence continues at coordinate 717,323 of NZ_JBIGHZ010000001.1, read as the reverse complement.
CGCTTGGCGTGGCGGCAACGCGCCCTGCCCTTGGTGGTCTTGCTGCTGGCCTACGGGGTGTTGATTGAGTTGGTGCAGGCCCGCATTCCGGGCCGCAGCGCCGACCCCCAGGACGTGGTGGCCGACAGCGTGGGCATTGCGCTGGGCCTGCTGCTGGCTGCCGCCGCCACCGCAGTGCTGCGGCGCTGGCGGCAAGCGCAGGGCTGAGGCTTCAGCCCTGCAGCGTGGGCAAGACCTCGCCGCTGCAACTGCCAAAGCCGATGCGCGGCGCACCCTCGCGTTGCGCATAGGCGCGCAGGGTGACGATGTCGCCGTCTTGCAAGAAGGTGCGCGTCTCACCGCTGCTCAGGCTCAGTGCCTGCTTGCCACCGGCGCTGAGCTCCAGCAGCGAGCCCCCCTCCTCAGGCAGCGGCCCGGACTGGGTGCCCGTGCCCAGCAAATCGCCCGGCTGCAGATTGCAGCCGCCGCTGGCGTGGTGCACCAGCATCTGCGCCAGCGTCCAGTAGGCGTGGCGGAAGTTGCTGCGCATGAGGCGCTGCGCGGCTTGACCGGCTGCGCGCATCTTGGCCGTCTGCAGCCACACTTCAAGCTCGATGTCGTAGCTGCCGCCCTCGGTGTTGGCTGCGCTGCTGAGGTAGGGCAGCGGCTGAGGGTCGCCTTCGGGGCGGGTGAAGGGCAAGCGGTAGGGCTCCAGCGCCTCCATGGTGACGATCCACGGCGAGACCGTGCTGGCGAAGTTCTTTGCCAGAAAGGGTCCCAGCGGCTGGTACTCCCAGCCCTGCACATCGCGCGCGCTCCAGTCGTTGAGCAAGCTCAGGCCGAAGAGGTGCTCGCTCACCGCCTCCATGGCAATGGGCTCGCCCAGGGCATTGCCGCGCGCCACATAAAGCCCCAGCTCCAGCTCGTAGTCCAGGCGGCGGCTTGGGGCGTAGCTGGGCACCTCGTGCTCAGGCCCTTTGAGCTGGCCTTGCGGGCGGCGCACCGGCGTGCCGTCCACCACGATGGACGAGGCACGGCCGTGGTAGCCAATGGGCACCCACTTGTAGTTGGGCAACAGCGGGTTGTCCGGGCGGAACAGCTTGCCCACCGTGGTGGCGTGGTGGATGCCGGTGTAGAAGTCGGTGTAGTCACCGATCTGGCAGGGCAGCGCCATCTCGGCCTGGCTTTGCGCCACCAGGCAGCGCTGCAGCGCGCCTTGCTGCGCACTGCCTTCGCACAGCGCCTCAAACAAGGCCGCACGCAGCGCACGGCGCTGTGCCAGCGGGGCGGCCATGAAGCGGTTCAAGTCGCCTTCGGCCAGCGCCTGCAGCCACACCTGCTGGCTGGGCTGCCAGCGCCCTTGGGCCGCGGCAGCGGCCAGGTCCAGGATTTGGCTGCCAATGGCCACGCCAATGCGCCAGCGCTCGTTGCTGCCAGCGCGGCGAAAGCGCCCATAGGGCAGGTTTTGCAGCGGGAAGTCAGACTCCGGCGCGTTGGCACAAGCCACCCAGCTGCGGGCTTCGGGGTCGTGGGTGTGATCCAGAAAACTCATGGCAAAAATCGGTGCAAAAGTGTGTAGGGAAAGCAGTGGCGGCGCTCAGTGTGGCGTGCCGGTGTCGAACTGCTTTTCGTGCATCCACGCGGCATGGCGCGGGGCTTTGCGCGTCTGCGCCCATTCATTGAGCATCTCCCACTTGCAGGCATCGAGCCGCTCGTACATCTCGGGCGTGCCCACGTCGGCCGCCAGCTCAATGCGGTGGCCGTTGGGGTCAAAGAAGTAGATGCTCTTGAAGATGGTGTGGTCGGTCACGCCCACCACCTCAATGCCTGCGGCCTGCAGCCGCGCCTTGGTGGCTTCAAGAGTGGCAAGGCTGTCGACCTTGAAGGCGATGTGCTGCACCCAGCCCGGGGTGTTTTCATCGCGCCCCATCTCGGGCGAGTTGGGCAGCTCAAAGAAGGCCAGCACATTGCCCTGGCCGGCATCGAGAAAGACGTGCATATACGGGTCTGGCGCCTGCGTGGAGGGCACTTTGTCCTCGGCGATGGCCAGCACAAAGTCCATGTTCAAGTGCTTGACGTACCACTCGACGGTTTGCTTGGCGTCCTTGCAGCGGTAGGCGACGTGGTGGATGCGGTCGATCTTCATCTCTGCTCCCTGGGTGCGGGTGTGGCGGTATTCAACGATGCGCTTGATGATAGTGGCACCGTTTGATATTGTCTAATCGATTCAACCCAATCAAACCATGACCACAAGCCCACCCAGCCCGCGCGGCATTCAAAGCATTGAGGTCGGCGGCGCCTTGCTGCGGGCCTTGGCGCACCAGGGTCAGGCCCTGGCGCTGAAGGATTTGGCGCGCGAGGCCGGCATGCCCGCAGCCAAAGCCCACCCCTATCTGGTGAGCTTTATCAAGCTCGGCCTGGTGGCGCAGCACGAGGACGGGCTCTATGGCCTGGGCCCCCTGGCACTGCAGCTGGGGCTCATCAGCCTGCAGCAGTACGACCCCGTGCGCCTGGCCACGCCGCGCATCGAAGCGCTGGCCGCCGAGCTGGGGCACACCGTGGCCATCGTGGTGTGGGGCAACCGCGGGCCCACAGTGGTGCGCGTGGCCCACGCGCCCACGCCGCTGCACATCAGCATGCGCCACGGCACGGTGATGAGCCTGGCCGACACCGCCAGCGGCCGCCTCTTTGCCGCCCATCTTCCCGAGACCCTCTGGCGCGAAACACTGCGCGCCGAAGGCCTGGCGCCCGCAGCCCTGCGCAGCGCCGTGGCCGCACTGCGCCAGCGCCGCGACGACGCCCTGGCCTGGGGCCTGGCCCAGACCCTGGACGAAGCCGTGCCCGGCGTTTCCGCACTGGCCGCGGCGGTGCTGGACCAGCGTGGGCAGCTGGCGCTGTCGCTCACCGCCGTGGGGCCAAGTTCTGCCTTTGATGCCACGCTGCAAGGCCCACTGGCAGCCGCGCTGCGCCGCGACGCCCTGGCCTTGACGCAGCAGCTGGGGTACCAGCCGCAATGGCAGGCGCTGCCCCCAGCCTAAAGCCCTGGCGCTGACACCCCCCTCGGTTCAAGGCCCCTGGTATTTGGCGCCTCAGCGCCTAAAATTGCAGCTTCGCTAGGGGTGCTGCTGCCTTCTTGCTGCCGCAACGCGGTGGGCTGGCTGCGGCTGAGAAACACCCTTTGAACCTGATCGCGTGCGTGCCGAGGTCCCAGATGCGGCACGCATCCGAGGTAATCCTCGCGCAGGGAACGCATGTGTTGCACCCAAACCCGCCGCCCACCTGGGCGCCGGCGGCGTTTGGGCCGCTGGCACGGCGCGCCCCGCGCCCAGCCCACACTGCACCATGCACCACAAGCTCTCCCACCCCCACCACCGCCTGGGCACTCTGGCCCTGGCCGCGCTGCTGTGCGCCAGCGCACAAGCCCAAAACACGGTCACCAGCACCCTGCCAGCCGTGCAGCTCAGCGGGCGCGCCCAGCTGCCATCGGGCGTGGCGGGCTGGGGTGACACCCCGGCCGCACAGCTGCCCATGCAGACCCTCTCGACCAGCCAGGAGCAGCTGCGTGAACGCGGCATCAGCAGCTTGGCCGGACTCACCGAACTGGACGCCAGCGCCAGCGACGCCTACAACGCCGCAGGCTATGTGTCTTACCTCAAGCTGCGCGGCTTCACGCTGGACAACCGCTTCAACTACCGCCGCGACGGTCTGCCCATCAACGCCGAAACCGCCCTGCTGCTGGGCAATATGGAGCGCGTGGAGCTGCTCAAGGGCACGAGTGGCTTGCAAGCGGGCACCAGCGCACCGGGCGGCCTGGTCAACCTGGTGGTCAAGCGCCCCTTGCGCGAAGACGCCAGCTCGCTGCTGCTGGCGGCCGACCAATACGGCCAGCTCGAAGCGGGGCTGGACCTCAACCGCCGCATGGGCAGCGTGGGCCTGCGCGTGAACGCCAGCGCCGCCCAGCTGCACCCGGCTTTGTACGACGCCAACGGCCAGCGCCGCCAACTCGCCCTGGCCGGGCAGTGGCAGGCCAGCGCGGACACCGTGCTGGATGTGGAGTACGAGCACAGCCAGCAGCGCCAGCGCAGCCAGCCCGGCTTCAGCCTGCTGGGCGCGCAGCTGCCCGATGCGCGCGCCATCAACCCCCGTGTCAATCTGAACAACCAGGACTGGAGCCTGCCCGTGCGCTTCCAGGGCGACACCACCTCGGTACGCCTGCGCCAGCAGCTCAGCGCCCAGTGGCAGCTGCAAGCCCAGGCCATGGCCCAGAACTTGCGCACCGACGACCGCCTGGCCTACCCCTTCGGCTGCACCCAAGCTGATGGCACCTACTGGGCCAGCAGCTACTGCCCCAACGGCGACTTCGACCAGTTCGACTACCGCAGCGACAACGAACACCGCCACAGCCGCGCGCTGGAGGTCAGCCTGCAAGGGCGCTTCAGCACCGGTGCACTGCAGCACCAGCTGCAAGCCAGCGTGCTGCGCAGCGCCTTCAACAGCCGCTTTGAGGGCCAGGCCTACAACTGGGCAGGCACCGGCAACATCAGCGGCCTGCCCCGCACCCAAGCCGACCCCAGCCTGAACGACGCCAACACCAACCGCGACGAACGCAGCACCGAACTGGCCCTGCGCGACACCGTGGCGCTGAGCGCCCAGGCCCAGCTCTTTGTGGGCCTGCGCCACACGCAGCTGCAGCGCGCCAGCGCGCGCGTGAACACCAGCAACCCGCGCGCCACCGACTACAGCCAGAGCTTCACCACCCCCTGGCTGGGCTTGAGCTGGACCCTGGCCCCGCAACTGCAGGCCTACGCCAGCTGGGGGCAAGGCGTGGAGTCTGAAGTCACCCCGCAGCGCAACACCTACGCCAACGCTGGCCAAGCCCTGCCCGCCCTGCGCAGCCGCCAGTGGGAACTGGGCCTGCGCGGCGAAAGCCCGCTGCTGGACTGGGGCCTGAGCGCGTTTGACATCAGCCGTCCGGCCTGGCGCGACATCACCCTGGCCAGCGGCCTGCTGGAGCGCCGCGCCGACGGCGTGCAGCACCACCGCGGCCTGGAAGCCCAGGCCACGCTGAAGTGGAACGGCGGCAGCCTCGCCGCCAGCGGCCTGTGGCTCAAAGCCCAGCGCCAAGACTCGGCCGACGCCAGCCTCAACGGCCTCAAGCCCGACAACGTGCCCGCACGCAGCGCACGGCTGCAGCTGCAACAAGCCGCCCTGCTGCCGGGCCTGCGCTGGGTGGCCAGCCTGCAGCACGAAGGCCCGCGCATGATCCTGCCCGACAACAGCCTGCAGCTGCCCGGCTGGACCACGCTGGAGCTGGGCGCACGCTACGACTGGACCCTGGGCGCCCACACCCTGGTGCTGCGCGCCGGGCTGGACAACGCCCTCAACCGCCGCGCCTGGCGCGAGTCCCCCTACCAGTACGAACACGTCTACCTCTACCCGCTCGCTCCTCGCACATTGCGTGCTTCGGCCAGCTGGAATTTCTAAGCAAACCTTGCGCAGGCTACTGAAACTGTTCTATACTCTTTGGCTTACCGATCCCCGATAGCTCAGTCGGTAGAGCGCCGGACTGTTAATCCGTAGGTCCCTGGTTCGAGCCCAGGTCGGGGAGCCAAATCAAGACGCCCAGGTGCCACCGTTTGCCTGGGTCGACATACCCAACAATTCCCCGATAGCTCAGTCGGTAGAGCGCCGGACTGTTAATCCGTAGGTCCCTGGTTCGAGCCCAGGTCGGGGAGCCAAAATCAAGCCTCACATGCGAAAGCCTGTGAGGCTTTTTCTTTACCCCACCACCAACACCCGCCATGACCACCCTGCCCGCCTGCCCGCTGTGCAACTCCGTCTACACCTACGAAGACGGCACCCAACTGGTCTGCCCCGAGTGCGGGTACGAATGGTCAGCCCTGGCACCGGAATCCACCCCCAGCGCTGACGCCGCCCCGGTCATCAAGGACGCCGTGGGCAACGTGCTGCAAGACGGCGACACGGTCACCGTCATCAAAGACCTGAAGATCAAAGGCTCATCGCTGGTCGTCAAAGTCGGCACCAAAGTCAAAAACATCCGCCTCACCGAGGGCGACCACGACATTGACTGCAAGATCGACGGCATTGGCGCCATGGGCCTGAAGTCGGAGTTTGTGCGCAAGGTGTAGATGGCAAGACCGACCCATGCCACGACAGGCAGCCAAGAGCCTGGCTTCGTACAACTAGGCTGGCCTGGCTGCAGGGCACCCCCACAGCCAGGCCTTGGCCTCAGGCTGAAGCCTTGGCCGCTCGGGCGGCGCGGCGGCGGCTTGGACTGACCAGGCCAATGAGGTCGTCCACATAGCTGAACACCACCGGGATGACCAGCAGGCTCAGGAAGGTGGAGGTGATGAGGCCACCGATCACCACGATGGCCATGGGCGAGCGGAAGCTCGGGTCCACGCCAATACCCAGGGCAATGGGCATCATGCCCGCACCCATAGCAATAGTGGTCATGATGATGGGCCGTGCACGCTTGCGGCAAGCATCCACGATGGCCTCCCAGCGCGACAGGCCATGGTCACGCCGCGCGATGATGATGTAGTCCACCAGCAAGATCGAGTTCTTGGTGGCAATGCCCATGAGCATGATGAGCCCGATCATGGAGGGCATGGACAGCGCAGTGTGCGTGACAAACAGCGCCACGAACGCGCCGGGAATGGACAGCAGCAAGGCCGCCAGAATCGTCACGGGCTGCACAAAGTCCTTGAACAGAAGCACCAGCACCACATAGATGCACAGCACCCCGGTGAGCATGGCCAATCCAAAGCTCTGGAACAACTCGCCCATGGCTTCGGCATCACCAATGGTGGCCTGCTTCACACCGGGCGGTAGATTCTTCAGGCTGGGCAGCGCCAGGGCCTGCTGCTCTACCAAGCCCAAGGGCTGGCCGTTGAGCTCAATCTCGAAGTTGATGTTGCGCTGGCGGTCATAGCGGTCGATCAGCGAAGCACCGCTGGCCATTTCAAGGGTGGCCACCTGTGACAGGGGCACCGGGCCCTTGCTGCCGGGCACGCGCAAGGCACCCAGCAGGTCCAAATCGGCGCGTGCACCCTGGGGCAGGCGCACCACAATGGGTACTTGGCGCTGGCTGAGGTTGAGCTTGGCCAGGGCTTGGTCGTAGTCACCCATGGTGGCCACACGCAGCGTGTCGGCAATGGCCGCTGAGCTCACACCCAAATCGGCCGCCCGCGCAAAGTCAGGCCGCACCACCAGTTCCGGCCGCACCAAGCTGGCACTGGATGTCACTGCACCAATGCCCGGAATGCCCCGCAGTTCCTGCTCTACACGCGCGGCGTGTTCGGACAACAAGCGACCATCTTCACCAGCGAGCACCAGCACGTATTTTTCGGACGAACCGCCAAAACCCACTTTGACACGCACACCCGGCAGGCCAGCCATGAGCTCACGCAGCTGCGCCTCGAGGTCCTGCTTGGAAATGCCCGGGCGATTCTTGCGATGCGTCATCTCCAACGTCAGGGTGGATCGGTTCACACTCGGGCCTGCCGTCACCATAAAGGGATCAGCCCCGGCACCGCCGCCGCCAATGGTGGTGTAGATGAGCTTGACGTGGGGGTTCTGGCGCACCAGAGCTTCGGCCTGCTGCGTGGCGGCACGGGTTTGCTCAAAGCTTGACCCTGGCGGCAGCGTCAGGCTGACCTGGGTTTGCGAGAGGTCGTCCGGCGGAATGAACCCCGTGGGCAGCAGCCCCACCAAGCCAAAAGAAGCCACCGTGAACACACCGGTGATGAGCAGCGTGGCAATGCGGTGTTTCAAACACCAGCGTGCCCAGCCGGTGTAGCGCTGCAGCCAGCGCGGCTCAGCATGTGCCACCTTGGGCGGCCGCAAGATATAGGCCGCCATCATGGGCGTGAGCATGCGCGCCACCACCAGCGAGAAGAACACCGCAATAGCCGCTGTCCAGCCAAACTGCACAAAGAACTTGCCGGGAATGCCGCTCATGAAGGCGGTAGGCAGGAACACGGCAATCAGCGTGAAGGTGGTGGCAATCACGGCCAGGCCGATCTCATCGGCCGCTTCCATGGCGGCTTGCAGCGGGGTTTTGCCTTGAGCCAGGTGGCGCATGATGTTTTCGATCTCGACGATGGCATCGTCCACCAACACCCCCACCACCAGCGACAACGACAGCAGCGTGACCACGTTGATGGAAAAGCCCATCAGGTACATCACCGCAAACGTAGGCAAGACCGACAGTGGCAGCGCCGTGGCGGCCACCAGCGTGGCGCGCCAGTCGCGCAGGAAGAAGAACACCACAATCACCGCCAGTGCAGCACCTTCGTACAGCAAATACATGCTGCCTTCGTAGTTCTCGCGCACGGGTTCAACAAAGTTGAAGGACTCCTCAAAGCGCACTTGCGGGTGAGCTTCGCTGAGTTCCGTCACCGCGGCGCGCACGCCATCGGCGACATCGATTTCGCCTGCACCGCGGGTGCGCGAAATCTCAAAACCCACCACCGGCTTGCCGTTGAGGTAGGCCGCCGAGCGCTGTTCACCCACGGTGTCGCTGACATGGGCCACTTGGTCCAGGCGCAGGCGCCGACCATCGGAGAGGCTGATCTCCATGGCCGCGAGTTCAGCCGCGGACTGCACCGTGGCCAGCGTGCGTACGCTTTGTTCTGCACCGCCCACTTCAGATCGGCCACCGGAGGCTTCTTGCTGGATGTTGCGCAGCTGGCGCGACACGTCCGCGGCCGTGGCGTTGAGCGCCACAAGCCGCGCCGGGTCCAGCTCCACGCGCACTTCACGCGTGACGCCACCCACGCGTGAGACCGCCCCTACACCTTTGACGGCGAGGATGCGCTTGCTCACCTCATGGTCCACAAACCAGGACAGCGCCTCGCCATCCATTTGGTCCGAAGCCACGGTGAAACTCAGCATAGTGCCGCCCGCCAACTCCATCTTGGTGATGGTGGGATCACGCAGGTCGGCAGGCAAATCAGCACGCACACGCGCCACAGCGTCGCGCACGTCATCCAACGCCTGCTGGGTGGGCTTTTCCAGGCGGAACTCAGTGGAGATCACCGCCACCCCGTCCTGCATGGTGGTGTAGATGTGCTTGACGCCTTGCAGCGTGGCAATCTGGTTCTCGATCTTGCGCGCCACCTGCGATTCCAGCTGCGCGGGCGAAGCCCCAGGCAGCGCTGCCGTAACGATGATGGTGGGCAGATCAATATCGGGAAAGTTCTGGATCTTCATCGCCCGAAAGCCAGCCACACCGGCCAGCGTGAGCATGATGAAGAGCAGCAGAGCGGGAATGGGGTTGCGTATGCACCAGGCTGATACGTTCATGAGTGTTGACTCCCTCGAGGGTGTATCAGCGCGCCGCAGCCGCTGCCGGGGTGGCGGGCACCTTGGCACTGCTGAGGATCTTCACGCGATCGCCATCGGCCAAAAAGGCCACGCCAGACGCCACCACAGGGGTGTTGGCGTCCAGACCCGCCAGAATCTCGATGCGGTCGCCCTGACGGCGCCCCACCGTGACCTTGCGCTGCTGCACGCGCTCGCTGGCCTCGTCCACACGATAAACATAGGCGAAGCCATCACGCTGCAGCACGGCCGCTTGCGGCAAATGCACCGCGCTGCTCTGGGCCAGCTCAAACACGCCGCGCACAAAACTGCCTGCACGCAGCGCTGCATGGCGTGGCACATCCACATAGGCCACGCCCATGCGTGTGTTGGCGTCCACCGCGGGCGCCAATTGGCGCACCCGCCCTTCCAGCGTCTGCGTCTGCCCCGGCAGGCTCAGGCGCGCCACGGCACCCGGGCGCAGCTGCGCCAGCGCGTCAGCGGCCAGCTCAGCACGCCACTCCAGGCGCTGCTGGCGAATCAGCCGAAACAGCTCCTGCCCCGGCTGCACCACGGCACCCTGAGTGGCGTGGCGCGCGCTCACCACACCGTCGTCCGGCGCGGTGATGCGCGTTTGCGCCAATCGCAGCTGCGAGGCCTGCACACGAGCTTGTGCGGCCTTGACGCGGGCGGCCGAGGCTTGCGCCTGCACTTGGAACTGCGCTAGCGCCTGCTCTGACAGGGCCGTGCTGCCCTGCGCCTGCAGCTGTGCGGCGCGGCGCGCATCGCCCTGGGCCTGTTGGTCGGCGGCCTGGGCTTCGGCCAGACCGGCCTCGGCCTGCGCCAGCTCGGCCCGCACGCTGGCGTCGTTGAGCTGCGCCAGCAGTTGCCCGCGGCGCACCACATCGCCCACTTGCGCGCGCAGCTCGGTGATCATGAGCCCGCCGGTCTCGGTGGAGAGTTGCATCTCTTGCCAGGGCGCCAGCGTGCCCACGGCACCGATGGTTTGCGGCCAGGCGCTGCTTTGAGCACGCACCAGGGTCACGCTCAAGGCGGCCCGCTGACCTTTGGGTGCGGGTTCGGCTTTGGCATCCTGGGCTTGCGCCGGCGTGCCCACACTGCCCAGCACGAGCAAAGAGGCGTAAGCGGAAATGGCCACCGCCGTGGCCGCTGCAATGGAATGAATACGCTTCACGATGTGGAATCCTGTGTTTGACTGTTCGATACCAGAGGCGCTTGCCAACCGCCGCCCACGGCCTTGTGCAAGGCCAGCCAGGCCGAGCGCTGTTCACGCTGCAGCTGCACCATGGCGGCGCGCGCACCCAGCGTCACACGGCGCTGGTCTTCCAATTCCTGGGCGCTAGCAAAGCCCGCCTGCCAGCGCTGCTGCGTGGCCACCAGGGCCTGCTCATAGGCTTGCAAGGACTGCTGCATGGGGGCCTGACGCTGCTGTGCCGCATCCAGCCGCACCAGCGCGTCTTCCACCTCGCGCACGGCCTGCAGCACCGCACCACGCCAAGCCGCCTCGGCCTGACGCCAGCGCGCCTGCGCGGCCTGCGCCTCAGCGCGGGCGCGCCCGCCGTCGAGCAGCGGCAGGGTCAGCCGAGGGCCAAAGCCCCAGCCCCGCGACTCGTCTGTGGCGCCACCCAGCTGTATGCCAGCCACGCTGAAGCTGCCCACCAAGCTGAGCTGGGGCCAGCGCGCGGCCTCTGCGGCACCGGCTGCAGCCCAAGCGGCCAGCGCCTGGGTCTGAGCCGCCGCTACATCCGGGCGCTGTTGCAAGGCCTGGGCTGGCACAGCCACGGCAAACGGCGCCCCCAGCTGTGGCCAGGCCCCGGGGCTGCGCGCCAGCAGGCTGCGCAGCTGCGCCTCCTCATGCGCGGTCAGCGCGGCCAGGGCCTTGAGCAGTTGCTCCCGCTGAGCGCGTTGCGCCAGCAGCCGCTGCTGGGCCTCGGCCGCAGCGCCTTGCAGCAAGGCACTGCTGGCACTGGCCTCCAGCCCCACCTGCTGGCGCTGGCGTGAGAGCTTGGCCACCTCGTTGGCCGAGGCCAGCTCCTGCTCGCCCAGCGCCACCAATTGCTCGGCAGCACGCAGGCTCAGGTAGAGCTCGGCAGTCTCGGTGGCCAGGCTCAGGCGCAGCGCCTGCACTTCCAGCGCCGAGGCCTCGGCGCGCAGGCTGCTGGCCTTGTTGAGCTGGCGGGCGCGGCCGAACAAATCCAGCTCCCAGCTCGCATCGAACTGACCCAGGCTGATGTTCTGGATGGGCAAACCTGCAGGCACAGCCTGGCGGCCGCGCTGCCATTGCCCCGTGGCGTTGAGGCCCGAGGCTGCGGCCGAGGCCCCAGCCAGGGCGCGCGCTTCATCCAGCCGTGCCACAGCCTGTTGCAGGCCAGGCTGGTCGGTCCAAGTCCAGGCCACGAGCTGGCGCAGCACGGCGTCGTCCATGCGCTCCCAGGCGGGCGCTGGGTTGGTCTGCGCTGAGGAGGCGCGAGCGGCCCAGTCAGCGGGTGTATGCCCTTGCAGCGCGCCGGTAGGCAGGGGCTTGTGGGCACAGCCTCCCAAAATCCACACCGCCAAGCCCGCCGACATCCACAGGCCCACGCGGCGGGCGCGGTGACGAGTTCGATCTTTCATGCACTTCCTTTCTGGGTCTTCAAAGACCTGGGCCATGACTGCAGACCTGGGCCAAAGTTGTACGCCCGCTGTAGCCACAGCGCTGGCGCGATATGCCAAGTTCAATCGGGTGGGTCGCCCCCACTGCGACGACGCGAACTCTCCGCCTCGATCATGGCTTGCGCCATACGCACCAGGCTGGCTTGCAGCATGGTGATGGCGCGCGCGCTGCCCAAGACCTGAGGCGTGGAGTTCTGAATGATGTCCACGGAATTCCAGTATTGCTCGATGATGGCCATCACCGCGAAGGTGAGGTGCTGCAGCGGCAGATCGACGCGGCGCGCGCCACAGCGGCGCCCCAGCGCGGCCTGCAGCGCCAAGCGGTGTGGTTCCACGCACTCGGCGCAAAAGCTCTGGCCAATCTCGGTGGGGTCTGTCATCTCGCGGCCCCAAATGCGCATGACATGGCGAAAGCGCACGTCCGACTCGCGCAGCGGCGCAAGCAAGAGCCGGTAGATGCCATCGAGCCATTCAGCCAAGGGCATCTCGTCACGGTCATACAGCGCCGCCACAGGCGCGAGCTGTTGCAGTGGCAAGCCCAACACTGCACGGTACAAGCCGCCCTTGTCGCCAAAGTGGTAGGCAATCAGCGCAATGTTGCACTCTGCCGCCAAGCCAATTTCTCTTGTACTGGCGCGCGCAAAGCCCCTCTCGGCAAAGCAGCGCAAAGCAGCATCCAAAAGCCGCTGGCGCGTGGCCGCTTCAGGTGGAGCGGCTGCGGTTGCCTTTTGGGCGCGCGGGGTGGGTGCAGATTCAGGCGCAAGGCCCGGCTTGGTGCGACGGCTCATGCGCTTCATTCTAGAAGTTAATCAATCGATTGATTAACCCCACACCCAAACCAGGGACTGAAGCCATCACCCCCCCTACTTGGAGGGGGTTAAAACAGTTCGACGCTGCTAGGGCTGTCTTCGTCTTTCAGATGCCCCAAAACCAACAGTTGCGCGTGATTGCACACTTGGTTGCGACCGTGTTCTTTGGCGTAATAGACCGCCGCATCAGCGCGCTGCAGGGCTTGCGTCGGGCTGTCCATGTCACGAATCTCGGTGTAGCCGACGCTGACCGTGAGCTCCCCCACCTGGGGAAAGGGGAACGCTTGGGTGGCGGCACGGAAGCGCTCAAAGGCCTGCTCCGCATCTTGCGCGCTCTTGCAGCGCATCAGCACCACGAACTCCTCACCACCAAAGCGGTAGACCTGGTCGTGGTAGCGAAAGGTCGAAGACATCAGACGGGCCAGCAGCAGCAGCACTTCGTCACCGATCAAGTGGCCAAACCGGTCATTGATGGATTTGAAGTGGTCAATATCCACCACGCCCAGATACCCTCGCACCTCACCAACGGTGTGACGGCGACCCACCGTTTCGTCCTGCATCAGGGGCTGGCGCTGCTGCAATTGTTTCAAAAATACGGTGTCAAAGGTCTTACGGTTGAGCAAACCCGTGAGGGTGTCACGCTCGCTGTAGTCGAGCAGGCCCATGAAATTGCGATAGATGCGCAACACCGCTGCCACCGTGCGGCGCGCCTGCTCACCCAAAGGCTCCGCCGAGGTGATTTCCAAAACGCCAACCACTTGTTGTTCTGAGGCCAGCGGGAACAAGGCAATGTGTCGATCGTCTTGCTGCAAGAAGTTCTCTTGCCCGCTTTCCAAGCACATCTGACGGTGCGGAAAATCCGCCACAGGCGGCAGCTCCTCGAGCCGCAACTCCTGCGCCGAAACAATGGTCTGCCCGGCGTTCATGCAAGCGCGCGTCACCCAGCGCTGATCACTGTGCTCGCCCAGCACACGATAAGCCGCGACAGACTGTGGCGCCAACATGTCGGCCAGCGAGCTGACCAGGGTGGCATCCATCACATCCCGGTCACGGAATCCGGTAAGCACTGCCAGGTGCTCAACCACCTCTGACATAACTGATGCCCCTCGCGTCGCGATGTGCTGCGCGTGTTGTGATTAAGCATTCCCCCGACACGGGACATGCGGCCCGCTATACGCAGCAAGAGGGACATGCCTTACGCGTTTGTGGCGGTAGTGTAACGACCGATCAAACGCAACAACAGTTCCTCGTCGTACGGCTTGCCCAAGTAGTCCACAACTCCCAGCTGAAACGCGTACTCGCGGTGCTTGGGGGCGATACGAGACGTGATCATGATCACGGGCAGCTGCGCCAGGCGGGGATCAGCACGCATGTGACGCACCAGGTCAAAACCGTCCATGCGCGGCATTTCGATATCAGAGAGCACCACACTGGGCAGCTCGCTGCCACTGAGCACCTCCATGGCCTCCATGCCGTCCTTGGCCAACATCACGCGCAAGCCCTCTCGCTCAAGCAAGCGCTGCGTGACACGGCGCACAGTCAGCGAGTCGTCCACCACCAAGACTGGCGGTGCGTCGGGGCGCTCTGCCAATTGCATTTGGTGCTGACCCTCGAGCGGTGCGGCGCGCATGAGTTCACGCGACCTGACCCCATAGCGCTGCGCCAGCAAAACAGGGTTGTAGAGCAAAGCCACTTCGCCACTGGCCAGCACGCTGATACCCGACAGACCCGGCACGCGCACCAGCTGCTCGCCCAGACTCTTGACCACCACTTCCTGGTTGCCCAACACCTCATCAACGTGCAAAGCCAGCTGCTGCCCAGCGCTGTGCACCAGCACCAAGGGCACATGGCGCCCCAGCAACTGCGCACGACTGCCTTCACCCAGCAGTGCACCCAGGGCATAGAAAGGCAAGGCATGGCCCGACAGCTCAATCTGACCGCTGGTATAGGCTTGCGCCACCTGCTCCACCGCCACACGCTGCACTGACAGCATCAGCTGCGCGGGCACGGCCACACGGCGCTCGCCCTGGCGCAACACCACCACGCGGGTGAGTGCGGTGGTCAGCGGCACGCGCAGCTCAAAGCGGGTGCCCTCGCCCTGGCGGCTGCGCGCACGCACACCGCCACCCAAGGTTTCCAGCTCGGTGCGCACCACATCCATGCCCACACCGCGCCCCGCCATTTCGGTCAGGGCCTCAGCGGTGGTGAGCCCGGGGGTGTAGATCAGGTCGACAAGCTGCTGCTCGTCCACTGCGCTGTCGGCGGCAATCAAACCTTGCGCCAACGCACGCTCGCGGATGCGGGGCAAATCCAGGCCCGCACCGTCGTCTTCGCAGACGATCAGCACCTCGCTGCCGGAGTGGCTCAAACGCAGCCTCACCTCGCCCTGCTCGGGCTTGCCTGCGCTCAGACGCTGCTGCGGCAGCTCGATGCCATGCACCACGCTGTTGCGCAGCAGGTGCTCCAGAGCACCCGTGAGGCGCTCCAGCACCGCACGGTCCAACTCGATATGCCCACCTTCGATGAGCAGCTGCGCCTGCTTGCCGGTTTCGCGCGCCGCCTGGCGCACCAGGCGGTGCAGGCGTTCACCCAGCGCCGACTCAAAAGCCATCATGCGGGTGCGCAGCAAATCGTCCTGCAGCGTGCGTGTCAGGCGCAGCTGGGCGGCCAATTCATCTTCACCCGTGCTGACGCTGCGGCGCAGGCCGCGCTGCACGGTGGCCACGTCGTTGACCGACTCGGCCAGCATGCGCGTGAGCTCTTGAAAACGCGTGAAGCGGTCAAACTCCAGCGGGTCAAAATCTTTGCCCGCGTTGTGCGTGGATTCCTGGCGCGCCGTGATGCGCGCCTCAGCCTGCAACTCCAGCTCGCGCAGCTGCGTGCGCAGCCGCTCCAAGTTGTCGTCCAGATCGCCCAGCGCGTGGCGCATCTGGGCCAATTCGGCACCCAGCCGCGTGCGCCGCACAGCCACCTCGCCGGCCAGAGCCGTCATGCGCTCCAGCACCGCGCCGCGCACACGCACCTGCGCCAGCAAGCTGGTAGGAGCTTGGTCCACCAGTGGGGCTGCAGGCGTGGTGTCAAAGCGCGCCCAATCGACCTGCACCTCAGACCGTGCGGGTGCGGCCACAGTGCCGTCTTCGGGTGGCGCAAGCTGGGGCTGGGGCTGTGTCTCGGCCACAGACGCCCTGGTGGGTTGGGCTTGCGTCACTGCGGTCGCAACGCTAGCCCCCAAATCCAAGGCTTGCAGTGCCTGCTCTAGGGCGTCGGCTTCCTCTTGCAAAGCCGCCAGAGCCGAAGGGCCCGCGCCATGCGCCAGCAAGCGTTCAATTTGAGATTCCAGCTCATGCGCCTGTTCGCCCACACCCATGGCACCGGCCAGGCGCGCCCCCCCTTTGAATGTGTGCAGCACGCGCATGGCCAGCACACCTGGCGCACTGTGCTCAGGCTGATGCCCCCAGCTGCGCAGGGCACCGTGCAGCTCTGTCAAAAGCTCGCGCGCCTCTTCCAGGAAGATCTGCAGCAGCTCGGCGTCCACATCCTCAGACAGGGGCTGTTTGATCGAGATGTCACTGCTGGCAGACAAGGGCAACACCGAGTCCTGCGGCTCCTTGCGCGGCACATCGGCAGCAGGGTAGTGCTGCAGGCGTTCGATCAGAACCTCGGGCGCTTCGCGCCAGAAACCTGCGGCGAATTGATGCAGGAGCTGGCGGATTTCTTGTGCTGCTTGCAGCAAAAGCTCGGCATCGGGCTCCAGCACATCGGCGCAGCGCACCAGCGCATGCTCCAAGGCTCGCGCCAGCTGCGAAAGGCTTTGGTGGCCCACGGTGGCCGAGCTGCCAGCCAGCGCATGGGCCAGCGCGTCCGCGCCCTGTGGCAGATCACTGCCAGGCACAGCGGCCCACTCTTGCAGCAAGGTAATGAGCTGACGCGAGCGCTCGTCGGCCTCGTTGAGAAAGATATTGAACAGCGCGATGGGCACACGCAGCGGCCCGATCACCTTGGCGCCCTCGGCGTCATCGGTGGCGGGCGCTTGGTCCTCATCCGGCAGCAAGGGTGCGGGAGCGCTCAGCGCCGTGCCACCGACCAGACTCAAAACTGCCCTGGGTTCGGCGACTTGCGCATAGGCCGCTGTTTCTGGCTCGGTTTGGGCTTCAACGTCGGCGTCGGTTTCAGTGTCAGCTTCAGAACCCGGTTCAAGCACAGCTGAATTTTGGTCCTGCGCGGGTTCACGCGTGAGGTCCAAATCCAGCCCAGCGAACTCTGGCGGCAGGGCCATCAGCTCGGACACATCTGGGGCAGCCATGGCCTCGGGCGCCAGCTCGCCCGGCACCGACTCATCCTGCGCCAAATCGGTAGCGGCAGGCGTGGTGATTTCACCCAGATCAAGGTTGAAGGCAGAGGTGTCGATATCAGCCTTGCCCTGCGCGGCCTCGGTGGGATCGAGACTGAGGTCAAGATCCAGCAGCAGGGGCAGCCCCTGCACCTCCAAGGTCGACGCCGCCTGCACAGGCGCGACTGACCGGGCCCCGACGAGATCGCGCTCGTCCACGGTTTCGGTAATGGTGGGCAGCTCCACCACATCGTCGAGCTGGGGCAACTCCAGCGCTGCGGTGGGCTGCGCGGGCATATCAGCCAGAGCGGCTGGCAGGGTCTCCATCGCCGAGGGAGATGGCGCTTGCGGCGCCATCTCCACGGTCTCGTGCAATTTTGGCGCCAAGCGCTGTGCGGTGTTGACCCGCCGCGCGGCGCGCCAGGCCAGGGCGTGCTGGCACAGCATCTCGGGCGAAGCCTCGGGCTGCTGCTGCTGCATCAGCGCCTGCACCCACTGGGCCAGGGCCTGCAGCGCAGCCGTGCTCAAGTCCAGCAGGGCCGGGTCAACTTGCGGCTGCGCCAGAGCAAGGCAATCGTTGTAGCACTGCTCGTAGGCCCATGCGGTAGCGCCAAAGTCGTTGAGCCCGACCATGCGCGAGCTGCCTTTGAGCGTATGAAAAGCGCGGCGCACGGTGGTGATC
The DNA here is from genome assembly GCF_043555845.1 of Roseateles rivi. NCBI lineage: Bacteria > Pseudomonadati > Pseudomonadota > Betaproteobacteria > Burkholderiales > Sphaerotilaceae > Roseateles > Roseateles rivi. The sequence goes on along the minus strand of NZ_JBIGHZ010000001.1, from coordinate 699,523 downwards.
TCGGCCTCGGCTGCGGGCTGCAATTGCAGCCGAGCCAGCCCTTCGCGGGCTTGCTCCAGCACCTCTTGGGCTTCTTCCAAAAAGACCTCAAGCATGTCCTGATCGAGGTGCTCCGGCGTGGCAGCACTGGGCGCAGACTGCGGGAGCTCAGAGGGTGCGCAGGCAAGCTCGGTCCCACCATGGCCCAGCATCTGCTGCTGCACCTGCTCTACGGCAGCCACCACATCCGGCGCATCGGCCGCGCGGGCTTGCAGCGAGAGGCGCTCGAGCTCCTGTGCCACCTCGGTAGGGTTGTGTTGCGCGTCGTTGAGCGCTGCAGCGGCGGCCTGGGTCTGCGCACGCAGTCGGTCAGCTTCGTTGATGCGGCTTTGCTGCGGCTGCACCGTGGGCGGCTGCAACATGCCGCTGCTGGCGTCAAAACGGAACATCTTGGTGGTGAGCTTGGGCTGCACCAAGAGCATGTCAATCAAAAACCCCAGCGCGCCCAAATTGCGGGCCAGGCGGTCAAACGCAGCCTGCTGCTGTGACGCAACAGGTTGCGACTGCGCCAGAGCTTGCACCTCCTGGCGCATGCTCTGAACCACTTGAACCGCGGGCTCCAGCGCCAGCACATGGAACACCCCGCGCATGGCCTGCAACAAAGCGGGCACCGCTTCGAGAAAGTCCGTGCGATCAGGGCGACGGAAGTACTCGTCCACCAAACGCTCCACCTCGCCCAGGCTCAAGCGCAGCTCGTTCACCACCGAGCCGAGGTTTTGGCGGTCGGCAACACGACGGTACAAGTCCTCCATCCAGGGCTCTGGCATGTCCAAGCTGTGGCGGCGCAATGCCGCGTCCAGCCTGGCCGCCAGCGACTGCACACGCAGCGCTTGCTCGGCCTGATCGTAGGCCTCGTTTTCCAAGGTGGCCTCGACGTAGAGCAGACAAGTCGCCAGCTCCATGGCCAGCGTCGGCGATGGGGGCTGACCGCTAGTCAGCGTGGCGGCCACGGCTGTGCGCAGGCTTTGCGCCAGCGTCGCACCACGCGGGAACAGGCGCTCCAAACTCAGTCCGAGGTCCTGCGCACAAGCGTCCAGCGGCGCGGCGCGGTGCATCTCGCCATCAGCCACCGAAGCCCAGTTGTCTTTGAATTGCTGGACCTGGCGTTTGGCCTGTTGCACCCAGGCCGGGTCAATCCGCCCCAGACTGTCGTCCTCATAGCTGCCCAGTGTTTGGCGTAGGCCATAGGCCTCGCGCACAGCTGCAATGCGGTGCGAAAAGGCCTGATGCTCGGCACGCAGCTCCTGCCCCAGAGTACAGAAAAACAGCAGGTCTTGGGCGAGGCGCTCCGAGGCGGGCGCCTGTGCGCCGGCTTTGAGCTGCGCCAGCAACCTCGACCCCATGCGCTTGACCTGCACGTCCTCGTCAAACAGGCCCAGCGCCAGTGATTGATACATGGCCGCTGCCAACATCCAAAGCGTGCAGGCTCGCTCGTCTTGCAGACTGCGTGCGTAGCCCGCGCAGATGTCGCTCAACAGCAGTGCCTGGCCCGGTGTGGGCTGGCGCATTTGGCGCAGCAAGGTCAGCTCAAAGGGTGACCGCGCTTGCTCCGCACTGAGCATCCGGGCGCTGACATCGGCGGCCACCGGCCGCCACTCCCAGGGGTGCTCCCACAAATCAGCGGGGTGAATGCGTTCGGCACCATTGGCCTGCTGCAGCGTTCGATAGGCCGGAAACAGCGACAGCGCGTGCACGGGATTGCCCGCGAGCTGCTTGGCCAAGAATGACAACACTGCAAAGTTGGCACGCTCGATATCGTCTTGCTGTGCAGCTTCCAGACGCTCGGGTTGCGCCGCGAGGCTTTTCAATTCGGCTTCTGCTGCACGCAACACCCGTGAAGCTGCCCCCTGGCCCACCATGGCCAGGGCGCCCGCGGCCTGGTGCATCTGGTGTGCAGCGGTGTGCAGGTGCTGCACATGGCTGTCGTCGGGCCGCAGGGCCGAGCGCTGGCGCTTGTCGCGCAAGGCCCGGCGCAGGATTTTGTGCACTGACTCCAGGGAGTGATGCACCTCCTCCTTCACCCAGGCCAAAGGGCTGAGATCCAGAGTCGACTCGGGTTCGCGCTTGAGATCCATGCTGCAGCTTTAGTCCTTGGGGGCGAACTCAGGAAATCTTGAAGCGCGACACCGATTGCTTGAGCGCCTCGGCCGACCGCGACAACTCATGCACCATCTGGGCCGTGGAACGCGTGCCATCAGCGGTCTGCTCTGTCACCGCAAAAATATGCTGGATGTTGGTGCCAACCTCGTTGGCCGCTCGGGCCTCGGCCAGTGCAACCTCAGAAATCTGCGCAATCAACATGTCCAGGCGGCGCGACACAGCATCAATTTCTTCCAGCGCCTGTCCGGCCGCGTCAGACAGCTGCGTCCCTTGTACCACCCCCAGTGTGGAACGCTCCATGGCAGCCACAGCATCGTGGGTGTCGGTCTGAATGGTTTTGACCAGCGCAGCAATGCGTCGGGTGGCACCAGCCGAGCGTTCGGCCAGCCGCTGCACTTCTTCTGCCACCACCGAGAAGCCTCGCCCGGCCTCGCCTGCCGAAGCGGCTTGAATGGCAGCGTTGAGCGCCAGCACATTGGTCTGCTCGGTAATGTCGGAAATCAGCTCCGTGATCTCGCCAATTTCCTGGGAGCTCTCGCCCAGGCGTTTGATGCGCTTGGAGGTCTCCTGGATGTGGTCGCGAATCTGGTTCATGCCGCCGATGTTGTTCTGCATCGCCTGCAGACCTTTTTCAGCAGACTGTCGAGACTGGCGCGCCACCGCGGCGGTGGACTGCGCTTGCGCCGACACCTCATTGATGCGCTGAGCCAGCTGCAGCACCGCCTCGCCGGTGGCGCGAATTTCGCGCAGCTGCTCGGTCGATGCCGCCAGCAGCTCGGTCGATGTTTGGTCCACCTGGGCAGTGGTGCCCGTGACACGCTCTGCCGTGGTTTGCACCTGTTGCACGAGCGAGCGCAGCTCTTCCACCGTGTAGTTCACCGAATCGGCAATCGCGCCGGTGATGTCCTCCGTCACCGTGGCCTGGTGCGTCAGATCGCCCTCAGCCACTGACTGCAGCTCGTTCATCAAACGCAAAATCGCGGCCTGGTTGGCGTCGTTGATGCGCTTGGCCTCGGCCTCCTGCTGCTCGGCCTGACGCCGTTGGAATTCAGCCTGCCGAGCACGCTGTGCTTGCGAGCCCACGTACAGACGCAAAAAGCCCGCCGCACCGGCCAGCAAGGCGGCCAGAGAGCCCAACATCAGCATCAGCACAACGGGGTTCAAGCCACCTTCGGACTCCAGGGCTTGCGCCACACCGTCCAGGCCCACACGCAGGGCTTCGCTATCGGACAAGATGGCAGTCTGCGCCTCGCGCACCGACACCAGGCCCTGCAGGTTGGTCAGAATAGCCCCCGACTCCTTGCGCGTCTGCTCGAACTGCTCAATCAGGGCTTTGAGTCGCTCGCGCACTTGCGGATCTTTGGCTGGTGACAAATGCAGCTCGGCATTGCCGTCCACCAAAGCCTGGGAAATGTCTCGAAACGCCTTCAAGTCCTTGCCCAGCAAGAACACAGCCTCGGGGCTGACACCTTCGGAGGTGAGGAATTCGTTGGCGCTCTTACCGATACGCTGGGTCAACATCACCAGTTGGCCCAGCGCTGAAATCTCAGCCGCGCTGGCTGCACTTTGCAGCGACATGGCCGCCACAGCCTCAGCGCTCTCCAGCAGGTCCGAGGACTGACGGTTGATGACGCGCAGCGCCTGTCCCACCTGGGTCAACACCTTTTCCTGGTCCAGCACGACCTTGGCGTTTTTCTCAGCGTTGTCCACCATGGGCAGCAGGGGCTCGAGCAGGGTCTGCACAGCCCCCGGAGCCTTGGCCAATTCCCCGTCGCCAATGCGCAGGTCACGCACCACGCTCGTGAGAACTCGGGTGGCCTCGCGCATTTCCTCAAACGAACTCTTGCTACCTTGCAGCGCCGTGGAAGCGCCTTTGGCCAAGCGTTGCGACTGCATCATGGCCTGGCCCGTGGCCCGCACCTGAGCCGCGCTGCGATCCGACGCCACCAAGCTGTAGCCCACCGTCAGGGTGCTGCCCACCAAACCGGCAGCAACCAGCACGGCCAGCAAGTTTTGACGCCGGTCGCGTTGCGGTGCCGCCAGTGCGTCAGGATCAGGCAATTCAGAGCTCAGACGCGAAGTCTCGAATTCCTGCGTGCTGTCCTGAAAATTCAAGCTGCCGACTTCCGGCTCAGACACCCGCGCAGATTCAGCCACGACGGTCACGGTCGAAGGCAGGCTTGCGCCTTGCTCGGTGAGCTGATGGGTGCTTAGCGAGTCACCGTCATGGCCTGCCTCGGCCTTGGCACGGTCGGCCGCCAGTTTGTCCAGAAGATTCATCTCACCCCTCCAAATACCTGTTTGAGTTCTGGTCTCAGGCGCGGGCACCGGCACTCAGTGCGACGCGATCTGTAAAAAGCTCGGCGTCGAGGCCAAGACCTGTAAATCCAGCACCTGCCATGAACGCCCCTCAGCGTCACGCAGGCGCTGCGCAGCAAAGCTCGGGCGTCGCGGCACCGTCGCGTCTTCGGGCTCGCGGCGCAGCTGCTCCTCCATGCGCAAGCCCAGCAACTCATCCACCAACAAGGCGCAATTGAGACCCAGCTCGGACTGGAAAGACACCAAGCGCTGCCCCGGCGCGGCCGAGGCAGCGCTGCGCAAGCCCAGGAATTGCGCCAAGTCCACCACGGTGTAGAGCCCGCCGCGCAAATTGGCCACGCCCAACAACCACGGCACGGTATGAGGCACGGCAGTCATGGCCGTTGGCGTGAAGATCTCGCCAGCCTGGCGCAGCGACAACAGCACACCCAAGCCCGCACACTCCACCGCCAGCCACTGAGCCGCGGCAGAAACCTCCCGGACTGCCTGCATGCGCAGGGCCAGCCGTTGCTGAAGCTCCCTCAGGCCTTGTTTGCCGGACATCGCGCTCAGCCCAGCGCTTTGATTTTGGCCAGCAGCTCGTCAGCCTTGACGGGCTTGACGACATAGTCCCGCGCGCCTTGGCGAATGCCCCAGACCTTGTCGGTCTCCTGGCCCTTGCTGGTACACATGATCACGGGCACATCGGCATAACGCAGGTCTCGCGTGATGCTGCGAGTGAGCTGAAAACCGTTCTGCCCCGGCATCACCACGTCCATCAGGATCAGATCCGGCTTTTCTTGTTCCAGCGCCTTGAGCGCCTCTTCGCCGTTTTCCGCAGTGCGCACCTGGTAGCCCCGCTTGGTCAGGATGTCGCTGAGGTGGTGCAACTCCGTCTTGGAATCGTCTACGAGCAGAATTTTCTGGATCGGCATGTGTACTCCCCGCATGCGCGGCCGCAATCAAGCAGCCCGACGGTGCTGCTCGACGGCTTGCAGCAACTGGTCTTTGGTAAAGGGTTTGGTGAGGTAATCCTGCGAGCCCACCATGCGTCCGCGGGCCTTATCGAACAAGCCGTCTTTGGAGGACAGCATGACTACAGGCAAGGCTGCGAACTGTGGGTTGCGCTTGATGATGGCGCAGGTTTGATAGCCATCGAGGCGGGGCATGAGGATGTCGCAAAACACCAAGTCGGGCTGGTAGTCGCACAGCTTGGAGAGCGCGTCAAACCCATCTTCGGCCAGGACCACCTCGTGCCCACCTTGGCGCAGAAAAATCTCTGCACTGCGGCGGATGGTGTTGCTGTCATCAACCACCAGCACCCTGATGCCGGACTGTGTTTGTACGTGATCGACCAATCCCCACCTCCCTCAAAACAGAGCGGGTCGACCAAGGCCGCCCGCGCTGTGCTTAGATCTGGACCATTTCGAAGTCGTCCTTGCGGGCGCCGCACTCGGGACAGGTCCAGTTCATATCGACATCGGCCCAGGCAGTGCCGGGTTGAATTCCGTGCTCGGGATCACCTGCTGCTTCGTCGTAAATCCAGCCGCAAATGAGGCACATCCAGGTTTTGGGTTCCGCCACGATTTCCTAGTTATGGGTCACTACAATGATGCGCAAGATTGTAGCCACCGACCTGGTGCGTCCCAGCGCGAATAAATACCAATGCTGTATCGCACAAGCTCGTTCTGTAACACCCTTGATTCAGGTCAGCCCTGAGTCTCACCGGGGCTTGGGCCCCACCACCCATGAGCCGTCCTGACCACATTGCCCCCCCTGAATCCGACGAGCAGGAGGCCCCCGCTCCAGCATGTGTGATGAGCTTCAACGCCAGCGACGCTTCCGGCGCGGGCGGGCTGGGTGGCGACGTTGCCACCATTGCGGCCATGGGGGCGCATGCCTTGCCGGTGGTCACCGCCATCGTGCTGCGCGACACGGCCGAGGTCTTTGAGCACAGCACGCTCGAAGGCGAAACCATTGTTGACCAGGCCCGCTCCATCTTGGAGGACGTGCCCGTGACCGCCTGGAAGGTGGGCTTTTTGGGCAATGCCGAGGCCATCTCAGCCGTGGCCGAGGTGCTGGCCGACTACCCCGACGTGCCGCTGGTGGCCTATATGCCCAGCCTGGCATGGTTGGACGAAGAAGAGCAGCACAGCTATATGGACGCGTTTCGCGAACTGGTGCTGCCCCAGACCGCCGTGCTGGTGGGCAACCACACCACGCTGACCGATTTCCTGCTGCCAGACTGGGATGCGGGCCGCCCCGCCAGCCCGCGTGAGCTGGCCGTGGCCGCAGCGCAGCATGGCGCGGCCCATGTGCTGGTGACGGGCATCAGCACCTCGGGCCAGCATGTGGACAACGTTTTGGCTGCACCGCAAGGGCCCATCACGGGCGAGAAATTCGAGCGCTTCGAGGCCTCCTTCCTGGGTGCGGGCGACACGCTGTCGGCCGCCATGGCGGCCTTGCTCTCGGTGGGTGCAGACATCCCCAGCGCCGTGGGCGAAGCCCTGGCTTTTCTGGATCAGGCGCTGGAAGCCGGCTTTCGGCCGGGCATGGGCAATGTCGTGCCGGACCGCTTTTTTTGGGCCCTGCCGCCCGAAGATGAAGAGGCTGCAGGCGTGGACATCGGCACCTATGCCCAGCCCGATGAAGAAGACCCTCAACCCATGCCGCGCCCACCCAGCAAGCGCATGCACTGAACATGGCCCGGACAGGCGCCTCGCACACAGGCGCTGCCCGAGCTTCCTCGCCGCGCTGCGCCCTGCCCGCTTTGCCGCAGCACCGCGCCAGCGAGCGCCACTTTGTGAAGACGACACATCCTCATGAGCCGCAACCAAACCCTGTTCGAGCGCGCACAGCGCGTCATCCCTGGCGGTGTGAATTCACCCGTGCGCGCCTTTCGCGCCGTGGGCGGCACGCCACGCTTCATTCAGCGCGGCCAAGGCGCCTACATCTACGACGCTGATGCCAAGCGTTACATCGATTACATCGGCTCCTGGGGCCCGATGATTCTGGGCCACGGCCATCCGGCCGTGCTCGAGGCCGTGACCAAGGCGGCGCAGGAAGGTTTCTCCTTCGGTGCGCCCACCGAGCGCGAAATCGAGTTGGCCGAGGAAATCCTCAAGCTCGTGCCCAGCATGGAGCAGGTGCGTCTGGTGAGCTCAGGCACCGAAGCCACCATGAGCGCACTGCGCCTGGCGCGCGGCGCCACGGGCCGCAGCAAGTTCATCAAGTACGAGGGCTGCTACCACGGTCACACCGACAGCCTGCTGGTCAAGGCGGGCTCGGGCCTGGCCACTTTTGGCCACCCCACCAGCAGCGGCGTCACCCCGGGCGCGGCGCAAGACACGCTGGTGCTGGAGTACAACAACCTCGCCCAGTTGGAAGAAGCCTTCCAGCGCCACGGCAAGGAACTGGCGGCCGTCATCATCGAGCCCATTGCGGGCAATATGAACTTCGTGCGCACCCAGCTGGCCTATATGAAGCGGCTGCGCGAGCTGTGCACGCAGCACGGCGCGCTCTTGATCCTGGACGAGGTGATGACGGGCTTTCGCGTTGGCCTGCACAGCGCCCAAGGCCACTATGCCCAGCTGATTCCTGGCTTCAAACCAGACATCTCCACCTTCGGCAAGGTGATTGGTGGGGGCATGCCGCTGGCGGCCTTCGGTGCCAGCCGCGACATCATGAAGCACCTGGCCCCGCTGGGCGGGGTGTATCAGGCCGGCACGCTGTCGGGCAACCCTGTGGCCACGGCCTGCGGCTTGGCCACGCTGCGCGAAATCCAAAAGCCCGGTTTCTTCGAAACCCTCTCGGCCCGCACACGCCGCCTGGTGGACGGTCTGGCAGCCGTGGCGGCCGACAACGGCGTGCCCTTCAGCGTGGACGCACAGGGCGGCATGTTTGGCTTCTTCCTGTTCCCGCAGCTGCCGCAAAACTACGCCACGGTGATGAGCACGGACAAAGAGCGCTTCAACCGCTTCTTCCACGCCATGCTCGATGCCGGGGTCTACCTCGCCCCGGCGCTGTACGAGGCGGGCTTTGTCTCGGCCGCCCACACCGACGCCGACATCGACGCCACCCTGGAAGCCGCACGCAGCGCACTGCGCTGAGGCCACACGCCATGCACATTCACATCCTCGGCATTTGTGGCACCTTTATGGGAGGCTTGGCCGCGCTGGCGCGCGAAGCCGGGCACACCGTGACAGGCTGCGATGCCAACGTCTACCCGCCCATGTCCACCCAGCTGCAGCAGCTGGGCATTGAGCTCATCAGCGGCTTTGGTGTTGAGCAACTCGCGCTCAAGCCCGATTTGTTCGTCATCGGCAACGTCGTGACGCGCAGCGCCGAGGGGCGTTTCCCGCTGATGGAGGCCATTCTGGAACAGGGTCTGCCCTATACCAGCGGCCCGCAATGGCTGGCCGAGCATGTGCTGCAGGGCCGCCATGTGATGGCCGTGGCCGGCACCCACGGCAAGACCACCACCACCTCCATGCTGGCCTGGATTCTTGAGCACGCAGGCCTGAAGCCGGGCTTTTTGGTCGGTGGTGTGCCGCAGAACTTTGGCGTGTCGGCGCGGCTGGGCGAAGGCGCACCCTTTGTCATCGAGGCCGACGAGTACGACACGGCCTTCTTCGACAAGCGCAGCAAGTTCGTGCACTACCGCCCCCGCACGGCGGTCTTGAACAACCTCGAGCACGACCACGCGGACATTTTCCCCGACCTGGCCGCCATCGAAACCCAGTTCCACCACCTGCTGCGCACCGTGCCGGCCAGCGGCTGTGTGGTGGTGAACGCGCGCGAAGAGGCGCTGCAGCGCGTGCTCACCCGCGGCTGCTGGAGCCAGGTGCAGCGTTTTGGCAGCCGCAAGGAAGAACCCGGCACGCTGCGCGCACGCGGCGAGCCGCATGACTTCGACGTGCTGCGCGGTGCGCTCAAAGTGGCGCATGTGAAGTGGGATCTGGCCGGCGAGCACAACCAGCTCAACGCGCTGGCGGCCATGGCCGCGGCCGAGCATGTGGGCGTGAGCCCAGAACAATCGGCCGCCGCGCTGGCGCTGTTTCAAAACGTGCGCCGACGCCTGGAGCTGCGCGGCGAGGCCGGTAGCGTGAAGGTCTACGACGACTTTGCCCACCACCCCACGGCCATGCGCACCACCATCAACGGACTGCGCCGCCGCATCCACCCCAACGAGCGCATCCTGGCGGTGTTTGAGCCGCGCTCCAACACCATGAAGCTGGGCACCATGAAGGCCCAGCTGCCCTGGGCCTTGGAAGAGGCGGACCTGAGCTTTTGCAATCAAAGCGGCCTGGATTGGAACGCGGCAGAAGCCCTGGCCCCCCTGGGCAAGCTGGCGCAGTGCTGCGACGGCGTGGACGCGCTGGTGCAAGCCATTGCCACGGCCGCACGCGCGGGTGACCACGTGCTGTGCATGAGCAACGGCGGTTTTGGCGGCATCCACGAGCGCCTGCTCGAACGCCTCAAGACCTGAGCCTGAGGCACAGCCTGTCCACCCTGGCTGTGGACAAGTGGCGGGACAAGCTGGTGCCTGTTGCGCTAAGTGGCTGTCGCCACTAGGGAAATGCTGCAGTGCCGCAAAAAGCGGCACAAACACCCGCCAATTGCGATGTTCAGGTCGGATTCAGTAGTCCGTCGGCCCGCAGCAAGGTCTCCAGGGCCTGCTCCCGCAGCCCGTAAAACGCCTTGATGTCCTGCAGCTGCGCCAACAGTTCGGCCCGGCGCGCCTGACTCAGCGGCTGCTTGCGCCGCACGGCCAGCACCATCTTGTTCTTGCTGGTGTGCTCCAGGGCAATGAACTCGATCACCTGCGTGGCATAGCCCATCAACTCCAGCAGCAGTGCCCGCAGCGCATCCGTCACCATCTCGGCCTCCTGGCCCAGATGCACGCCGTGCTGCAGCAAGGGGCGCAGCGCAGCGGGCGCGCGCAGCTGGGGGCGTATCTGCTTGTGGCAACAGGGGGCGCACATGATGATGCGCGCGCCGCAGCGCAGGCCGTAGTGCATGGCGTAGTCGGTGGCGATGTCGCAGGCATGCAGAGCCACCATCACATCCAGCGGCTGGGCCTCGCGCTCGCGCACATCGCCCTCAGCAAAGCGCAGACCCGCAAGACCGTGACGTTGCGCCAGGGCATTGCACAGCTGCACCAGCTCGGCGCGCAGCTCCACGCCCTCGACCTGCGGCTGCAGGCCCTGCGCCGCCAGGCGGGCGTGCATGGCCACCGTGAGATAGCCCTTGCCGCAGCCAAAGTCAGCCAGGCGCACGGGCGCGCTCAGGTCCGCATCGCGCATGGCGGCATCGAAGAGTTCGATGAATTTATTGATCTGCCGCCATTTGCGTGCCATGGCGGGCACCAGCTGCACCTGGCCGCGCTGCTCATGTGTCAGCCCCAGGTCCTGCCAAAACGGCAGCTGCATGTCCAGCGGGCGCGGCTTGGTGCGGTCGTGGGCAGCGGGCTCGCTGGGCGGCATGGCCTCGGTCTGGCCCTGAGCGCGCGGTGCCACATGCAGCGCAGGCTTGCCCTTGCGGGAAAAGCGCAGCTGCACCTCGTGCGTGGCGGTGTGCAAATGGGCGTGCCCAAAGTGTTCGCCCAACAGCGCCTGCAGCTGCGCCAAGCCAGCGGCCAGCTCGTGGTTTTTGGTTTCGTCGCGCGTGCTGTAGCGCCACAGCAGGCTCAGGGCCGGGGCGCCCCGCCATTCGATGCTGCGCACCGTCACGCGCTCCAGCCCGGGGTGGGCTTGTTTGGCGGCGCTGGTGGGCTTGCTCAGCACCAGGCGCTGCAAACCTGCACTGGCCAAAGCCGTGCGCAGCAACTGCATGAAGCGCGCCAGCGCGTCGCCCGAAGTGGCTGGCGTGTCGGCCGGGGAAATCAACTCGGAGAACATGGGCGTGCGTCTGGCAAATAGGACCGATTGTCCCCCACCGTCGCGAGACATCCTCCGGTGTGGCGCGGTTTTTCCTGCCTGCACCGCCGATCAAGCGGCAAGCCCTCCCCGCACAATGCCTATCAAGTCCAAGCTTGGACACCGCCATTTGACTCCCCGCCGTATTGCATGAGTCTGCCCCCCGAGACACTCATCACCACCGTGCTGCGGTGGCACAACCGCCATCCCCTGGCACGCCGCATTCAAAGCAATGACGTGCACACCTGGGGCGTGGTGGCACTGCCTATGGCCCTGCAGCCCAGCGCTGCGGGGGCGCAAGAGCCCGTGCTGGAGGCCCCAGCGGGCAGCGCCGAGCACGCCGCACCTACAAACCCTGCCCCCGCCGAAGCTGCGGCAGACGCCGCCGAAGGCCCACCCAGCGAACTGCTGGCTGGCTTGCTCAAGGACGAAGGTGAGGCGCCCGCCACAGCACCTGCGGCAGCGCCAGCGCCGAGCACGCCACCCGCCAGCACTGCAGCTCCCGCCCCTGCCCACGCCACCGAGCCCGGCGCCGCAACGCCCAAAGCCCCGGCTTGGCGCGCCTGGCTGAGCTTTCTGCCGGGGCAAGGTCCTGCGGCCAGCGGGCTTTTTAGCGAACGTTTTTTGCACGGGCTCTCGCCCAAGCGCATTGCGCGGTTTGCAGCCCGGCATGGCTGGACAGCCTCCCCCGCCCCTAACGCCTGGCCGCTGCGGCGCATTGCTGCAGACCCACGGCTGGAGCCACCATCCGGCCAACAAGCTGGCGCGCTCTATCTGTTGACTGTGGCCATAGACGCGGGTCCCATGCGCAGCCGCGTGCTGGTGGGGCAAAACGGCCAGATCCTAGGAAGGCGCTGCCTGGCCCCCAAACGCATGCTGCTGGCCGCTTTGGTGTCGCTGCTCTTGCTCAGCTGCGGCTTGCTGCTGGCCTGGAAGGCCCAGGTGCGCGCGCACGAAGCCGAGGTTCAAGCCGCCGCCGACGCCGCATCGGCCGCGGCGGCCGCTGCAGCAGCTTCGGCAGCCAGTGCGGCGGCGGCCCAGGCTGCTGCTGCGGCAGAAGCCGCTGCATCGGCGGCAGCCGCGGCATCAGCAGCTTCTGCCGCGGAGCTGGCGGCCAGCGCAGCGTCCGAGGCGGCGTCAGAGCCCTCTGCGGCCGAGGCAGCCTCGGCTCCTGCCAGCGCCGACCAAGCCGCCAGCGACGCACTGGCCCCCGCTGGCAGCGTGCCCGACATCCGCCCCCGCCTGGTGGACCCCAAAACGGGGCGCCCACCGCTGCATGCGAGCGTCAACAAGGCCGAGAAAGCCCCTGCGCCCACCCCAACCCCAACCACCCCCGCCGAGCCCAGCAAACCCGCAGCTCCGGGCAAATCTGCGGCGGCCAGCAGCCCGGCCGTGCCGCTGGAGGAAAGCGGCTTGGTCGGCTCCTTGAAGCGCGCCGCACAACAAAGCGACGCCCATGTGGCGCTGGTCGGCGCAGCCTTCAAAGACAAAGCCCAAGCCCAGGCCCAGCTCGAACGCATGCGCGAGCTGGCGCAAACCACCTGGTCTGAGGCCAACAAGCTGCAAGGTGGGGTGTTTCAATCAGCGCAGGGATGGCGCGCCGCCCTGTGGCCGTTTGACTCGCGCGAGCAGGCGGCTCTCATTGGCGCCACCATGGTGGCACGCGGCGTGCGTGCGCGCCCGGTGGAGTTTTGAGCGGCGTTTGAAAACGCGCCGCGCCGTTTACGAGCGGTAGTCGGCGTTGATGCGCACGTACTCTTCGCTGAAATCGCAGGTCCACACCAGCGCCTGCGCAGTGCCGCGGTTCAGGTTCACATGCACGGTGATTTCTGCCTGACGCATGACGCGCTGACCATCCTCTTCCCGGTAGCTGGGGTGGCGTCCGCCGCCCGTGACCACATGCACATCGTCGAGGTACAGCTCAATGCGGGACTGGTCCAGATCGGCAATACCGGCATAGCCCACGGCCGCGAGGATGCGCCCCAGATTGGGATCACTGGCAAAAAACGCCGTCTTGACCAAGGGAGAGTGCGCCACGGCATAGGCCACCTGGCGGCACTCGGCTTCGTCACGCCCGCCGCTGACCTGCACGGTGATGAATTTGGTGGCGCCTTCGCCGTCGCGCACGATGGCCTGAGCCAGCTGCTGCGCCAGCGCGGTGAGCGCCTCACGCAGCGCGCGGCCTTCGGCGCTGTCAAGCGCTGTGATGGGCGCATGCCCGGCCTGGTGCGTGGCAATGAGCACAAAGGAATCGTTGGTGGAGGTGTCGCCGTCGATGGTGATGCGGTTGAACGAGGCATCGGCCACTTCGCGCAGCAGGGGCTGCAGCAGGTCGGGGGCGATCACCGCGTCGGTGGCCACAAAACCCAGCATGGTGGCCATATTGGGCCGGATCATGCCCGCCCCTTTGGAGATGCCGGTGAGTGTGACCGTGCGGCCCTGGATCTGGATCTGGCGCGACGCTGCCTTGGGCAAGGTGTCGGTGGTCATGATGCCTTCGGCCGCCTCGGCCCAGGCGTCTGCGCGCACGGCCGCCAAGGCCGCGGGCAGGCCCGCCACGATGCGGTCCACAGGCAGCGGCTCCATGATCACGCCGGTCGAAAACGGCAGCACCTGCTGCGGCTGCAGCTGCAGCAATTGCGCCAGCGCAGCACAGCACTGGCGCGCGTCGTTGAGCCCGCTGCTGCCCGTGCCCGCGTTGGCGTTGCCGGTGTTGATGAGCAAGGCGCGAATGCCCAGGTCTTGCTGCAAATGCTCGCGGCACAGCTGCACCGGGGCGGCGCAAAAACGGTTGGCCGTGAACACGCCAGCCACACTGGCACCCTCGTCGAGCAAGAGCACGGTGAGGTCTTTGCGCTGGGCCTTGCGCACGCCCGCCATGGCAATACCCAGGCGCACGCCGGGCACAGGCAGGATTTGAGCAGGGTCAGGAGCTTGCAGAAGTACGGGCATTGTTTTGAATTTATTGAGCAGGTTGAAGAGGCGTCGCCATGTCAGTGCAGGCGCGGCAGGCTGTGCAACGCTTTGACCGCACCCTCGCCCACCGCGGCGCCAAAACGCTTGGCCAAGCGCTCGGCCACGTTGTCGTGCGGCGTGTAGTCGATCACCTCTTCGGCCTTGACGATTTCACGCGCCACATAGTCGAGGTTGCCCATGCCATCGGCCAGGCCCATTTTCACGGCCTGCTCGCCATTCCAGTACATGCCCGAGAACATCTCCGGCGTTTCCTTGAGGCGCTGGCCGCGCCCTTCGCGCACCACGTGAATGAACTGCTGGTGAATCTGGTCGAGCATGGCCTGGGTGTGCTGCAACTGTGGCGGGCTCACAGGCAGATAGGGGTCGAGCATGCCTTTGTTCTCGCCCGCAATCACCAGGCGGCGCTCAATGCCCAGCTTCTCCATCAAGCCGGTAAAGCCAAAGCCATCCATGAGCACGCCGATGGAGCCCACCATCGAGGCCTTGTCCACATAGATGGCGTCAGCGGCGGCGGCAATGTAGTAGGCCCCCGAGGCGCACATTTCCTCCACGACCACATAGACTTTTTTGTCGTGCAGTTGCTTCAAGCGCCGAATCTCGTCGTAAATGATGCCCGCCTGCACCGGGCTGCCGCCGGGTGAGTTGACGCGCAACACCACGGCGCGCGCGGCCTGGTCGCTGAAAGCGGACTTGAGCGCCGACAGCACCAACTCCGCGCTGGCCTCGCTGTCCACGGCAATCTCGCCACGCACCTCCACCAAGGCGGTGTGCGGTGAAGTCGGAGGCGCCACATGGTGGCCCTGGACAAACAAGGCCCAGACCAGCACCACCAAGACCCCCAGCCAACTCAGTCGCAGCAACAGGCGCCAGCGCCGCTCGCTGCGGCGCTCACGCAAATACTCCTGCGCGAACTGCGCCAGCACCGCCTCGTACGCGGGCTTGGGTTCTGCCGGCACGACCGCGGGTGCAGGCGCACCGGCAGCCTGGAACAGGTCCTCCGGGCGCGCGGTGGCGTCAGGGATGGGCGGCGGCAAAGTGGCGCCGCGATCGGGATCTTGGGGGGTGGTGTTCATTCAGTCCTCAAAGGCGGGACGGGTGTCGCGGGAAGGATACCAATAGACCTCGTCGTCGATCTGACGAACATCGAGCCGTGTCAGCCCAATGCGACCACAACGCCCTGTCACACAACGCCCATCCAGGGGGTCATAAACCGCGCCGTGGATGCTGCAGATGATGAAGCGCCGCTCGCTGTCCAAAAACTCGCCCGGCTGCCAGTCCATCTCTACAGGCACATGGGCGCAGCGGTTCAGATAGCCCACCACCACTCCGTCAAAGCGCAGCGCAAAGGCCGAGACCGGCTCGCCGTGGTGCAGCACCTCAAAGGTATGGGCCTTGCCGCGCTCGGCCAAATCGGCGGCGGCGCACAGGCGCTGGGGGGCTATGTCATCGGCAGGACTGTCGTTCATGGGGAGCGGCGGGTTGGCGACCCAAATAGGTATCACGCGTGCTGCAGCAGCCAGGCCTGCAGCTGCGCCATGTCGTGCGCAATCGCCAGGGGCTCACAGGCCTGCAGCGCGGGCAGCTCATGCGCCCCCCAGGCCACGGCCAGGGACGCGCACCCGGCGTTGCGCGCCAGGCTCAAGTCATGGCTGGTGTCGCCCACCATGAGCGTGCGCTCGGGCTCGGCGCCGAACTCGCGCATCAGCTCGAACAACATCTGCGGGTGGGGCTTGCTGGCGGTTTCATCGGCCGTGCGGCTGCCATCAAACAGCGCGTGCAGGCCGGACTGCTGCAGCGCCTCGTCCAGGCCCCGGCGGGTTTTGCCCGTGGCCACGGCCAGCCAGTGGTGGCGCGCTTGCAGCTCGCGCAGCAACTCGGGCACGCCCTCAAACAAGGTCAGCTCACCCTGCCCATGGGCGTAGTGATGCCGAAAGCGCTGGCCCATTTCAAGGTAGCGAGCCTCGGGCAAGCCGGGCATGGCGTGCTGCATGGCATCCACCAGACCCAGTCCGATGACATGGGCCGCGCGCTCACGCGGCGGGGGCGTCAGACCCAGGTCCAGCGCCGCGGCCTGGATGGCGCGCACGATCAGGGCCGTCGAGTCGTACAGCGTGCCGTCCCAGTCGAAAACGATCAGATCAAAACGTTGCGGTCGCGAGCGCATGGCAGTGGCAGAGGTGAATCGGGTGGGCAGCGTCGCCCAAAGCCAGGCGCTGGCGGCGCATCAGGGCGCACCCGGCGGTGCGGCCTCTGCGCGCAAGGCTTGGAGGAGTTGCGTGCATTCTGCAGGCAAGGCCGCTTCGAGGCGGATTTCCTCACCGGAAGCGGGGTGGATAAAGCGCAACAAGCGCGCATGCAAGAACATGCGCTCGAACCGGCGCGCGCCCCGAGCCATGGCCCGGTTGGCCTCGAAGTCGCCGTACTTGGGGTCGCCCACAATCGGGTGGCCAGCTTGCGCCAGATGCACGCGGATTTGGTGGGTGCGACCGGTTTTGATGGTCACATCCAGCAAGCTGTGTCCCGGCAAAGCCTCGGACACCCGCACCAGGCTGATGGAGCGCTTGGCCTGCGCCTGGCCCGGATCGTCAGGCCGCGTCACGGGGCGCACCCAGCGCTCGCCATCGGCGCCGACAAACTTCAGCAGCGGCACATCCACCACTTTGCAAGAGATGGGCCAGGCACCGCTGACCAGGGCCGCATAGGTCTTGCCCGTCTCGCGCTCGCGGAACTGGTCTTGCAGGTGTGCCAAGGCGCTGCGCTTTTTGGCGATCAGCAGCAGGCCCGAGGTTTCTTTGTCGAGCCGGTGCACCAACTCCAGAAAGCGAGCCTGCGGCCGCGCCCGGCGCAGCTGCTCAATGACACCAAAGCTCACGCCCGAGCCGCCGTGCACCGCCACACCGGCGGGCTTGTCCACCACCAGCAGGTGCTCGTCTTCAAACACCACGGGGAATTCGCGCGCGGGCACCGCCTGGGCGTCGCTGCGCTGCGCCAGGCGCAGGGGCGGTATGCGCACCACATCACCAGGCACGAGCCGGTCCTCAGCGCTGCAGCGCCCTTTGTTGCGCCGCACCTCGCCGCTGCGGATGATGCGGTAGACCAGGGTTTTGGGCGCGCCCTTGAGTTCGCGCAGCAAAAAGTTGTCCAGACGCTGTCCGGCCGACCCTTCATCCACCACCAGCTGGCGCACCGCCGGTGCTGGCGCAGGCTCTTGCGGCGGCGGCGCCACAGGGCGTGGCACAGCCGCATGACGCGGCGATACAGGCGCGGGCACTTTGGCACGCCCCTGTTTGCCCAAGGCCGAGGCCTTGGCTTTAGACCCTATAATGCGGCTTGCCACGATTGCGTTCTAAGTATTTGATTTTTTTGATTTTACCGCGCATACCCTGATTTTTCGGGTTTACACGGAGTGAACGCAATTTAGGCGTGGCGGCCTCAGATGGAGATATCTGCAGCCGCCAACCAATGGTGATGCATTGCCTGGTGCAGCCAGACGGGCCGTCTCCCCAAGTGAGCCGGCGGTCTTGACTCCCAGTCAACAGAGCCACGTAAGAAGAACCATGGCTGCCGGTGATGTTTATCTTGGCCGCCATCCTCACAAAAGGTTTCATGGCGCAAGCCGCGAGAGGGGCTTTGTAGAGCCCCATTCAGAGCTTGCGCCAGCGCTCGGAATACTGTTGTCCATGATGTGCCCCATCCCCCTCACCCCCCGCCTGCCCAGGGCGCGCACCGGCTCGGACCGGTTCGCCCTGTCGGCCCGTGGGCGGGTCGCGCCTGTTGCTTGGGCGCGCTTGCGGGTCGGCCTCTGTGGTGACCCGCCCGATGCGCACGCGCCAACGCTGCTGCGTTGATCGAACTCTTTCGATCTCACCTCAGTCCAGGGCGATTCCTTCCACGGTTCCTCCACGTGTCTCACGCATCGTTGTGGTTGCCCTGCGGGTTTGCGCCCCAGGGTAACGGGCTTGCTTGCACGCCACCCAGGCGCTTTGAAAGCGCCGGACGCGTGGGGAGTTGAGATGAAACGCATGCTGATCAATGCGACGCAGCAAGAAGAGCGTCGCCTGGCCATCGTCGATGGCCAAAAACTGCTGGACTTTGAAACCGAAATCGAAGGGCGCGAACAGCGCAAAGGCAATATCTACAAGGCTGTGGTGACGCGCGTTGAGCCGTCGCTGGAAGCCTGTTTTGTGGATTACGGCGAGGACCGTCACGGGTTTTTGCCCTTCAAAGAAATCTCCCGCCAATACTTCAAAGAAGGCGCCGACGTCCGCTCAGCCAAGATCCAGGACGTGATCCGCGAGGGCCAGGAACTGCTGGTCCAGGTTGAGAAGGAAGAGCGCGGCAACAAAGGCGCGGCGCTGACCACTTTTGTGTCCCTGGCCGGGCGCTACCTGGTGCTGATGCCCAACAACCCGCGCGGCGGCGGCGTGAGCCGGCGCATCGAGGGTGAAGAGCGCGAAGAGCTCAAAGAAGCCCTCGACCAGCTCGACTACCCCAAGGGCATGAGCCTGATTGCCCGCACCGCTGGCATCGGCCGCACCGCTGCCGAGCTGCAGTGGGACTTGAACTACATGCTCAAGCTCTGGACCGCCATCGACGAGGCGGCACAGGGCGGCAAAGGCGCCTTCCTGATTTACCAGGAAAGCTCGCTGGTGATTCGCGCCATCCGCGACTACTTCACCTCGGACATCGGTGAGATCCTCATCGACACCGATGACATCTTCGAGCAGGCCCAGCAGTTCATGAACCATGTGATGCCCGAGACGGCACACAAGGTCAAACGCTACCGCGACGACGCACCGCTGTTCAGCCGCTTCCAGATCGAGCACCAGATCGAAACGGCCTTCAGCCGCACGGTCAACCTGCCCTCGGGCGGCGCCATCGTGATCGACCACACCGAGGCTCTGGTCTCGGTGGACGTGAACTCGGCCCGCGCCACACGCGGCGGCGACATCGAAGAAACCGCCACCCGCACCAACCTGGAAGCGGCCGACGAAATCGCCCGCCAGATGCGCTTGCGCGACCTGGGCGGCCTGATCGTGGTGGACTTCATCGACATGGAAGAGTCGAAGAACCGCCGCGAAGTCGAACAGCGCCTGCGCGACGCGCTGCGCCAAGACCGCGCCCGCGTGCAGTTCAGCACCATCAGCAAGTTCGGCCTGCTGGAGCTCTCGCGCCAGCGCCTGCGCCCGGCCCTGAGCGAAGGCAGCCACATCACCTGCCCGCGCTGCAACGGCACCGGCCACATCCGCG
This sequence comes from Roseateles rivi, assembly GCF_043555845.1. Taxonomy (NCBI): domain Bacteria; kingdom Pseudomonadati; phylum Pseudomonadota; class Betaproteobacteria; order Burkholderiales; family Sphaerotilaceae; genus Roseateles; species Roseateles rivi. The sequence goes on along the minus strand of NZ_JBIGHZ010000001.1, from coordinate 679,943 downwards.
ACACAGAAAGCTCGGCGCTGCAAATCCTGCGCATGGTGCAAGAAGAGTCCATGAAGGACAACACCGCCGCCGTGCACGTGCAAGTGCCGGTGGAAGTGACCTCCTTCTTGCTCAACGAGAAGCGCACCGAGATCACCAAGATCGAGCTCAAGCAGCGCGTCACCGTGCTGCTGGTGCCCAACAAGCACCTGGAGACGCCCAACTACAAGCTGGAGCGCCTGCGCCACGACGACCCGCGTCTGGAAAACCTGCAAGCCAGCTACACCATGATCGAGGAGCCGCAAGACGAGGTGGGCATCACCCGCCGCGGCGCCGAGCGCAAGAACAAGCAAGAGCCGGTGATCAAGGGCATCCTGCCCGAGCAGCCCGCACCCGTGGTGGCCCCCAAGCCCGCCGCGGCACCAGCAGCTGCCGCCGCACCCGCGGCACCGGCCAGCGCTGGTGGTGGGTTCTGGGGCATGATCAAGCGCCTCTTTGGCGCACCTGCAGCCCCCGAGGCGACCCCCAGCGCCGCGCCTGCAGCCGCAGGCCAAGCGCAGCGCAAAGAGCGCGGCGAGCGCTCGGAGCGTGGTGATCGCAACGGCCGCGGTGGTGAGCGCGGTGAGCGCGGCCGCCGTAACGAGCGTGGCGAGCGCGAAGAGCGCAAAGACGGCAAGGCCCCGCGCAATGCCGAACCGCGTCAAGACCGTGGTGAAGCCCGCACGGAAAGCGGTCGCCCCGAGCGCCGCCGCCCGGACAACCGCGCCGAGCGCCCCGAAGGCCAGGAAGCACGCCCGGACAACCAACGCCGGCGCGAGCGCGGTGAAGGCCGTCCGCGTCAAGACCAAGCCGAGCTGGCTGCACCCAACGCCGAGCTGGTGAATGACGCCGCCCTGGCTGCAGCGTCCGCCAACGACCCAGCCACACCGCAAAACGCGGCCGAGTCCGCCGAGGACCGCAACCGCAACCGCCGCCGCCGCCGCCGTGGTGGTGAGCGCGAGGCCACGGGTGAGCTCGACAACGGCAGCGACAACGCCGCTGTGCAAGCCGACGCGAGCGAACAGGCTGCAGCGCAAGACGACGCGCCCAAGGCCGATGCCGCCCACGAAGGCCAAGACAGCACCCACGAGGCTGGCACTGACGACGCCCAGCGCGACGGCCGCCGCCGCAGCCGTGACCGCTACCGCCGTGATCGCCGCGACCGCTCGGATCGCAGCGAGCGCAGCGATGGCCACGAGGGTGAGTCCAGCGACGCGCCTCAGCAACTGAGCCTGCAAGACCAGGCTGAGCCACAGCCCGCGGCCGTGGTCGCTGAAGTGCGCGAAACCCCAGCCCCGCTTGCAGCCGCTGCAGCGCCTCTGGAGGCCCCAGCCCCCGCTGCCGTGGTGCATGAGGCCCCTGCTGCTGCGCCCGTGGTGGCTGTCGCCCCGGCCGCAGCTGTGGTGCCACGCTTTGAGCTGCCCCTGGACTCGCTGCAAGCCGTTGCCGAAGGCGCTGGCCTGGTGTGGGTCAACAGCGATGCCGACAAAATCGCTGCTGCCCAAGCCGCCATTGCTGCGGCTCCGGCCCCTGCCCCGCTGGGCCGCGAGCCGGCTGCTGTGGTGGTGCTGGACGAAGGCCCGCTGGTGCTGGTGGAGACCCGCAAGGACCTGAGCCAGATCAAGCTGCCTTTCGAGCACGCTTAAGCGTTAATGCCCCATCAGAAATCGGCCGCAAGGCCGGTTTCAAACCCAAGCCGCTGTACCCCACAAAGGTCAGCGGCTTTTTCTTTTCCCGGCATTTTTGAAGTTGTGATTCATGAGCGAGACCTTTAAGACCGCAACGCCGCGCATGCCGCGCCAGATTCCATTCATCATCGGCAACGAGGGTTGCGAGCGCTTCAGCTTTTACGGCATGCGCAACATCCTCACCGTGTTCCTGATGACCAGCCTGCTGCTGTCCATTCCGGAGCCGCTGCGCAAGGGCGAAGCCAAGGAGGTGTTCCACACCTTTGTGATTGGCGTGTACTTCTTCCCGCTGCTGGGCGGCTGGCTGTCTGACCGCTTCTTTGGCAAGTACAACACCATTCTGTGGCTGAGCCTGGTGTACTGCGCGGGCCACGCCTGCCTGGCGATTTTCGAAAACAAGCTGGAAGGCTTTTACTTCGGCCTGTTCCTGATTGCGCTGGGCTCGGGCGGCATCAAACCGCTGGTGAGTTCTTTTGTCGGCGACCAGTTCGACAAGAGCAACCGCTCGCTGGCGCAAAAAGTGTTTGACGCCTTCTACTGGATCATCAACTTCGGCAGCTTCTTTGCCTCGCTCTTGATGCCTGTGCTGCTCAAGACCTACGGCGCGAGCGTGGCCTTTGGCATCCCCGGCGTGTTCATGTTCATTGCCACCATGATCTTCTGGGCCGGTCGGCGGCGCTATGTGATCGTGCCGCCCACCGCGGGCAAAGACCCCAACAGCTTTTTGAAAGTGGTGCGCACAGCCCTGTCTCACGCCGGCGCAGGCCAGGTGGTGGCCGGCTTGGGTGTGGCCCTGGCTTTGGTGGCCGCAGCCAATTGGAAGGGCTTGGGCATCGTCCCCGCTGCCTGTCTGGCCCTGGTGTTGGTGATGGGCTTTGGCGGCCTGGGGGCTTGGATGCAGCTGGACCGCGCCCGTGCCCGCCATGGTGAGGAGGCCGTGCGCGCCGTGCGGGCGGTGTTGCAGCTGCTGGTGCTGTTTGCGCTGGTGACGCCGTTTTGGTCGCTGTTTGACCAGAAGGCCTCGACCTGGATTTTGCAGGCCGACCAGATGAGCAAGCCCGAGTGGTTCCAGTCCTCCATGATGCAAGCCCTCAACCCGCTGCTGGTGATGCTGCTGATTCCCTTCAACAACCTGCTGCTCTACCCAATGCTGGCGCGTGCGGGCGTGAAGGTCACGGCGCTGCGGCGCATGGGCTGGGGCATTGCGTTTTCGTCGTTCGCCTTTGCTGTGGTGGGCTGTTTTCAGCTGTGGATTGACGACGGCCACCAAGTCACCATCCTGTGGCAAGTCCTGCCCTACGCGCTGCTGACCTTTGGTGAGGTGCTGGTCTCGGCCACGGGGCTGGAGTTCGCCTACAGCCAGGCGCCGCTGCAGATGAAGGGCGTGATCACCAGCTTCTGGAATCTGTCTGTGACGGTGGGCAATCTGTGGGTGCTGCTGTCCAACAACAGCGTCAAGAGCCCCGCGGCCAGCGCCTATATCGAGGGCCTGGGCTTCAGCGTCACGGCCTTCCAAATGTTCTTCTTCGCGGGCTTTGCGCTGCTGGCGGCAGCCTGCTTTGGGCTGTACGCGCGGCGCTACACGCTGCAAGACAACTACCGCAACTGAGGTCTGCTGCAGCCTCTCGGCGGCGAGTCCCCCTCTCCTGAGGGGGATTTTTTCGTTCGATTCAAGTGTATTATTGAACCAATACACAGATACACAACCGTGGCACTGAACTTTCACATCCAAGCCCAAGACGCCTTGCCCATCTACCGGCAAATCGTCGAACAGGTGCGTCGCTGGGTGGCCTCAGGCCAGGCGCTCGACGGCGATGAGCTGCCCAGCGTGCGCGCCCTGGCGCAACAGCACGCCATCAACCCCATGACCGTCTCCAAGGCCTACAGCCTGCTCGAAGCCGAAGGTTTGGTGGAGCGCCGCCGCGGCATGGGCATGTACATCAAGGTACGCCAGCAAGCGCCACAAGCCATCGAGTTGCTGCGCCCCACGCTGGAAGCCGCAGCCCTGCAGGCCCAGCAGCTGGGGCTCAGTGCCGATGAAGCGCTCACGCTCTTCGCGCAATGCCTCACGCCGCCCCAGTCTTGAGTCCCCGCCCTTCTCGCTCGACCGTCATGACGACACTGACCCCCACCCCCGCCATTCATTGCCAAGCCCTCACGCTGGAGGCCACGCAGCCCGCCGCTTGGTGGCGACGCGTCCCGCGCCAGCGCGTGCTCGACCAATGCGCGCTGAACCTGCCCGTGGGCAGCGTCACCGGCCTGATCGGGCGCAATGGTGCGGGCAAGAGCAGCTTGATCCGCTGCCTGCTGGGGCTCACCCCGGTCAGCGAGGGCCAGGCGCGGCTGCTGGGCGAGGACAGCGCGCAGCTCAGCGACGCCGTGCGCGCTCGGCTGGGCTATGTGCCCCAATCGCCCGAGCTGTTTGGCTGGATGACAGGTCAGGAACATGCCGAGGTGGCCGCCAGTCTCTACCCCGGTCACGACCGCGCCTGGTTTGAGCAACTGGCCGAGCGCTTTGCCCTGCCGCTGCAGCAAAAAGCCGATGAGTTGGCGCAGGGCGATCAGCAAAAGCTGGCCCTGGCTCTGGCGCTGGCCCACCACCCCACGCTGCTGCTCTTGGACGAACCCGTGGCCAGCCTGGACCCGCTGGCACGGCGCGCGTTTTTACGCACCTTGTTCGAGCTGCCTGAACGTGACGGTGAGGGCGACGCGCCGCCGCGCACCGTACTCATCTCCAGCCACCTGTTGGGTGATTTGGAGCGCGTGGTCAGCCATGTGTGCTTCATGCAAGCGGGCCAGGTGCAGCTCATGGACGAATGGGATGCGCTGCTGGAGCACCTGCGCCTGCATGAAGTCAGCGCCCCCATCCGGCACGCGGCCGTGCGCCACAGCCGCGCCACGGCAACCGGATGGCAGTTGCTGGTGGATGAACGGCGCACGCCCCCACCCGCCCTGGCGCAAGGCGGCCGCGGGCTGTGCATGGACGAACTGTTTGACGTGCTCAACGGCTGACGCACGCGCCCAAGGAAAGACCCTGCGATGAACACCATACACAAGCTTTTGTGCCCTTGGCGAACGCCCCACAGCCCCCTGATGGCGCTGGACGACTGGGCGGTCTTGGCCACCCTCAGCAGCCTGGTGGCGCTGGCCTTGGTGGGGCTGAGTGGTTTTGGCATGCCCGCGGCGGCCGTGCAAACGGCCTTGCTGTGGATCGTCGGCGCGGGTGTGGCACGCCAGGCTTGGGCCCTGGCCCGGCTGGCCCTTTTGCAGCGCCACAGCCGCTTGCGCCTGGCGCCACGCGCGGCTCATCAGTCCCTGCGAAAAACCGTCATGGCCACGCTGCTGTGGGTCAGCGTGGTGCTGGCGCTGCCAGCACTGGCACTGGCTTGGCTGCACCCACAGCTGGTGCAGGGCTCCGGCCGTCGTTGGCTGCTGGTGATCTGTGGCTCAGCGGTGCTGGGCGCACTGGGCGCACTGGCCCACAGCGCTTGGCAGCGCCGCCGCTTGCAGCCCGTGCTCTCTCATGCCCTGGACCCCACGCATGCATCTGGCGTGATCTGGACGGCCTTGATGCTGGCGCTATTCACGCTCCCTTCCGAACTCCACTTCTGGCGCATGAGCGGCATCTTGGTGGGTGCCTTGTACCTGTCCCGCAATCTGCGCTGCGGCCCGATGTGCAGCTGGACCGTGCTGGCCCCTGCCCAGCCCAATCTGGCCACCCAGCTGCTGCGCCACACTGCGCCCCACCTTGCCTTGGCCTGGTTGCTGGCCCTGGTGGCGAACCTCCTGCTGAGTTGGCTGGTGGGAATGCCCTTGGCGGACGAACGTTTCAACCCCTGGGGCCTGTGGATCACGCTCGTCCCCCCTGGGCTGATGTTGTGCCTGGCTTTGGTCCTACGCGCCCTGTGGCCGCAGGTGCGTGCAGCAGCGCCGTGGAGCTGGGCCTTGGGTCTAGGGGTGGTGGTGGCCATGTCCGTTGCCATGCGCGACTCCATCGTCACCCCCGCCAGCAACACCGGCGTGGCGCTTTACTTGGGCGTCGAACTCCTGGCCTGCGCCCTGCTGTGGCTATGGGCCCGCCAGCTGTGGCAGGGCCACGACCGCGGCGCCTTGCTGCGTGACCGTCAGCAGCAGCTGGAACAGCTGCGCGCGCTCAGCTGATACCCCGCTCTTCAGGTTTTACATACCGCCATGCAACACGCCCTGACCGTTCAACAACTCAGCCTCAGCCGCACGCCTCAAGCCCAGCACTGGCACGACGCGACACTGACTTGGAAAAAAGTCTCCGTGCTGAAGGACATCAGCTTCGAACTGCCCCAAGGCGCCGTGATGGGCCTGGTGGGACGCAACGGCGCGGGCAAAAGCAGCCTCATGCGCTGCCTGGTGGGGCTCACACCGCCGGATTCGGGTCACAGCCAACTGCTGGGCTGCGACAGCTTGCAGCTCAGCGACAGCGTGCGCGAACGCCTGGGCTATGTGGCGCAAACGCCCGACCTGCTCGACGGGCTCAGCGGTCATGACCACCTGAGCTTGATGCAGCAAGCCTACCCGGGCTTCGACCTGAACTACGCCTTGCGGCTGGGCGTGCGGCTGGACTTGCCGCTGGACCGACAGGCCCAGCACCTGTCGCTGGGCGACCAGCAAAAGCTCTCCGTGCTGCTGGCCTTGGCGCACCAGCCCGAACTGTTGATCCTGGATGAGCCTGTGGCCAGCCTGGACCCGCTGTCGCGGCGCAACTTCATGCGCGAGCTCTTCAATCACCCCGCGCAAGACCTGCCGCGCAGCGTGCTGATTTCCAGCCACCTGCTGGCCGACTTGGAACGCGTGGTCACCCACGTGTGTTTTCTGCGTGAGGGGCGCGTGCAGCTGGTGGATGAATGGGATGCACTGCTGGAACACCTGCGCCTGGTGGTCACGCCAGAAGCCTGGGCCACTGAAGGCGTGGTGTGCCAGCGCCGCTGCGGCACCCTGCAACACACGGTGGTAGACCTGCGTCAATGCCCGCACACAGCCCTGCCCACATCGGGCCAGCCCCTCACCATGGACGACCTGTTTGAGGAGCTCAACGCATGAGTGCCGCTCGCACCCTTGCACAGCGCAGCCCTGCAGTTTTGAAAGCGTGGGACCCCACCGGCATGGGGCGCTTTTTGCTGGGCGCCGTCACCGTGTGGTGGCTGTTGATCGCTTTCCTGGCACCACAAGGGACGGCCCTGGCGGACCTGCTGCCCATGGCATTGCCCACGCAGAGTGTGCTGCTGGTGGCGCTGAGCATGGCCTTGCAGGCACGGCTGAGTGGTGTGCACCGCGTGGCACAGGCCCGCGTCATGCCGGGTCACACCCTGGCACAAGCGCAGCGCCAAACGCTGCGGGGCTATGCCTGGGCCTGGGGCGTGTGCGCGCTTCCGCTGGTGCTGATCGACCTGCGCACCGTCCTGCAGGCCGCCAACGCAGGCCTCACGGACTGGGCAGCCCTGCCCCTAGGCCCGGCTTGGCTGGCGTGGTTGGCGCTGGCCGGCACGGCCCTACAGGCCTGCGTACAGGGGCAGCGCGTGCCGCGCGGCAGCCTGAGTGTGCTTTTGTGCGGCTTGGGTTTGGCGTCCACTCGTCTGGCAGGGCTCTGGCCCGGCCTGTCGGCGTTGGAGCTGCCCGGGCTGCTGGCGCAAGGCCTCTCAGCCCTGTACCTGCTGCTGCGCGGCCCGACTGTGCTGCGACAACTGCTGGCGCAATCACCGGTCGACATGCAGGGGCCTCTGCAGCACATGCATGCGCTGTGGCAGCGCTGGGGCCGCCAGTTCCAGTGGCTGGATGATCTGGAAGGAAAAATAGGGAATCGCTTTGTATTCCTATCCCTGCTGGCGGCACAGCAGTCCATGGTGTTGAACCATGGCAGCTGGGGCGACTCAGGGCTGCGCCTGCCGCTTCTGGTGTTCATCGCTCTGCCCCTCTTGCAATGCCGCCACCTGCACTGGCGCTACCAGCTGATGCCGCAGGCCGTCACACGCCATAGGCTGGGCTTTTCCATCTTGAAAGACAGCTTGCGCGGTATCGGGCTGATGCTGCTGCCTTTGCTCTTGTTCGCGGCGGTGCTGGGCTTGGTGTTTCAGCTGGCCACAGAAGATGCTGCCGACGCCGCCACGCTGTGGCGTATGGCCAAGATCGCCGGGAGCTTGGCGCTCGACAGTGTGCTGGCCATCGAGTTGGCAGTGGTGTTGCGCGGCTATGCCGGGTCCTGGCCTCGCGCGTTCTGGCTGTTGGTCAGGTTCGGCGTGGTGATTCTGCTCAGCGTGCTCGCAAGCAGGTATTTCGATGCATGCGGGCTGCTGTCACTGCCCCGCGCCTTCACCCCATGGACCCTCGGGGTGCAGGGCCTGCTGATGCTGGCCCTGCTGCCCTTGGTGAAGCACAGCTGGTTGGGGGCGGATTGGGGCAGTGCTTAGGCCTCAGGGCTTTTTGACGACCAAAGGCTTGGGCAGGCGGATGAGGACGAACTCGTTGTCGTCGGGTGTTTGCCCGCCGACATGGCGCCCAGCGCTCAAGGGGAAGTTGTTGTCGTTGACCAGCAGCAGCGTGCGCTCGTCCAGCACGGCCACGCTTTCGATGGTGAGGAAGGGCATGGCATAGGTGCCGCTGCCCAGGCCCACATCACCAGACTGCGCGGTAGGCAGCTTGGCGGCCAGGCCTTGCGGGTCGGCGAGTTTGAGCAGGTCCACCAGCTCGGTCTTGACCAGCTCGCTGCCTGCAGCACCCAGGCTCACTTGGTAGATTTTCTTGAAGCCTTGCAGGTCGCCCTGGGTGTTGTCGCGCTCGATGACCAGGCCCTCGCTGTCGTTGTAGAGCAGGAACTCGCCGATATTGCTGCCGCGCTCGTTGAGGCGGTAGCCCCAGGTGCGCCCGGTGTAGCGGCGCGTGGCCAGGTCGAACTCACTCAGGAGCAGGCGCTTGGCGTCGTCGCCCTGCAGCGGCTGTTCCAGCAGCGGGTAGAGCGTGCGCCCATCGGGTGAGCGTGCCATGCCTTCAAAGCCACCGCTGCGGCGCACGCGCGCGGGCGCGTCGAGCTGGGTGCTGCGGTAGGGCCAAGGCAGACCCGCCATCCAGGGCGTGTTGGCGCCGGCCTCGTCCTGCATATTGGTGCCGTCGTCGGTGTTGGCGGGGTCGTCGTAGATGGGGAAGTCGCCAAACAGGTAGACGGTGCGAATGGCAGGGAACTTTTCCTGCACGCGCAGCAGGGTGCGGAAGTCAAAGCTCTGGATGTCGGCGCGCTCTTGCATGCCGTTGTCCACGATGAGCTGGGCCAGGGTGTCGGCCATTTGCTGCGCAGGCACGGTGCGGCTCAGATAGGGCTTGCCGTGGTTGTCCAGGTCGCTGCGCGGGTTGACCTTGGTTTCGATGTTGAAGCGCACACTGCGCGCATTGGCCACGCGCACTGCGGCCTGCGGGTGCTGGGCTCCGGCGCCTTGGCTGTAGTAGTCGATATAGGCCTGCACCAGGTCAAACAAGTCCTGGGTGCGGGGCAGCACGTAGGGGCTGACGTAGCCCCTGCGCTGCGCCAACAAAGCAGACACGGGCGAGAGTTCAGGCGCGTTGAGCTGGCTGTCACCGCGAAAGAGTTTGTCGCACACAAACTGGCTTTGGATCTCGGCCAGCGTCAGGTCTTTGATGAGCTGCTCTTGGGTGCGCTCGGTGTAGGGCTGGCCGTCAGCGCGGCGGCACTTTTGCACCTCGATATAGGGATCGTGCTTGAGCACGGACACCCCATCGCGGGTGATGCCGGAGTCCGTCTCCAGCGTGCTCACGAGGTTGTCCAGCGCGGCCTCGAAAGCCGGCAAGGTGTTCTCGGGGCGCAGATTGCGCGCGCCGCGGTGGCCCTGGGCATCGAATTTGCTCGTGTCCACACGGCCATCGGCCAGCAGGTAGTCCCCGGGCTTGCCGTCGCCATTGGCGTCGAACTCACGCAAGGCCTGCAGCAGCAGATCGGGGCGGTCGGAGATCATGCCGTTCACCCCGGCCTTGAGCAGCTGGGTCATGGTGGGCAGGTCATTGACCGTCCACGTCACCACCGAGTAGCCCGCCGCTTGCAGGCTGGCCACGTCAAAGACTTCGTTGCCCGCGCGGCGTAGGCCCGGCTGCGGTTTGCTGCCACGTGCGTAGTGCGCGTCGGGGCTGGACTTCACGCCGCCGCGGTCGTACTTGAGCATGGTCCAGTAGGGCGAGAACACCGGCGTGCGCTTGACGCCGTGGGCCTGGGCGTGAGCGCGCACGGCGTTCATGACCCGCACGGCGCTGGCTTCTTCGTACTCAGGGTTTTGCGGCGAGCGCAGCCAAGTCCCGGCATTGGCCGGGTCGGGCAAGGGAATGGGCGGCTCCAGCACCACGCCGGTGGCGTCGGTGTGCAGCAGATAGGGGCCGAACTCATCGCCAAACCACAGCGTGCCATCGGCGGCGCGCTGCACGGACTCGATGTCAAAGTCCGCGCCCGTCAGCACCCGCTCGGTGCTGAAGTGGTGGGTGATGGCAAAAGGCACATGCTTGTTGGGGTCGCGCAGCTCAATGAACTTTTCCACCTGCACGCTGCCATTGCCGCCCTGCCCTTGCAGGGCCGGACGCACGGTGTAGACACGCAGGCGAAAGTCTGCCGAGTTCTCCAAGGTGCCAAAGCCGTTGTCGGCCATGGCCAGGTAGCTGCCATCACCGTTGGGCAATAGGGCCGAGAAACCTTGCACCGGCTGCTGCGCCAGCGGCAGGGCCTGCCCCAAGGAGCTGCTGACGCCCAGGTACTGCCCCGACACCGGCCCGCTAGCCTCAGTGGCGGCGGGCAATGCGGCCAAGCCCACCAGGGTGGGCTGGCTCAGCTCGGCGGTGGTGTCGCTGCTCGCGCCCCCATCCCCCACGCAGCCTGACAACAGCGCGGCCAGCGCCAACGCCATCAGCCCCTGCACCTGCGCAGGCTTCAGTCTTGTCTTCATGATTGCCTTCAAAGCTCTGTTGCACCAGCCCCCAGCCTAGGGCGGCACTGTGAAAGCTTTGTGGCGAGGGCGTGACCGTTCGTGCTCAGGCCTGGGTTTCAAGCACCACGTAGGCCACGGCGTAGTCGGCCTCGTCGCTGAGGCTCACATGGGCCACCAAGCCGCGCGCCTGGAACCACTGGGCCAGCTCGCCGTGCAGGCAGATTTCAGGCCTGCCGCTGTCGGCTGTGAGGATTTCGCAATCGCGCCAGCTCATGGGCATGCGCATGCCCAAACCCATCGCTTTGGAAAACGCTTCTTTGGCGGCAAAGCGCGTGGCCAAGTAGCTCACACCCCGCGCAGCGACGCGGGCATGGCGCTGGCGAAACACCTCCAGCTCCTGGGGCCCCAACACCTTGGCGGCAAAGCGCTCGCCACGCTGGCCCAGCGCCAGCGCGATGCGACGCGTGTCGCAGATGTCAGTGCCGATGCCAAAGATCATGCGCCCCTCAGGCGTAGGCCAGCTGGATGCAGCGCTGGTAGTCGCGCACCGTCTGGGTGTAGCCCAGCTCCAGCGCATCGGCGATCAGCGCGTGGCCAATCGACACCTCGGCCACGCCCGGCACCTCGCGCACAAAGCGCGTGAGGTTGTCGCGGTTGAGGTCGTGCCCGGCATTCACACCCAAGCCCTGAGCCAGGGCCGCAGCAGCGGTGTCGGCAAAGCCGCGCAGCACCTCGTCCTCGCGTGCCGTGCCCCAGGCTGAGGCCCAGCTCTCGGTGTAGAGCTCCACGCGATCGGCCCCCACGCGCGCGGCGTGCACCATGGCGCTGGGCTGTGGGTCCATGAAGAGGCTCACGCGCACGCCCAGGGCGTGGCAGGCTTCGATCAAAGGGCGCAGCCGAGTTTCGTCTGCAGGCAAGTTCCAGCCGTGGTCGGAGGTGAACTGGTCTTCGCTGTCGGGCACAAAAGTGGCTTGGTGCGGCCGCACCTCGCGGATGAAATCCATGAGGTTTTGCGTCGGGTTGCCCTCGATGTTGTATTCCGCATGGGGCCAGGCCTTGAGCAGCTGCGCCAGCTCGTGAACATCTTGCGTACGGATGTGGCGCGCATCGGGCCGTGGGTGCACCGTGATGCCTTGTGCGCCCGCTTGCAGGCACAGCTCGGCGGCGCGCAGCACGCTGGGAATGCCCAGATGGCGCGTGTTGCGCAGCAAGGCCACCTTGTTGACGTTGACAGACAGCGCGCAGCGTCCGCTGTGGCGCTGGGTGCTCTCGGGGGCGACCAGTGGGTTCATGTGCGGTTCAGTTCAGAAGTTTTTGCGCTTCCACCAGCACCTCACGGGTGCGCAGTGGGCGCTGGCCCAGATGATATTGAAGCAAGGCGCGCAGCACCGCCTTGAGCGCCGCGCCATGGTCGGTGCAGCACTGCTCACAAGCCTGCTGCAGCGCGGCCACGCTGCCGTGCAGCAATGCGGCTTGCAACGCCACCCAGTGCCGCCCGCGCAGCTGCGGGGCCTCGTAAGCGGGCAGTTGCACGCCGCTGTCGGCACTCAGGGTGTAGAGCGTCTCGGCCTGCAAATCCTGCTGTGTGGTGGCCAGCACGGACAACTCCGGCAGCAAGCCGCAATCGGCCAGCAAGCGCAGTTCAAAAGCACGCAGGGCGGCCTGTGCGGCCTGCTGCTCTTCGGGCTGCGAGAGCTGCGGCAGCGCCAGCGCATAGGCATCAAAGAGCTGCGGGTGTGGGTCGTGGCGCGGCAGGAACTTCATCAACAGCTCGTTGAGGTAGTAGCCGCTGAACAGCGCCGCGCCTGCGGGCAAGGTGGCGCCACCGAGCCACTCGGCACTGCGCAGGGTTTGCACCTCGGCCACGCCCTGCTCTTGCAGCTTGCTGGGCTTGGACAGCCCCACATTCAGGCGCATAAAGGGCAGCAGCACGCCGCGCAACTGCGAGTAGGGGCGCTTGGCCCCTTTGGCCACCACGGCGATGCGGCCATGCTCGCGCGTGAACAGCTCCAGCACCAGACTGGTCTCACTCCAGTCGTAGTGGTGCAGCACATAGGCGTGCTGTTGGGGAGCTGCTGCGCGGGCCGCCATCGTGGCGGCTTATTCGTAGCCGTAGGAGCGCAGATGCTCCTCGCTGTCGGCCCAGCCCGAACGGACTTTGACCCACAGCTCCAGGAACACACGCGATTCGGTCAGCCGCTCCAGCTCTTGGCGCGCTTCGGAGCCGATGCGCTTGAGGCGCTCGCCAGCGTGGCCGATGATCATGCCCTTTTGCGCATCGCGCTCCACCACGATGGTGGCGCTGATGCGGCGCAGCTGGCCCTCTTCTTCCCAGCGGTCGATCACCACTGTGGCGCTGTAGGGCAGCTCATCGCCGGTCAAGCGAAACAGCTTCTCGCGAATCAGCTCGCTGGCCAAAAAGCGCTCGGAACGGTCGGTCAGCGCCTCGCTGTCGTAGTACCAGTCCTGCTGCGGCAAATGCGGCTTGAGGATTTGCATCAAGCGCAGCGCGTCGGCGTCTTTGGTGGCGGACAGGGGCACGAACTCCTCGAAGTTGCGGCGCTCCTGCATGCTCTTGAGCCAGGGCATGAGCTCGGCGCGGCGGTGCACCGTGTCCAGCTTGTTGGCCACCAGCACCACGGGCTTGTCCTTGGGCAACAGGTCCAGCACCTTGGCGTCATCAAGGCCGAACTTGCCGGCCTCCACGACAAACAGCACCACGTCCACATCACCCAGCGCGCCGTGAACGGTGCGGTTGAGGTTGCGGTTGAGCGCCGTGCCGTGCTTGGTCTGGAAGCCCGGCGTGTCGACAAACACGAACTGAGCCTCTTCGACGGTGCGCACGCCCGTGATGCGGTGGCGCGTGGTCTGCGCCTTGCGCGATGTGATGGAAACTTTCTGCCCCACCAAAGCATTGAGCAAGGTGGATTTGCCCACATTGGGTCGCCCCACGATGGCGATCAGGCCACAACGCTGGGCCGGGCCCTCGCTGGGTTCGGAGGTCCGGTTCTCTTCAGTCATGCTCACTCTTGCTAGGGTTCGGGATGCGTCAATCGCGCAGGCCTGACCCGGGCTTGTCCCGGGCCAACAATTCATTCAACAAAACACGCGCCGCTTCTTGTTCGGCGGCGCGGCGCGAGCGCCCTTCGCCACGGGTGCGCAAATTCAGGGCCGCCGCCTCGCACTCAACCACAAAGGTTTGTGCGTGCGCCTGGCCCAGGGTTTCAACGATGCGGTAGTGCGGCACGGCCAATCGCCGCGCCTGCAGCCACTCTTGCAAGGTGGTCTTGGAGTCTTTGCCCCAGGTATCACTGGCACTGGAGGTGATGAGCTCGCCCAGCAAACGCCGCACGATGGACAGGCCCGCATCGTAGCCCCCGTCCAAAAACGCAGCGCCCAGCACGGCCTCCATGGCATCGGCCAAGATGGAGGGCCGCGCTGCTCCGCCGCCGCGCGCCTCGCCTTCGCTCAAGCGCAGCACCTGCGGCAAGCCCAGCTCCAGCGCCAGCTTGTGCAGGCTGTCTTCACGCACGAGATGCGCGCGTATGCGGGTCAGATCGCCTTCGTCCGAGCCACCATAGCGCTCGTACAGCAGCGAGGACACCGCAAGGCTCAGCACCGCGTCGCCCAAAAACTCCAGCCGCTCGTTGTGCTCCTGCCCAAAGCTGCGATGCGTCAAAGCACGCGCCAGCAACTGGGGCTGGCGAAATTGGTAACCAAGCCGCTTTTGCAGCTCTTCAAACATCTGTGCCATGGGCGTGTACTGCGCTAGAGAAGGCACCGCAGCGCTTGCTGTCAGTGCCTTGGGGCCGAGCGTTACTGGGACTCGCCCCGGTATTTGATCAGCAAATAGACGGGGCCAGCGATTTCGATCTCTTTATCGTAGGCGAAGCTGATCTTGACCTTGTCGTTGACCTTGGTCACATCAAGGTCTGAGGCGCTGATGCTGACGATGGAGTACTCCACCTGCTTGATGCGTTCAAACTCCTGACGCGCTGCCCCAACCGTCAAGGGGCTACCCGATGCAATGCGGTTCACCGCCTTGAGCACGGTGTAGTACTCCATCACGGATGGTGCCGTGCGAATGGCGACGATGCCAAAAAAACCGATCAACACTGCCCAGAAAAGCAAACCAATCAGGCTAAGGCCCCGCTGCCCCGCTTGAGTACGCGTCATGTTTCAGCTCCTATGCAGACGCCTTTGAAGGCGTACTAATTGATGACCCCTACACGCTTGATGTCACTGAAGTTCATCCACACCATAAAGGCCCGGCCGACGATATTCTCATCCGGCACAAAACCCCAAAACCGCGAATCCAGAGAATTGTCCCGGTTGTCACCCATCATGAAGTAGTGACCAGGCGGAACGGTGCAGGTGACGCCGTCCACGCTGTATTTGCAATGATCACTGTGCGGGAACATGGAGCTGGGCGTGATGGTGGGCCGAAAGTCCGGCTGCACCAGCATCTGGTGCTCGCGGTCCCCGAGTTTTTCGGTGAACCGAGCGCGGTAGCGCATGCTGTCTTCGTCGTAATACTGCCCCTGGGTTTGGGCCAGCACCAGCTTGCCGTTGACGTAGAGCTGCTGGTTCACGTACTGCACGGTGTCACCGGGCAGGCCCACGGCGCGCTTGATGTAATCCAGCCGCGTGTCCTCAGGAAAGCGAAACACCACCACATCACCGCGGCGCACGGGCTCGTTGTCCAGGATCTTTTTGTTGATGACGGGCAGACGCACGCCGTAGTGGTACTTGTTCACCAGGATCAGGTCGCCGACCAACAGCGTCGGCACCATGGAGCCCGACGGGATCTTGAAGGGCTCGAACAAGAAGGAGCGCAGCAAAAACACGATCAGTAAGACCGGGAACAGACCTGCGGTCCAGTCCAACCACCAGGGCTGACGCAAGACGGCTTCACGCGCTTGCTCCAACTGCCCTTCGATAGGCGCTGCAATGCCTTGTGCGGCCAAGGCCTCGCGTCGCTTGGCGTCATTGGCCAGCAAGGCCTCGGCTGCACCCTCACGCTGAGGGCGGAAGTAGAACTGCTCGGCCAGCCAATAAAGCCCTGTGACCAAAGCCAAAATGAAGAGCAGCAGCGAGAAATTGCCCAGCCAATATCCGGCATACCAGCCGCCACCGTAAACCAGCAGCGCCCCAAACAAAGCGCTGGTCAGTACATTCATGAAGGGCTTGCTCATTATTCCTCGACTTGCAAAATCGCCAGGAAGGCTTCCTGAGGCACTTCCACAGAACCGATCTGCTTCATGCGCTTCTTGCCTGCCTTTTGTTTTTCCAGCAATTTGCGCTTACGCGTGATATCGCCGCCGTAGCATTTTGCCAGCACGTTTTTACGCAGCGCCTTGATGTTCTCCCGGGCGATGATGTTGGCGCCAATGGCCGCCTGAATCGCCACGTCGTACATCTGGCGCGGAATGATTTCGCGCATCTTGGCCGCCACTTGTCGGCCGCGGTACTGGCTCTGGGTGCGGTGCACGATCAGCGACAGCGCATCAATGCGGTCGCCGTTGATCAGCATGTCCACCTTCACCACATCGGAGCTGCGGTACTCCTTGAACTCGTAGTCCATGGAGGCGTAGCCACGTGACACCGACTTGAGCTTGTCGAAGAAGTCCAGCACGATTTCCGCCAGCGGGATTTCGTAGGTCAGCATCACCTGGCGGCCGTGATAGGCCATGTTGAGCTGCACGCCGCGCTTCTGGTTGGCCAGCGTCATCACCGGGCCCACGTATTCCTGCGGCATGTACAGATGCACCGTGACGATGGGCTCGCGAATCTCTTGGATCTTGCTGACCTCGGGCATCTTCGAGGGGTTCTCCACCTCGATCAAGGTGCCGTCGCCCAGCAGCACCTCGTACACCACGCTCGGAGCGGTGGTGATCAGGTCCTGATCGAACTCACGCTCCAGCCGCTCCTGCACGATTTCCATGTGCAGCAAGCCGAGGAAACCGCAGCGAAAGCCAAAGCCCAGCGCCTGCGACACCTCGGGCTCAAAGCGCAGCGAGCTGTCGTTGAGCTTGAGCTTTTCCAGTGCATCGCGCAGCTGGTCGTATTCGCTGGCCTCGGTGGGGTAGAGACCCGCAAACACCTGCGGCTGAATTTCCTTGAAGCCCGGAAGCGCGCTCTCGGCCGGCCCCAGGTTGTTGGGCAACTTCTTTTCCAGCGTGATGGTGTCACCCACCTTGGCCGCCGCCAGCTCTTTGATGCCTGCGATGATGAAGCCCACCTCGCCCGCATTGAGTTGATCGCGCGACTCGCTCTTGGGTGTGAACACGCCGAGCTGGTCAGCCGGATAGACGGCGTTGGTAGCCATCATGCGAATGCGCTCGCCCTTTTTGAGCGTGCCGTCGACGACGCGCACCAACATCACCACGCCGACGTAGTTGTCGAACCAGGAGTCGATGATCATGGCGCGCAGCGGCGCATCCACCTGCCCTCTAGGGGCAGGCATGCGCGCCACAACGGCTTCCAAGATGTCGTCAATACCGAGCCCCGTTTTGGCCGAGCACGGGATACCGTCGCTCGCATCAATGCCAATCACGTCCTCGACTTCTGCCTTGGCGCGTTCGGGGTCGGCCTGGGGCAAGTCCATCTTGTTCAGCACAGGGACCACTTCCACACCCAAATCCAGCGCGGTGTAGCAGTTGGCCACGGTCTGTGCTTCCACGCCCTGCGAAGCATCCACCACCAGCAAAGCCCCCTCGCAGGCCGACAGCGAACGGCTAACCTCGTAGGAAAAGTCCACGTGGCCCGGTGTGTCGATGAGGTTCAAGTTGTAGGTCTTGCCATCGCGCGCCTTGTACTGCAGAGCAGCGGTTTGCGCTTTGATGGTGATGCCGCGCTCGCGCTCGATGTCCATCGAGTCCAACACCTGGGCTTCCATTTCGCGGTCACTCAAACCGCCGCAGCGCTGGATGAGCCGATCAGCAAGCGTGCTCTTGCCGTGGTCGATGTGGGCAATGATGGAGAAATTACGGATGTGATTCATGCTGTTCGGGGCTGCGCCGTACTACCAGGCAAGACGGCTCGGGGCCGTTGCCGCGCACGCACTGGTCGCCAAGCGAAATCGGGCCGCAAGGCCCATGCTGAAGCTAAAAAAAAGGCACGTCGAAAGAGGTGACGCGCCTTCCAACAAAACAAATGGCAACTGCTTGTTGGGCCCCCATTGTAGCCAAAAGGGTGAGTCAAGGCATGGGCCAAAGCAGCGACAGGGTCTCGTTGCAGGGTGCCAACAGGGATGTTATCAACACCTTATCAACAATCAAAACCAAGCAATACAGTCGGGAAATAGGGTCGCCATCATATGCTGAAAATAGCCTCGTTTAGGTCTATTTGATGGTGCCTTGATCCAACCATGCTGCCGCAGGCAAAAGACTTATCCACACCTACAGCACTCAATCCACCATCCACAAGCATCTACACGGCGCAGTCCACGCATGGACTGAAGCAAGCCAGAGTCAGCAGACATCCAAACTGCAGCCCCCCCCCCCCCCCGCTCACTCCCGATCGCCAGCCAGCGCCCAAAAATCTTCGGCTTCACTCGATTCAAAAGTGCGCTGCGGCACGGCAGGCGCAGGCGGAAGCACACCAAAAGTGCGATGCGCGAGACTGGGGTTGAGCGCATCCACAAAGGTCGGCGCAAAGCGGGCGCCTGCTAGACCCTGGGCCTCATGACCAGCAACAGGCACAAAGCCGGGGCTGTGCAATACACCCACAGCCACCGCCATCATGCTGGCCGCCACAGCCAGCGGTGGCCACCAAGTCGGCCCCCGGGACAGCCGATGGGGCTGACGCGCCACGGCCGCCATGACCGAAGCCACCCGATCCGCGTCGGGTGCGGGCCAAGGCCTATCCTGCGCCAACACCGACGACAGCTGCTGATGCGCCACCCATTGCTGCGCCAGAGCGGGCTGCCGCTCCAGCGCATCAAGCACAGCGTTCAGCTCCTCGGCCGACGCGTGGCCGTCCTGAACCCCGCTGAGCCACTCTGCGTGCTTGCTTTCGTTGTTCATAGCCTTCGATGCCCCAATCCGACTTCATCCAACCGATGCGCACGAACTAACGCCATGGCCGCCCTGCGGTGTGGGCCAGCAACGGCCGCAGCTGCTGCGCCACGGCCTCGCGGGCACGGAAAATCCGTGACCGCACCGTGCCCACAGGGCAAGACAGCGCCAGCGCGATCTCGTCGTAGCTCATGCCTTCGATTTCGCGCAGCGTCAACGCACTTCGGTACTCTTCGGGCAACTGCTGCATGGCGCGATCCAAAGCCTCAGCCAACTGCTTGCTCTGGAGCACCGCATCCGGGCTGCCCTCATCATTCAGACCCGCTTGCGCCTCAAAAGTTTCCATCTCGGGCTCCGGGTCGAACTGCAACTGCGGCCGCATCAGGGCAGATTTGGCAGTATTCGTCGCAATGCGGTAGAGCCAGGAGTAAAAAGCGCAGTCACCCCGAAAGCCGGGGAGTGCTTTGTAAGCACGGATCAGTGCCTCTTGCACAAGGTCGGGCGCCGAATCCACCTGCGCCACGGGCAGCATGCGAGCCACCACCCACTCCAGGCGCTGCTGGTACTTCAGCACCAAAAGTTCAAAGGCTTTGACGCGCCCTTGCTGCGCAGCCTGCACCAGCAGCCAGTCGGCATCACGGTCTCGCGTGCTCATGCTCCACCCATTTCAGCGTCGCACACAGTTGGTTCCACTGCGCCGGCAAGTGGCGGGCATGCAAAAACACATAGTCCCCCCAGCGCCAAGCGGACGCTCCTTGCGGAACGAGGCGCAACAACATCCAGTGGTTCAAATCCAGCCGCACATCGACATCTACAGCACAGCGGCACGCGCCCTCGCCTGCCACATAAAACCAGCCTTGGCCGTCCCACAACAACTGACGCCCGGCGATCACCTCCCGGCGTGGACGTAGCCGCCAGGCCAACAGCAGCATGGCGGCGGCGCCCACCAGAGCCACCGCCAAAGGCGGCAACCACTGGCCTTCCTCCACCCAATACAGTGAAGCCAGCCAGTGCAGCAGCACGGCAAAAACAAAAGCTGCAATGGTCAAAGACCATGGCAGCTGAGGGAGGCTTGTCGGCAGGAAAACCACCAGGGGCGGCGCAGTTCTCGTCGCCTGACCCATGGTGAGCGCGCTCAAACGCGCTTGAAGATCAGCGTACCGTTGGTGCCGCCAAATCCGAAGTTGTTCTTGGCTGCGTACTCGATGCGCATCTCACGCGCCGTGTTGGCGCAGTAGTCCAGATCGCACTCAGGATCTTGGTTGAAGATGTTGATGGTGGGCGGCGCCACTTGGTGATGCACGGCCAGCGCCGTGAACACCGATTCAATGCCGCCAGCACCACCCAGCAAGTGCCCCGTCATGGACTTGGTCGAAGACACCACCATCTGCTTGGCGTGTTCACCAAAAGCCAGCTTGATGGCATTGGTTTCGTTGATGTCGCCCAGCGGCGTAGAGGTGCCATGCGCATTCATGTATTGCACCTGATCGGCGGCAATACCGGCGTTGCGCAAAGCTGCGCGCATGGCGCGCTTGGGACCGTCTACGTTGGGAGCGGTCATGTGATAGGCGTCAGCGCCCATCCCAAACCCTGCCAGCTCGCAGTAAATCTTGGCACCACGCTTTTTGGCGTGTTCGTACTCTTCCAGCACCAACACACCCGCGCCCTCGCCCAACACAAAGCCATCGCGGTCTTTGTCCCAGGGGCGGGATGCCGTTTTCGGATCGTCGTTGCGCGTAGACAGCGCCCGCGCCGCAGCGAAGCCCCCCACACCCAAGGGCGACACCGTGGATTCAGCACCGCCGGCGATCATCACGTCGGCGTCACCGTATTCAATCAAGCGACCTGCCTCACCGATGCTGTGCAGCCCGGTGGTGCATGCTGTCGCAATGGCCAGATTCGGGCCTTGGAAGCCGTAGCGAATCGACACATGGCCGGAGATCATGTTGATGATCGAGGCCGGCACAAAGAAGGGAGAGATGCGGCGCGGGCCACGCGCCGTCAAATCTCCGTGGGTGCCCTCAATCATCGGCAAGCCCCCGATGCCCGACCCCACCAGCACGCCGATGCGCTCGGCCTGCTCTTCGGTGAGTTGGTCGCCATGGGCAAGCCCTGCATCCTGGACCGCTTGAATCGCCGCAGCCATACCGAAATGGATGAAGCGGTCCATCGTCCGAGCCTCCTTGGAAGACATGTAGTCCTCCACCTGGAAGCCCTTGACCTCGCCAGCGAACTGGCAGGCAAAGTTGCTGGCATCAAACGCAGTGATGCGATCAATGCCCGTGCGGCCGGCGGTGATGTTGGACCACCCCTCGGTCACAGAATTGCCCACAGGGCTGATCAGCCCCAAACCAGTGATGACGACGCGACGACGGCTCATGCGTGAATGCAGTTGACTCTTGAGGAAACACCAGGGAGCCTAAGCTCCTTAGGCCTTTTGATGCTTGACGGCGTAGTCGATCGCCAGTTGCACCGTGGTGATTTTTTCGGCCTCTTCGTCCGGGATTTCGATGCCGAACTCGTCTTCCAGGGCCATCACCAGTTCCACGGTGTCCAGAGAATCTGCGCCCAGGTCTGCAACGAAAGCCTTTTCGTTGGTGACGTCGGCCTCAGGCACGCCGAGTTGCTCGGCAATGATTTTCTTGACACGTGTTTCAATATCGCTCATGACTCCTCCAGGAGGGGATTGCTAGAACAACCCGGGATTCTAAAGCCTTAGAGTGTTGCCTCTAAATTCGGCGCCCGAGGCAGACCGGCTTCCTAGGAAGTCGCTCGCCCTCGCACTCTAACAGCCTTACACCGGCCGGGTGAATCCGGTGGGCCGCCCGGCCACGAAGGGCCGGCAGCGGGCCTCAATTCATAAACATGCCACCGTTGACGTGTAGCTCAGCACCGGTGATGTAGCCTGCCTGCGGCGAGGCCAAAAATGCCACCGAGTGCGCCACTTCCTCGGGCGTGCCCAAGCGGCCCGCGGGGATTTGCGCCAACAGCGCAGCCTTTTGGGCCTCGGGCAGCACTTCGGTCATGTCCGTGGCAATAAAGCCAGGCGCCACACAGTTGACGGTCACACCGCGGCTGCCCAACTCTCGGGCCAGGGCGCGCGTCATGCCGGCCACACCAGCCTTGGCTGCAGCGTAATTGGCCTGACCTGGGTTGCCCGATGCCCCCACCACCGAGGTGATGTTGATGATTCGGCCATAGCGGGCCTTCATCATGGTGCGCATCACCGCACGGCTCATGCGGAACACGGCCTTGAGGTTGGTGTCCAGCACGGCATCCCAGTCCTCGTCCTTCATGCGCATGGCCAGGGTGTCACGGGTGATGCCGGCGTTGTTCACCAGCACGTGCAGGCCGCCGTAGGTCTTGCTGATTTCATCAATGACAGCCTCGACAGAGGCCGCGTCGGTCACGTTCAAGACCAAACCACGGCCGCCCAGCGGCGCCAGCGCTTGCGTGATGGCCTCAGCACCAGCCGCGCTGGTGGCCGTACCCAACACCACAAAACCTTGTTGCGCCAGCGTCAGGGCAATGGCACGGCCAATGCCACGGCTGGCGCCAGTGACCAGGGCGATTTGCTTCGATTCACTCATGCTGAGTCCTTCTTCCTTCAAGCCAGCAGGCCACGCACTTCAGCCAGCGAAGCGGGGTCCAAGACAGTGGCGCTGATCAGTTCAGCATCAATACGCTTGACCATGCCTGCCAGCACCTTGCCGGGGCCGCATTCGATGATGTGGGTGCAGCCACGCGCCTTGAGCGCCTGCACCACCTCCACCCAGCGCACAGGACCAAAGGCCTGACGGTACAGAGCATCGCGCAAGGCCGAAACCTCGCTCGTCACCGCCACGTCGACGTTGTTGATCACCGGGAAGTCCTGCGTCGCAAAGGCGACATCAGCGAGGCGCTCACGCAGGCGCTCTGCCGCAGGCTTCATGAGGCTGGAGTGGAATGGAGCTGACACCGGCAAGAGCAACGCGCGCTTGGCACCTGCGGCCTTGAGCGCTTCGCAAGCGGCATCCACGCCTGCCTTGCTGCCCGCAATGACGGTCTGCTTGGGGTCGTTGAAGTTCACAGCCTCAACCGCCTGAGCAGTTTGCGCCGCCACTTCCAAACAGGTGGCGCGCACCACTTGCGCATCCAAACCCAGAATGGCCGCCATCGCGCCCTGCCCCACGGGCACAGCCTCTTGCATGGCCTGGGCGCGCAGTCGCACCAGGGGCAAGGCATCGGCCAAGCTCAAAGCCCCCGAAGCCACCAAAGCCGTGTACTCACCCAAGGAGTGCCCTGCAGCAGCCACAGGGCGCAGACCCGTCTCGGCCAACCAGGCCCGATAGCACGCCACGCCCGCTGTCAGCATGACGGGCTGGGTGTTGGTGGTCAGATCCAGTTGTTCTTTGGGGCCCGTGTGAATCAGGGCTCCAATGTCTTCACCCAGCGCCGTGCTGGCTTCGTCCAGCGTGCGGCGCACTTCGGGGTGGTCGCCCCAGGCATCCAACATGCCAACGGCTTGCGAGCCTTGGCCGGGAAATACAAAAGCAAATGTCGTCGCCATAAATTGGACTTTCAGTCTTGGGGGTGCTGTCGGTGCTGAGCTCAGAAGTCCAGCAGCGCGGCACCCCAGGTGAAGCCACCGCCCACGCCTTCGAGCAGCAAGGTGTCGCCGCGTTGGATGCGTCCATCGCGAACCGCCTGGTCCAACGCCAGGGGGATGGAGGCCGCGGAGGTGTTGCCGTGCTGATCCACGGTCACGATGAGCTTGTCGCTGGGCAACTGCAGCTTCTTGGCCGTGCCCTGCATGATGCGGATATTGGCTTGGTGCGGAATCAGCCAATCAACGTCGGTCGCCGTGCGGCCGGCCTTCTCCAGCACCGAGCGCGCCACTTTGTCCAGCACACCCACGGCCAGCTTGAACACAGCCTGCCCATCCATCTTCAGGAAGGGGTGCCCCTGAACCGCGCCACCACTGAGGCCGCCCGGGGTGCACAAAATGCCTGAGTGCTGGCCATCGGCATGCAGCTCGCTGGCCAGAATGCCGGGCTCGTCGCTAGGACCAAGCACCACCGCACCCGCACCGTCACCGAACAGCACGCAGGTGGTGCGGTCTTTGAAGTCGAGGATGCGCGAGAAGGTCTCAGCCCCCACCACCAAGGCATGCCGCGCTGCGCCGGACTTGATCATGGCGTCAGCCACGGTCAGCGCATACACAAACCCGGAGCAAACAGCCTGCACATCAAACGCCGCGCCACCGGGAGCTCCCAGCTTGTGCTGCAAAAGACAGGCCGTGGAGGGGAAGACCATGTCTGGCGTGGATGTGGCCACGATGATCAGGTCAAGATCTGACGCCGACAGCTGCGCAGCCTCCAAAGCCGCACGCGCGGCATGCAAGGCCAGATCGCTGGAAGGTTGGTCAGGCGCCGCGAAGTGGCGTGCCCGGATGCCGGTGCGCTCAACAATCCACTCGTCTGACGTCTCTATGCCGTCGCGCGCAAGGCGCTGGGCCAAGTCGGCATTGGTGACGCGTGATTCAGGGAGGTAGCTGCCCGTGCCAAGAATACGGGTGAAGCGAGGAGTAACAGTGGTCATGCAGCTTGGGCGGGCGAGGCCGCCTGGTCTTGCGCAGAAGCAGCGCCCGAGGCCTCGGAGGCCTGCAGGGTCGCCACGATGCGTTCGTGAACCCGGTCCATCAACCGGTTGCGGGCCGCATCATACGCGCGCAACAGCGCGCGCTCGAAGGCATAGGCATCTGCCGACCCGTGGCTTTTGAAGACCAGGCCGCGCAAACCCAGCAAGGCCGCGCCATTGAAACGGCGGTGATCCACGCGTTTTTTGAAGCTCTTGAGCACAGGCATTGCCAAGAGCGCTGAAAACTTCGTCAGTGCATTGCGCTGAAATTCAGTGCGCATGAACTCAGAAATCATGCCCGCCAAGCCTTCGGCCGTCTTGAGTGCCACGTTGCCGACAAAGCCGTCGCACACCACGATGTCGCTGGTGCCCTTGAAGATGTCGTTGCCTTCAACGTTGCCGTAGAAGTTCAACACCTCCCGGGCATGCGCATCACGCAACAGCTCTCCGGCGCGCTTGATGACCTCGCTGCCTTTTATCACTTCCTCACCGATGTTCAGAAGGCCCACCGTCGGTTCGGGCTTTCCATCCACAGCCGAAACCAAGGCGCTGCCCATCACTGCAAACTGAAGCAGGTGCTCAGCCGTGCAGTCCACATTGGCACCCAAATCCAGCACTGTCGTGTAGCCGCCCGTTGAATTGGGCATCACCGAGGCAATGGCCGGGCGATCAATACCCGGCAAGGTCTTGAGCAGATAGCGCGCCACTGCCATGAGTGCGCCCGTATTGCCTGCAGAGACGCAGACATGTGCCGCCGCCTCGCCTTCACCTTCACCTTCACCGCACTTGAGCTGACTCAAGGCCACACGCATGGAAGAATCCTTCTTGCGGCGCAGGGCCACCTCGACAGGATCATCCATCTCCACCACCTCGGTGGCTGCCACCACGCGGCAACGCGGCCAGGAAGCAGCTGCAGCCAGCGCCTCCGGCTTGCCGACCAACAGCAACTCAGCATCCGGGTGCGACTGCAAAAATGCTTGGCAAGCGGGCAAGGTGATGGACGGGCCGTGGTCTCCACCCATGCAATCCACCGCCAAACGCACCGGCGACACAGGCGGCAGGTGAGAAAAGGAATCCGAAATGGAAGGCATCAAATCACAATCGGGTGGTAAGACTCAGGCAGAGCAAGGGCTCGCACCTTAAGCGAGGCTTGCCACACACATCAAGGGGACTGCCCCTAGCTCAACCCGCAGCCAATGCACAGAAAAACGAAAGCCCGGTCAACGCTACGCGCTGTGCCGGGCTTGTCGGATTCAATGCATCAAGTAGCCGCGGGCGCAAAGCCCAGGCAACCTCGCTCGATCACTCAGGCCGCGTCGGCCTTGGTCTTCAGGACCTTACGGCCACGATAGAAGCCATTGGGGCTGATGTGATGACGCAGATGCACTTCGCCGGTGGTGGGCTCAATCGCCACGCCGGGGTTGACCAGCGCATTGTGCGAACGATGCATGCCACGCTTGGAAGGCGACTTCTTGTTTTGCTGAACGGCCATGTTGTTTCTCCTAAAGGCTTCGGTGCGTTCGAGGCTTGCTCGTTGAGCGGGCGCTACGCCCTGCCCACTACCGATGCCTCGGCCCGTGCCTGCAACCACCGCTCACCACTGAGCCAGCACCCGCAAGCCGGGAAAAGTCCATGAGTATAGCACAGACCACCCCAAGCAGCCTACTTGTCCTTTTTGAGTGCAGCGAGCACCGCAAATGGGTGGGGAGCTGCCTCAGCCTCAGCCTCCTCGGGCAACTCGTCGTGGTGGCTCAACGGCTCCTGGCATTGATCGTGACGCGGCACCAGGGGCAAGGCCAACAACAGCTCGTCCTCCACCAGCTCCAGTGCATCGACATTGCCGGTGTAGGACAGCACCTCGTGCTCGCTGTCCAGGTCCAACTCAGCCGCAAGGGCCTCGTCTCTCACAAAGCGAAAACGTCGCTCTACATCAAGCTGCTGCAGCACGGGCTGCAGGCAATGCTGGCAAGTCAGCGGCACCTCCGTCTGCGCTGTCAGGCGCAGCCAATACTGCGCATCGGCGCCGCGAGGCGTGATGCACTCGCCTTCGAGCTGCCACGCCAGAGCGGGCCAGGGATGGGTGTAGTCGGGCGCCGCGAGCTCTCGCAAACGCTGCAGCGTCTGGGTATCCCAGCTCCCTTGCGCCACACCGGACTGCCGCGCGAAGGCCTCAATGTCGAGACGCTGCGGATCAAAAACACGATCTTTCATGCGTGCCAAGTGTAAGAGGCTCCGCCCCATGCGGTGGGAAAATCAGCGCATGATGCACGCCCACTCACCCACATCCACAGTCGCCAAGGCACTGATCCTGGCCTCAACATCGCGCTACCGCAAAGAATTGCTGGAGCGCCTGCGCCTGCCGTTTGGCTGCGTTGCGCCTGAAGTCGACGAAACCCCACTGCCGGGCGAAGCGCCCGTGCAAGTCGCCACGCGCTTGGCGCTGGCCAAAGCCCTGGAAGTCGCACGGCGCCATCCCGAGGCCATCGTCATCGGGTCCGACCAGGTGGCCGATCTGGACGGGCATTCCATCGGCAAGCCTGGCACCCACGTCCGGGCGGTGGAACAACTGCGCGCCATGCGCGGGCGCACCGTCGTGTTTCAGACGGCCGTGGCCGTGGTCTGCATATCGAGCGGTTTCTCTTCCCAAGCCCTGGCTCAGGTGCAGGTGCGCTTTCGCGAGCTCAGCGACGCCGAAATCGAAAACTACCTGCACCACGAACAACCCTACGACTGCGCAGGCAGCGCCAAGTCGGAAGGCCTGGGTATCGCACTGCTGGAGCGCATCGACTCGGATGACCCCACAGCCCTGATTGGTCTGCCACTGATTCGCACCGCAGAGCTGCTGCGCCAAGCGGGAATGAATCCACTTTGCCACCCGCCTCTGCCATGACGACCCGCACCACCACTGGCCGATTGATCCTCGTACCCTGCCCTCTGGATTTCGGCATCGATGACGCCAACACCGACCTGCGCAGCTCACTGCCTGAGCACAACATCGCCAGCGCGGCGCAACTCACACACTGGGTGGCAGAGAACGCCAAAAGTGCGCGTGCCTTTTTGAAGCGGGTGCACGGCATCTATCCGCTGGCCAAGCCCTTGCAGGACATTGCCATCCGCGAACTCCCCCGCCCAAACAAGGGCCGCGGCTCGGAGGTGCAACACAGCACGCACTGGCAGGAACTGCTGCAGCCCTGTCTTCAAGGGCAAGACCTGGGTTTGATTTCAGAAGCAGGCATGCCTGCCATCGCCGACCCCGGCGCGCAGCTGGTGGCGCAAGCCCACCAACTAGGCATTGAGGTGCAGCCCATGAGCGGCCCATGCAGTCTGTTGCTGGCCCTGGCCGCCAGTGGGCTCAATGGGCAGAGCTTTGCCTTCGTGGGCTATCTGCCTGTCGAAGCAGACAGCCGAACCGCGCGCCTCAAGCAACTCGAACAGCGTTCGATGCAAGAGCAGCAAACCCAGCTCATCATCGAAACGCCCTATCGCAATGGTGCGCTGCTGCAGGCTTTGCTCAGCACGCTGCGCCCAGGCACGAGGCTTTCAGTCAGTCACGGTCTGAGCACGGAGCACGCACGCACGCTCAGCGGCACAGTAGTGCAATGGCGTCAGCGCAGCTGGAACATCCCAGACAAAGTGCCTGCAGTGTTTGGGCTGCTGGGCTAGCCTCAGGCAAAGCCCAGCTGATTCAACAGCAAGGCGCTCAGGACTCAGCAGCTGGCGCCGTCTGCTTGGCCCCGAAAAGCGCCGCCACCTTCTTTTTGGGGCGAATATTGCCCGTGGCACCACGCGGCGCAGCAGTGGGAGCCGGGGCAGCTTCCCATGCAGGCTGCTCGGTGCGCTCAGGCGCGACATAGGGCTTGTCAAAGAAGGGATCCCGCGGCGCTTGCGGTGCGTAACGAGGGCCAGCAGCACGCCGCCCCTCGTCAGCCCCGCGCTCGCCACGCGATTCACCACGGCCCGGCTCCTCACGACCACGCTCCCAGTCGCTGCGAGGGCGGCGCGGACGATCGTCTTCGAGTTCCAGCGCTTCGAGGTCGAGCTTGCGCTTGATGAGTTTTTCGATATCCCCCACCAAGCGCGCATCGGATTTGGTCACCAGCGTGAAGGCCAAGCCCGAAGCCCCCGCGCGGCCAGTGCGCCCGATACGGTGCACATAGTCCTCGGCATTGAAGGGCACATCGAAGTTAAAGACCGCGGGCAAGTCGGCGATGTCCAAGCCGCGAGCGGCGACATCAGTTGCTACCAAGAGCTCCACCTCGCCACGCTTGAAGGCCTCGAGCGATTTGAGCCGCTCGTCTTGGCTCTTGTCGCCATGTAGCGCGGCGGTTTTGAGTCCATCGCGCTCAAACGACCGAGCCAGGCGCGCCGCACCGAGCTTGGAATTCACAAACACAATGGATTGCGTGATGCCACGCTCGCGCAGCAGGTACTGCACGGCACGGCGCTTGTCGTCGTCTTCGACGCTGAAGAAACGCTGCTCCACCGTGGAGGCCGTGGCGTTAGGCCGCGCCACCTCAACCAACTCTGGGTCTTGCAGATAGCTCTGCGCCAGACGCTTGATTTCCGTTGAAAACGTAGCCGAAAACAGCAAGGTCTGACGCTGCTTGGGCAGGTAGCTCAAGATGCGCTGGAGGTCCGGCAGAAAGCCGATATCCAACATGCGATCGGCCTCGTCAAGCACCACATACTCGACTTGATGCAGCGCCGCCGTCTTGGCTTCGATATGGTCCAGCAGCCGCCCGGGCGTGGCAATCAGCACCTCGACACCACGGCGCAACTCTTCCATTTGAGGCTTGATGTCAATGCCACCAAACACGCATGCCACACGCAGCTGGCTGTGCTTGGCATAGGCCTTGACGTTGTTGGCCACCTGGTCAGCCAGCTCGCGCGTGGGCGCCAGCACCAAGGCACGCACCGGATGGCGCGCCGGAGATGCGCTGGAGTTCTCGTGCTGCAACATGCGCTGCAGCAGAGGAATGGAGAACGCTGCCGTTTTGCCCGTGCCCGTTTGCGCTGCGCCCATCACATCGCGCCCACTGAGCACGATGGGAATGGCCTTGGCCTGAATGGGCGTCATGGTGGCATAGCCTTGGTCGGCTACAGCACGCAGCAGCTTGGCGTCCAGCGGCAGAGTGTCGAAGCAAGCCGCCGGAGTCGGAGTGTGATCAGTCATGGGGCAGCATTATCCGCCAACCCCCACAAACGCGTACTGCTCAGTGATGCTGGTGCTCGCGCTGCTGCTCCGCACGCTGGCGAAACACCATCCATTGCGGCGTACGAAAGCGCACGATGCGCCAGTACAGCCGCACATAGGTAACACCAAACACCAGCAAGCAAGCCGCCAGCCAGGGTGTGGAATCCCAAAACAACAAGGCTGGCAACAGCGACGAGCCGCACAAGGTCCACAGATACGGAGCCGTCATGGAGTTGCGCCGAGTCAACAGTCGGGCATCCTGGGCGCCAATCGCCCATCGCATCAACCTGCGATAGATCAGGGAATGCAGGTGGATGCCGTCAGGCTCACCCGGCGGGGCGCTACGGATGTAGCGCCTGCGGTAGATGGAGAACATGGTCTCAAACACCGGGTAGATGCAGACCATGAGAGGGAACAGCGGTGACACCTCCGGGTTTCGCGACAGCAGAAGCACACCAATTTCACCCAGGAAAAAGCCCAGGAAATAGGCGCCGCCATCGCCCAGAAAAATCATCCCGCCGGGGAAATTCCAGACAAAAAAGCCCAGAACAGCCCCTACTGCAATCAGTGCCCACAAGGCCAGCGCGGTATCTCCCACCACAAAGGCCACATAGGCCATGGCCAACAACATCAGACACACACACATCGAGGACAGGCCGTTGAACCCATCGATGATGTTGATGGAGTTGGCCACCCCCGACACCACGAACACAGTAATCAGCGTCGCACCCAGCGTGGTGCCAACCACCCAATCCATGCCCGGAATGTCGGTACGCGTGATCAAGGCCCCCATCCACCAAGCCGCCAGCAGCGCCGAGACCGCCGTTGCCAGCAGGCGCTTGCCGGGCGAGACACGTTTGGTGAAGTCTTCAATCAAGCCCGCCGCAAAGGCTGGCACGCTGCAAGCCAAGAGCATGAGCCCGATTTGGGCGTGCGGATGGTGGCGCCACAGCAGCAAACCCGCGCATACCAAAACACCCACAAAAATTCCCACACCGCCAATACGCGGCACAGGACGCGCATGA
Source organism: Roseateles rivi (assembly GCF_043555845.1). NCBI lineage: Bacteria > Pseudomonadati > Pseudomonadota > Betaproteobacteria > Burkholderiales > Sphaerotilaceae > Roseateles > Roseateles rivi. Next base: position 649,436 of record NZ_JBIGHZ010000001.1, on the reverse strand, counting down.
AATTTCTGCGGGCCAGACAAATCGTGGTCAGCAGATAAGTGCCCATGGCTGCGCGACGAATGCACCACAACCAGTGTCACCAACATGGCCACAAAGAACGGGACGAACACATAGAGCATGCGCACAGTGTAGCGACGCACTCGATCTACACGAACAAGCTCGCCCTGCGCATGCTTGGAGGCTGAAACATTCCTATGCCGTGCTTACAATCGCCGCTCTTTGGACCTCGCCGCGCCTACATGCCTACGCCTCAGCAAAGAAACCACCTAGGTAGCATCCCAGCCACGCACCCACGCAGCCCGTTGCGTCAGCTTGGCTTGGGTGTCTTGGCAGCCAGTGCATTGCTCTTGAGCTTAAGCGCGGCTCAGGCCGCAGAGCCCATCGGCACCCAGCAAGCCGCCGAGCGATCCCTTGTAGAGGCTTCGGGGCCGGTGCGCCTGTCGCCCGCGGCACCGCGCAGCGAGGCGCCTGAGGCGTCAACGCCGTCGCCACTCATTGGCGCGGCGCTTGACCAGCCCTTGAGCGAGTTTGAGCAATTTGTGAGCGCGCAGGCAGGAAGCCCGGTGCGCCGCCTTGGCGCTGAACTGCTCGCCCCGGATTCACGCAGCCCATTGGCAGATGGTCAGCGGCAAATTCCCGCCGACTACCTCATCGGCGTGGGCGATGAAATCCACATCACCTTGTGGGGGTCGGTAGATGCAGACCTGCGCGTGGTGGTGGATCGCAGCGGCCGCATCTCGTTGCCGCGCGTGGGCAGTGTGCTGGTTGCAGGTGTGCGCTACAGCGATTTGAACGACACGGTGCAGCGCCGTGTCGCCCAGGTGTTTCGCAACTTCCAGCTCAGCACCGCCCTGGGCAAGCTGCGTGGCATTCGTGTTTACGTCACCGGCTTCACCCAGAAGCCCGGCGCCTATACCGTCAGCAGCTTGTCTACCGTTGTCAGCGGCCTGCTGCAGGCCGGTGGCCCATCTGCCAGCGGCAGTTTCCGCAAGATTGAACTGCGCCGTGGCGGCAAAGCTGTAGCCCGCTTGGACCTCTACGATCTGCTGGTCAAGGGCGACAAATCTGGCGACCTGGCACTGCAGGCTGAAGATGTGATCCACATCCACCCGGTGGGTCCCCAGGTTGGCGTGCTCGGTAGTGTGAACCGCAGCGCTGTGGTTGAACTGGTCGATGGCGAAACACTGGCCGATGCCCTCAGCATGGCAGGCGGATTCAACACCGTGGCCGACCGCAGTCGCGTGGCCATAGAGCGCTTGGCTGACCGCAATGAACAACGAATCAATCAGCTGGCCATGCCCGCTGAGAACCGCACGACCCTGACCCACGGTGACATCGTGCGCGTGTTCAGTGCCGTCAGTGCATTCCTGCCACAGCACCGCCAGCACAAGCGTGTGCTGGTGCAAGGCGAAGTGCGCCACCCGGGCGAATACATCCTGCCACCAACAAGCAGCTTGGCTGACGCGATTGCGGCAGCTGGCGGCCTGACCCCGCAGGCCTACATCTTTGGCGCGGAGTTCACACGGGAAAGCGTTCGCAAAGCCCAGCAAGAAAACTACGAGCGCGCGCTGCGCGATTTGGAATTGGAATTCACCAAGTCCACATCCACCCTGAAAGCTTTGAGCGCCGACGAGGCCAACAGTCAGGCTGCACGTGCCAACAACAGCAGTCGCTTGATTGAGCGCCTGCGCGCTGTCAAACCCACCGGGCGCTTGGTGCTGCAGCTCGACGCCACCGCACGCGAACTGCCCGCGCTTGCGGTAGAAGATGGCGATCGCCTCAACATCCCTGCCCGCCCCAACACCGTGGGTGTGTTTGGCAGCGTGTTCAACGGCGGCAGCTATTTGATCAACGCTGGCAGCACCGTCAACGACATGCTCAAGCTCGCAGGTGGCCCCACCCGTGGCGCGGACACCGGCAGCGTCTTTGTATTGCGTGCCAACGGCAGCGTGGTCAGCGCTCGCCAGTCCGGCAGCGGCTGGTTTGGCGTGGGCAGCAACCTCAATGTCCCAGCCCTGCCTGGCGACACGATCTTCGTGCCCGAAGAGCTGAACAAAACCACCTTCGCACAAGAAGCCAAGGAGTGGACCCAAATCCTCTACCAATTCGGCCTGGGTGCTGCGGCATTGAAGACTTTGAAGAACTGATATGAGCAACGCCCCACGCACCGCTTCGCAGGACTTGGCCTACGAAGACGACGGAATCAGCCTGACCGAGGTCCTCGGTGCCCTTTGGCCCAAACGACACCTGATTGCAGGCATCACCATCGCTGCAGGCCTGGGTGCCTACGGCATTGCTCTGCTCATTCCGCCCACTTACACCGCGCGCACCAGCTTTATCAGCCCGCAGGCGCAACAAAATTCAGCCGCCGCTGCCCTGGCGTCCCTGGGCGCACTCTCGGGCATTGCCGGCGCCGCGGCCGGCGTGAAAAGCCCAGCGGACCAGTACGTGGCCCTGATGCAAAGCGCCACATTGAGCGACCGCATCATCGAACGCTTCAAGCTTGATGCTGAGTATGAATCGAAGTTCCGCGTGGACGCCCGCAAAGAGCTTGCTGGCAATGTGCGCATCGCTGCCGGGAAAAAAGACAACCTCATCTCCGTCGAAGTGGACGACGAAGTACCTCAGCGCGCGGCCGAAATTGCCAATGCTTATGTGGAAGAGCTCAAGCGTTTGTCCAATGGCTTGGCCTTGACCGAGGCTCAGCAGCGCCGTCAATTTTTTGAGTTGCAACTCGGCAAAGTCAAAACCAGCCTGACAGCAGCTCAAACGGCTCTTCAAAAAACTGGCTTTTCGGCTGGGGCACTCAAAAGCGAACCACGCAGCGCTGCTGAAGCCTATGCGCGCACCAAGGCTGAAATTGCAGCGCAGGAAGTCAAGATTGGCACGCTGCGCCGCACATTGGCAGACAACGCCCCCGAAATGCAGCAAGCCCAGGCCGCGTTGGCCGGCATGCGTTCACAACTGGCGCAGATGGAGCAGCCCTTGCCAACAGGCAGCCAGCAGGACTACATCAGCGCATTTCGCGAATACAAATACCAAGAGGCGCTTTTTGATGTCTACGCCCGTCAGTTCGAGCTGGCCCGCGTGGATGAGGCTCGCGAGGGCACGCTGATTCAGGTACTGGACGCAGCGACACCACCTGAAAAACGCAGCAAACCCAAACGCACCATGTTGGCTGCAGCGACGGCCCTAGCAGCCCTGCTGCTGAGCTGCATGGTGGTGTTGATCAGGCATTTTTGGCAGCAGCGCTCGAAAGCAGCGTGATCTCTCGGTTTTCCATCCATGTCTGACATTCAAGTACTCCCCATCATCCTTGCAGGCGGCAGCGGCACGCGGCTATGGCCGCTGTCGCGCGCGGGTTGCCCAAAACAGCCCATCCCACACACCTGAACTTCAACTATTGGCCGCATCGCGCAATTGCTGAAATGACCATGAAGGCCCGGATCGCCTATCAAGCACTCCTCTTCTTCAACTCGACGATGTTGTACTCGGTCGCGGTGCGCAGCACCGGGTCGCGCGACTTGCTGTTCTTCTCTGCTTTCCTCGCAGCGCTGTCGTTAACGGCCAACTTGGCAGTGCAATTGTCTGAATCCCAGTTCAGGAGCGGCATTGGGGGCTTGAAGATCGCCTCCGTCGCGCTATTGACATGGGTCTGCCTAAACACTGGAATTGCTCCCCCGACTATAGCTTTGGCGCTCGGCATCTCCGCCTTCCTTGTTACGCATCGGGAGGCGCTAGCGGGAGCACCAAGCCGCTTGACTATGGCGGCGGCGGCGGCACCGATCCTCACCACCGCGGTCTTGACCGTTCTAGTTTGGGGCAAGTGGGTCGCAGTCGATGCCGACCTCCTGCTAATGCTGCTCATCCTGCCGTACCTACTGACGGCGCTCGCCAGCCGCCGCCGGGCAACGGAACCTCGCCAGGCCAGCGTCGCAAGCGAACGCCTGCACGCGTGGACGTTGATCGTGTCGCAGTTGCTACCGACAGCTTCCTCCATCGTGATACTGACGCTGGTGTCGTACGAGAAGGACGCGACGGCCGTCGCCAACTTCGTGATGATGGAGCGAGCCGTCGCCATCGGCGGCAGTCTGGTCTATTTCTATGCACGGGTGAAGGGCAAGGTGCGCCACATGGCCGGTGCAACGGGAGCTGGTTTCCTGCTCACACTGACGGCCATCTCCTCAGCCGCGATACTCGACGTCGCCAGCCCTTCGATTGCCGTGGCCTACCTAGCCTCTGGCTGCCTACTGTCCTACGGGACGATCTCCCTGGGAGCCCGATACGCCACGGGCATCCTCGCGATCAATGGCATAGCCCTGTTCGGCGTGACAATCGCCTCGTCTCGCCTCCTGCCCCTGCATCCCGTCGACGTTCTAGCCGTCTACATCTGTCCCCAGCTGCTACTGATGGCCGGGCTTATCGTCTTCGCATCCCGCAAACATGATCAACCTGCTTAAGAATCTCTATATTGCAGCGGACTACAAGCGCAGTGCGGCAAGCCTAAATCACACCCTACGTGTTGGCGGGCCCGCGAGCGCAGGCACGATGGTCGTCTTGGTCTATCGGCTGGAGCCGCGCTCCGGCGGACTCCGCAATGTTGCGCGCATAGTGAACGCACTGGCAGGCCACCTCGGCAAGTCGATACAGCTCTACATCCAGAACCCCGAGAAGACCGATGCCTCGCTAACAAGGGAGTACGGCTTTAGGGCGGACGTCGCATCGTCCCTGCCTACTGCCGCGGACTTATACGTCACGACCAGCTTCATCTTCAGCCTAAGCCTGCCCGACCTGCTAGCGAAGTTCCCGTCCCGCTGGAACCACATCATCCAGGACTACGACGAGCTGTTCTTTCCCATCTCGACGCGCTACTACCACGCGGCGAAGGTCAAAGTGGGGCCTGAAGCCTTCATCGCCTCCGGCAAGTGGATGAAACTGCCTGGCCGCACCGCCTACCTCCCCTTTCCCGTCGATCCCGCGATTTATCACGCGAGCCCGGCTTCTGCCGCCAAGCGGGACATTGATGTCCTGTTCTTCCACAAGCCGGAACTTCCGCGTCGATGCGCGCTGGTCTGCGAGCAACTGGCCGAGACGCTCCTCGTGGCACGCCCCGATCTGCGGATCGCGTTCTACGGCTCGAACCTATCCAAACGCCTGACCAAGGCCCGCGTTGAACACCTGGGAGCCCTGCCCTCGCTGGAGACTCTCGGGAACGTGTACCGCCGTTCCCGCGTCGGCGTGTCATTCAATCTAACGAACCCCTCGCTTATCCCTTTCGAACACATGGCCAGCGGATGCATGCCGGTGTCGCCGTACGTCGAATCGCCACCCGAATTCCATCTGCCCGGCATCCATGTGGAGGGCACGCTGAGCCAGCTGAGCGAACACGTCCTGGCCCGGCTTGAGCTGCCAGACCTGGAAACCCAAGCCCTGTCACTCTATGACAGCTATCTAGACCAAGGCTATCTCTGCCGCAAGGAAGACTTCGGCCGCGCCGTAATCGAAGCCATCGAGACTCTGTGAACCTGATCGTTCCATTCCGGCTGATCGCAGGAAGCCTGTGCTTCCTGTACCTAATCCTGCCGCTGGTTTTCGCCACCAGCGTCAGAGAAGTGCTGGCGCTCGCCCCGACTCCGCCAGCCGACTTCGCGGTAGGCGCGCTCTATTCGGGCTGCACCTTCCTGATCATCCTGCTGGTGCCGAAGGACATCGTCATACGCAGCGACGCCCTCAAGATGAACCGCAACGCCGCTCGCGTAATCGCTTGGCTCACGATCCTCCTTTCCGCCTATTTCTTCGCCAATGCGCTGCGCGACCTCGATACGGTGATCTATTTCGACAAGGTCGCTGCCCATGCGGCGTACGAGGAACTCAATTCCGAGTACGGACTCCGCTTGAAATACAACGTACTGCTCTGCCTCTTCCTGGTAACGGGCCTAAAAGCCGGCATGCGAGGCTGGGGCGCGTTGTTCTTCGTCGTCCCCATCCTGTTCGAGGTGGTGTTCTCTAAGCACAACTACGCCACGCATCTGCTCACCTATCTGTTCCTCCTAACATGGAATTCGCGGATGTCCCGTAAGGCGGTCCTGATCAGCTTCGCCACCATAGTCGGAACGCTCCTAGCAGCGCGATTCATCTTCTATTCCGACTTCCAGAACGATCCCGCGCAATCGCTGGCGGCGATGCTAGGGGAGTTCACGATTTCCTGGCAGAGCATCCCTTCCGCGCTGAGCTACTCGGGCAGCAAGTACACGGGTACGACGGAGTGGTACTCGGACATCATCAGCAACGCGGCCGGACTGGAAATCGGACTGGCGGGCAACCCGGTCGCGGAAGCGATCTTCTACTTCGGTGACTGGGCGGGACTGGGCGTCATCGGCGGTGCACTCGTATTCATGCTGTTGGCAAGGGCCTCGGCCAGGAACTTCGCAGCAGGCGTCGCCCTGCTGGTAGCTACTTACTACCTGCGCGATTGCTTCCGTACGGGGTGGAGTCTCGGGCTGTCGGTATTCGCTAAGTCTTTCGCCATCTTCTCGGCAATTACGCTCGGCCTGATGGCGATTCATTTCCTCGGATCGCGACTCTCCGCGAACGCATCCATTCCGCATCACAGTTGACTCTCAGCTCAATGGACAAAGTTCTTTCAATTGTCTGCGCGTACTTCCCTAACAACGAGCGACTCTCCTCCCTGGTCAGGTCGCTGCTGGAGGCGGGAGACGTCATAGTCGTGAACAACGGGGGCACGATTCAACTCGACGTGCCCGCCGGCCCGCACCACGCGAGCGTCATCGATTCGGGCCGCAATCTGGGCACGCTCGCCTCCTACAACTTGGTGATCAAACAGAAACAAACGTACAGCCACTTCTGGCTATGGAATCAGGACAGTGAGATCAGTCCAGAAGACGTGAGGGCATTTGTGACGAAGGCCGAACAGTGTTTCTCCAGCGATCCGGCCACAGTATGTGTCACGGTCTTCGACAAGAAGAACTTCGTCTCTCCGTTGAACCGCCATTTGATCCTTGCGAAGGAATCCACCTCCATCCTGTCGCGCGAACGCCTGCAGAAACTTCTGCCCGAATGGTTCGACGAGAAGCTCTTCATGGACTACGGCGACTGGGACTTCTCCTACCGCCTCTACAGGGCCGGCGGCCAGGTCAGCCAGATCCACGGGATCCATATCGGCCACCAACTGGGCGAACCCGAGAAGACCGTGTTCGGCGCGATGAACCGTTCATCCCCGATGCGACTCCACATGCAGGGCATCAACACCGCCTACCTCCTCCGGAAGCACGGTCCCTTCAACTTTCCGAACGCGCTGTTGACGGCACGGCTCTTTTTCGTTCCGTTCAAGAACTTCTTGTTCAAGGACTCGATCAAGCGGAACAGGCAATTTCTGTCGGGCGTGCTGTCGGGGATCAAGGGCGGGCTGAGCTCGACATATGCAACCAATTTGAACAGGGGAATGAAATGAATATTCTGATCACCGGTGGCGCCGGTTTCATCGGGCTGAAGCTCGCACGGGCGCTCACAAGCGCCGGTGACTCGGTCCTGGTGCTGGACAACCTGTCGCCGCAGATTCACGGCGAGAACGTCGACTGGCCGGCAATCCTCAAGGACCTGCCGAACACTACGTTGGTCCGTGGCGATGTCAACGACGAACGCCTCGTGAAGGATCTCGTGTTGAAATCCGACGCCATCGTCCACCTGGCCGCCGAGACCGGCACCGGCCAATCGATGTACGAGATCAACAAGTACTCCCACATCAACGTGTCGGGTTCCGCGCTGCTGCTGGAAGCTGCCTCCCAGCATCGGCAGCGGATCAAGAAGTTCGTGTTCGCCTCGAGCCGCTCCGTCTACGGCGAAGGTTCCTATGTCTCCGCCGACGGTGCCCTGCACTTCCCGGCGCCCCGATCACCGCGCGACCTCGGTGCGAAGCAATGGGATCACCGCGCCGCGGACGGCTCGCCGCTGCGCGCGATCGGTACCGCCGAGCAGCACGCCATCTCTCCCGCGTCGATCTACGCCGCGACGAAGTACGCGACCGAACTATATTGCCGCATCGTCGCGGACGGCTACGGCATGTCCATCGACGCCCTCCGCTTCCAGAACGTGTATGGCGAAGGTCAGTCGCTGAAGAATCCGTACACCGGCATCCTGTCAATCTTCTCCAACCTGTTTCGGCAGAACAAGGAGATCAACATCTTCGAGGACGGCGAGGAGTCCCGCGACTTCATCCATGTGTCAGATGTCGTGCGCGCCATCGAGATCTCGCTGCGCAGCGCCTCCACCGGTTATCGCGTCTTCAACGTGGGCACCGGCAAACCGACCTCCGTGCTGGAGATCGCCAACACGCTCAGGTCCATCCTCAAGAGCGACTCGGCACTTCGCATCTCCGGCGACTTCCGCGTCGGAGACATCCGTCATTGCTTCGCGGACACCTCGGCCGCGAAGGCCCATCTGAACTTCGAGGCGTCCGTCGGCATCGAAGAGGGTCTCGGCCGCTTCGCCGCCTGGGTCTGCACGCAGCCCGTCGTGACGGCCGATCCGGCCCGCGCGATGGCGGAGCTCAAGGAAAAGGGCCTGGCGAACTGACCGCCCTTCCTCTCGTACAATCTCATATCCAGGTCAATTCCAAATGAACGTTTCCATCATCGCCGGGGGTGCCGGCTTCGTCGGATGCAACCTGCTGCCCCTGCTCGCCAAGGAGGACCGTCACCTGATGGTCCTGGATAACCTGTGCCGCGGCCGCGAGGAGTACCTCGACGCCGCACGCGACGCCGCGCCAGGCCGTGTGCACTTCGTCCACGTCGATCTGTCCGATCACGCCGCGACACTGCAGGCATTCGAGTCCGCCCTTAAGTTGGGAGCCATCGACGAGGTCTGGCATCTGGCCGCCAACTCCGACATCCCCGCCGGCGTCATGGACGCCAACGTCGACCTGCGCGACACCTTCATGACCACCTTCTCGCTGCTCGAGGCGATGAAGCTCTACAAGGTCCCGGCCCTGCATTTCGCATCCAGCTCGGCCATCTACGGCGACCTCGGCGGCGTGCCGCTGCACGAGGCCATCGGCCCATTGCTGCCAATATCTAACTACGGCGCCATGAAGCTGGCATCAGAGGCACTCATCTCTGCTGCCGCCGAGTCTTACTTGGAACGCGCGAACCTTTTCCGCTTCCCCAACGTCGTCGGCGCTCCTGCAACCCATGGCGTGATCCTGGACTTCATCAACAAGCTCCAGACAGACCCCGGGCGCCTCGACGTTCTTGGTGACGGCACCCAGCAAAAGGCCTATCTGCATGTGTCGGACCTCGTGGACGCCATGATGCACATCCGTGCCGCCACTCACCTGCCCAAGATTTTCCCGGTCAACATCGGACCGGTCGACGACGGCGTAACGGTCCGCTTCATCGCCCAATCAGTCATCGCGCGTGTGAGCCCCCAGGCTGGCATCCACTTCGGCACCGGCAACAAGGGCTGGGTCGGCGACGTGCCCAAGTTCCAGTACTCCGTTGAGCGCCTGCGCGAGGCGGGCTGGGCTCCCAGCCGAAACTCCGCCGACGCCGTGCGTCACGCGATCGACCAAATTGCGACACAGGAAGGCTTCGCGGCAGGCGTTACGAATGGCTAACACCCCGAAGGTGACGCTCCTGGTTCCGGCATTCAACGAGCCGGAACATATCCTGGAGCAGAGCCTGTCCAGCGTGATGGAGCAGACCTTCACCGACTTCGAGTGCATCGTGGTCGATGAAAGTACCTGCCCGGAAGCCGCGCAGGCCTGCCAACGCATCTGTGCGCGCGACCCGCGGTTTCACTACATCCATCCGACCGAACGCTTGGGTCTACCTGGTAGTCTGAACCTCGCGATATCTTTGGCGAGAGCGCCGTTGTTGGCTCGCTTCGACTCCGATGACGTCTGCCTACCGGAACGGCTCGCCATCCAGGTGGCGTTCATGGACGCGTCTCCGGACGTCGGCGTGGTGGGCGCAGGGCTGCAGTTAATCGATGAGGCAGGCCGACCGACTGCAGAGCGCCACTACCCAGAGCGCTCCGAAGAAATCGCGCGCAAGCTTCAGTTCACGACCACGCTGGCGCATCCGACGGTCATGTATCGTGCCGATATCGCCAAGCGCTTCGGTAGCTACGATCCGACGTTCCGCTTCGCAGAGGATCTCGATCTCTGGCTGCGGTGGCTAAATCGTGGTGTGAAGTTCGCGAACGTCCCGGACGTGCTAGTAAAGTACAGGCAAGCGCAGACGCGCCGCCATCCGAACCACTGGCGCTTCAACCTCCGAGCACGAGTGCGGAACTTCGGCCCCAGCCACTTGCTGCGCCGCATCGCCGGCATCGCCTGTATCGGCACTTGGTCAATCCTCCCCGCCCCCGTGCAGGAGTCGGTCTTCCGGTTCATTCTCCTACGTGTCCGTCGATAAACAGCACCATGACGTCGTCCCCCACGTTCCTCTGCAACGTCGCCATCCTCGCGGGAGGTCAGGGCACCCGCCTCGCCAGCCGCTCCGGCGCCCTGCCCAAGCCCATGGTCCCGGTGATGGGCAAACCGGTACTGCAGCACCAGATTGAGCTCTGCCGCAGGCACGGATTCACCGACATCGCCCTGCTGGTCCATCACCGACACGAGACCATCTCTGACTTCTTTGGAGACGGCTCGCGATTCGGCGTGCGCATCCGCTACGCGGTCGAGGACGCACCGCGCGGCACCTCCGGCGCACTGCGAGACGCGCTACACGCACTCAAGCCACAGTTCCTGCTGCTATACGGCGACACCTATCTCGATATCGACCTACGCCGATTCTTCGGCGCGCATCTGGCCTCCGACGCGAATGCCACGCTGTTCCTGCACCCGAACGACCATCCCTATGATTCCGACCTAGTCGACATCGACGATCAGGGGCAGGTACGCGGCATCCACCCCTATCCGCATCCGGAAGGACAGCACCTGCGCAACCTGGTGAACGCCGCGCTATACGCCATCCGCAACGAGTCCCTGACCTCAGTCACACCCGAGGCCGGCAAGGCTGACATCGCCAAGCACATGTTCCCCGCAATGCTCGCCCAAGGCTTGCGACTGCACGGCTATGTCACGCCTGAGTACATCAAGGACATGGGTACACCGGACCGTCTCGACAAGGTCGAGCGCGACATCGAAGTAGGCCTGCCAGAGCGGCTGTCCTGGCGCGGGCTACGCAAAGCGGTTTTCTTGGATCGGGACGGAACCTTGAACCGCGAGGTCAACCACCTGAAGTCCCCCGACCAGATCGAGTTGCTCCCAGGCGTCGGCGAGGCTGTGCGGCAGCTCAACCGAGCAGGTCTGCTCGCTGTACTCACAACCAACCAGCCCGTTATCGCTCGTGGCGACGTAACGATCGAAGAGCTTCATCAAATCCATGCACGCTTGGAGAGCCTGCTTGGCACACAGCGCGCCTACCTGGACGCGATCTACTACTGCCCGCATCATCCGGACAGGGGATTCGAGGGCGAGGTGCCAGCGCTAAAGATCGTCTGCGACTGCCGCAAGCCCGCGCCCGGCATGATCGAGCAAGCCTCGCGGGATCTCGCCATCTCCCGCGAAGGCTCCTGGATGGTGGGCGACACGACCGCCGACATCGAGGCGGGTCGGCGCGCCGGCGTTCGCACGATGCTGCTGCACACCGGGTACGGGGGACAGGACGCCAAGCACACCGGACGCCCAGACTATGTCGCCACCAACCTGGCCGAAGCGGTGCAGTGGATCACTGTGGGTCACGCCCGTGCACGGCGCCAGTTGGCGCCCATTGCGCTGGCTGCGCTGGACCGCCGCGTCATCCTGATCGGCGGTCTGGCACGATCGGGCAAGTCCTCCGCAGCGCAGGTGCTCAAGGAACTGCTGGCGGTGCTTGGCAAGCACGCCCACATCGTCTCGCTGGACGGCTGGCTCAAGCCCGGCAGCGAGCGCGCCGAAGGCACGGGCGTGCTCAATCGTTACAATCTAGCGGCCGCGGTCTCCCGGCTCGCAGAAATCGCCGGGGCGACGCAGCGCGTAGAGTTTGAGGAGCCGGTCTATGACCGCTTCACGCGTACCATAGCCTCGCACAGTGAACGCCATTCAGTCGGTACAGATGACCTACTCATCATCGAGGGTGTCCCAGCACTTTGCCTACCCGCGCTGACACCACCAGCTCGCACCCTGAGGCTATTCATTAACGAGTCAGAGGATATCCGCCTCAAACGATTGAAGGACGACTACACCGCCCGCGGCTACACGGAAGAACAGACAACTGAAGTTCTGAACAGCCGAGCCAGCGACGAAACCGCGACAATCCGCAGATCTGCAGAATCTGCGGAGCACATGATTGATTGGGAGAAGTAAGTGATTGTCAGCAAGACTCCCTTGCGGATGAGTTTTGTCGGCGGTGGCAGCGACCTGCCCGCCTACTACCGCGAGGAAATCGGCGCCGTGCTGTCGACATCGATCGACAAGTACATGTACATCTGCGTCAACAAGAAGTTCGATGGGCGCATCCGGCTAAGCTACACGAAGACCGAGGACGTCCAGTCGCGGCATGAGATCGAGCATCCGCTGGTCCGACAGGCGCTGGATGTGGTTGGAATTGACGGTGGCATCGAGATCGCCTCGATGGCGGACATCCCGTCCAAGGGTTCAGGCCTGGGATCCTCCAGCACCTACACCGTGGGCCTGCTGAATGCGCTATACGCCTACCGCAACCGCTTCGCCTCGAAGGAAACACTAGCGCGGCAAGCCTGCGAGATAGAAATCGACCGCTGTGGCGAGCCAATCGGCAAGCAGGACCAATACGCGGCGGCCTACGGCGGCCTCAACCTCATCCGCTTCCACCCGGACGACTCGGTGTCGGTTGACCCAGTCATCTGCAAGCCCAGCCTGCTGCAGGAGATGGAGGATTCGACCCTGGTCTTCTTCACTGGCCGTACCCGCAGCGCGTCCGCCGTGCTGGCAAGCCAATCGGCGGCGATGCAAGCGACCGACCGCCGCGCGCTGATGCGCCGGATGGTCCAGTTAGCCTTCGAGATGAAAGAGCAGCTCGAATCTGGCACGCTTGAGCATCTAGGTACGCTGCTAGACGAGAACTGGCGCCTCAAGGCCCAACTAACGTCTGGAATCTCCGATACGCAGATCGACAGCTGGTACGCCGCAGGCTTGGCCAATGGCGCGCTAGGCGGCAAGCTGCTCGGCGCCGGCAATGGCGGATTCATGATGTTCTACGCTCCTCAGGAGCGTCACGCGCAAATCACCGCTGCGCTCGGCGATCTGCAGCCTGTGAAGTTCCGGTTTGATCGCACCGGCGCTCAGATCGTTTTCTATCAACCTACCGAATGACGTTTCCCATGTCCACCGAATTCACTGTCTCCAATTACCTCGCCGCCCACGCCCGCCTTGCTCAACAGCTGGACACCACGGCGTTCCAAAAGGGAATCGACATGGTCCGTGCAGCATTCGAAGGCGGCAAGAAAATCCTGACTTGTGGCAACGGCGGTAGCGCATCGACCGCATCACACTACATCACCGACTGGAACAAGATGGTCAACTTGGCCACAGGCAAGAAGTTCCGTGGCGTGTGCCTATGCGACAACATGGGCCTGATCACAGCCTATGGCAATGACTTGTCCTATGCTGATGTGTTTGCCGGCCAGGTGGACGCGCTGATGGACGAAGGTGATCTCCTGATAGCCGTGAGCGGCAGCGGCAACTCACCCAACGTGCTGAAAGCTATCGAATCGGCGCGTAAGGCTGGCGGCAAGGTCCTCGGCATCGTCGGTTACGACGGTGGCAAGATGATGCCGATGTGTGACCACAGCGTCTGGGTGAACTCATTCGACATGCAGATGTGCGAGGACGTCCATCTGATGTTCGGCCACATGGTCATGAAGACTTTGTGCAGCACACCCATCAAGGAATGATCGAGCTGTTGAGTGCTTGACTTGTAGAACTACGGGGCTTGAATGCCCCGTAGTTCTACCATCTCAAGCCCGACTCACACCATACTCAGCGGGGAGAAGATCCCGAAGAGCAGTGCGCAGCCTATCGTCACTGTTCACGGGATCGGCGAGTGTCTGTGTCAGCCAGACCACTACCGTTGAAGCGGCTTCGCTACTGTTCAGCCTGGCGATACTGAGAGGTGGGATCGATGTCGGTAGCGAGTTGTCGCTGTCAGTGAGCAACTCCTCATACAGCTTCTCTCCAGGCCTCAACCCGGAAAACTCGATCCGCACCTCATTGAGATCCCTTCCGCTCATCCGGATCATCGCCTTAGCCAAATCCACAATCCTCACCGGCTCCCCCATGTCCAGCACGTAGACCTGCCCGGTTTCCCCAATGGCACAGGCCTGCACCACCAACCTCGCCGCCTCCGGAATCGTCATGAAGTAGCGGGTGATGTCCGGGTGCGTCACCGTCACCGGGCCGCCCTTGGCGATTTGTTCTTTGAACTTGGGGATCACGCTACCGCTAGAGCCCAGCACGTTGCCGAAGCGCACGGCCATGAACTTGGTGGTGTGGCCCTGCCCGGCCATGTGGCTGATGACGAGTTCGGCGGCGCGTTTGGTGGCGCCCATGACGTTAGTGGGGTTGACGGCCTTGTCGGTGCTGATGAGAACGAAGCGTTCGGTGCCGTGTTCAGCGGCGGCTTGGGCAGCGTGGTAGGTGCCCAGGGTGTTGTTGCGCAGGCAGGCCCAGGCGTTTTCTTCTTCCATGAGCGGCACGTGCTTGTAGGCGGCGGCGTGGAAGACGATCTGGGGTTTGTATTTGCCGAAGACGTGGCGCAGGTGTTCGAGGTCTTTGACGTCGCCCACCAGGCGCACCAGGGGGATGTGGGGGAAGCTCTCGCCCAGCTCTTGCTCGATGCGGTAGAGCGCGAATTCTGAGAGCTCGTAGAGCACGATCTTGGACGGGCCGTACCTCGCCACCTGCCGGCACAGCTCTGAGCCGATGCTGCCGCCCGCGCCGGTGATGAGCACGACTTTGCCGTTCAAGCACTCGCTGATGCCGCCTTCGTCCAGTTCCACAGGTTCGCGGCCGAGCAGGTCTTCGGGCTCGATGTCGCGCACCTGGTCGACATGGCGCCCGGCCAGCAGCTCTTGGCTGCTGGGCACGGTGAGCACAGGCTTGTGCGTTTGCGCGGCCAAGTCCAGCGCCACGCGGCGTTGTGCGGTGGTGGCCCCTGGCATGGCCACGATGATGTGGGTGACGCCGTGCAACTGGGCAAAGTGCGCGGCGCTCGCCAGTGGCCCCAGCACGGGCAGGCCGGCCACGCGTTGGCCGTGTTTGGCGGCGTTGTCGTCCACCAAGCCCACCACCACCCAGCCTTGGCTGTGCTGAATGCCAGCCACGAGCAGCCGAGCGGCGTCGCCCGCGCCCATGATGAGGGCACGGCGTTGCTCGTGGGCACTGCCGTTGATGCGGCTGCGCATGTGTTCGTAAAGCATGCGGTAGCCCATGCGCATCATGGCCAGGCCCATGAGCGTGAAGACGGGGTGCAGGGCAAGCACCGCACGGGGCACTTTGCCGAGCTGCGCCATGAGCACCATGGTGGCAGCGACAAGGCCTGCCACAGCGCACACGGCGGCCAGGCGCTTGACCTCGCCAAAGCCCGAGAAGCGCCAGATGCCCTTGGGCACTTTGAGCGCCAGCAGCAGCACGCCGTAGAGCGCCAGCACGCCCAGCAGCACCCAGTGGTCGTAGTCCGGGCGGGCGCTGAACCAGCGCTCAAAACCAAGGCGAAACAGATAGGTGGCCTGCCAAGCCAGTGCCACCACCGCAAGGTCCATCAGCAAGGCCAGCCGCTCGCGGTGCGGACGGATGAGCGTGAGGAAAACATCAAATGATTGCCAAAACATAGGGCGCTATTGTCGCGAGAAGATGAGGGGCCTGCGCGACAGAGCGTGCACGCCGATAATGGCCAGATCCACAGGAGACTGCCCCATGGGAGAAGCTGCTCTCAAATCCCCAGCCATGACCCCTGACGAGTTCTTGGCGTGGGAGGCCACCCAGACCGAGCGCCACGATTTCGTGGGCGGGGTGCCCTATGCCATGGCTGGGGCGGAGGACAGGCATGTCACGGCCAGCCTGAATGTCGCCATGGCCCTGCGCCAGCACCTCAGCGGCAGCCCATGCCGCACCTTCATGGCCGACATGAAGGTGCAAGCCCAAGCGGGCGACGCCTATTTCTACCCGGATGTGGTGGTCAGTTGCAGTGCAGCCGACCGCGAAAGCCCCTTGATCAAACGCGAACCGACGCTGATTGTGGAGGTGCTGTCGGCCAGCACCGCCGCCTACGACCGGGGGGAGAAATTCGCCCAGTACCGCGCCATCGCCTCGTTGCAAGAAGTGGCGTTCATCGATTTGGATTCGCGCCGCAGCGACATCTACCGACGCGGCGGTGATGGGCTTTGGGTACTGCACCCCTTTGACCCCACCGATACCGTGCATTTCGCCAGCGTGGATTTGCATTTACCCCCCGACGTTTTGTTTGCCGAGTTGGACGACTGAGCGCGCCGGTTCAGCCCTTGAGCAGCGTGCGCAGCGTGGCCCAGATCAGGCGCGCATCGGTGCGCAAACCGGCTTGGCGCACGTAGTCCGCCGAGAGTTGCAGCTTGGCGGGCATGACCACCTCGATGTACTCGCGCTCGGGGTCGGCGGCGCGGGCCAGGAGTTCTGATTCATGCCGGAAGGCCAGCGAGGCGGGGTCGGTGATGCCGGGCCGCACGGAGAGCACCAGCGCGCGCAGCTCGGCGGGGTAGAGCGCCACATAGCGCGGCACTTCGGGGCGCGGGCCAACGAGGCTCATGGCGCCGCGCAGCACGTCCCAGAGCTGGGGCAGTTCGTCGATTTTGCTGGCGCGCAAAAAACGGCCGCTGCGGGTGATGCGGTCGTCAGCGCCCACGGTAATTTGCAGCCCGGCGTTGTCCACGCGCATGCTGCGGAATTTGTGGATGAAGAAGGGACGGCCAAAGCGCCCTACCCGCTCCTGGCGGAACATCACGGGCCCGCGCGAGTCGAGCTTGATCCACACGGCCACGACCAGCAGCAGCGGCGCGAGCGCCAGCAGGCCCAGCGCACTCACCACAATGTCAAAGAAGCGCTTGGCCATGGCCCTCAGGCCACCCCGAGGCTGGCGCGCACGGCGGCAATGACGCGCTGCACGTCAGCGTCCGTCATGGCCGTGTAGAGCGGGATGCTGACCGTGCGCTCATAGGCTTTTTGTGAGTGCGGGAACATCTCGGCGGTGAGGCCGTAGCGCTCGCGCCAGTAGGGGTGCTGGTGCAGGGGCACGTAGTGCACGCTGCAGCCAATGCCACGGGCAAACATGGCCTCGATGAATTGATCGCGGCTGACCGGGGCCTCGTCGGCCAGGCGCAGCACAAAAAGGTGCCAGCTGTGGGTGTCGCCCTCGGGCGCTTGGGGCGGCAGGATGAGGGGCAGATCGGCAAAGGCCTCCAGATAGGCCTCAGCGATGTGCTCGCGCCGCACCTGAAAGGCCGAGAGGCGCTTGAGCTGGTGCAGGCCCAGGGCGGCGGCAATGTCGGTGAGGTTGTACTTGAAGCCCGGCGCCACGATCTCGTAGTACCAGCTGGGCACCTTGGCGGTGAAGCGGTCAAAGGCATCGCGGTTGATGCCGTGCAGGCGCATCACGCGCGCGCGGCGAGCCAGCTCGGCGTCGCGCGTCACCAGCATGCCGCCCTCGCCCGTGGTCATGGTTTTGTTGGCGTAGAAGCTGAACACCGTGGCGTTGCTGCCCAGCGTGCCGATGAGCTCTTTCTCAATCGTGGTGGGCAGGGCGTGGGCGGCGTCTTCCACCACCTTGAGCCCGTGTTTGCGCGCGATGTCCAAGAGCGCCAGCATGTCCACGGCCAAGCCGGCGTAATGGACGGGGATGATGCAGCGCGTGCGCGGCGTGATGGCGGCTTCGATCTGCGCGAGGTCGATGTTGAGGGTGGCCGGGTCGATGTCCACCAGCTTCACGTCCGCGCCCAGATAGCGCACCACTTCGGCCGTGGCGGTGAAGGTGTGGGTGGTGGTGATGACCTCGTCACCCGGGCCTATGCCCAGGGC
Source organism: Roseateles rivi (assembly GCF_043555845.1). Classification (NCBI taxonomy): domain Bacteria; kingdom Pseudomonadati; phylum Pseudomonadota; class Betaproteobacteria; order Burkholderiales; family Sphaerotilaceae; genus Roseateles; species Roseateles rivi. Next base: position 631,351 of record NZ_JBIGHZ010000001.1, on the reverse strand, counting down.
TTCCAGCGCCAGGTGCAGGCCTGCGGTGGCGGAGTTGACGGCCACGCATTCGATTTGCGGCTCGCCCAGAAACTCGGCAAAGGCCTGCTCAAAGCGCTTGGCTTTGGGGCCGGTGGTGACCCAGCCGCTGCGCAGCGTGTCGACGACTTCGGCAATTTCTTCCTCGCCGATTTCAGGCAAGGCAAAGGGCAGGAAAGGCAGCGCCTGGGGCGCGGGGGCAGAGGTGGTCATAGCGGTTTGGTGATGAGGGCCAGACGGTGGGTGCGCAGCAGCGGCAGCGTGTTGAGTAGCGTGTAGGCCATGGGGTGCAGGCGGCAGGCCAGGCGCGCCAGCGGGGGCGCCAGGGTGACGCGGCGCAGCTGCAGCGCCCCGTGCGGGAAGAGCTGACGCAGCCGCCGCACGGGCACGCCGCGCACATCGGGGTTGCGCGGATTGTCCACCACGAAGTCGTACCAGATGAGCGCGCCGCCGGGCTTGAGCCAGCGCCACAGCGTCTGCGCCAGGCGCAGTTGCAAATCGTCATCCAGGATGGATGAAAACACGGTGGATTGCAGCACCAGGTCCTGGCTGGCCTCGGCCACATCGGCCACGCTGGCATCACCCGCTAGCAGGCGCACAGACTCGGGCAGCACGGCGCGAGCTTGGGCCAGGCGCGCGGGCAGCAGCTCCACGCCGCACAGGTGTTCGGGGCGCAGGCCCAGGCGCAGCATCTCCAGCAAATTGCCGCCTGCGCCGCAGCCCACCTCGGTCAGCCGCCAGTCCTGGGGCTGACCATCACGCTGCGCCAGCAGCTGCAGCAGCACGCGCTGGCGCTCTTGTGTCATTTGCCAGACCTCGGGGCGCAGCAGGCTGTAGCGGTCGCCACCGGCCAGGCGCTCGTCGCGCCGGGCGTAGCGCTGGGCAATGGCTTCGAGTTCGCGGCGGTCAGGCATGGCGCAGCAGCTCCCTAACCCAAGGCGTCGATGAAGCGCTGTGCCAGCACCGGGTAGGTGTGGCGCTGCAGCACATAGCGGCGCCCGCGCTCACCCATGGCGGCCCGCTCTTGCGGACTCAGTGCCGCCAGCGTGCGCAGACCCTGGGCCACAGCGGCAGGGTCTTGCGGCGGCACGGTAAGGCCGCAGCCCGCCTCGGCCACGGGGTCGTTGCCCGCGTCCACGGAATGCAGCACGGCGCACTGCGCCATCATGTAGTCCATCAGCTTGTTGGGTGCGATGCCAAAACGGTAGATGGGCGTGCGCTGCCAGCCGATGTAGGCAATGTCCAGCCCCGCCAGCAAGGCGGGGATCTGCGCTTTGGGAATGGGGTCGAAGACCTGCACATGGCTCAAGCCCTCGCTGGCCACGCGCTGGCGCAGCCGCGCGGCCTCGTGCCCGCTGCCCACCAGCACAAAGCTCAGGGGCTCCTGACGCAGCGCAGCGGCGGCGTCCAGCAAAACGTCCAGCGCATTGGGCAAGCCCATGGAGCCCGCATAGCCCACCACGGTGCGCCCTTGCGCGCGCAGCGCTTGCAGATGCGCCGCCAGCGGCGCGTTGAGCGTGTGCGCTTCAGCGGCCTGCCAGTCGTCCAGCGCAATGCCATTGGGCACGATGTGCAGCTTGGCCAGGTCCAGCCCATGGGCGGCCATGTGCTCGTGCACGCAGGGCAGCATGGAGACGACCACATCGGCGTCGCGATAGGCGTCGTTCTCGGCCTTTTGGCACAAGAGCGCAAAGGGGTGGCGCGGCGACATGCCAGACAGCTCGATGGGCGAGAGCGGCCAGAGGTCATGCACCTCGTAGACCAGCTTGGCGCGGGCACGCCGGGCAATGCGCCGCGCCACCCAGATGTCCATGGGGTAGGTGCTGGAGGCGATGACGACATCGGGCTCGAAGCTGTCGGCCAGGATGTCGGTGTCCTTCCAGACATGGCGGCAAAAAGCCCAGATATTGCGCACGCGCCCCAGGCCATTGCCTTCGTAAGCGGGGGTGCGGTACCAGCAGTAGGAAATGCCGTCCAGGGTCTGCGCGCCGGGCTGGGGCTGGGTGGCGCGCACATGCGAGTGGCTGGCCGCCACGATGAGCACCTGATGCCCCTGGCGCACCCATTCGCGCGCCAGGTAGTAGGGGCGGAACTCCATGCCATGTTGTGGCGAGCCCGCGTAGTGGTTGATGAGCAGTATCTTCATGCAATCAGGGTGTCAAACAGCCGCGCTCAAGCGGCGGGGCTGAGGCTGTGCAGCCGCGCGACAAAGCGCTGCACAGCCGGGGCAAACAAGGCGTTGTCGGCCACCCAGGCGCGGTTGCGCGCACCGGCGGCGTCGGCAGCATCGGCATCGGGGGCGAGCTGCTGCAGGCGTGCGGCAAGCGCGTTCAGGTCTTCGTCCTCGCGCAGAATCAAACCACTGCGGTCCGGCCCCAGCAGCTCGTGGTTGGCGGGCAGGTCAGACAGCAGCGGCAGGCATTCATGGGCCATGGCCTCGAGCACCGAGACCGAGACCGAATCGCTCTCAGGCAGGCTCAGGTACCAGCGCGCTTGCGCGTAGTGGCGGGCTTGGCTGGCGGCATCGAGCCGGCCCACAAAGCTCACGCGCTGCGCCAGGCCCAGCTGCGCGCACTGCTGCTGCAGGGCTTCGCGCAAAGAGCCATCGTTGGCCACCACCAGGCGCGCTTGCGGCAGCTGCGCAGCCAGGGCCGCGAAGACGGTGATGACGCGCTGCGGGCGGTAGATGGGCTCCAGCCCGCGATTGGCGAAAAACAGCGCCGGGTCTTTGCGCGCGCTTTGGCGCGGCAGCTGCTCCAGCCCGAAGGGGAAGGTCATGACCTCGCCCGCACCCAGCTCGCGCATGCGCGCGCTCATGTGCTCGGAGTCCGACGTGGTCAGCGCACAGGCCTGCAGCACTTTGCGCGTGACCCAGGCATAGCCCCAGCCCTGCTGCGGCGTGACGAGGATGTCGCTGCCCCAGGCCGAGCCAACGATTTGCCCGCGCAGCCGCCAGCCCTGCTTGGCCACCCAGGCCAGCGTACCGTGCGAGGTGAGGTAGTGGGCGTGAATCCAGTCAGCGTCCACCCGCGCCAGCCAGGCCGCCAGGCGCGGCAACTGCATCAGCACCGAGAGGTTGCCCCCCGCGTGCTGGGGTGAGGTGTTCAGCGCCAGACGGCGGCTTTCGGGGATGAGGAATTGGAAGTCCGGCGCGAAGTCGCGCGACGAGGCCGCATAGAGCTGCAGCGCCGGGCGCTGTGCGGCCAGCGCGCGCGCCCACTTCAGCAGATGCGGGCTTTGCCCGTCGCCCAAGAGCACCAGCTTCATGGCGCCCCCTGCGGCAGCTCGCCGGCCCAGGCACGGTAGTGCTCGGCCAGCTCGGGGTGTTGGCGCAGCAGCTCAGCGTCACGCGTGCGCACGTCACCCACCACGCGGGCGGGTTGGCCGGCAACGATGGCAAAGTCCGGCACCTCGCCACGCACCTGCGCATAGGCGCACACCACCACGCCGCGGCCCAGGCGTGCGCCGGGTTCAATCAGGCTGTGCGGCCCGATGAAGCTGTAAGCACCAATCTCCACCGGCGCACTCACATAGCCCGGCAGTGGCTGCGGGTGCTGCACATAGTGGCGGCCCAGCAAGCGCACGCTGCGGTGCGAGCTGTGGGTGAGCACGCTGACGAAATTGGTGATCTGCACGCCCTCATGCAGGGTCAGGCCGCCTTGCGCGTCCAGAAAGTTGAACTGGCCAATGAAGACATGGTCTGCCAGGCGCAGGCCTTGAGCGCCTTGAATGCAGGTGCTCGGGGCAATGCGGGTGTGTGGGCGCACGCCGCGCGGGCCATCGCGCTCGCCAAACACCATGCGGTAGGCCAGGGCCTGCCAAACGGCACGGCGCCAGCGGTTGAAGTGGGAGCGCAAAGTCATGGCGTGCGGGGTGTGGAAGGGTCTGGGGTGAGCGCGTCTTGTGCGGGCCAGCGCGACCAAGTGGCCAGGGCCCAGAAGTAGTAGCCGAAGTACAGCAGCATGGCCGCCGACACCCCCCAGGCCGCACCGATGAGCCCACCACTGTGCCAGCCCAGCATGATGCCAGCCACAAAGGCCACCTGCCCCACCAGCGCCAGGCGCAAGGCCCAGGCTTGAGCGCGCCAGGCCAGCGTCACCACGCCCAGGGGTGAGGCCACGAAGTGCAGGGCCACATAGGGGGCCAGCGCCCGGGCCAGTTCGCCCGCATCGGTCCAGCGCTCGCCAAACACCCAGGCAAAGAGTTCAGGTCCCCACAGCAGCAACACCACGGCCAGCGGCAGGGCCAAGGCGCTCAGCGCCAACATGCTTTGGCGCACCAGGCGCCGCGCCGCCACGGGCTCGGCACAGGCCACCAGCTGCGGGTAGAGCGACTGCGACAGCGCTCCGCCCACCAACCCCGCCGGGGCCTTCAGATACCGCAGCGCCAGGGCCCAGTAGCCCGCGGCCGCGTCGCCACTCAAATGCACCAGCAGCAAGAGAGCCAGGCTGTCCTGCAAGGCCGAGGCAAAGGCGTGCGGGGTGTTGAGCAGCGGGAAGTCGCGGTGCAGCCGCGCCTGTGCCTGCCAACCGGGTGTGCGCCACACGGCCCACCAACGGCGCCAGCGGCCACCCGTCAAACCCAAGGGCGGGGCCGTGCGGGCCAACCACAGCGCAGCGGCCAGCGCCGCCAGCACCGGCCCCAGCAGCAAGCCCAGCGCACCAAAAGCCGCCAGCCCCAAGCCCAGCTGCAAAAGCGCTGCGCCGCCGTACTGCAGCACCCGCGCCCAGGCCAGGGCGGCAAAAGCCTGCGCTCGCGTGGCCCACAGCGTGAGGGCCTGCGCCAGCGCACCCGCGAGCACCGCCAAAGGCAGCCACAAAATCAGGGGCGAGGCGCCCTCGCCCGCTGCCGCCCAGGCCCACCACAGCAGCGCCAGCACGGCACTGGCCAGCGTCACGGCCAGCAGCACGCGCGCGCACAGCGCCAGCAGAGCCTGCGCGGCGCTGTCTTCGCGCGCCAGCGGCAGGGCAAATTCATAGCGCGCACAGCCCACCACGGCCAGATTGGTGGCCACGGTCCACAACAGGCTGAACTGCCCGAACTCCGAGGGCGAGTACAGGCGCGTGAGCCAAGGCCCCAGCAGCAGCGGCAACACTTGCGCGGCGGCACCGCCGGCCAGCAGCGTCAAGGTGCCACGCCACAGGGCGGAGACCCTCATGCCTGCAGCGCCTGGCGCAAGGCAGCCACCACCTGGTCTTGCTGCGCGTGGCTGAGGTCCGCACTCATGGGCAGGCTCAAGACGCGCTGGGCCGCCGCCTCGGCATGCGCCAGCGAACCCACCACGCGGCAGTGCTGCTCATACGCGGGCTGGCGGTGCAGCGGGCGCGGGTAGTGGATGGCCGTGGGCACGCCCTGCGCTTTGAGCGCGGCCTGCACAGCCTCGCGCTGAGCCGCGTCTTGCAGCAGCACGGTGAACTGGGCCCACACGCAGCTGCGGTCTGGGCGCACCACCAAGCGCTGCAGGGGCAGTGGTGCCAGCAGCGCCTGGTAGCGCTGCCCCAGGGCCAAGCGCTGCTCGACTTCCCAATCAAAGCGCTCCAGCTTGGCCAGCACGATGGCGCACTGCAGCGTGTCCATGCGCCCGCCCACGCCCACGCGGGTGTGCACATAGCGCTGGCCTTGGCCGTGAACGCGGATCTCGCGCGCGGCCTGCGCCAACGCGGCGTCGTTGGTGAACAGCGCCCCGCCGTCGCCATAGCAGCCCAAGGGCTTGCTCGGGAAAAAGCTGGTGGCCCCCCAGGTGGAGAGCCCACAGCTGGGCCGCCCCTGGTAGAGCGCGCCAAAGCTCTGCGCGGCGTCTTCAATCACAGCCAGGCCATGGCGCTGGGCCAGCGCGTTGATCTCGGTCATATCGGCCACCTGGCCGTAGAGGCTCACCGGCATGAGGGCGCGGGTGCGCGGCGTGATGGCCGCCTCGATCAGCCTGGGGTCGATATTGCAGGTGTCAGGCTCGATGTCGACAAACACCGGCACTGCGCCCAACAAGGCAATGACCTCGGCCGTGGCGGCAAAGGTAAAGGGCGTGGTGACGATTTCGTCGCCCGGCTTCAGGCCCAAGGTCATGAGGGCGATGAGCAGGGCCTCGGTGCCGCTGGCCACGCTGATGCAATGCGCCACACCCACACGCTGGGCCAGCGCGGCCTCCAGCTCGGCCACCTCGGGGCCCATGATGTACTGGCCGTGGTCCAGCACCGCTTGCATGCGCTGCGCAATGCGCTCTTTGAGCGGCAGGTACTGGGCTTTGAGATCGATGAAAGGCAGCGTCATGGCGGGTTGTCTGAAGAGTCTTGAATCGGCACGCAGCCCTGGTCTTGCAGCGCATAGACCTCGCCCGTGGCGGGGCAGCGGGCGCGGCCGTCGGGGCCGAAATGCAGGCGCTCGCCGTGGCGGCTGACCCAGCCCACCTGGCGCGCGGGCACACCCACCATGAGCGCGTGTTCGGGCACATCGCCCTTGACCACCGCGCCCGCGCCGATGAAGGCGTAAGCACCGATGGTGGCACCACACACCACCGTGCAGTTGGCGCCCAGAGTGGCGCCACGGCACACGCGCGTGCGGCGGTATTCGTTCTTGCGCACCACCGCTGCACGCGGGTTGTAGACATTGGTGAAGACCATGGAGGGGCCGCAAAACACCTCGTCCTCCAGCGTCACCGCGTCGTAGACGGAGACGTTGTTTTGGATCTTCACGCCGCGGCCAATGAGCACATCGTTGCCCACATACACGCCCTGCCCCAGCGAGCAGTCGGCACCGATGCGCGCACCCGCACAGACATGACTGAAGTGCCAGACCTTGCTGCCCGCGCCAATTTGTGCGCCCTCGTCAACGATGGCGCTGTCGTGTTTCCAGTAGCTCATGGTGATGGGGCTCAAAACACCAGCGGCAGGCCCACGCGCTGCCCGTCGCGCGCGCTGCGGTAGGCCGCAATCAAGAGCTCCAGCGAGCGCAGGCCTTCGTAGCCGTCCACATGCGCCTGGGCATGCCCGCGCAGCGTCTGGATGACGTTGTCGTAATAGGCCGTGTGGCCAAAGCCGTAAACGCTGGTGGTGTCGTAGCTCGACGCGGCCACCAGGGCGTCATCCTCGTGCGGGGTGTCAAAAGCCCAGTGCTCGATCTTGTTCACCGCCGTGCCGCCAATGCGCACCGTGCCGCGCTCGCCCAGGATGGTGATGGAGCCTTCGAGGTTCTTGGGGTAGGTCAGCATGGTGACGTTGATGCTGGCCAGCCCGCCGTGGCGCAGGCGCAGGCTCATCACGCCGGTGTCTTCGGCTTCAATGTCGCGCGCCAGCGTGGCGGTGTAGGCGTGCACGTTGTCCACCGGGCCCACCAGCCAGTCCAGCAGGTCCACGTAGTGGCTGGCTTGGTTCATGAAGGCGCCGCCGTCCATGTCCCAGCGGCCGCGCCAGCGGGCCGCGTCGTAATAGCTTTGCGGGCGGGTCCAGAACACGTTCACCGTGCTCATGAAAATGCGGCCAAAGCGCCCCTGGTCGATGGCGCGCTTGACCAGCTGCACCGTGGCATTGAGGCGGTTTTGCTTGACCACAAAGAGCTTGACCCCGGCCTCGCGGCAGGCGCGCACCATGGCTTGCCCGTCTTCGAACTTGGTGGCCATGGGCTTTTCGGTAAGCACATGGCGGCCCGCGCGCGCGCACTCAATGGCTTGCTGCGCGTGCAGCCCGCTGGGCGTGGCCAGCACGACCACATCCACATCGGCCTGGGCCAGCAGCGCCTGCAGCGAGCTGTAGCCCGGCGCACCGGTGAGGGCTTGAAATTCGGCCAACGCCTGGGGCTGGGTGTCGCACAGCGCCACCAGCTGCGCAGCAGGAGCGTGGCGCTGCAGGGCCTCAACGTGGTTGCGCGCGATGCGCCCACAGCCCACCAGGGCAAAGCGCAGCGGGCGCTGCGCGTCGTTGAGCATCGCGCTGGCGCCTGCGGTGATGTGTTCAGACATGTAGATGCGGTGGGGCCGCCACCAAAAGACCAAGCCGCTGATTTTATGTGCCGCCCCGCCGCCAGGCCCGAGTCGGCGGGGTGAATCGCTAAAATGCCCGTCGCAACAACGAGTGCATGATGAGCCACACCCCTGCCCCTGAACACGGCGCTGCCGCCACCCCCGCCCACGATGACAACCAACTGATCGCCGAGCGCCGCGAAAAACTCGCTGCGCTGCGTGCTCAGGCCCAGGCCAAGGGCGTGGCCGCCTTCCCCAACGACTTCAAACCCCGTGACCGCGCCCTGCCCCTGCAGCAACGCTGGGGCGATGTGGCCAACGAAACGCTCGAACCCCAGGCTGTGGCGGTGAGCGTGGGTGGGCGCATGATGCTCAAGCGCATCATGGGCAAGGCCAGCTTTGCCACGCTGCAAGACGCCACCGGACGCATCCAGCTCTTTCTCTCCAAAGACGCGCTGGGCGAAGAGGCCTACAACGACTTCAAGCACTACGACCTGGGCGACATCCTGGGTGCCGAGGGCACGCTGTTTCGCACCCGCACGGGCGAACTCTCCATCAAGGTCACCACACTCAAGCTGCTGACCAAGAGCCTGCGCCCGCTGCCCGACAAGTTCCACGGCATGGCCGACCAGGAGCAGAAGTACCGCCAGCGCTATGTGGACCTGATCACCGACGAGCACGCACGCGAGCGCTTTGTGGCGCGCTCCAAGGCCGTGTCTTCCATCCGCAACCACATGGTGGAGCACGGCTTTTTGGAAGTCGAAACGCCCATGCTGCACCCCATTCCCGGCGGTGCCAACGCACGGCCTTTCGTGACGCACCACAACGCGCTGGACCAGCAGATGTTCCTGCGCATTGCGCCTGAGCTCTACCTCAAGCGCCTGGTGGTGGGCGGTTTTGAGCGGGTGTTTGAGATCAACCGCAACTTCCGCAACGAAGGCATCTCGGTGCGCCACAACCCCGAGTTCACCATGATGGAGTTCTACGCGGCGTACTGGAACCACCACGACATGATGGACTTCACCGAGGAGCTGATCCGCCACGCCGCACGCGCGGCCACGGGCAGCGCACGGGTGAGCTACGCGGGCAAGGAAGTGCATCTGGACGAACCCTTCGCCCGCCTGTCGGTGCGCGAGTCGCTCATCCAGCACGCTGGGCTGACGCCTGAGCAAGCCGACAACGCCGAGGTGCTGCGCGAGCGCATCCTCGCCGCCGGCGAGGATGCGCTCGCGCACTGGAGCCTGGCGGAACTGCAGTTCGGCCTGTTTGAAGCCGTGGTGGAAGAGAAGCTCTGGCAACCCACCTACATCATTGACTACCCGGTGGAAGTCTCGCCCCTGGCCCGCGCCTCGGACGCCGACCCCAAGATCACCGAGCGCTTTGAGCTCTTCATCACCGGGCGCGAGTACGCCAACGGCTTCTCGGAGCTGAACGACGCCGAAGACCAGGCCGCGCGCTTCCAGGCCCAAGTGGCCAACAAAGACGCGGGCGACGAAGAGGCGATGTTCTTTGACGCGGACTTCATCCGCGCGCTGGAATACGGCATGCCCCCCACAGGCGGCTGCGGCATCGGCATCGACCGCCTGGTGATGCTGCTCACCGACAGCCCCTCCATCCGCGACGTGGTGCTGTTCCCGGCCCTGCGCCGCGAGGCCTAAGGCCTCTCCACACACCGGGGCCGCCAGGGCCCCGGTCATGGCCTCACCTTCAGCCGCTCAGGCCTTGCCGTGGCGGAACTGCGGCGCGCGCTTTTCCAAGAAGGCGGCCATGCCTTCTTTTTGGTCGGGCGTGCCAAAGAGCGAGTGGAAGGTGCGGCGCTCGACGGCCACGGTGTCGCTGAGCGGACCTTCAAAGGCGCGGTTCACCAGTTCCTTCATGAGCACGGCCACGGGCGCGCTCATGGCATTGATGGCTTCGGCGGCGGACAGCGCTTCATCAAGCAGCTGCTCGGCCGGCACCACGCGCGACACCAGGCCCGCGCGCTCGGCTTCGGCAGCGTCCATCATGCGTGCGGTCAGCAGCAAGTCCATGGCCTTGCTCTTGCCGATGGCGCGCGGCAGGCGCTGTGTGCCGCCCGCTCCGGGCGTGACAGCCAGCTTGATTTCGGGTTGGCCGAATTTGGCCGTGTCGGCGGCGATGATGAAGTCGCACATCATGGCCAGCTCGCAACCACCGCCCAGCGCAAAACCTGCAACCGCAGCGATGACGGGCTTTCTCACGCGCAGGATGTGCTCCCAGTTGCGCGTAATCATGTTCTCGCGAATGGCGCGCATGTAGTCGTACTGCGCCAGCGTGGGGATGTCGGCCCCGGCGGCAAACGCGCGCTCGCTGCCGGTCAAGACAATGCAGCCAATGCCTTCGTCAGCATCAAACCCCAGCAGCGCATGGCCCAGCTCGTCAAAGAGCTGGTCGCTCAGGGCGTTGAGCTGCTTGGGCCGGTTCAGGCGGATCAGCGCGGTCTTGCGCTGGCCTTCGCCGCGAACCTCGGTGAGGATGCATTCGTAGGGGGCACTCATCGATCAAACTCCTTGGGTCAGAGGGGAGATACACGTAAGCGGGGGCGCATGCCCAGCATTCAACCCAAGGATAAGGGATGGCGCTGCCTACAACTCAGGGGCTTAGCCCTGCGCAGCCACAGAGCGGCGACGGCCCAACGCGCCCAACGCTGCCAGGCCTAGGCCCATGAGGGCGTAGGTGGCTGGCTCGGGTACAGGGGCAGGCATGACGTCACCAGGGCCGGTGATGGTGCTGCTGAAGGTCCCAGCGTCAATATTGCTGTAACCCGTGGTGACCACGGTGTAGGTGGTGCCCGTGTTGAGCATGTAAGAGAAGCCCGAGGTCCCGATGGTCCCCTGGAAGTCATCGTTGCCGATGAGTGCCCCGGTCAACGGGTCCTGCGGGTTAAAGCCGTTGTAGAGAAACAGGAAGTTATCCCAGCCCGCGGCCTGGCTCAAAAAGTCATAGTTGCCAGCAGCGGAGACAGTGAACGAGAAGGCTTGGTACTGCACATTCGTGCCAATGTTGGACAACACACTGAGCGACTCCACCAGCCGGTTGTAGGTGGGGCCCCCAGATGTGTCTGCACCATAGCTGTAGGTACCAGCCCACGCGCCGACACCCATGAGCGCCAAGGCGGCACCCGCCACCAGAGACTTGAGCTTGAATCGCGAAAGTTGTGACATTTCGTTTCCCCCAAATTGGATCCGGCGCCGCGTGCGACATGCTACGGTGTCCGAATTTCGTGAAATAGTTCACGCCCAAAACCTAGTTGGACATTGCAGGGGTTTCAACCAAACCACTTGTTCCGAGGTTCATCTCCCCCCGGGATTTGGGGGGGTCAATGGCGGTTTGCAGGGGCAGTTGGCGCAGGTTCAGTTCAATCCAAACGCCGCTGCCTTGCGCCATGCGCAAGCGCACAGGCAGGTATTGAAGGGTCGGTGCTAGCCATACCTCTGCCTGCAAGTCGCCACCGCTCATGGTCACGGCTGGGCGCAGATGGATCAGCTCCATCTCACCCAAGGCCGTTGGCATGCGCTCGGAGGGGCTGGCGTCGTAACGCCAAGCGTAGAGCTTGCGGGGCAAGGCCAGCGGGAACTCGATGGCACCCCCGCCTTGCAACTGGCTGGCGCGGCTCAAGAAAATCCAACTGAGCTGCACAAACTGGCTGACCGAGTCCTGCACGCCCTCGGGCCGAGCCTGGGGCTGACCTTGGCCCAGGCGCAGCTCGTGCTCGTCAAACACGATGGCTGCGCGCCGGGGTGCGCCCAGCAGCAGCTGGGTTTCCTCGTCGTAGCGCGTGGGGCTCAGGCCCTGCGCGGTGATTTGCCCGTCGCTGCTCATGCGCCGCCGAACCAAGGGCGCCAGGCTGGGGCCGATCTGCACCTCCAGGTGGACTTGGTAATGGCGCCCCTGGCGCAGCCAGCGCACCTGGGCTTGGCCGAACACCTCGCCGCGGTAATAGCCGTGCAGACGGTAGTCCAGCTGCGTAGAAACAGGCCATTCGGGCCCGGGCTCGAAGGGGTTGACGCCCGACTCAGCAGGTGCGCTGGCGGTCGCTTCAGGGGCTGGCGCCAGCTCAGGCGAAGCAGTGGCCTTCGCAAGCTCTGCAGCAGGCGTCGCGGCGGATGCGGCCGAGGCAGGTGCCTCTGGCGGCGGAGCCGTCTCAGTCTCTGGCGCTGGCAACTCCTGCAGGGCCAGCGTCGTGGACTCGACCGCAGGTGTGGACTTGGCAGGAGCCGCTTCGGGCGCTGGTGCGGCGGGTTGCAGCTCCTGCACAAACTGCGCCTCCAGCAGCTGCGGGGCAGCACCCAGGCCGTCCAACCATGGGCCTTGCTGGCGCTGCCACCACTGCAGCAGCAGGGCGTGTGCAGCCAGCACCGCCAGCACCAGGGCGGCCGCCAGCAGCCGACGCTTCAGGCGCCCAGCCATGCGCGGCGCAGTTTTTGCGCGCGCGTCGTGGCCTTGTCAGACACACTCAAGGTCACGGGAGCGCTGGCCGTGGCCACCGCGCTGGGCAGCTGCAGCGTGAGCTCCAGCATGCGCTGGTCTCTCGCCACGCTCAGGCGCAGCTGCGAAGGGGCCTGGCCCTGCAAGGTCAGCGGCAGATCGTCGAGCTTGCGCACGCGCCAGCCGTTGCACGCAACGATTTCGTCGCCCGCATGCAAGCCGGCCTGCAGCGCGGCACCGCCATGCAGCACGTTTTTGACGCGCAGCGCGCCGCCCTCTTCGCTCACGCGCAAGCCCCATTGCTGGGCCAGCGGCATGGCCTCGTGGCTCCAGCGCAAGCCCATGCGCTCCAGCAGCGCAGGCAGCGGCAAATCGTCGGTGCCATGCACCCACTGGCGCACTTGCTCGGCCAGCGCTGCTGAGCCCAGCGTGCCCACGGCGGCCAGCACATCAGCCTCTTGCACCAGGCGGTCGGGGCATTGCGCCCACAGCTGGCGCATCAGCTCGTCCAGGCTGCTGGGGGCTTGGTCCTGGCTGCGCAGGCTCAAGTCCAGCGCCAGCGCCAGCAAAGCGCCCTTGCTGTAGTAGCTGACCACGGCATTGAGGGTGTTTTCGTCAGGCCGGTAGTACTTGGTCCACGCCTCCAGGCTGGACTGCGCCAGGCTGTGCTGCAGCCGACCCGGGCTGGCCAGCACCTGGCTGATGTGGGCGGCCATGAGCTTCAAGTAGCGCGCCTCGTCCAGCAGCCCGGCGCGCACCAGCATGAGCTCGTCGTAGTAGGACGTGAAGCCTTCAAACAACCACAGCAGCTCGGTGTAGTTCTCGCGGTCAAAGTCCAGCTGGGCGAAGTCCCGCGGGCGCAGGCGCTTGACGTTCCAGGTGTGGAAGTATTCGTGGCTGATGAGGCCCAGCAGCTTCAAATAGCCGTCGCTCACCTCGGGCTGACCCAGCCGCGGCAAATCGCGCCGCGAGGCCAGCAAGGCCGTGCTGGCGCGGTGCTCCAGGCCGCCGTAGCCCTCTTCTATGCAATTGAGCATGAAGACATAGCGCTGCATGGGCGCCGTGGGCTTGGCCCCATGCCAAAAGTGCAGCTGTGCTTGGCAGATGCGCTGTGTATCTTGCAGCAGACGCTGCAAATCCGCCACCGGCAGCTGACCGCTGACCACCAGCTCGTGCACCGCGCCGCCCGCTTCAAAGCTGCCGCTCCAGAACTCACCCAGCTCAAAGGGGTGGTCGGCCATGGCCTCGTAGCTTTGCTCGCAGTACAGCCCCGGCCCACGCTCAGGCATGGCCGTGGCCACACGCCACTGCGGCGCCCAACCCGACAGCTCAATGCGGTGCTCGGCGTCTTCAAAACCGTGGGCGCGCAGGCACAGGCTGGTGGGGTTGAAGAAGGCGCGCTGAGCGTCCAGATAGGCTGTGCGCACCGAGGTGTCAAAAGCGTAGACGCGGTAGCTCAGCTCCAGCGCCGCCGGCCCTTGGCAGGCCACTTCCCAGCGGTTTTTCTCGGTCTGACGGCAGGCCAGTTCACGACCGCCCTGGCGGGCCGTGATGGCGCCCAAATGGCGCGAAAACTCGCGCACCATATAGCTGCCGGGAATCCAGACGGGCAGGCTCAAGACCTGCAAAGACTGAGGTTGCGAGAGCGTGAGCGTGACCTCAAAGAGGTGGGCGTGCTCGTCCAGTGGTGCGATGCGGTAATGAACCATATGTCGATTTCTGCGGCCCGCTTGGAGCCCTCCCCCTCACACGCAATGCATCAGCCCCGGGCCGACGCCTTGCTCACAAGCCTTGAGCCGCCAGGAAGCAGCACAAGGCCGCGCCGGTGCTGAGTCGAAAGCGCATGGTCAGCCAGTCTCCTGCCCCCAGGCCCTTGTAATGGCGCCGGTCCACGCCGTAGCACACCAAGAACATGACACCATGCACCACCAGGCCCGAATGCGCAGGCATCACCGCCCCCACCCAAGCCACCGCGGCCACCAAACTGCCCCAAGCAAAGGGAAAGGGCGAGGGCACAGCCTGACGGAAACCCAAGCCCCAGTACACGCCGCCCAGCAGGCTCACCACCAGCCCCGCCCAGGCCTGCAGGCCCAGCGACACATAGGGCAGCACCTCGGGGCGCACCAGCCACACCAGCGCAGCACCCAAGGCAAAGGGCAGCAGTCCGGCGTAGCCCAGCCGCGGCGCCATGGGGTTCAGAGAGGTCGTGGAGTTGGGCATGTTCAAGGCTTGGTCTGGTTGAGCCGTTGTTCGACTTGGGCAGCGCTGAGTGCACCGGGCACGCGCGTGCCGTCTTCAAAAATCACCGAGGGCGTGGAGCCAATGTGGTGGCGCCGGATCAGCGCCTGATTGCGCTCGATGGCGTCGTCATCGCACTGGCCCGAGGGCTTGGGCAAGGTTTTGCCGTCCAGCATCCAGTCACGCCAGGCTTGCGTGGGGTTTTTGGCGCACCACGCCGAGCGCGCCTTCTCGGGCGAGTCACCGCCCAAAATCGCCACCACAAAGGTGTAGACGGTGACGTCTTTGACGTCTTGCAGATTGCGCTCAAACAGCTTGCAGTAGCCGCAGTTGGGATCAGCAAACACGGCAATGCGGCGCTTGCCATTGCCGTTTTTCCAGACGATGGCATCTTTCAGTGGCAGGGACGCAAAGTCGATCATGTTGATGCGGGTCAGGCGGTCCTGGGTGAGATTGCGCCGCGCCTTCAAGTCAAAGACTTCGCCCTCGATGAGGTATTGCCCGGTGGCATCGGTGTAGCGCAGCTCGTTGCCGATGCGCAACTCCCACAGCCCCGGCACGCCCGAAGGCCGCACTTCGTCGATCTTGATATTGGGCGGCAGGCGCTCGCCCATGGACTTGCGAATGGCGCCCTCGTTGGCCCAGCTCCCAGCCGAAGCACAGGCCAGCAGACCCAGACCCAGCCAACGCCGCGAGGCGTGTGTCAAAACAGATTGCAGCATGAGTGAGATTTCAGCGGCCCAAGGCCTGAGAAGTCAGCCAGCGCTTGAGCGGGGCCAATTGGTTGAGCAAGCCCATGCCTTGATTGCGCAACAGCGCCGACACGGGGTGTGAGCTGGCAAAACCGCGCAACAGCGCGTCCGTGAGTTCGCCCATGGTCCAGGTGGGCCAGGCGCGTGCGCGCTCGTAGCGGCGCAGCAGCTTGATGTCGCCCAGCGCGCGCCAGGGCTCGCGCTCGCTCAGCACCTCGCACAGCGCGCGCACATCGCCCAGTCCCAAATTCAAACCCTGCCCCGCCAAGGGGTGCACCTGGTGCGCAGCGTCGCCCAGCAACGCCCAGCCCGACCCGCACAGGGGCTGGGCACGGCCCAGGGCCAGGGGCCAGCTCTGGCGCGGGCTGTGCAGGGTCAGCGCCCCCAGCTCGGGCGCAGCGTCAGCACATGCGGCGTTGAGTTCGGCTTCGAATTCCAGGGGCTCCAGTGCCATCAGGCGTTCGGCCTCGGCCTCGGGCAGCGACCACACCAAGCCAAAAGACGTGCCCGGCTGCGGCTGGTCAAAAGGCAAAAGCGCCAGCACATCGGGACTGCGAAACCACTGGCGCGCCACGCCGGCGTGGCCCTGCTCGGCACACAGGCGCGCAGCAATGGCGCGGTGGCCATAGTCATGGCGCTGCCAGCTGCCGCCCTGTGTGGCCAGCAGCTGCGCGCGGCGCGCGCTGTCGCGGCCCTCGCACACCAGCTCCAGCGCAGCGGGCACGGCCTGGGCCACACGCTGCACACGCGCCGCGTAGCGCAGCGCCTCGTCCAGCTGGGCTTCCAGCGCTGCGGCGTCCACGATGAAAGCCAGCTCGCGCACGCCCTGTTGCCAAGCACTGAATTCAAGCTCGCTGCCCGGGCGGTCGCCGCGCACGCGCATGTCGTACACCGCGGTCGCCGCATCTTGGGGCAGTGCATCCCACACGCGCAGCTGCTGCATCAGCGCCACCGAAGCGGCGTTCAGGGCATAGGTGCGCACGTCCGCGCCCGGCGCGGCGCCCGAGGGCGCTGGGCGGCCCAGCAAAGCGACACCCAAGCCCTGGGCACCCAGCGCCAGCGCCAGGCTGCGGCCCACGGCGCCGTCGCCTCGGATCAATACATCCACACCGTTTGTCATGCGGCGCATTGTAGGAGCCTGCACCCCTGGGGCCCGTGGGTGCGCCCAGCGCGCGGGCTGCGCACGTAAAATCGCCGCCCAGCGCGCACCCTGTGCGCAAGCAACACGCACCGCAAGGCGCGTGCGCACACCGCTTTACCCACGCACGGCTGGGCAACTTGCTCCAGAGGCTGTGCCCTAATGAAAGCCCCAACATGAGCCTCAAATGCGGCATCGTCGGCCTGCCCAATGTCGGCAAGTCCACTCTCTTCAACGCGCTGACCAAGGCTGGCATTGCCGCCGAGAACTACCCGTTTTGCACCATCGAGCCCAATGTCGGCATCGTCGAACTGCCCGACCCACGCCTGCAGCAGCTGGCTGAGGTGGTCAAGCCCGAGCGCATCGTGCCTGCCATTGTGGAGTTCGTGGATATCGCCGGTCTGGTGGCCGGTGCCTCCAAGGGCGAAGGCCTGGGCAACCAGTTCCTCTCGCACATCCGCGAGACCGACGCCATCGTCAACGTCGTGCGCTGCTTCGAAGACCCCAACGTCATCCACGTCAACGGCAAGGTCGACCCCATCTCCGACATCGAAGTCATCCAGACCGAGCTCTGCCTGGCTGACCTCGGCACGGTGGAAAAAAGCCTGCACCGCTACAACAAAGTGGCACGCGCAGGCGACAAGGAAGCCATCGCCCTGGTGAAGGTGCTGGAAAAGTGCCAAGCCGCGCTGGACCAGGCCAAGCCCGTGCGCTCCATCGACTTCAGCAAAGAAGAGCTGGTGGTGCTCAAGCCCCTGTGCCTGATCACCGCCAAGCCCGCCATGTTTGTGGGCAACGTGGCTGAGGACGGCTTTGAGAACAACCCCTTCCTGGATCGCCTCAAGGAATACGCCGCGGCCCAAAACGGCCCCGTGGTGGCCATCTGCGCCAAAACCGAGGCCGAACTCTCGGAGATGAGCGACGAAGACCGAGCCATGTTCCTGGCCGAAATGGGCCAGACCGAACCCGGCCTGAACCGCCTCATCCGCGCCGGCTTCAGCCTGCTGGGCCTGCACACCTACTTCACCGCCGGTGTCAAAGAAGTGCGCGCCTGGACCATCCACAAAGGCGACACAGCCCCCCAAGCCGCCGGCGTCATCCACACCGACTTCGAACGCGGCTTCATCCGCGCCCAAACCATCGCCTTCGAGGACTTTGTTCAATACAAAGGCGAACAAGGCGCCAAAGACGCCGGCAAGATGCGCGCCGAAGGCAAGGAATACGTGGTCAAAGACGGCGACGTCATGAATTTCTTGTTCAACGTCTAAGGCCCCACCCACCGCAGCAAAGCCCCGTCGATACGGGGCTATTTCATTTCAGCGCCTTTGCAAGCAGCCCCCTGAGGCGCGCCTCAAGCGTGTATGCGGATCTGCAGAGAAACACCTTGATCGGGCTTGAAGTGCGACGCGTCAAACATACGCGCTACGTTCCTCCACTTTCTGCTTGGTGTATCTGCGTCACGGTTGTTGCCGGTGCCATCAAAAAACATGGCGAGGTGAATCACTGTGGAGCAGTCTTGAGACGGGCCAAGCGTTCCGGTTGGCACATCCCGGTTCGACGCTCGGGCCGCTTTCAGATCAGGGTTGGCCATCGCGGTGCCTCCGATACTTTTCGATCTCCTGCATGCCCCTCAGGTTGGGTCGGGGATAGTACTCACTCATCAACAGCTCAACATGCCCACCTGCACTTGGGCGGTGCAGCTGGGTTGGGTACAAGCACCCTGGCCGACCGCACTGGCTTTGCGCAAACCCGCCAGTGCACCCACGCGAGCTTGTGCCCCCTGGGCGGGTTGGGGCGGTTTGACTAGCGCCATTCTGGCCTCTTCCAATCGGGGTTGTCCAAGGGCCTCGGTTTACCCAGGCCGCTGGGATGTTCAGGATGGATCACATCGAATCGGCTCGAGTAAATCTTGACTTCATCGTTCAGCAGAAACATCACCTGCAAGTCCCACACCCGCTCGTAGGGCTCGATGGGGACGATTTTTTTAAGGGTCTTTCTTTCCCACCTGGGGGGCTTTTGCCCAATTGCAAACCCCGGGGGCAGTGGCGGGCATCGCTTTTCGTCGATGACCCGCCCACCACAATCCGAACGCACCCACTCCACCGTCACCTCCAAGCCTGGCCGCCATTTGGCGGGCAGCACGACGCAGCACACGTTGCTTGCCCCACCCTGCCCTATCCCCAGCCCACCTCCCCAGCCCCCATCCACGTAGAACTCTTGAATGCCCTCGCTGGTGTAGTTGTGCCCCACGATGGACGTGGGAATCGAGTCTTTGTCCGGCTCAGGGGCCTTGTAGCAGCCGGTCAGCAGCAGCACCACGGCAGCGCTCACCAGCCAGGTCCGGGTCTTTGTCATGGGGTAGCGTCCTCACTCTTATCCAAGGCTTGCCAGACGGGCGCCGGCCAGGCGGCGGCCCATTGGCCAAACGCCAGACCGCTGCTTTTGTAACTGGGCCACAGGGGTTGGACCAGGGCGTGCTGATCAAAGTCATCCCCCACGGCCAAAGCCAGAACCACGTATTCAAACAGCTCGTTGAGCGCGTTCAGCCCATGGTGGCGCGCCCGTTCGATCAAATGGCACAGCCTTTGGTGCACCTCCCCGCCCGGTGCATCAGGGCAGGCCTCAGGCATGCGTTCGTGCAATAGCTGGTACACCATATCTGGCTCGGCTTGGCGCAACATCAGGGTGTACTGCGCGTCGGTCAGCTCGATCGCCGGCGGGCGAAAGGGTCTGTCACCAAGCAAGCCTGAATCGGAAGAAGCTTGCGCGAATGCCTGGGTTTGCAGCGCGTGGCCCTGCCGGTGAGGCCAGCTCCATTGCTGCAGGCCAGCGCCCACCAGTTGGCGTTGTGGCTCGCTCAAGGCTTCCAACAGGTTTGCACTGACGCGGGTGTCGGCAAAGCGGCAATGCAACAGCAAGCCGTCTGCGGTGACAACGCGGGCCAGGCTGCTCAACGCCGTTTGCAACTGCGCCTGGTCTCGGTTAGCACACACCAAGGACCAAGCCGGGATGCCCGCGCAGCGACGAGCCCAACTCTGCAGAGCTTCCTCGCTCCACTCTGCAAGCGGGCTCACCAAGGGACCGTACTTACCCAGCGCAACAAATTGAGCCTCTGTCAGCAGGGGTTCCCAGGTCATGCCATATTGACGCTGCCAAGCGGCAAGCACATCAGCTTCCACCATGCTTGCGTCGACCAAGACGACCCAATGGGCTCTGCCTGCCTCATGGCGACTCCACCATTGACTGAGGCTCGAGGCAAAGTCCTCAGACAGTTCCGACCACGCAAAGTTCATTGCTCGCTCACTGCATCATGGCAAAGGGTGATCCAGCCTTCATGGCTGCCATCAAGCAAGGCGCGCAGACCTGCAGACTGGGGGCGTTGGGCTTGAGATAAGCCTTTACCCCCTTGTCGGGCAAGATACAGGCCTGCCCTAGCCCTCAGGGGCCTTGCTCAATCGCGAGCTGGAAGAAGATCCGCTCTGGCGCTTTGGAGTCGTTGGAGATCGAGGCGTAGCCGCCCTTCACCTTGGGGGCAAGCTTCCAGCGCACATCGCACTTGTCACTACCCACTTCACCGACCCCAAGCTCGGCCTGAACCGCTTGATAGAGGCTATCGCAGGTGAGGGGGGCTGTGAGTTCCAGGTCAATGATGCCCAGGCCGCCATCCTGCACCGATGCCAGCTTGAGGCCGGTTATGGGGGCGCAGCTCAAGTCGTTACTGCCTTGCGGCCGCTGACAGCCGGGGAACAGCGCTGACATGTTGGCCCAGCTTTGGGTCAGGACGCTTGGGTTTTGGGCCAAGGCGCGCACCAGGCTCAGGGCATCGGCCTTGGGCGCTTCAGCGGCTGCCGCGCTGCTCGCCGCAGCCGCGGCAGTGGGGGCTGCTGCAGAGGCGGCACTCGGTGCTGGCTCGACAGGCACATTGGACTTGACGGGCTTCTGGTCGCAGGCCGTGAGCGCCACGGCCAAAAGAGGAGCCCAGAGAAGGTGGTGTTTCATTCGAAGACTGCTCTATCGATACTGGGGGTCGGGTCTATCAAGTCTTTACGGCGCTGAAAGGGTGGGTTGCCCTTGACCGTCAATGCACCTGCGGCGGTGGTTTCGTACATCTCTAGGTGCAGCATGTCGCTGGGAACTTTGATGCCCACCAACTTGCCAACTTTGCCGAGCTTGTCGCCCCGCTTGACCACAGACCCGCGCGCCACAAAGATGTTGGCTTTGTGCTTGTCAACTTCGCCATAGCGCGCAATGAAGCTGCCGTGGTCGACTTCGATGGCGTAGGTCTCACAGTAAAAGGGATAGACGGCGAGCACTTTACCGTCTGCCATGGCTCGAACAATGGTCCCGGTCGGGGCATACAAATCAATGCCAGCATGCTTGCGCCCCTTGGCTCGACCGGAGCCAAACCGTCGGGCGCCATCGTGGTAGTTGGCTGTTGCCTTCACCGTCAGCGGGTAGAGCAAGCCAGTGATGATTTTCTTCTGACCGGTGCCGCTGCTTTGCACGGCCACCGGTTTCGCTGCCTTGGCCTCATTGGTCAGATGCGGGATCTTCTGGGCCGTGGTGGCGGCAGCGGCTTGTGCCTGACTCTTGCTCCCCGCCACGATCACGTTGTTGTGGGCCACCGTGCCGTCATGCGCTTTGTTGCCCGTGGGCAAGACGACGTGGCTGCGTTTGTGCTCCACCACCGCAGCCGTGTCTTCCAGACCCTCTGCCCCAATGTGTGGCGCCAACACGGAGGCCAGCCAATCCATCTCTGGGCGCCGCCACCAATAGGCGGGGGCAGTGTCTCCACCCGAGCCTGGCAGGCGAAGCACTTGCCCGACCGAGATTTTGTTCACGTCGTGGATGCCGTTGGCTTTGGCAATCTCAGCCACCGTGGTCTTGTTGGCCTTGGCGATGGAACTCAGTGAGTCTCCGGCCTTCACCTTGTAGGAGGTGATCTTGCCAGTTCCTCGACCCGGAAAGTATTGCAACAGCTTTTTGTAGTGGACGTTGAGGATGGTGAACACCACCTCAGACAAGGCCGGCACCTCTAGCTTTGGGGTTCGGCCACTGCCATCGGTGACGCCGGTGACCACCTTCACTGCGCTTTGGTGTTGCACGCTGCTCGGGTGCTGGACCGCCTGCGCCTGCGCCTGCGGCAAGACCACGGCGAAAGGTTGGTTCGCATAAGGTTTGCCATCAGCGGTCTTCAAGCTGAACTGCACCTCCGCCTTCTGCTTGAGCAAGCGCTCCACCTCCGGCAGCTTGGCCAAGATCTTTTCTGTGATGATCTTGCGCACAGCGATAACGTTGGCCTCGTCTTCCTTGCCCTCTGGGTTGAAGTACCAGCCCTCATGGTGGAAGAGGTAGATGTTGGCTTCTACATCCTTCGGAAAGAGCGCTTTGGCGCGGGCCCTGCAGATGAAATAGGACAGCAGCGCGCCGTAAGCACCACGCTGGGCGTCAAAGACCAACATCTCGCTGAGGTCCAATTCGAACCCCAGGTAGTGTTTGGAGTACTGCGGCTTCTTGGCCTCGGCCACGGTGGCTTTGGTGTACTGCGCCAAGCCCGCCGCTGAAGTGGTGCCCGCCGCGGCGTCAGGGTTGAAACCTGACTCCACGCGCACCAGCAATAGCAGATACGCAATCTCCCGGTAGCTCAGCTTGTAGCGCGTGCCGATTTCAACCAAGAGGTCAATGACCAAGGCTTGGTTCTCTGGCGACACATCGCCAAAGATGCGCGAGTTGCCCGCAATCTCGTTGGCTTGTTTTTCAATCTCAGGCGACTTGCTCAGCCAAGAATAGGTCTTGATCTGACTGTCTTTGTAGGCTGCCCCTTTCTTGACCGCCAGTGCCTGGTAAAGCGTGCTCAAGTCAGCCTCCTTCGCCTGGCATGATGGACTTCACAGCGCCCTTCTTGGCCTGCGGCAAAGACTTATAAAGTTTGCGTTGTTTGGCCGGGTCTTTGATCACCTGCAGTTGGCTGTCAAAGAACTCGGCGTCTTCGTCGCCCTCTGCTCGGCCTTGACCAGAGGTGTAATCCAGCAGCAGGATGGGTCCTTGCGAAGTTTCCAGGCAACTCCATAACACCGCGAACAGAGGTGCTTGGCCTTGGCCTGCTGGCCGCGTTGGAATGCGGATGGTCTTGTCGCCCAGGGTCAACCGCTGCCCCGGCTCGCAGGCATTCAACGCCATAGACTTCGTGGCTGCTTTGCAGCGCGAGACCACTTCAAACTGCTGCCCACCGCAGCTAATGGGCGTGCGCCAGTCCTCAAGACTAGGCTTGGCTTGCACGGCCGTGACGCAGGTGCCCAGCACAGCGGCTAGAACTCTGGAGTTAAGGTGCAACTTCATTTGGACTCCGCCCCGCTCCAGTACTTGTCCATTTCCTGGTGGGATGCATTGACGTTTTCTTGAACCCACTCATCGCCACCGAGCAAGGTCAGCTCCACCGGCGCTTCTGCCCTGCTGTAGGCCTCTAGCGTCTGGCCGGCCGAGTCGGTGGTGCCCAGCTTCACTTCGCCGCTGGGCAAGGTCATCAGATAGTGCTGGCCGCCTTGTGGTGCCCCTTGCTCGTCGCGCACGACAAACGACGCGGCGTACATCTTTTCAGCAGGGAGGTCTGGCAACGCGTAGTTCACCCTACCCGCCCCCTTAAAACTTTTCCTCCCCGCCTGCACCGTGAGCTTGCCCGGGCATTGCACGGTGATGTTGCCGCCCTCGATGGTGATGCTCGCTCCCCCGGCTGTGGCCAGCACGATGCGTTTGGCCGCGCCCCAGTTCACTTCACCACTTTGGCTTTGGATGCTCAGCTCGCCCTGGGCTGCGATCAGCGTCAGCCCACTGCCGGTGGCGCCGCTGCCGGGTTCAATGGCGCCGGCCCCTCACCCGCCGTCCACTCGTCTGGTCCGTGTCGAATGCAAGGTTTGCTCAAAGCGCTGCAAACTCTGCTCGAAGGGCGGCGGATCGACCTTGACGTCATCCGGCGCAGTTTGCCGATCAAAGCTGCGCATATTCAGCGAGATGTGCGGCAGCACCCGTGACCCAGGCACACCGCTCACCCCAGCGTAGACGCTGTAGCCCGACACTCCCTCGTCCGTGGAGACCGCCCCCATCAAGCCGCTTCGCGCTCCGATCTGGGTGCTCTTGGGCCCCAGCACCTTGAGCTTGCGCCCGTAGCCGTTGCCCATCACCCCGACAACCGTGGCGCGCGCAGTCGCTTCAATCAGCGGGTCGTCAGGGTCGTAATTGCGCTCCCCCACCACGCCTGTGCTCAAGGTGTAGATCACCCCAGGGCTGTCGGCATAGCGGAACGACACATCGGCATTGAAAGGCCCCTTGCCATCATCCGCAATAAAGCCATGCGGAATGCAGACGCCCGCCTTGTTGGGCACTTGGTAGAGCGAGCGGGGCTCAAAGCGACTGAGCAAATCTTTGAAGGCGACCACGCGCTGCTCGAACGGAGCCTCCCCTTCACCACCGGTGGACATGAACTGAAAGGCATAGCCGCCGCGCAGCAAAAACGCATACAGCGTGGGGCCTGCGATGTACCCCGTACTGTCGGGCAGGCCCCAGTCGGTGGGGTGCCAGTCTTTGTCGAGGTTTTGTTTGCGAATTGCGTACTGGCGCGCTTGTTCAATGCTCTCCCGAATGCCTTCCTTAAAGTTTTCCGTTGCCTTGGCATCCGCCTTGATTTCGGGGAACTCAAGTTGCTCTGCAAGATCTTCTGCTACAAGTTTTTTTACCCGGATGTTTTCATCAAAACTGCGAAGACCCCTTCGCTTATCCATCGCCGCCGACTCCTGCATATCCAAGATGGTTTTCTGATTGGCTACGGCAATCACCACCACGGCCACATTGCCCATCTGAATGCCATCACGCGCACCCCGAAGTAGACGAGAGAAGCCCAAAATCTCTTCGTTGCTTCGGCCCTTGGGTAGGCCCCAGGCCAACTCGGATTGCCTGCTCACCTCAAACACCAATCGCCCCAAGCACTCGCTGCGCGCATCCGCAGCAGGCACATAGGTGGGGTGGTAAGCCTCTGCAATGTCTTGCGGCGTCGGACCCATGGGCTGAAGCTGAGCCTCGCTGGGAGTGCATGCAGCCAAACCCGCCAAGGCCCCCGCGCAGAGCCAATTCGCCAAGGATGGAGGCCTCAAGCGTGTGGCGTAGTAAGGGGTCATGCTGTGGAATCCTTCTGACCCTGATTGGTCTGGGCTAAGGCAGGGCCGGTGGCGGGCAACTCATTGGCCGCGATGGTGGCAAGGTGTGTTTTGCTGAACAAGTTATCTTCACCTCGGGTCCAGCCAGTCGGTCGCGCAGCGCATGCAGCTTTGGCTTGGTCACTTGTTCGGCTCAAACCCCACCCAGCGGTTGGCTGCCTTGAGCCAAGTGAGGTGCTCTCACCTGCGTCATTCGGGGGCCTTCCAGTCGGGGTTGTCCAAGGGCCTCGGTTTACCCAGGCCGCTGGGATGTTCAGGATGGATCACATCGAATCGGCTCGAGTAAATCTTGACTTCATCGTTCAGCAGAAACATCACCTGCAAGTCCCACACCCGCTCGTAGGGCTCGATGGGGACGACTTTTTTGAGGGTTTTGTAACGCCACGGTTTATCTGTGCTTGACACGATGTGCGACTCATTCTTTGAAATGGGACACAGGGGGCCACCCACGCCTCCTGGACCACAATCCGATCGCTCCCACTCCACCGTCACCTCCAAGCCCGGCCGCCATTTGGCGGGCAGCACGACGCAGCACACGTTGCTGGCCCCACCCTGCCCTATCCCCAGCCCACCTCCCCAGCCACCATCCACGTAAAACTCTTGAATCCCTTCGCTGGTGTAGTTGTGCCCCACGATGGACGTAGGAATCGAGTCTTTGTCCGGCTCAGGGGCCTTGTAGCAGCCGGTCAGCAGCACCACGGCAGCGCTCACCAGCCAGGTCCGGGTCTTTATCATGAGCTTCGTCCTTGTGTTGCAGGCCCTAATGGCCTGTAGGCAGGCTGCCTGACAGGCCGCGCGGCAAACCTTTAGCTTCGTTCCAACACCACGCGCCAGCGCACATGCCCTTGGCTCTCGCGCCGGGTTCGAGTCACCGTCATCGCCCGGGTAATGGGTTCGGCCACAGCGCCTGCGCGGCTCACGATGTCTTCGTAGTCCTTGTCCGTGATGGTGGGCAGCTCGCCGGGCCTCGTCTGCTGCAGTGCCAGTACGCGGCGCTCAAACCCATTGAGTGCCTCGCCTTCTCGCTGGCGGGCCTGCACGCCAGCGATCAGTTCTCGTCGCTCCTGCGCGGTCGTCGGGCCCACCAGGTAGAAGGACGCGTGCGAGTCGTGAATGTGCTGGTCAAACAGTTCGGCCACTTCGGCACTCAGCGCTTTGGGGTGCAATTTCTCGGCAATCACGTCCATCTCCGCCTCGCTGAGCTGAGACAGCTGTCCCCGTCTTTGGGCTGCCGCATCGTTCAAAGTCGCCACCACAGGGCGGGTGCGCCGTGCCACGGCAGCATCCCGGTCCGCGAATGCTTGCACCACGTCGCGCTGAAAGTCTTGTTCGCTGGCACGCAAGTCTTCTTGGTCCTGCGCACTGGCTGCGGCATAGCTGCGCAAGGCGCTGAGCTTGCCACCCACCGCCAAGCGCCAGCGCCAATACCAGCGCATGTGCTCGGCCAAGGCCTTGTGCAGCAAGCCTCCCTTAGGGCCCTGCTTCACGTAGGCGTTGAAGCGGCGAATGAGGTCGGGGGAGATTTTGAGATCAGCGTCCGTTTCATCTCTACCCAATTCCTTTAGCGCTTTTGAATCCGCCAACGGCACCCCAGCCTCCCGGGCTTCGCGGTACATGTGCAGCAGTGGCACTTGCGAGAGCAGGTCGGCCCGTGTGAGGCCCTTGCCCTGGTCGCGCGGGGCGTAGCCCCCGCCCACGTCGGAGTGGGCCCCGGGGTACATCACCTCGTGCACCGTGCAGTGGCTGCGCGCGGCGGTAGACAGCGGAAAGGATTGGCGTATTTCATGCGCTGCCACGTAGTGAACGCAGCGCTCCACGCGCGAGGGCAGCTCCAGCGTGCCGTCGGCCCAGCCCATCAGCCCCTCTGGCCCGCGCACGGGAGCCGACTTGGCCACCCCCACTGACGCCACCGTGTCAAACAGGCCCACAAACTGAATGCGCAAGTTCGGAAGCTTGCCCTCGAGAAACATGTCGAAATCCACGTACTCGGTCCATAGCGCCGACATCCAGTGGCAGAACGCGCGGGCCTCTGCCGCCCCACGTGAAAACCCAAACACCGACAGCTGCAAGCTCGTGATCCTGGGCTTGGCATTCTCGATAGCGCTCGCCAGCTGCCTCAACACGCCACTGAATACACCGTTGCGTCGGCCATCGGAGCAAGGCGTGAGCCCATCGCCACCCAAGAAGCCCGCCCCAGTGATCCTTTGGCGGATTTCGTCTTGCCCCAGAAGTGCTGACCCAATCGCTGCCCGGCAAATGGCGTTGATGGCCTGAAACATGGCCCAATGGATGCGTGCCTCGCCGCCACGCCCCATGGCCTTACCCTCGGGGAGCTCGCCATGCTCACCAATTTCAGGAAACGGCGTTCCAACGCCAGGAACATACACCCTATGTTTATAGGGGCGCTCATCATGAAACGCGTCATGCAACACCACCACGTTGGTGTGGCTGCGCTTGTTGGGGTCTGGCACGTCCTCTTGGTCGCGTTTCTTGTTGTTGTTGGTGCCATCAAAAAAGAAACCCACCTGCACTTGAGCGGTGCAGCTGGGTTGGGCACAGGCACCCTGGCTGACGGCACCGGCTTTGCGCAAACGCGCCAGTGCACCGACGCGAGCTTGTGCCCGCTGGGCGGGTTGGGGCGGTTTTACCTGCGTCATTCGGGCGCCTTCCAATCAGGGTTGTCCAAGGGCCTCGGCCAACCCAACCCGCTTGGGTGTGAAGGATGCCAACTTGCGTAGCGACTCGAGTAGACCTTGACCTCGTCGTTCAGTAAAAACATCACCTGCAAGTCCCACACCCGCTCGTAGGGCTCGATGGAGACGACTTTTTTGAGGGTCTTTTTAGGCCAAGGTTTTTCGTCCGTTGCGATATGCGTTTCGTTTCTTGAAATTGGGCACAAAGGCCCACCCACGCGGCCAGGGCCGCAGTCCGTGCGTCGCCACTCCACCGTCACCTCTAAGCCCGGCCGCCATTTGGCAGGCAGCGTGACGCAGCACACGTTGCTGGTCCCTCCTCCTCCGATGCTGACATTTCCGCCCCAGCCCCCATCCACATAGAACTCTTGAATCCCTTCGCTGGTGAAGTTGTAGCCCACGATAGACGTAGGAATCGAGTCTTTGTCCGGCTCAGGGGCCTTGTAGCAGCCGGTCAGCAGCAGCACCACGGCAGCGCTCACCAGCCAGGTCCGGGTCTTTGTCATGGGGTAGCGTCCTCACTCTTATCCAAGGCTTGCCAGACGGGCGCCGGCCAGGCGGCGGCCCATTGGCCAAACGCCAGACCGCTGCTTTTGTAACTGGGCCACAGGGGTTGGACCAGGGCGTGCTGATCAAAGTCATCCCCCACGGCCAAAGCCAGAACCACGTATTCAAACAGCTCGTTGAGCGCGTCCAGCCCATGGTGGCGCGCCCGTTCGATCAAATGGCACAGCCTTTGGTGCACCTCCCCGCCCGGTGCATCAGGGCAGGCCTCAGGCATGCGTTCGTGCAATAGCTGGTACACCATATCTGGCTCGGCTTGGCGCAACATCAGGGTGTACTGCGCGTCGGTCAGCTCGATCGCCGGCGGGCGAAAGGGTCTGTCACCAAGCAAGCCTGAATCGGAAGAAGCTTGCGCGAATGCCTGGGTTTGCAGCGCGTGGCCCTGCCGGTGAGGCCAGCTCCATTGCTGCAGGCCGGAGCCCACCAGTTGGCGTTGTGGCTCGCTCAAGGCTTCCAACAGGTTTGCACTGACGCGGGTGTCGGCAAAGCGGCAATGCAACAGCAAGCCGTCTGCGGTGACAACGCGGGCCAGGCTGCTCAACGCCGTTTGCAACTGCGCCTGGTCTCGGTTAGCACACACCAAGGACCAAGCCGGGATGCCCGCGCAGCGACGAGCCCAACTCTGCAGAGCTTCCTCGCTCCACTCTGCAAGCGGGCTCACCAAGGGACCGTACTTACCCAGCGCAACAAATTGAGCCTCTGTCAGCAGGGGTTCCCAGGTCATGCCATATTGACGCTGCCAAGCGGCAAGCACATCAGCTTCGACCATGCTTGCGTCGACCAAGACGACCCAATGGGCCCTGCCTGCCTCATGGCGACTCCACCATTGACTGAGGCTCGATGCAAAGTCCTCAGACAGTTCCGACCACGCAAAGTTCATTGCTCGCTCACTGCATCATGGCAAAGGGTGATCCAGCCTTCATGGCTGCCATCAAGCAAGGCACGCAGACCGATGCAGGAAAGGTAGGTAAGCCCACACGCTGCTGCTGCCCTGTCTTGAAACTCTTCCTCCCCGCCTGCACCGTGAGCTTGCCCGGGCATTGCAGCGTGATGTTGCCGCCCTCGATCACCACGCTGGCGCCGCCTGCGGTGGCCAGTACGATGCGTTTGGCCGCGCCCCAGTTCACTTCACCACTTTGGCTTTGGATGCTCAGCTCGCCCTGGGCTGCGATCTGCAGGCTGTCGGCTTGGGCTTGCAGTTGCACGTCGCCCTGGGCCGCAATCAGTGTCAGCCCACTGCCGGTGGCACCGCTGCCGGGTTCAATGGCACCGGCCAGCAGGCCCAGTGCCTGCCCGCTGTGCAGGCGAACGGCGCCGCCCGCGCCGGCGTGTAGCGCACCGCCAGCCCCCAGCACCACGGCTTCTTGTGCCGCAATTTGCAGGTCTTGCCCAGCCACCACAGCGGTGCTGGCGCGGCTGGCCAGTTCAATGATGGCGCCACCAAGCTGTGGCACCCGGCTCTGGCCGGTGCTGGTTTGGTGGGCTTGTGCGTCGCTAGAGGCAGCATCAAACGCTTTGGCGTCAACCATGCCTTTGAGCGCTGTGTGGTGTGCGGCCACGGGGGCTTGTGTGCTGTTGAGCGCACTGGCGTTGGCCTTGGGTGCGCCTTGCTGGGCACCGAGCGCCACGCTTTGGTGCTGCACTGCAGCTTGGTTCAGCCCCTGGGCCAGCACTTTGAGCTGGCCCGCCAGGGCTTGGGCAGCTGCGGCGTCGCCCGCACCTTCGCTGGCACGGGCGCCGTAGCTGCTCACCAGCACGCCTGATTCTGCGCGTAGCGCGCCGTAGGCGTCACTTCGCAGCTCCCACCCCTGCCCTCGCAGGCCGCCGCGGTGGTTGTCGGATTGGTGGATGAGGTGCCCCAGATTGAGCTGGCTGGCGTACTGCGTGCTGCCCAGCTGCACGCGCAGCTGCCCCGGCGTGTCGTCCAGCACCAGCTGGTTGTAGCCCGTGCCACCCAGCTCTTGGGTTTTGATGCCGCTCAGCGCCCCTGCATTGGCTTGCCCGCCGCTGCCCAGCACCCCGGGCGCAGCTGCATGCCATGCCGGGCTGTGGCCGCCTTTGACATTGCCTTGCGCTGCGGCGCTGGCGTCGGTGCTGTGGGCAAAGGCCTCACCAACTTCACCCTGGCCGTTGTAGAGCGCCCCCACCACCAGCGGGCGCTCGATGTCGCCGCCGACAAAGTCCACCAACACCTCTTGCCCCACCCGGGGAATGAACTGCGCACCCATGCCGCTACCCGCCCAGCGCTGCAGCACGCGCACCCAGCTGGAGCTGGTGCTGGTGGAGGGCCCAGCCTCAGCCTGCTGGAAGTCAAAGCTGATGCGCACCCGCCCCAGTGCGTCGGTGTGCACCACATCGTCCGCACCACCTTCAGGTGAGCCCACCACAGTGGCACAGAGCAGCCCCGACACCGTGGGTGCCACATGACGTCGCGCACCGCTGCCATCGACCAACTGCGGGCGCCAAGGCTGACCGGCGCGCAAGGCCTCAAACCGATTGGCATAGCCTGTGGCCAGCACCTGCTGGCGCAGTGCCTCGTCCACCCAGGGTGCCTGCAGCACTTCACCGGGCACATCACCCAGCTGCGCACGCACCTGTTCTTGCAAGGTCTTGGGCAAATTGCCCTGGCCCGCATGCACCACATGGGTGAGCAAAAAGCGCTGTGCGTCTTGCTTGCGGCTCAGGCGTGCCAACAGATCCAATTCGCTGCCCTGCAAGTCAAACCACTGACCTGCCGTGAAGCTGCGCACCGTGGAGCGGCCCAACCAGCGTTTATGCCTTGCCTCATGGCTTTGCTGCATGAGCCGTGCGGCGCGTTCTGCCTGCCCTTCGTCGGCAAAGGCGTAGGCACCCGGGTCGTCGTAGTCTTCCAGGTGTGGTGCGTTGGCACCACCAAAGCTCTGTGCTGTGGGCACGCTGGCAGCCACGGCGCGCTTGTTTTTGTAGTCCCAGCTCAACACCGTGGTGCTGGCCACGGGAAGGCGGCGTGCGCCGCCCAGGGCGTAGATTGCGTCCTGCCCCTGCTGGGCGCCAGTGCCGTGAAAGCGCACCCCGCCCACGCTGGCGGCACTGACCGCGTCTTGCACGCAGCTGTGTGGATTGGCGCTGTCGGCGAACAGCACCAGGCGGTGCTGCGCTGGCGCGCTCTCATGTTGCTCAAGCCGCAAGCCAATGCCTTCGCGCGCCAACAGGCGCTGGACGAAGGCCAGATCGCTCTCCCGGTATTGCACGGTGTAGCTGCGCACTCCGGCATTGCTGCTGTCCTGCAAATGTGCCTGCACGCACGGCGCCCAGTGCCAAGCCGCGAGTGGATATTGGGCAAAGACGCTTTCAACAATCTCGACCACGCTACGCTCTTGCCACACTTGGCTGCGCCGGTGGTGACCCAACAATGCCAGCCAGGGCTCGACAGTCAGAACATAGCGAGCCAAGCCGCCGTCAGCCGAGTCGGCGCTGGCCTGTGTGACCACGCCGCTGCGGGGGTGTTCGCTGCCATCGGCCAAGCGTGCCCACAAGCTCACGCATTGGCCCAGCAGCTGCTGCGGCTCGATGTGTACGCTGGCGCTGAGTGCGCTGACCTGCATCAACCAAGGCTCATCCAAGGCCTCGCGCAAGCTAAAAGCCTCCACCAGCAAGCCCGCCTCTGGCAACGCAGACGCTTGCAGGCGGTACATGCGTGTGGTGTCACTGAGCAACCGGCCCAGCATGTCCATCAAGTTCATGGTTGCGTCGATTTTTTGGCTGATTGCTGGCGGGCCGCACGCTCAGCTGCTCTGCGCTCATTGCGGGGGCATGTTTCAACCTTGCCCCAGTGACCGGTACAGACTTTTGCTTTGCAAGCCAGCGCCTCTTTGCGAGGCTTTGCCGGACAAGACTTGATGCGAAGGGCAAGCGCCTCGCGATCTGCCTCCAGATTGGTTTCGTCAAGATGCGTCATGAGCGCCGAAACAAGCGCCACATCGCTATCGGGCTGAACGGGGTTTGAAGTGCGCTTGGGCTTCTTCGTGGCCGATACGGGTCTCTCCGCCTTGGCGACCTCGTCCTTAGCAGGTACTGCTCGCTCTGGCTTGGAGTCGACCTTGACTTCACGGACTTGGGTTGTTGGTGTCGGGCTGGAGGCCAAAGGCATGCTGATGGCAGCAGGCACAGCCTGCACCTGCCCCCCGAGTGAGCCATCGCCAGCCGCAGGCAAAACGGCTTGAGTTACCAGGGCAGCGTTAGCGGCCTGCGCATACTTCGGCGAAGTAATGTTTTCCGATGGTGAGGATGGGGTGATGGACCAATACGCGCCGCCTCCGACAAGAGCACTCAACAAAACGGCGACAACACCCACACGCACTGATTTCGAAGACGTTTGCAGACTCGCGTGACGTGCCCCCCTGCTCACAGCATCGGGGCTCTCCAAGGCCATGAAGATGGAGTCCTGCACCTCCTCTTGTGCCGCCGCCGGCGTCAGCAGAGACGGCCTCGGCCTTGGTGCCCGGGCTATACCCAGGGATGGATCTGCTCGACTTGGCACCGCCGCCTCCTCACTTCACGCCTGTACCCGCGTATGCATAGAGCGCGCATTCTGACCTCCTTACCTCACGGACCACCGTCGCCCTTTCGGGGGATGCGATCTCCGCTTGCATGCGCCAGCGACTCGGACAGAATAGACCCGCCCCTCAGCAGCCCGTCGTCATGGTGCTTCTCGCCTCACTCCTTTACTTACTGCTTGTTTCGTTTGTTGCAGCTTTAGTTGTGGTGCCGCACTGGCGCCAGCGGCTCATCGAACGCGCGGGTGCGCTTTGGAGCTACGGATTGCAGACTCTTGGGCAAGGCGGCAGTCGAATCAAATGCATCCGCATGTCATGGCCCTTTGTTTGGAAAGCACTGGAACTCCTAACCGGGGGCCTGTCCCGCAATTGGCGCTGGCTGAGTGTAGCCACCGGTGTTTTGATCTTGGTTCCATGCCTTGCGATTTGGCTCAGGCACCACAACGCCTATGACGGTTTTGACCACACAGAAAGCCGCGAGATCAACCCTCAGATCGCAGCACTGCTGCAGGGCGAGCGCCTCGTTCCTCCTGCACCACTGCCACCCGATCTGTTCTTGACTCGGGACGTGGAGCGAGACCGCCCGAGCACTTCAAGTGCTAACCGAGATTGGGCGCTGCTCGACGAAGAGTTCCGCAATCGCTTGCTGGCCGTCTACCGCATCATGCGTGAGGAGCACGGCATCGAGATGGTGCTGCTGGAAGGCTACCGCAGCGCGCAGCGTCAAGCGCAGCTTGCGGGTATGGGTCCCACCGT
Organism: Roseateles rivi; assembly: GCF_043555845.1. Classification (NCBI taxonomy): domain Bacteria; kingdom Pseudomonadati; phylum Pseudomonadota; class Betaproteobacteria; order Burkholderiales; family Sphaerotilaceae; genus Roseateles; species Roseateles rivi. The sequence goes on along the minus strand of NZ_JBIGHZ010000001.1, from coordinate 598,053 downwards.
CACTCAAGCGGGCGCTGGTGAAAGCTATCACCAGTACGGGCTGGCGGCAGACAGTGCGTTTTTGTTCGATGGGCGCGTGGTCATCAGTGAACGCGACCCGCGCGCGGCCAAAGCATATGAACTGTTCGGCGAAGTCGCACGAACAGCGGGACTGGTTTGGGGAGGAGGGTGGCGCACCCTCAAAGATTTGGGGCATGTGGAACTGCGAAGGCCTGGCGTCATACGCCAAAAAACAGCCGCGCACAGTTCGCATTGAGCGTCAGCAAAGGGAGTAAATCATGGGCCGACCCTTCATCGTGATGGGCGACAAAACAAACCACGGCGGCACGGTGATCGAAGGATCACCCACCACCGACACCAACGGAAAACGCATTGCACGCGTGGGGGACAAAGTGAGCTGCCCTGTGAAGGGTCATGGTGGCGTTACTGTCATCGTCTCAGGCGACCCCACCTGCCTGATTGATGGCAAGCCTGCTGCACGACACGGCGACAAGACAGCCTGTGGGGCCATCTTGATTGCCGGCCAAGCCCTCACCCTCGACTGACCCCAGCCGGGACCAGCGCCCCGCCCTGCAGCGCGGCGCCTGTGCGTGGTATTTGACAGAGAGAACTCCATGGGTTGGTTGCGTGGGCTAGGTTTGCTGGTGGCCGTGACATGCGTTGTCTGGGTGGCTGTGCTTTGGCATTGGCAAGGCACCCATCGCGACATGTCGGTTGAGGACATCCTCATCTATCTGGGCGCATTGCCACTGACCCTGTTCGCCTTGCTCTTGGCTGCGCGCTGGGCGTGGCAAGGGGTCGAAAAGCGTTTGACCGCACCGGAACCAGCAGCCAACCCGGCCGAGACTCCGGCGGCTGCACCAACGCTTGCACGCCCGCCCAAAGCGATGCGCGTGCTGGGTGCGTACGTGACCACACCAGCTGGAGACACGGTGGGGGCCATGCTTGATGCAGCCGAAAAGAATGATGCTTGCGCAGACCTGAGTGACACCTTGTACGACGCGGAGGGCCTGCCTGTCATGGTGAGCTGCGTGCCCGAGCTCTCCACCGATGCCCTCACGCAAGAACTCGAAGCCCTGAACACTGACAAAAGCGAACACCCCGAACCCAGCGCAGCACTCTTGCGCGCCCTGAGCCTGCTGGAAGCGCCGCTGCAACAGGCCGCAGAGGCGCTGGGCGCTTGGCATGAGGCGCAAGCGCCGGTCAGCCAAGCCGCCCCTCGATTGCACGTCCGCGTACTGGCGGCATGGCCGCAGTTTTGGAATGCCGCCGAATTGCAAGTGGCGCAGACCTGGCTGCAGAGTCGCCTGCACAAATGGGGATCGAATGTGGGCCTGCCGCCGTCGCTGTGGCTCATGCAGCCCAGCGCAGCAGCGCTACCGCTGTGGTCGCAGGTGGAGCGCCTGGCTGACGCTTTGCGTCACGAGCGCCTGGGCGATGCGCTCTTGGTCTTGGCCACGCACAGCGATGTGTGTGAGCAGCGCATTCAAGCCCTCGATGACGTCGGGCAACTCTTCAACGCCCGTCGCCCCAAGGGGCTAATCCCTGGGGAAGCAGCATGCGCCATGGTGCTGGACGAAGCGCTGCTGAGTCAGCCTGCCGCGGGCGCAGAAGACACCCCCTGGCTTTACGCCGCCGCGCTGCAACAACGCGACAAATCCGTGGATGCGCCCGGGCGCATTGGCGCGAAGTGGAGCACCGCTGTGCTTGAACAGGCCATGCTCAGCCGGACTGAGGCGCCGAGCGCCAGCTGCGTGGTCAACGACGCGGACCATCACAGCCCCAGAGGCGCGGAGATGTTCGCGGCCATGCACGAAAAGTTTCCGGATCTTGATGCCGCCCAAGACCAACGTATGTTGGGGCCGCTGCTGGGGCATGTGGGCGCAGTCGCCCCCTTGTTGGTGCTGGCCAGTGCCGCAGAACTGGCCCGGCAAAGCACCAAACCCTGCATGGCACTCAGCGTGTCTGACCCGCTATGGCGCCTGGCCGCCCTGGCCGAACCCTCCCCTCAAGCCGTGACGGCTTCCACCCCTTCTGAATCTCCCAACGCAGCATGAACCGCTTTTGGACCATACTTTTTGACACCCGGGTGCTGACCGTTTTGGGCTTGGCCTCGCTGGCAGCATTTCTATTCCTAGGTGCCGATGCTTTGAAAGTGGCGCTGATTTGGGCAGCGGCTGCTTTTGCTGTCTTCCTGCTGGTTTGGGCTGTGGTCTGGGCGATCAATCACTGGCGCGCACGCCAGGCCGCACAGGCCCTGGAAGAAGCCATTGACGAGCAAGCCCGTGTGGCCGAGCAAACCACCGCTCAACACAAACGCGCCGACGTTGCGGCTCTGCGCGAAAAGCTGCAGGCCTCCATCAAGACAATCAAAAGCTCCAAGCTGGGTCAACTCAGCGGTTCGGCAGCGCTGTATGAGCTGCCTTGGTACATGATCATCGGCAACCCAGCTGCGGGCAAAAGCACGGCCGTGGTGCGGTCTGGTTTGACCTTTCCTTTCAGCGGCGACGGCAGCGACAGCGGCAACATCCTGCAGGGCATTGGTGGCACACGCAATTGCGACTGGTTCTTTACCAGCGAGGGCATCCTGCTCGATACCGCCGGGCGCTACTCCGTGCATGAGGAGGACCGGGGGGAGTGGCTGGGCTTTCTGGACTTGCTCAAGCGCTACCGCAGCAAAGCGCCCATCAACGGCATCGTGATGGCCGTCAGTGCGGCCGAGCTGGCGCAGGGGCGTCCGGAGCAGGCCATTGCACTGGCCAAAAATTTGCGCCAACGGGTGCAGGAGCTGACTGAACGACTGGAAGTCTTCGCACCTGTGTATCTGGTGTTCACCAAGGCCGACTTGATCAGCGGTTTCACGGAGTTTTTTGCCGACAGCGATCGCAACGAATGCGACCGCATCTGGGGCGCCTCCCTGCCCTATGAACACAAGGAGCGGCACAACGCCGTTGCGCAGTTTGACAAACACTTCAACGAGCTGTGCGACGGGCTGAGAGAACTGTCCCTGGCCCGCATGTCCCTGGCTCGAGGCCAGGCACTTGCCCCCGGGGTGTTGTCTTTCCCCTTGGAGTTTGCGGCGCTCAAACCAGTCTTGCGCGCCTTTGTGGCAACCCTGTTTGAAGAGAACCCCTATCAATTCCGGCCCGTGTTTCGGGGCTTCTACTTCACCAGCGCCATTCAACAGGGCCTGCCAGACAGCCGCGCCAGCACCCAGGTGGCACGGCAGTTTGCACTGCAGCTGCAAGGCGCAAACGAAGCCGGCGCAGGACCCGAACACGCCCGTGAACACGGTTTTTTCCTGAAGGATTTGTTTGCCAAGGTCATCTTTGCCGACCGCAACCTGGTGCGCCAATACGCCAGCCGCGAAAAGCTGCGTTGGCGCGTTGGCACTTTGTGTTCGGGGGTGCTGGTGCTGGCCTTGACGCTGGGGGCATGGAGCTGGACTTACCTGGGCAACCGCCAGCTCATGGCCAATGTCCAAGCTGATTTGGAGATGGTCAGCAAGCTGCAATCCGAGCAGCAGGATTTGGCCTCCAGACTGCAAGCGCTGGAAATCTTGCAAGAGCGCATCACCCAACTCAAGCGCTACCGCAAGGACCCGCCGTTGGAGCTGGGCCTGGGCCTCTATCAAGGGGATGCGATTGAGACCAAGCTGCGTGAGGAATACTTCGCTGGCGTGCGCCAGGTCATGCTGCAGCCGGTGATGCAGGCCATTGAAATCTATCTGGCGGAGGTCAACGCCAACCCGCAAAGGCTCAAGCCCCTGGTCACACTACCGGAGTCGGGTGCAACGCCCGCTGCACGCAGCGAAACCCGTGCCGCTGGGGCACGCTTCATCGACGCCTCGCCGGAGGACTCTGCTGACGCCTACAACGCGCTCAAAACCTATCTGATGCTGGCTGACAAAGAGCGTCTGGAGCCCAGCCACCTCACCGACCAAATCACTCGCTTCTGGCGCGGCTGGCTCGATGACAACCGAGGCACCATGCCGCGCGAGCGCATGATTCGCAGCGCCGAGTCCATCATCAGCTTTGTCAGCAGCAACTTGCAAGACCCTGCCTTCCCGGTGATGAGCAACCAGCTCGCGCTGGTGGATTCCACACGCGAACACCTGCGCGAAGTGGTCAAGGGCATGCGCGGTGTGGAGCGCGTGTATGCCGATGTCAAAGCCCGAGCAGCCACGCGCTTTCCGCCCATCACGGTGGCTGGTTTGATGACCGAGACCGACCAGCACACCGTGGCGGGCAGCTACGCTGTGCCCGGCACCTTCACCCGCGAGGCCTGGGATGGCTACATCAACCAAGCCTTCAAAGATGCGGCGAACAAGGAGCTGCAAAGCGTGGACTGGGTGCTCAAAACCAGCGCACGCGATGACCTGACGCTGGAAGGCAGCCCCGAGCAAATCCGCAAGCAGCTCACCGAGCTCTACAAGCAGGAGTACGTGCGCGAGTGGCAGCGCTTCATGCAGGGTGTGACGGTGACCGAGTTCGCCTCCTTCGAGCAGGCTGTGGAGCGGGTGAACCGCTTGGGCGACCCGCAGCAATCGCCAGTCTTGAAGGTCTTGCAAACACTGCTGGATCAAACGTCCTGGGACAACCCCTCGCTGCTGAACGAGCGCCTAGCGACAACGCAAAAAGGCGTGGTGGAGTGGTTCAAGCGCACCATCTTGCGCCAAGCGCCATCGCGTGTGGACATCAACCTGCAGCTCGGCGGGCCACAGGCTGCGATTCCCTTGGGGCCGATTGGGCGCGAATTCGCACCGCTGGCCCGCATCATGATGTCGCGAGAAGGCACCACCGCGCCCATCAACGAGTACCTGGTCTCACTGTCCAAGCTGCGCACCCGCTTCAACCAAATCAAAGCGCAGGGCGACACTGGGCCGGGGGCTCGCCTGTTGGTGATTCAAACGCTGGAAGGCGGCGACTCTGAGCTGGCGTTGACCTTGCGATTGGTGGACGAGCGTTTGCTCAACGGCATGACTGACACCGCCAAAGCAGCGCTGCGCCCCTTGCTGGTGAGGCCGCTGATCCAAGCCATGGCCGTGACCGTGCCCCTGGCGGAGAGCGAGGTCAATCGCATCTGGACGGCTCAAGTGCATGAACCCTTTTCGCGCACGCTGGCGGCCAAATACCCCTTTGATGCAGCCTCACGCGTAGAGGCCGGCCCGGCCGAAATCGCCAAAATCTTTGGTCCCGACGGGGCGGTGGCCAAGTTCTCTGCCGAGGCGCTGGGCCCGCTGGTCGTGCGTCGCGGCGACGTGGTTGAGTCACGCCAATGGGCGGAGCTTGGCGTGCGCCTGCGGCCCGAGTTCAAAGCCAGCTTGGGCCATTGGGTGGGCCCCTTGGACGGCTCTGCCTCTGCGGGGGCTGCGGGCGCTGCCGGGGCAGCTGGCGCTGGTCAGGCAGCTGCGGGTGCGGCAGCGGCCAGCGCCGACCAAGTGGTGTTCCAAGTGCTGCCAATGGGCTCACCGGGCCTGCGGGAATACGCACTCGTGGTCGATGGGCAAACGCTGCGCTACCGCAATACGGCGCCCGAGTGGATGCAGATGGTGTGGCCCAACCCCAGCGGCGTGGCTGGTGCCCGACTAAGCGCCATCACCAACGAAGGCCAAACGGTGGAGCTGGTGAACGAACCGGGCAGCTACGGCTTGAACCGCCTGTTCGAACTGGCCCAACGACGCAAGCTCCCGGACGGCGCTTTTGAGATGAGTTGGAGCAAAGACATCCACAAGGTCACCCTGCAGCTGAAAGTGCTGCGCTCCCCAGGCGAAACGGCGCCGCAAAACAGCCAGGGCCGCGGCACGCAAACGGCCGCCGCGGGGGGCGGCCCTGTGGCGGGCATGGTGCGCCTCAAAGGCGTACGCCTGCCCACCGTCGTTGCCGGTGGTGACGAACCCTTGTTGCAACCTGCGAACTCTGGCGCACCCACAGGCGGCGCTGTCAGCACGTCCGCGGTGGCGGTGCCTGCTGCAGGAGTGAATCCGTGATGGCCTCCACCATGCTTCACACCGAGCCGCTGCTGTACTTCGGCAAGCTACCCTCGCGCGGCGACTTCGTGCGCAGCAGTCGCGGGCAAGGGCTGTTGAACATCCTGGACCGCTGGCTGTCCGGCGGTATCGAGGCCATGGCTCGCGACCCGCGCTGGAAAGAGGTGTACGACCAGTCCCATCCAATGCACTTTGCCTTCCTGGGGCCGCGCAACAGCTATGGCTGGGCAGGCCACTTGCTGGCCAGTCATGATGCATCGGGACGGCGCTTCCCGTTCATCGTGGGCAGCCGCGTCGAATCCTCGCAACCCAGTGCTGCGCTGGCTTACGCCCCGCTCGTGCTGAGCCCCTTGTGGCAGGGCTTCAGCCACTACGCCCAACGCGCTCAGCTGGACCCCGACGCCGCGCCATTGCTCTTGCAATACAACCAGGCTGAGGTAGAGGTCGACCTTGCGCTGGAGCCGCACATGCAGCGCTTGAATGAGCTGCTGCAAGCCACCACAGTCGGTGAGCTTCAGCAGCAACTGCAGCGGGACGGCCATGTTCTGAGCCTCAAGCGCACCGTGCTGGCCTTGGGTCTTTTGCTGCAGCCCTTGCCCAGCAGCGGGCAGCGCAGTCTGGACCGAGGACTTCGTTTGCCCCTGCCCCAGGACCCGCTCACACGCACCGCGGTGGCCTCGCTGTGGATGACCATGGTCAGCAGCTTTTTGCAACGCGCTGACTTTGAGTTGGCGCTGTTCATGCCGCAGTCCCAGGCGGAACCCGCCGAGCTCATCGTCGGCTTCGACGGCGCGTCTGCGCGCATTCTCCAAGCCGTGCTCGATCCGGCCTTCGCGCCCGAAGTCTTGATCGACGTGCGAGACGCCGACTGGGTGGACGAGCACCTCGGGAACGACTACGCCCTGCACAAGCTCGCCAGCTATCTGGACCAAGATCAGCTCTCGCTGCAGCAAATGATGCTGACCTTCAAAGAAGTCTTTCTAGGACATTGACCGTGAGCACGCCCATGCACGTACGCCTCCTTCCGCGCCAAGGCCCGCACCTTTGGGCCGCCTTGGCTCTGGGCCTGACCCTGAGTGGCCTGGCCGCCGCGCAAACAAGCGCGCCTGCGCCCAGCAACAACGCGCCAGCTCGCCCCAACACCACCGCACAGCCCGGCATGGTGGTGGTGGCGGGCACGGTGCCCGACGAAGCCTCGCGCCAACACATCCTGGTGCGGCTGCGGGAACTCTACGGCGTTGACCGCGTGGTCGACCAGCTCGGCGTTGCCCCCCTGGCCGCACCACCGGCGTGGTCCGAACATGTGCAGCGCATCCTCACGCCCGAGCTCAAGCGCGTGAACCGCGGGCAAATCGCCATTCAGGGCAATATCGTGCAGATCAAAGGCGAGGTCGCGGATGAGGGGCAACGCCAGCTGGTCGTCAACACCTTGAGCACGCAGCTCAACAACCCCACCTATGCCCTGCGCAACAACCTGCGCGTGGCCGGCCCGGGGCAGGACAAGGTGGATGCGGCGCTGGCCAACCGTGTCATCGAGTTCGAAGCCGGGCGCGCCGTGCTGACCGCCACCGGTCAGGCCGTGCTTGACCAATTGCTGCCCGTGTTGGCACAGCTACCCGGCCGCAAATTTGAAATCCTGGGCCACACCGACGCCATCGGTGCACGCGCCACCAATGTGTCCCTGTCTTTGGCCAGAGCAGACGCAGTGAAGGACTATCTGGTGGGCAAAGGTTTGGCGGAGGGCCTGCTCAACACCTCCGGCGTTGGGCCTGACCGCCCCGTGGCAAGCAACGACACGCCTGAGGGCCGTGCGCGCAACCGGCGCATTGAGTTCCGCGTGGTTCAGTAGACCTCAATTCAAGATGACACCAAACGGGGGCCATCCCGTCTGTTGTGCCTGTGTGCTCAGGGCACAACCCAGGCAATACCCCCTCAATCCACCACAAACACCAGCGCCGTGCGCGGAGGAAAGACGAAGTGGCCGGTGGTGGGGTTGAAGTGGGCTTGCTCGCGGGGGCGGGGGTCGGCGGCGCCAGGCTGCAGGTGCAGCGGGTGCAGATGCCAGGCTTGGCCTGCGGTGTGGGGCAGGTGCAGGGTGTGGGCATGAACGTCGGCGTTGACGGCGTAGATCACGCGGCTGAAGTTGGCGCCGGGCAGGCGCTGGCCGTCGAGTTCGCCCACCAGCAGGGTGGCTTGCTGCTGTGGGCCTGTATTGTGAAAGCGCAGGCGTTGCCGGACTTCGGCGGCACTGTCCAGCGCGAACAGCCGCGTGCTGGTGCGCAGGCGCAGCAGGTCAGCGAAGGCGGCAGCGCTCCAGCGCATGTGCTCGCTCTGCGGCTTGATGCGCGGATTGGCCAGCACCGGGGCCATCCAGGGGTAGTGCGCAGCGTTGTCGGGCTGGGGCGGCAGTCCGCTGCCGAAGTGGTTGTTTTGCAGCGTCCAGTCCAGGCGGTTGAACCAGTCGCCAGAGTCGTAGCTGTTGCGGTCCAGTGATTTGGAGCGCAGGGTTTCAATGCCCGCGTGGAAGTAGGCCACACCCTGGCTAAAGGCGGTCAGCGCCATGCCCAGCACTTGCACGCGGGCGCGGTCTTCGCGCGTGGTGTCTTGCGGTAGGCGCAACGCGTTGATGTCGAACAGGGTTTGGTTGTCGTGGTTGTCGGCGTAGTTCACCACCTCGCCCGGTGCGGCTGTGTAGCCCGCGCTTTGTCCAGCGTAGTCGATGTCGGCCAGGCGCCGCTCTTGTCCGTCCCATGTATGCAGACGATAGTCGCGCAGGCTGCCAGCCAGGCCCACGCGCAGCCAGTCGGCGCTGCGCAGCAGGTCCTCGCGCTGGGCCGCGCTGCCCAAGGCGTTGGGGGCATAGAACTGACCGTTGAGCCAGCCTTGGCGGCGCACCATGTCCGCGCCGCTGTCGGCCGCGCTGCCGCCGCGCAGGGCGTCGCGCGCCCGGTCGCTAAAGGTGGCAATACCACTGCCGTAAAGCGACAGCTGTGAGGCCTGCACAAAGCGCGCACCGTCGGCCACTTCGCCAAAGTTCCAGCCTTCGCCGATGAGGGGCACGAAGTAGCCCAATTCGGCCTGCAGCCGCGTTTGCAAGCGCTGCATGAGCGCGCGCGGCTGATGTGCCATGAGATCAAAGCGGAAGGAAGCGATGCGGTAATGGCGCGCCCACTGCAGCACGGAGTCCAGCAGCAAGCGGCCCATCATGCGGCGCTCGGTGGCGGTGTTGTCGCAGCAGGTGGAACGCTCGATGCGGCCCTGGGCGTCGTAGCGGTGGTAGTAGCCCGGCACGATGCGGTCCAGCACCGAAGCTGCCTGCTGGCCCGAGGCCGCCATGTGGTTGAACACCAGGTCCATGCCGGTACGCAGGCCCATGCCCGCCAGGCCCTGCACCATGCGGCGGAATTCCAGGATGCGGCGCCCGCCCTCATTCGCGTCGCTGGCGTAGCTGCCTTCCGGCGCGTTGAAGTGCAAGGGGTCGTAGCCCCAGTTGAAGCAGTCGCGTCCGGCTTGCGCCATGACCTGGGCCTGCGGGGCCAGGCTGTCGGGCGTGGCCGGTGGCTCGACCGGGCCTGCGGTACAGCCGCGCTCGGGCACGCTGGAATAGTCAAACACGGGCAGCAGGTGCACATCCGTCAGGCCGGCCTGGCTCAAACGGCTCAGGTGCTGCATGCCCAGCGAATCGGGCTCGGCAAACGCCTCGTAGCGGCCGCGCCGGGCTGCGGGCACAGAGGGGTCGTCGCGCGAGAAATCGCGCACGTGCAGCTCGTAGACCACCATCTCGGTGTTGCGTTGCACGCGCGCGGGCGGACGCAGGGCGTCCCAGCCCGGGGGCTTGAGCGCAGGGTCGGCCAAGTCGGCGATATAGCTGCGGCGCGAATCGGCGTTGAGGCTGACCGAATAGGGGTCGGTGACGCGGTTGAGCACGCGCCCCGTACCAGGCACTTGCACCTCCACCAGGTAGCGGTAGTAGCCCCCGCGCCAGGCCGCGGCCCCCTGCCCTTGCCACAGCCCGCTGCGGGTCTGGCGCTGCAGTGGCAGCAGGGTTTGCAGCGGGCCCTCAGCACTGGCGTGGTGGCAGAGGTAGACAGCTCTGGCCGTGGGGGCCCAGAGCCGGAAGCTGAAGCCCCCGTGCGGCTCGGGGTTCACGCCCAAGGGCGGCGCTGCCTCAGCGCTGGCGTAGAGCGCATCGAGCCAGGCACCGGGCTGCACGCCGGTGTAGTGACGCACACGCGCCGCACTGTCTTGCGCCACCAACAGCAGCTGGCCGCGCAGCAGGGCTTGAAGGTGCGCCAGCGGTACCCCTGCCGACAGGCGCAAGCGCCGCCCTGCCCCTATCCAGGCTTGATGCCCCTGGGCGGCAAAGGGGCCACCGTCTTGCAGGGGCAGTGTTTGCGCGTGGCCCTGCACGCGGCCATGAGTGTCCAGCTGCAGCTGCCCTGTGGGCGAGTGGTAGAGCACAAAGCGCAGACCCTGCAGTGTCTCCCCCGGTGCCGTCCCCAAGCCCGCCCACACCAGCTCACGCACCGACAGGGCTTGTGCGGCCGCGCCATGGGCTGGCAAACGCTGGGCCTGCAGGACTTGATCAAAACCGGGCGCATCGCAGGCTTGTCGCAAAGCTTGGGCGCTCAGACCCGCCGCGCCTGCGTCCCGCGCAGGCAGCAGCGCCAACAGGCCGAGCAGACCAGCGCAGAGGGTGCGAAACATGGTGTGTGGAGCCGCTGCGGCGGCGATCGGCAAACGGGAAGGAGATGGTAGCAATACTACACATCCACACTTCCCCACCGCACGCCAGGGCGTGAGGGCTGATTTACCAAGAACTGAACAGTAGCGACACAATAAAGGCCAGCATTCGCGCAACCCGGCTTGATGCAGTAAGCAAACTACAGCATCAAGCCCTACAAACTGCCCCTTCAGCGCCCCAAGCACCCCTTCACCGACTGAGCCCGCCATGCTGACAAGGAGAACCCTGTTGAAGACCACCGCCGCCAGCGCCGCCTTGGGTGCCCTCGCGCCAGCGCATGCGAGCGCGGAGGCGCCGCCACAGCCGGCCTTGCAAAGGGTGGAGCCCCCCAGCTGGTGGGTGGGCATGGCCGAGCCGCAGCTGCAGCTGATGTTGCATGGCCCGGGCTTGGCCGCGCTACACGTCCGCATGAGCGCCCCGGGTGTGCGGTTGCTCGGGCAGCAGCGCCTGAGCAGCCCCAACTACCTCTTTGTAGACCTGGAGCTGGCGGCGGACTGCCGCCCTGGCCGCATCGACATCCAGCTGCATCACCCCGGCCATGACACACCGCTGCTGAACTTGAGCTATGAGCTGCAAGCGCGCGAGCCTGGCTCGGCCCAGCGCCAGGGCTTTGACACGCGCGACGCCGTTTACCTGCTGGTGCCCGACCGCTTTGCCCGGGCCGAACCGGCGGTGGCGCCGCCCGCCATGCGCGAGTCGCGCGTGCAGCGCAGCCAACCCGGCGCACGCCACGGCGGCAATCTGGCGGGCCTGCGCGAGCACTTGGGCTATATCGCCGACATGGGCTTCACTCAGATCTGGCCCACGCCCGTGGTGGAAAACGACAACCCCAGCTACAGCTACCACGGCTACGCGGCCACGGACTTTTACCGCGTCGACCCGCGTCTGGGCAGCAATGAGGAGTACCGCGCACTGGCCGTGCAGGCGCGCCAACAGGGGCTGGGCTTGATTCAGGACATCGTGCTCAACCACATCGGCGACCACCACTGGTGGATGGCCGATCTACCCACACCCGAGTGGCTCAATCAGTGGCCAAGCTACACCGAAACCCACCACGCCCGCGTCACCTGGCAAGACCCGCATGCCGCGCCCAGCGACCAACGCCGCTTCAGCCAAGGCTGGTTCACGCCAAACATGCCCGACCTCAACCAGCGCCAACCCCAGCTGGCAACTTACCTGATACAGATGAGCCTATGGTGGATCGAATACGCGGGCCTGTCGGGCCTGCGCACCGACACCTATTCCTACTCCGACCGCGACTTCCTCAGCCGCTGGTCCGCACGCCTGATGCGCGAGTACCCACGGCTGAACATCGTGGGTGAGGAGTGGAGCGGCCACCCCGCCATCGTGGCCTACTGGCAGCGCGGCAAACGCAACCATGACGGCTATGTCTCCTCCACGCCGAGCATGTTGGATTTCCCGCTGCACTACGCGCTGATTGCCGGGCTCAAAGAGGCCGATCAGGGCGAAGGCGGCATTTACAAGCTGTACGAAGCCTTGGCCCAGGACTTCCTTTACGCGGATGCGAACCGGCTCATGGCCTTTGAGGGCAACCACGACACGCCGCGCCTCTACAGCCAACTCAACGAGGACCTGGACCTGCTGCGCATGGCCTGGGGCTATCTGTGTGTGGTCAACCGCATCCCGCAGTTCCTCTACGGCAGCGAACTGTTGCTGACCAGCCCGGGGCAGCGCGACGACGGCCAGGTGCGGGCCGACTTCCCCGGCGGCTTTGCAGGCGACAGGGTTGACGGCTTGCGCGGCCGTGGACTGAGCCCACGCCAGCGCACCGCCCAAGCCCTGCTGCGGCAGCTGCTGAACTGGCGCCGCCAAACTCGCCTGGTGCACGAGGGCCGACTCACGCATTACGCGCCGCTGCAAGGTGTCTACGTGCTGCTGCGTCACTGGGGCGCGCCCGGCAGCGCTGAGGCCCGCCAGGGCGAGCGCGTGATGTTGGTGCTGAACAAACAAAACCAGGACGTGGCCCTGGACCTGCGCCGCTTTGCCGACGTGCTGGGCCCGGGCGACCGCGCCCATGACGTGCTGCAGGGCGGTGCCGCACGCGAACTGGGGCGCACGCTCACATTGGCAGCGCGCTCCACCACACTGCTGCAGCTGGCGGCACGCTGAGGGCGCAAACCCTCAGGGCAGGCGCAGCAGTGCCAGGGGGGCACGGCCGCTGGCCGCGGTGATCAGACCCAGCACACGCGCGGGTTCCCCACCTTGGTGCAGGCCCAGCATGTCCCAGCTGAAACGCCAGCGCCAATTGCCATCGGGCTCGCCCGGCACATTCATGCGGTGTGCACCATCCAGGCCCAACACGTCCTGCAACGGGAACAAGGCCATGTGGGCCACCGAGTTGCAGCAGGCGCGGATCATGGCCCAGTGCACATCGTGCTCGCCACAGGCCAGGTAGGAGCCCGCAAAAGCACGCTCGCGCGGGCTGGCGGCCTGCCACCAACCGCGCACGGTGTCGTTGTCATGCGTGCCGGTGTAGGCCACGCTGGTGCAGGGCCAGTTGTGGGGCAAGAACTCGTGCGTGCCATCACCGCCAAAGCCAAACTGCAAAATCCTCATCCCCGGGAAACCGCAGGCTTGGCGCAGCGCATGAACATCCTCGGTGATGAAGCCCAAGTCCTCGGCCACGATGGGCAGGGGGCCCAGCTCACGTTTGATGGCATCAAACAAAGCCTGCCCAGGCCCCGGTCGCCAGTGCCCGAGGCGTGCATCGGGGCTGCTGGCGGGAATTTCGTAGTAGCCCGCAAAGCCACGGAAATGGTCGATGCGAAACACATCGGCCAGCGCCAGCGAGCGCTTGACGCGTGCCGTCCACCAGGCGAAGTTCTCATGGGCCATGCGCTCCCAGCGGTAGAGCGGGTTGCCCCAGCGCTGCCCCTGGGCAGACATGGCATCGGGCGGCACACCGGCCACCACGGTGGGCTGGAAATCGGCATCCAAAAGGTATAGATCGGGCCGCGCCCAGCAGTCGGCACTGTCGTGGGCCACGAAGATGGGCAAGTCACCCATGAGGCGCACGTCGCGTGCATTGGCATAGGCCTTGAGCTGGCGCGCCTGCTCGTCAAACTGCCATTGCACAAACTGCCAGAAGCCCAGCTCCGCAGCCGCCTCGCTGCGAGCCCGCGCCAATGCGGCAGGCTCGCGTCGCGCCAGCGCAGGCTCCCAGGCCCACCAAGGCTGACCCTGGCGCAGCGCATGCAGGGCCATGAACAGGGCGTAGTCCTCCAGCCAGTGCTGCTGAGCCTGGCACCAGTCTTCAAAGGCCTGGCGCTGCATGGGCGTGGCGCGGGCTCTGAACCCGGCCTCAGCAGCGCGCAGCTGCTGCTCGCGCCAGGGGCAGATTTGCGCGTAGTCCACGGCCAGGCTCGGGAACTCGGGCACGCTGGGCAGAACCAGCCAGCCCTGCTCCACCAAGGGCTCCAAGGCCACCAGCCAGGGGTTGCCCGCAAAGGCGGACACCCCTTGGTACGGGCTGTTGCCCGGGCCTATGGGCGTGGTGGGCAGCATCTGCCACAGGCGCTGACCTGCGCTGTGCAGCCAATCCACAAAGCGGTAGGCGGCGGGGCCGAAGTCGCCTGACCCATGGGGGCCAGGCAAGGAGGTCGGGTGCAGCAGCACACCGGCCATGCGCAGGTTCATGTCCATCTCGGGTTCTCACGGCAAAACTGGAGGCTCACGCCAAGCCTCCGGCGGCACCTGATTCTGGCGCGGCACACAACAACAAAAGGCTGTGTGCAGGTGCACACAGGCTGGGGTGCGGTAGGGCCTGGGGCCGCAGCATGCCGCTGCTGTCCAGCAACAGGCGCCAGGTGCCCTCCGGCAGGGTGATGGGCAAGTCGTGCTGCTCCGGATTGAACACCAGAGCCAGCACCGCTTCATGCGCCGTGGCGGGGTGAACCACACAAGCAAAAGCACGGCTGTCTGGCGCATGCCAGTCTTGCAGCTGCATAGCAGCCCCCTCGGGGGTGTGCCAGCTGAGGCAAGCCTCACCCGCCACCGGTGCAGCAGCCCCATGCCAATGCGTGTGACGCAGCAGCGGGTGCTGACGACGCAGGCGCAGCAGCTCGGCCACAAAAGCCGTCAAGTCGGTTTGGGCTTGCGCCCAGTCCAGCCAACCGGTGGGATTGTCTTGGCAGTAGGCATTGTTGTTACCGCCTTGGCTGTTGGCGATGTCATCGCCCGCCAGCAGCATGGGCGTGCCCTGCGCCAGCAGCAAGCTGGCAAGCATGGCACGGCGCACGCGCTCGCGTGTGGCTGCAATGGTGGGGTCGAGGCTGGGGCCTTCCACGCCGAAGTTGGCGCTCAGCTCGCCATCGCGGCCGTCGCGGTTGTCCTCGCCATTGGCGTGGTTGTGCTTGCGGCTGTAGCTCACCACGTCTTGCAGCGTGAAGCCGTCATGTGCGCTCAGATAGTTGATCGAGGCCCAAGGCAGGCGCTGGCTGTGCTGAAACAGGTCGCTGGACGCGCACAGGCGGCGCGCAAACTCCCCACGCCCTGCCACTGGCCCGCCGCAGTGAGGCCCCAGCCAGTAGGCGCGCACAGCGTCGCGGAACTTGTCGTTCCACTCCATGAAGCGGCCTGGGAAGCGGCCAGTTTGGTAGGCGTCAAAGCCCGCCGCGTCCCAGGGCTCGGCGATGAGGTGGACCTGCGCCAGCAGTGGGTCTTGGCGCAATGCGGTGAAGAAGGCGGCCTGAGGGTCGAAGCCTCCGCTGGCCACACGCCCCAGCACAGGGGCGAGGTCAAAGCGAAACCCGTCCACGCCCATTTCCTGCACCCAAAAGCGCAGCGAATCCAGCACGAGCTGGGTGACGCGCGGGTGGGCCACATTCAGTGTGTTGCCACAGCCCGTGAGGTTCTCGCTGCGGCTTTTGTCGTCGGCCTGCAGGCGGTAGTAGCTGGCGTTGTCGAGCCCACGCCAGCACAGCGTGGGGCCCCATTCGTTGCCCTCGGCGCTGTGGTTGTAGACCACGTCCAGCACCACCTCCAGGCCCGCCTCGTGCAGCGCCGCCACCATGGCGCGGAACTCCGCGGCCACAGCGCTGGGGTCGCGGCGGTGCGCGGCTTGAGCCCAGCGCGGGTCGGGCGCGAAATAGCCCAGGGTGTTGTAGCCCCAGTAGTTGCGCAGACCTTTGCGGCGCAGGTGCGGCTCGTCCAGCGCGTAATGCACCGGCAGCAGCGAAAGGGTGGTGACGCCCAGGGCCTTGAAATGCGCGATGGCTGCGGGGTGGGCCAGGCCTGCATAGCTGCCTTGCAGCGCGGGCGGGATGCCCGGGTGCTGCATGGAAAAGCCTTTGACATGCAACTCGTAGAGCACCATGTCAGCCGGGGCGATGCGCGGGGCGCTGTGGCGCGGTGAGGGCCCCACCAGCGGTGCGGGCACGCACGCTTTGAGCGCCTGCACGGCGTTGTCGCGCACATCAAAGCTGTGCGTGCCCTCGGGGTGGTCCACCACATAGCCGTGGTGCTGGTCGGCCCCATCGAAGTGGCCGACGATCTCCCGCGCGTAGGGGTCCAGCAGCAGCTTGTGCGGGTTGAAGCGGTGGCCTCGCTTGGGGTCATAAGGACCATAGGCCCGCAGCCCGTAGAGCAGACCGGCGCCTACGCCGGGCAAAAAACCATGAAAAACGCCGTCATGCGGCCCATGCAGCGCGTAGCGTCGCAGCTCCTGAACCCCGTCAGGTGCAAAGAGGCAGAGTTCCAGCGCCTCGGCGTGCTCGGAGAAGACCGCAAAGTTCACGCCCTCCTGCCCTTGCTGTGGCCCGACCTGGGCCCCCAGTGGATAAGGCCGCCCAGCCCTGAGCTGCTCCGGCCAGAGCGATATCGACAAGGGTAGGCCGCCCACAGTCATGGCGAGGGACTCAGAAACAGCGTGGCCAACGGAGGCAAGTCCAGGCTGAGTTGCGCATCGGCCGCCACCTGCAGTGCGCCGATTGGCGTACCCGCATCGCTGCCACCGTAGTCTGCCGCGTCGGTGTTGATGTGCACGCGCCAAGCAGGCGCAACGCAAGGCATGCGCAGGCCGTAGCCAGGGCGCGGCACGGGTGTGAGGTTGCACACCACCACCATCACGCCGCCCTGGCCGTCAAACCGCGCCCAGGCCAGCACCGATTGCTCACGGTCTTCGGCCTGCAGCCAGGCAAAGCCCGCGGCCTCGCAGTCCAGGCGGTGCAGCGCGGGCTCGCGGCGGTAGAGCTGGTTGAGATCGCGCACCAAGCGCTGCAGGCCCGCATGGCGCGGCTGCTCCAGCAGCAGCCAGGGCAGCTCGGCCTCGAAGTTCCACTCGGTGGGCTGGCCGAATTCCTGACCCATGAAGAGCAGCTTTTTGCCCGGGTGTCCCCACATCAAGCCCAGGTAGGCGCGCAAGTTGGCGAACTGTTGCCACGCGTCGCCAGGCATTTTGGCCAGCAAAGAGCCCTTGCCGTGCACCACCTCGTCGTGCGAGAGCGGCAGCACAAAGTTTTCGCTGAAGGCGTAGACCAAGCCGAAGGTGAGTTTGTCGTGATGCCAGCGGCGGTGTATGGGGTCCTCGCGGAAATAGGCCAGGGTGTCGTTCATCCAGCCCATATTCCATTTGTAGTGAAAGCCCAGGCCCCCGGCATGGACTGGCGCGCTCACACCGGCAAAGGCGGTGGACTCCTCCGCCAGGGTCACCACCCCCGGCGCCTGCGCCCCCAATACGGTGTTGAGGTGCTGCAACAGCGCGATGGCCTCCAGGTTCTCGCGTCCACCCTGGGCGTTGGGCAGCCACTGCCCGGGCTGGCGCGAGTAGTCGCGGTAGAGCATGGAGGCCACGGCATCCACGCGCAGCCCGTCCACACCCCAGCACTCGGCCCAATACAGCGCACTGCCTGCCAGAAACTGCCGCACGCCGGGTTTGGCAAAGTCAGGGATGAGGGTGTTCCAGTCCGGGTGATAGCCCTCGCGCGGGTCGGCGTACTCGTACAGCGGCGTGCCGTCAAATCGTGCCAAGCCATGAGCGTCGGCGGGAAAGTGCGCGGGCACCCAGTCCAGCAACACGCCCAGGCCCTGGGCATGGCAGGCCGCCACAAAGCGCGCAAAGCCCTCGGGCGGGCCAAAGCGCGCACTGGGCGCGTATGGACCCAGGGCCTGATAGCCCCAAGAGCCATCGAAAGGGTATTCGGTAATGGGCAGCAGCTCGACATGCGTGAAGCCCAAATCAGCAGCGTAGGCGGGCAGCTGCGCGGCCAACTCGTCCCAGTTGGGGCAGCGCCCATCGGGGCGGCGCCAGCTCGGAGCGTGCACCTCGTAAATGCTCATGGGCGCGTCACGCCGGTTGGCGCCCTGGCGTTGTGCACTGAGCGCGCGCGGCTGCGGCGGTGCGGCGCTCACCACGCTGGCGTTGTCCGGGCGCAGCTGCGCAGCACGGGCATAGGGGTCGGCCTTGAGCGGCAGCAGCTGGCCCTCGGGGCCTTCGAGCTCGTACTTGTAGAACTGGCCCAGCTGCGCCTGCGCCACCAGACCGCACCAAATGCCGCTGTCGCCCAGGCGCTGCAGCACATGGCGGCGGCCGTCCCAGGCGTTGAAGTCACCCACCACGCTGACGCGCCGCGCCGCCGGGGCCCACACGGCAAAGCGCACGCCCTGCCCTGCTTGCACATGTGCGCCCAGGTGCAACCAGGGGCGCGGGTGCTGGCCGCGCGCCAGCAAGGCGAGGTCCTCTGCGGCGATGAGTTCAGCGGACATCAGCGCAAGCTCTGCACCGACCAAACGCGCTCGACGTATTGCGCAATGGTGCGATCGCTGGAGAAGCCGCCCATGCCCGCAATATTGAGCAGCACCTGACGCGCCCAGTCCTGGGGCTGCTGATAGAGCGCATCCACGCGCTGCTGCGCGCTGAGGTAGTCGGCAAAGTCGGCCATGAGCAGATAGGGGTCGCGGCTCAGCAGCTGGTCCACCAAGGGGCGGTAGCGGCCACTGTCGCCCGCGCTGAACTCGCCCTGTGCAATGGCCTCAATCACGCGCTGCAGCTGCAGGTTTTGCTGCACATACAGGCGCGGGTCGTAGCCCAGGGATTTGATCTGCGCCACGTCCTGGCTGCGCAGGCCGAAGGTGAACATGTTCGCTTCGCCAAAGGCCTGAGCCATTTCAATATTGGCGCCATCCCAGGTGCCCAGGGTCAGCGCACCGTTGAGCGCAAACTTCATATTGCCCGTGCCCGAAGCCTCGGTGCCAGCGGTGGAGATTTGCTGGCTGAGGTCGGCCGCTGGGATGATGCGCTCGGCCAGGCTGACGCCGTAATTGGGCAGGAAGACGAGCTTGAGCCGGTCGGCCACGCGCGCATCGCTGTTGACCACCCGGGCCACATCGTGGGCCAGCTGGATGATGCTCTTGGCCATCTGGTAGGCGCTGGCGGCCTTGCCCGCCAGGATGACGGTGCGCGGCACCCAGTGCGCCGCGGGGTCGGCCACCATGGCCTGATAGCGCGCGATCACATGCAGGAGGTTGAGCAGCTGGCGCTTGTACTCGTGAATGCGCTTGATCTGCACATCAAACAGGCTGTCCGGGCTCACCGCCAGGCCCAGCTCGCGGCGCACCAGCGCGGCCAATGCCTCTTTGTTGGCGCGCTTGACAGCCTGCACCTCGCGGCCCAGCGCTGCGTCCTCGGCCAGGGCTTTGAGGCCCGCCAGCTGGGTCAGATCCTGGCGCCAGCCACGGCCAATGCGCGCGTCAATCAAGCCCGACAGCGCGGGGTTGGCCTGCTGCAGCCAGCGCCGCGGCGTCACACCGTTGGTGACGTTGTGAAAGCGCTCGGGGAAGAGCCGCGCGTAGTCGGCAAAAATGGTTTGCACCATCAGCTCGGAGTGCAGCGCGGCCACGCCGTTGACACGGTGCGAGGCCACGATGGCCAGCGCCGCCATGCGCACCCGGCGCTCGCCACCGTAGGGGCCGCCCTCGTCGATCAGCGACACCCGGCGCACCAAATCCTCGTCGCCAGGGTGGCGCTGGCGCAGCTCGGCCAGGAAGTGGTGATTGATCTCGTAAATGATGTCCAGATGGCGCGGCAGCAAGGCCTCGAACAGGCGCACCGGCCAGGTCTCCAGCGCCTCAGGCATGAGGGTGTGGTTGGTGTAGGACACCGCCTGGCGCGTGATGCGCCAAGCCTCCTCCCAGGGCAGGCCATGGTCGTCCAGCAGCAAGCGCATGAGCTCGGCCGGTGCCAGGGCGGGGTGGGTGTCGTTGAGGTGGATGGCGTTGCAGCGGCCCAGGCTGTGCAGCTCACCGAACTCGCGCAGGTGGCGCTGGATCAAGTCCTGCAGCGAGGCGCTGACCAAAAACGCCTCCTGCTTGAGCCGCAGCTCGCGCCCGGCCTCGGTGCTGTCGTCGGGGTAGAGCACCCAGTTGAGCGCGTCGGCAGCCACGCGGTGGCGCGCTGCGGCGGCGTAGTCGCCCTCGCAAAAAGCTTTGAAGTCGATGGGGGCTTGCGCCACCGCATGCCATTGGCGCAAGGTGGCCACGCGCTCGCTGTGGTGCGCGGGCACGATGAAGTCATAGGCCTGTGCCTGCACCACCTCAGCAGGCCGCCAGCGCCGCGTGCCATCGGCCTCCACCCGCACGCGCCCGCCAAAGCCCACGGCGTAGCCGATGTCGGGGCGGTGGATCTCCCAGGGGTTGCCGCCGCGCAGCCAGTCGTCGGGTGACTCCACCTGGCGCCCCTCCTGTATGCCCTGGGCGAACATACCGTACTGGTAGCGCAGGCCATAGCCAAAGGCGGGCAGGCCCAGCTCGGCAAAGGAATCCAAGAAGCAAGCCGCCAAGCGTCCCAGACCCCCATTGCCCAGCGCGGCATCAGACTCACGCTCCAGCACATCCGACAGATCCATGTCTTGCCGCGCCAACGCCTCACGCAGCGTCGGGGTCAAGCCCAGCGCCGCCAGCGCATTGGACAGCGCGCGGCCCATCAAAAACTCCATGGAGAGGTAGTGCACGCGGCGCACGGCGGCGTCGGGGCCGCGCTGCGCGTCGGCCTGCTGGGTCTGGCCCCAGCGCTGCGCCAGCGTGTCGCGGCAGACCGCCGCTGCCGCACGCAGCAGGGTGTCGCGGCTGGGCTGGACGGGCGAGGCGGCACGGGCCAGCTCGCGCTGCAGCGCCTGGGCAAAGGCATGCTCCCCCCCTGGGACCTGGGTCATCTCGGCTTGGGTCTTGATCATGTTAGGCAGACAGGCCAGCAAGGGTTTCAGTATCACCCACGGCGCAAATTTCGTGTAGTTTCACTACATATGGTAATCCCGGAATGGGTCATAAGCCTTTGATTACAAGAGAATGCCTCGGGAAATCCATGCAGAACCCAACGTTGTTTCACGCCATCTTGGGCTGTATATTCTCTACAAAGAAGGGCAGCCCGCGACGCCACAAACGCCAGCTCAGTGGCCAGCCCCTCAGCCCACCCAGTGCACACAAGCCGGGCCGCCAGCCCGGCGCGGAGGTATCCCCTTGGCAGACGTGAAGCTGCAAGCCGTGGTCAAGACCCATGGGTCAAGCACCATATTGCACGGCATCGACCTGGACATACGCGAGGGCGAATTCATGGTCTTTGTCGGCCCTTCGGGCTGTGGCAAGAGTACGTTGCTGCGCACCATTGCCGGACTGGAGGACATCAGCGGCGGCGAGCTGCGCATTGGCGGGCGGCTGGTCAACGACGTGCCCCCAGCCGAGCGCGGCGTGGCCATGGTGTTCCAGAGCTATGCGCTGTACCCACACATGACGCTCTACCAGAACATGGCTTTTGGTCTGGAGCTGGCGCGCGTACCCAAGGAGGAGATCGAGCGCGCTGTGCACCATGCCGCGCGCATTCTGCACATCGAGCACCTGCTACAGCGCAAACCCAAAGACCTCTCAGGCGGCCAGCGCCAGCGCGTGGCCATCGGCCGCGCCATCGTGCGCAAGCCCGAGGTGTTTTTGTTCGACGAGCCGCTGTCCAACCTGGACGCAGCGCTGCGCGTGCGCATGCGCTACGAGTTCGCCAAGCTGCACGACGAGCTCAAAACCACCATGGTCTACGTCACCCACGACCAGGTCGAGGCCATGACGTTGGCCGACCGCATCGCCGTGATGTCGGCTGGGCGCATCGAACAAGTAGGGTCGCCGCTGGAGCTGTACGAGCACCCCAACAACCTCTTTGTGGCGGGCTTTATCGGCAGCCCGCGCATGAACTTGCTGCCCGTGGAGCTGCTCAGCGGCCAGGCTCATGAGGCCGTGTTGCGCCTGGCCGATGGCCAGCAGCTGCGCGCCCTGGTGGACGCCTCGGGCCTGGCCCCGGGTGCGTCGCTGACGCTGGGCGTGCGGCCCGAACACCTGCGCCTGGGTGGCCACGACAACACCCTGCAGACTCAGGTGGCCTTTGTCGAATCGCTGGGCGGCACCACCTACGCCTACTGCCCCTACCCGGGCCTGGAAGAACCTCTGACCTGCCAGTTCGAGGGCCGCAATGGCCGCGACCGCCTGCGCATGGGCGACGCGCTGACCCTGCACCTCCCACCCGAGGCGCTCTACGTCTTTGACGACACCGGCCGCGCACTGCGCCGCCAGGCCGCACCGGAGCTGCAACCATGAGCCGCACCTGGGCCGCGTTGGTGTTGGCATTGGCAGCCTGGGGCGCCCAGGCTCAGAGCGCGCCGCGCCTGTTGGTGTGGATCAATGGCGACAAGGCCTACAACGGCCTGGCACAAGTTGGCCGTGCTTTTGAGGCGGTCTCGGGCGTGCAGGTGGTGGTGGAACACCCCGTCGACGCCCCCGAGAAATTCCAACAAGCCACGGGTGCGGGCAAAGGGCCCGACATTTTTTGCTGGCCCCACGATCGCGTGGGCGAATGGGCGCGCGCGGGTCTGCTCACGCCGCTGCGCCCCAGCGCGGCGCTGAAGGCCGAAATCGAAGACACGGCCTGGGAGGCCTTTCGCTACCGTGGGCGGCTCTGGGGCTACCCGCTGGCCATTGAGACTGTGGGCCTGATCTACAACAAAGCCCTGGTACCCAAGCCCCCGGCGAGCTTTGACGAAGTCATTGCACTGGACCGCCAACTGGCGCGCCAAGGCCGCCATGCGATTTTGTGGGACTACAACAAGGCCTTCTTCAGCTGGCCGCTGCTGGCCGGTGCGGGGGGCGAGATCTTTGGCCGCACCCCGGAGGGCGACCCCGACCCAAGCCAGATCGGCGTGAACAACCCCGGCGCCCTGGCCGGGGGGCGCATGCTCGAGCGCCTCTTCAAAGACGGCCACATGCCACGTGGCGCGCGCTATGCAGAGATGGAGTCCGCCTTTGCGCGCGGCGAAGTGGCCATGATGATTTCCGGCCCCTGGGCCTGGGACAACGCGCGCCGCGCCAAGATCGACTTTGGCGTGGCCCCCATCCCAGCGGTGCTACCGGGCAAGCCCAGCAAGCCCTTCGTGGGCGTGGTGGGTTGCATGATCACCGCCCCCTCCAAGCTCAAAGACGTGGCCCGTGAGTTTCTGGAGCACCACCTGCTGCGCCCGGCCGCCTTGAAGGTGCTCGACGCGGATGTGCCCATCGGCGTCCCCGCCAACAAGGCCTTCTACGCCGAGCTGGCGAGCAACCCGCTCATCAAGGCCAGCATGGACAACGCCCGCGTCGGCCTGATCATTCCCAACGTGCCCGAGATGGGGCGCTTTTGGTCGGCCATGAACGCAGCGCTGGAGGCCATGAGCAACGGCCTGCAGCCAACACAAGAGGCGCTGGACGGCGCGGCCGCGCGCATGCAGCTGAAATGAAACGCCTCAGCCCCACCCCACCCGCGCCCGCGCTGACCTTGCCCTACACCCAGCGCCCCCTGGGCAAGGGGCAGCAGCTGGCGCGCGCGCTGCACTGGCCGCTCACCGGCGCGCTGGTGTTGGCGCTGCTCTATGCCGTGTTTGCGCTGTACCGCCTGAGCCAATCCGGCTGGGCGCTGGGTCTGCTGGTGGTGGGCAGCGCGGGTTTTTACGTCTATCTCGCACGCTCCACACAGGCCTGGCGCTACCTCTTTCCCGCTGCGCTGGCGATGCTGGTGTTCATCGCCCTGCCCCTGCTCTACACCGTGCAGATGAGCTTCACCAACTACGCCTCGGCCCATCTGCTCAGCCAGGAGCGGGTGCGCAGCTATTTGCTGGAGCAGCACGACGCCGTGGAGGAGGAGGTGCTGGCTTTCAGCCTGCACCGTGCGGGCGCGGACACCTACCGCCTGGCCTTGAGCGCGCAAGAGGGTGCCCCCGCACGCTGGGTGAGCCCGCCGCTGACGCTGCGCGCGCCCACCGCACCCGTACAGCTGCTGCCCGCCGCGGGCATGGCGCTGGGCCCAGCGCTGTCGCTGCGTGAGCGGATTGAGCACCGCCTGGCACTGCAGCAGTTGGAACTGCACCTGCCCAGCGCAGCGGCTGCCGACGCTGCGCCGCTGCGCTACCTGGGCCTGCGGGAATTCGGGCCGCTACGCCCGCACTACCGCAGCCTGCCCGATGGCGCGCTGCTGCGCAACGCCGACGGCCAACGCTTTGAGCCCGACACAGAAAGCGGCTGGTTTCGCAGCCGCGATGGTCAAACTCTGCAACCGGGCTTTACGGTCAATGTCGGAGCCAAGAACTACGCCCGCATGGTGCTGGATGCCGAATTCCGTGGCCCCTTTGTCGCTGTCTTTGGCTGGACGGTGTTGTTCTCGGCGCTGACAGTGCTGTTTGCCACGGGCATTGGTATGGGCCTGGCGGTGCTGCTGAACTGGGAGGACCTGCGCGGGCGCGGCGTCTACCGCACTCTGCTGTTCCTGCCCTATGCGGTGCCGGGCTTCATCTCCATCCTCGTCTTCAAGGGCTTGTTCAATCAGAACTTTGGCGAAATCAACGCCATCTTGGATGCGCTGTTTGGCGTCAAACCTGCCTGGTTTGCCGACCCGTTGCTGGCCAAGACCATGCTCTTGATCGTCAACGTCTGGCTGGGCTACCCCTACATCATGATTTTGAGCGCGGGGCTGCTGAAGTCGGTTCCGGCCGATCTCTACGAGGCCTCAGCGCTGGTGGGTGCGGGCCCGCTGACGAATTTCTGGCGCATCACCGCGCCGCTCATCTTCAAGCCGCTGGCACCGCTCTTGGTCTCGGCCTTTGCCTTTAACTTCAACAACTTCGTGCTGATTGCCCTGCTCACCGACGGACGGCCGGACTTCCTCTCCACCAAGATCCCCGCAGGCCAGACCGACATTCTGGTGAGCTACACCTACCGCATCGCGTTTTTGGACTCGAACTCCGACTTCGGCCTGGCTGCCGCCATCTCCACGCTGATCTTCCTGCTGGTGGCAGCCATGTCCTTGATCAACCTGCGCCTGATGCGCAAAGCCCAAGCCTGAGGAGGCCGCAGAAAACATGGCCATTGTTCGCAGCAAACAAGCCCGCTGGCGCGTGTGGGCTGCCCATGCCGTGCTGTGGGGGTTTCTGGCGCTCACGCTGTTTCCGCTGCTGGCGGTGCTGTCCATCTCGCTGCGCCCGGGCAATTTCGCCACCGGCAGCCTCATCCCCAGCGAGATCAGCTTGGAGCACTGGAAGCTGGCCCTGGGCATGGCCTATCAAGGGCCCGATGGTGCCTGGGTGACACCGCCCTTTCCGGTGCTGCTGTGGCTGTGGAACTCCATCAAAGTGGCGACCTTCGCAGCGCTGGCCATCGTGGGCGTTTCCACCACCGCGGCCTATGCCTTTGCAAGACTGAAGTTCCCCTTCAAACCCGCGCTGCTCAACGGCATGCTGGTGCTGCAGATGTTCCCGCCGGTACTGGCTTTGGTGGCCATTTACGCCATTTTTGAAACCCTGGGCAGCGTGGCGCCGGCTCTGGGCCTGGAGACCCATGCCGGGCTGGTGCTGGCCTATATGGGCGGCTTGGCCACGCATGCCTGGACCATCAAGGGCTATTTCGAAACCATTCCGGTGGAGATTGAAGAAAGCGCCAAGGTCGACGGCGCCAGCCCCTGGCAGACCTTTGCCCGCGTGCTGCTGCCCATGGCAGTGCCCATTTTGGTGGTGGTGTTTGTGTTGGCCTTTGTCGGCGCCATCATCGAGTACCCCGTGGCCTCGGTGCTGCTGCGCGAAGAGGCGCACCTCACACTGGCCGTGGGCTCCAAGTATTTTTTGCACGACCAGCGCTTTCTCTGGGGCGACTTTGCCGCGGCCGCCGTGCTCTCGGGCCTGCCCATCACGCTGGTGTTTCTGCTGGCCCAGCGCTGGATCATCTCGGGCCTGACGGCAGGCGGCGTCAAGGGCTGAGGCCCCCAAACAAAACGGGCCCGAAGGCCCGCCGTGCGTGTGCTGCCACTGCAGCGCCTGCATCAGAACTTGTAGCTCGCCCCCAGCAAGTAGCTGCGACCCCACTCGATGTACTCCAGCGGCCGGTCCTTGCTTGCAGCATAGGTGCGGTAGGCATCATTGCCCAGGTTGTTGACCTGCAGCAGCAGGTTCAGGCCCTTGGCAGGTCCGCTGTTGAAGGTGTAGCCCAGCTGCATGTCCACGATGCTCTCGCCCACCACGTAGCGCAGGGTACGGTTGCCGTTGAAGTTGCCGATCTCGCCGATAAAGTCCGAACGCTTGCGCTGGCTGATGCGGGCCTCAAAGCCCTCACGCTCGTAGTAGGCCGTGAGGTTGTAGACGCGCTTGGACAGGCCCGGCAGCGAGATGAAGTCACTGCCCACACTGCTGGCACTCTCCGGGTCTTTGATCTTGATGGAGCTGCTGTTGAAACTGGCGCTGGCAATCACGCCCAAACCCTTGAGCGCGGGGCTCAGCAGCTCCAGCGGCAGCGAGGCGGCCAGCTCCACGCCCTTGAGCTTGCCGCCCTTGCCGTTGTAGGGCGCACTGTAGCTGCCCGAGCTCAGCGCTGCGGGCGAGCCCACCGGCGGCACATAGCCCGCCACAAACTTGGAAAAGTCGTAGCTCTGGTTGGTCTGGGTGTAGATGTAGCTCTTCAAGTCCTTGTAGAAGGCGGCAGCCGACACATAGGCCTTGGTGCCGAAGTACTTCTCATAGGACACATCCAAAGCGTTGGCAATCCAGGGGTCCAGGCGCGCATTGCCGCCGCTGGCGCCAGGCTTGCCGGTGGCCGTGTCGATGCCAAAGTCCAGCGCCGAGCGCAGCTGGTCCACACGCGGTCGCGCCATCTGCCGCGCCAAGCCCAGGCGCAGGGTTTGGTCGTCCGCCAAGGACACGGCCAGGTTCAAGCTGGGCAAGACATCGGTGACAGTTTTGCCGTCGTTGACAGGCTTGACCCGGCTACCCGCTGCAGCGGTGCCGTCCCAGTAGTTGGCGCTGGAGGACTGGTCCACACGCACCATCTGCAGACCAAAGTTGCCTCGCACCGGCATGCCACCGAGGCTGCCATCCAGATTGGCGCGCACAAAAGCGGTGGTGGTTTTCTCGCTCACATCCCAGGCCTTGGACACCAAATAGCTTTCGGCATCGGTGGGCTGGAAGACCATGTAGCGGCCCACAGCTGCGGGCACATTCCAAGCCGGAATCTGGCCCAGGCCGGCAAAGCTCAGGTCCACCGGGCTGTACTGCAGGTCTGCAGCAATCGTGCTGCTCCCTTGCGGGCCCACATTGATATTGCCCTCGGGCTGGCGCTTTTTCTTGGACCGGTCGACATAGGACAGGCCAACATCAAGGTCGGCAATCCAAGCCACCAGCGGCTGGGTGAACGGTATGTTGCCCGTGAGCTTGAAGCCGGTGAGCTCGTCTTGCACACTGGGCACTTTGCCGTAACCCGAGCCGTAGATGGTGTCGCGCAGGTAGAGCTTGCTGGGGTCGGCGTAGTTCAGCGTGGGCACCATGGTGGAGAACCCACCCGGGTTGAAGCTGAGCTTGACGGTGTCGTAGGGCACGCCGCCCACAGGGCTGAGCTGGGCGTTGTTTTCCAGACTGAGTTCCTTGCGCTTGGCCTTGGAGTAGCTCAGGTCCGCCACCACGGTGATGCCCCCGTCCAGCGTGAACTTGTTGTTCCAACCCGCGGCGGTGATCTCATCTTCTCGCTTGTTGTACATGCCCCGCACCAAGGGGTAGACGTTGGTGATGGTGCCGCCGGTGTGGGTGTTGGCAGCGTTGGTGCTGCTTTGCACCCAGGTGCAGTCAGGCTTGCAGGGGTAGGCCCCGTTGTATTGCAGATTGAGCTCGAACTGGTTGGCCGTGTTCTCTTCCTTGGCCTTGGACCAGAAGGCATCCACCACACTGGTCCAGGCCTTGAAGGGGCGCAGCTCCAGCGTGGCCATGAGCCCATTGCGTTCGGTCTTGCCAGTGCGGCGCAGGGCCTTGATGCCGTCGGTCACAAAGCTGCCCGCTTGCACACCGGGGCGGGACTCCAGCTTCCAGGGCTCGTAGAGGCCGACCTGGTTTTCCTGGCTGGGCGTTTCCTGGTGGGCAAAACCCACGGCCAGGCCGACCGTCCGGTTGGCAAACTGGTCGATATAGCTGGCGCTGACGCGGTTGCCGTTGGCACTGGCATTGGCCGCCGAGCCCAAAGCGTTGCGCTGGCCGCGCGCGTTCAGGGCCACCGAGCGGGTGCCAAAATTCAGCGGCCGCACCGTCATCATGTCCAAGGTGCCTGACAAGCCCTGACCCACCAAGGCCGCGTCGGGCGTCTTGTAAATGGTCACGCCACTGAGCAGCTCCGAGGGGTATTGGTCGAACTCCACGCTGCGGTTGTCGCCCGTACTCACCAGCTCGCGTCCGTTGAGCAAGGTGGTCGCAAAGTCCGGCGAGAGGCCGCGCACGCTGATCACCTGCGCACGCCCGGCCACGCGCTGGGCCGACAGGCCCGGCAGCCGCGCCAGGGACTCGGCAATTGAGGCGTCGGGCAGCTTGCCAATGTCCTCGGCAGAGACGGACTCCACGATGGCGTCGGCATTGCGCTTGACGGAGATCGCGTCCTCAATGCCCTTGCGAATGCCCGTGACGGTGACCTTCTCCAAAGCCTTGGGCTCGGCTTGGGTTTGAGCTTGTGCCACCGTGGCCAAGGCCAACAGCGTGCAGCCCAGGGCCACTTGGCTCATGCGCCAGATGTCAGGTCCAGCGACTCGCGCGGGGGATGAATTCAAGGTCATCTGTATCTCCTCTTGCTTCAAGGCGGCGGCTTGCACCCAAACCCCACCCAACCAAATCGACCCGTGTTCCAACGAGCCGGGGGGCCGCACCAGGGCTCGAAACAGCCACAGGCCGCAGGGCGGCAAGCCGCGTTTGTAGCAAAACTAGATATTCAGAAACATGGACAAAACCATGATTGCAGCCAAGCTGACGCCAAAACACGACGCAACCCATTGATTTTCAGGCAGGAATCCCAAAGACCCCTCGGCCACACAGGCGGCCACAGGCGTGAACCCTGACAAAGAATGTAGCTTGCCTACACCACCCACCCTCAGGCCGGCTTGTGTGCCGCTGAGGGCTCCAGCGCCACCGCAGCCCCACCCAGGGCCGCCAGCGTGTCGGTGATCAAGGCCGTGGGAATGGCCTGCAAATAGGACTCAAAGCGGCCCTTGGCCTCAAAGCGCTGGCGAAACTGCGAGCGAAAGAAGAAATCCCCCAACCTCGGCACGATGCCCCCGCCGATGTATACGCCGCCACGCGCACCCAGGGTCAGTGCCACATTGCCCGCAAAACCGCCCAACAACGCGCAAAAACTCTCCAGCGTCCTGACGCACAACACATCGCTGCCGGCCAGCGCCGCCTCCACAAGGGCCTCGGCACCCAACTCAGCCGCAACCTGCCCATGCACAGCCGCCACCGCCCGGTGCAGGCGCGGCAGACCCATGCCTGAGAGCAGCCGCTCGGCCGAGACATGGGACAAGTCGCGCCGCACATGGGCCAGCAACTCGCTCTCAAAGGCATCGGCAGGAGCCAGGGTGGCGTGCCCACCCTCCCCCGGCAAGGCCTGCCAGCCCTGGGCCGTCTGCACCACACCAGCCACCCCCAGACCGGTACCTGGACCGATCACGGCCAAAGTGCCCTGGGGTCGCGGCAGCTCGGCGGCATGGCTGCGCAGCTGGTGCCCTTGCAGGCGAGGCAAGGACAGCGCCAAGGCCTCAAAGTCGTTGAGCACCCGCAGGCGCTGCAGCCCCAAGGCCTCACACAGCGCGCGCTGCGAAAAGCACCAGCTGCTGTTGGTGAGCTCCACCTTATCGCCCTCCACGGCGCATGCCACAGCCAAGGCGGCGCAGCGCGGCGCAGCGCCAGCCCCTCCCAGCTCAGCGGGCAGGGTCGCCAGATAGCTGCGCACCGCCTCGACCACCCCCGGGTAGGCCGCCACTGCAAGCGTGCGCACATGACAGAGGTGGCCCTGCGGCATGAGCCAGGCAAAGCGCGCGTTGCTGCCGCCAATATCAGCCAGCAAAGCGCCCTCGTTACGGCCAACCGTCGCGGGGCCTGTCATGCCGCAGCGGGCCCCAACAGCGGAGCACACAAAGCGGCAGCAACCCAGAGCGCTAGGCCGACAGCAGCATCAACTAAGAGGTATACGGGTGGGTGCATGGCCATGTGGGCGCATTCTAGGTAGCAAAACTACACGCAATCAAGTGCAAACACATTGCGAAATTACAGACCCAAGCCCTGCCACAGCCTCAGCCTCCGGCTCAGGACCTGATGCCGGCGCGTACCGTGGCGGCATCCGGCGACATAATCGCGCGCACTTGTTGGTCAAGCCGCCTTGCGCGCCCCGCGTTCTCTACCCGCTGATCCATGGCCACTTCTTTTGATAGCCCCCGCCTGATCGCCGACGTTGGCGGCACGTTCGCGCGTTTTGCCCTTGAATCAAGCCCTGGGCAATTCGAGCACGTGCGCTCGCTGCGCTGCGCTGAGCATGCGGACTTCCATGCCGCACTCACCCACTACCTGCAGCAGCTGCCTGCAGGGCAGCCGGTGCGCCACGCAGGGGTGGCCATTGCCAACCCGGTGGAGGGCGACCAGGTGCGCATGACCAACTACCACTGGCAGTTCTCGATTGAGGAGATGCGCCAGCGCCTGGGGCTGGAGACTTTGCTGGTGGTGAATGACTTCACCGCCCTGGCCATGGCCGTACCGCGCCTGCCCGGCACGGCATTGCGCCAGGTGGGCGGAGGCGAGGCGCGCAAGCACAGCGTGGTGGGCCTGCTGGGCTCAGGCTCGGGCCTGGGTGTTTCGGGCCTGATCCCTGCGGGTGAGGGCTGGGTGGCCCTGGGCACCGAGGGTGGCCACAGCAGCTTTGCCCCGCGCGACGAGCGCGAAATCGCCTTGCTGCGCCACGCATGGCAGCAGTTTGACCATGTCTCCTTCGAGCGCCTGCTCTCGGGCCCTGGGCTGGAGCTGATGTACCGCGCCATGGCCGAACACGCGGCTCAGCCTGCCCAAGCCCTGCAGGCCCCCGAAATCACCCAGCGCGCGCTCGACGGCAGCGATGCCCTGTGTAGCGACACCCTGGATCTGTTTTGCGCCCTGCTGGGCACGGCGGCGGCCAATCTGGCCGTGACGCTGGGTGCGTTGGGGGGCATCTACATCGGCGGAGGCATCGTGCCGCGCCTGGGCGAGTATTTCGACCGCTCGCGCTTTCGCCAGCGATTTGAGGACAAGGGGCGCTTCAGCAGCTATCTGGCGGGCATTCCCACCTATGTGATCACGGACGAGCAGGCCACCTTTGTGGGCGCCTCAGCCATTTTGGAAGCGCAGCTGCGCCAGCTGGAGGCCGGGGGCGCCATCCTTGAGCAAATCCGCCGCGCGCGCAGCCAGCTCAGCCCCGCGGAGCTGCGCGTGGCCGAGCATGTGCTGGCCCACGCTCGCACCGTGCTGAATGACCCGATTGCCGAAATCGCACGCGCCGCGCAGGTCAGCCAACCCACGGTCATCCGCTTTTGCCGCTCGCTGGGCTGCGAGGGCCTGTCAGACTTCAAGCTGCGCCTAGCCTCAGGTCTGACGGGCACCATGCCCGTGACCCACACCCAGGTCACGCCCGCCGACTCCATGCTGGAACTGGGCGCCAAGGTGTTGTCCAACACCGCCTCGGCCGTGTTGCAAGTGCGCAGCGCCCTCAACCGCGACATGATTGACCGCGCCGTGGCCCTGCTGCTGCAGGCGCGGCGCATCGAGTTCTTTGCCGTCGGGCACTATGGCGTGGTGGCCCAGGACGCGCAGTTCAAATTCCTGCGCTTTGGCATTCCCAGCAGCTGCAACACCGACCCGCGCCTGCAAGCCCTGGCCGCCGAGGTGTTGGGCGAGCAGGATGTGGCCGTCATCATCAGCGCCAGCGGCAAGCTGCCCGAGCTCATGCAGGTGGCTGAAGTCGCACGCGCGCGGGGCGCTAAGGTGCTGGCCATCACGGCCAGCCAGTCGCCCTTGGCCAAAAAGGCCGATGCGGTGCTCATCGTCGACCATGTCGAAGACGTCAGCGTGCAGCTGCCCATGATCAGCCGCGTCCTGCACCTCTTGATGGTGGACATCCTGGCCGTGGGCATGGCCATGCGGCGCAACCCCGAGGCCGCGCTCGTCACGCAGACTCGCGAAGCGCTGGATGAATCCAACAGCGCAGCCCGCCCACGGCGCGGCGCCGACAGCAGCGCGCCGGGCGTGAGCCTCTCGCGCCTGACCTCGCACAGCCACTAAGGCCTGTGCAGCTTCAGCCCTGCAGGCCCTCAAAAGTCGTGGCGTTGATCCAGTCCACGATTTGCGCGTTGGTGTATTGGCCGGAGGACTTGAGCATGGCCACCACCGGGTCGCAGGCGCGGGCGAAGAAGATGTAGAGCGGCAACTCCGGCGGCAGCTCGGGGCGGATGTCGCCGCTGGCCTGGGCCTCGGCAATCCAGATGCTGAGCCGGTTGCTCAGCGAAATGAGCCGGTCCATATAGGCGTCGTTGGACTGCAGCGCAGTGCTGAGGCTGGAGTTCTGCGCGGGCAGCGTGGGCATTTCGCCCTCCAGCTGCGTGAGCATGGCCCAGCCCGTGAGGGCTTTGAGCTGCTCCAGCGGCGTGGGCAGGGGCTCTAGCGCGCGGCGCTCGTCCACAAAGGCCAGCGCCCGCTCCAGCACCGCCACCATGGCCGCACCGGCCAGCTCCTCTTTGGACGGAAAGAGCCGGTAGAGGCTGGCCTTGGCCAAGCCCGCTTCGGCCGCCACCTCGTCCATGGTCATGGCGTCATAGCCCTTGGTGGCCAGCAGGCGGTTGACCGCGCCCACGATGGCTTGTTCGCGCACGCGCTGGAGCTGCTGTTTGATCGATGCTTTAGGACTCATGACGGCTCCATTCTAGAGGCGACAGACCCCAATCAAAACCCCCAAGTCCATGGTTTGAACTTAATGGTTGCATTTTTGGACTGATGAGTTCACACTTTGCCCCAGAGAGTTCAAAACACAGGAGCATCTATGCCTCGCGTCGCCGTCGTCGGCTCAGGAATTGCGGGTTTGGCCGCTGCCAGGCATCTGGTGCAGGCTGCAGCCGGCCTGGAGGTGGTGCTGCTGGAAGCAGGCAGCCATTTCGGTGGCCACGCCCATACGGTGGACGTGACGCTCTCGGGCGTCAGCGCCGGGGTGGACACGGGCTTTTTGGTCTTCAACCACCGCACCTACCCCTTGCTCAAGCAGCTGTTTGAAGAGCTGCATGTGCCCACGGCGGCGGCGGACATGTCCTTCTCCGTGCAAGTGCCGCAGCCCGACGGGCGCCCCGGGCTGGAGTGGGGCGGCAGCTCGCTGCAGGCCGTGTTCGCCCAGCGCCGCAACCTGCTCAAGCCGCGTTTTTGGTGGATGCTGCGCGAGATCGTGCGCTTCAACCGCCTGGGGACCGAGCTGGCCGTGCAAGCCGAACAAGGTCTGGCGCCAGCTGAGGTGATGCAGCAGCCCGTGGGCGACTTTTTGGCCCAGCACGGCTTTTCGGCGGCGTTGCGCGACGACTACCTGCTGCCCATGCTGGGCTGCATCTGGTCCTGCCCCACGGAGCAAATGCTGCGCTTCCCGCTGGCCACCTTGCTGAGGTTCTGCCACAACCACGGGCTCATGCAAATCAGCGACCGGCCGCAGTGGTACACGGTGCAAGGGGGCTCGCGCCAATACGTGCGCCGCGTGGTCGAGCAGCTGCCCGACGCGCGCCTCAACAGCCCCGTGCTGGCCCTGCACCGCCAGGCCGACGGCGTGCTGCTGCACACCGCGCAAGGCGCGCAGCACTTCGACGCCGTGGTGCTGGCCTGCCACAGCGACCAGGCCCTGGCCCTGCTGGGCGGCCAAGCCAGCGAGCCCGAGCGCGAGGTGCTGGGCGCGCTGCGCTACCAGAACAACCACGCCGTGCTGCACACCGACGCCAGCGTGCTGCCCACGCGCCGCGCCGCCTGGTCGGCGTGGAACTACGAGCGCGCCGCGCAAGTGGGCCAGGAGCACAGCCGCGTGTGCCTGCACTACTGGCTCAACGCCCTGCAGCCCCTGCCCTGGCAGCAGCCGGTGATCGTCTCGCTCAACCCCGCTCGCCCCATTGACGAGCGCCAGGTGCTGCAGCGCATCGACTACAGCCACCCGGTGTTTGACCTCGCCGCCATTGCCGCGCAGCAGCGCGTGGGCGCCTTGCAGGGCCAGCAACGCACCTGGTATTGCGGCGCCTGGCTGGGCTATGGCTTTCATGAAGACGGGTTGCGCAGCGGCCTGGCCGCCGCCCAAGCGCTGCTCGAACAGCGGCCCAGCTGGCGCACCAGCGCCGCACAAGGTGCCGCATGAAACTCGCCCTGCAGCCGCACATCGGCATTGGCACGGTCTGGCACCAGCGCCTGCGTCCGGCGGGCAATGCCTTTGCCTACCGCGGCTACTTTGTGCTGCTGCCCATGCGCACGCTGCGCCACACGCCCTGCGCCGCGCTCAAGCGCAACCAAAAAGCCGCGCTGCTGAGCTTTCACGATGCCGACCACGGCGAGGGTGGCGCCGACGCGCTGGCCTGGGTCGAAGCGCTGCTACAGCGCGAGGGCGTGAGCGATGCCGATGGCGAAATCTGGCTGCAAACCCTGCCGCGCGTGCTGGGCTTTGCGTTCAAGCCCGTGAGTTTTTGGTATGCGCTGCGCGCCGACGGCTCGCCCGCGGCCGTGGTGGCCGAGGTGAACAACACCTTTGGTGAACGCCACATCTACCTGCTGCGCCATCCCGCCTGGGGCCAGACGGTGTGGGCCGACAAAGCCTTTTACGTCTCACCCTTTTGCCGCGTTGAGGGGCAGTACTGCTTTCGCTTTCGCATCACCCCCGCGGCCGCGCACCGCGCCGCTGCCGTGCAAGCCCGCGTGGACTTGTACGACGCAGACGGCGCGCTGATTCAAACCAGCCAAAGCGGCCGCCTTCAAGCCCTCACCCCCGCCAGCGCACGGCACGCTTTCTGGAGCGTGCCGCTGATGAGCTGGGGCGTGGTGTGGCGCATCCACTGGCAGGCGCTGCGGCTGTGGCTCAAGCGCGTGCCTCTTGTTCCCAAACCTGCTGCGCCCAAGGACTTAGCCTGACCATGAACACCACCACAGCCCCCCTGCGCCCAGCGGCAGCACAGGCGCTGCCAGCACAAGCTCCGGCCACTGTGCGAGCCACGCTCAAGCTTCTGCAACAGCTGCCCCACGGCCAGCTGGAACTGCACACGCCCGATGGCCACACCCTGTTGCTGGGCAAGGCCGACGCCTCCGCCCACGGCCCGCACGCCATGCTGACCCTGCGCGACTGGCGCGTGTTCAGCCAGGTGCAACTGCGCGGCGACATCGGCCTGGCCGAGAGCTTTATCGACGGCGACTGGGACAGCCCCGACCTGAGCGGCTTGCTGGCACTGTTTCTGGCCAACCGCCGCCATATCGAAGCGCTCATTTACGGCAACTGGTGGGGCGGCATGCTGCACCGCATCCGCCACCGCATGCGGCGCAACACCCTGCGCGGCAGCGAGCGCAACATCCACGCCCACTACGACCTGGGCAACGCCTTCTACAAGCTGTGGCTGGACCCCAGCATGAACTACAGCGCCGCCTGGTTCCAAGACCAGGACCCGGCTGAGGTGCCGCTGCACGAAGCCCAGCTGGCCAAGATGCGCCGCGCGCTGGACGAGTGCGGCATTGCACCGGGCCAGCGCTTGCTGGAAATTGGCTGCGGCTGGGGCGCCATTGCCGAGCTGGCCGCCCGCGACTACCAAGCGCAGGTCAGCGGCGTGACGCTGTCGCGCGAGCAACTGGCCTGGGGCCAGCAGCGCCTGCAAAACCTCGGCCTGGCCGATCGGGCCCAGCTGCACTACCAGGACTACCGCACGCTGGCTGCGCAGCACGCCGCAGCGCCTTTTGACGCGGTGGTCTCCATCGAGATGTTCGAGGCCGTGGGCGAGGCTTACTGGGAGGCGTACTTCCGCACCTTGCACAGCTGCCTCAAACCCTCGGGCCTGGCCTGCGTGCAGACCATCACCATCGACGACGCGCTGTTCGAGCGCTACCGCAGCGGCACGGACTTCATTCAGCAGTACGTCTTCCCCGGCGGCATGTTGCCCAGCCCGCGCGTGTTCGAAGCCCAAGCCAACAAGGCGGGGTTTGAGGTCGTCAAGCGCCTGGCCTTTGGGGCCGACTACGCCGAGACCCTGCGCCGCTGGCGCGACGCGTTTTTGGCCGCCTTGCCGCAAGTGCAGGCGCTGGGCTTTGACGAGCGCTTTGTGCGCATCTGGCGCTTCTACCTGGCCTACTGCGAAGCGGGTTTTGACAGCGGCAGCACCGACGTCATGCAGTTCACCCTGCGCAAGCGTTGAACACCATGCCCAGCCCCACCACCCCAACGCTGCGCCGCCGCACTGCCTTGCTGGCCACGGCAGCTCTGCCCCTCACGCTACTGCCTTGCACCATGACACAAGCCGCCACCGACACCGCCCCAGCCGTTCCCGCCGAGCTGGCCGCGCTCCTGCCCCAGGCCCGTTTGGTGGGCAAGGGAAGCCTGCGCTTTTTCGGGCTTATGGTCTACGAGGCCAGGCTGTGGGCCGCGCCGGGCTTTGAGCCCCAGCGCTGGGAGCAGCACGCCTTTGGGCTGGAGTTGCAGTACGCCCGCAAGCTCGAAGGCAGCGCCATTGCCGAGCGCTCGGTGGCGGAGATGCG
Organism: Roseateles rivi; assembly: GCF_043555845.1. Taxonomy (NCBI): domain Bacteria; kingdom Pseudomonadati; phylum Pseudomonadota; class Betaproteobacteria; order Burkholderiales; family Sphaerotilaceae; genus Roseateles; species Roseateles rivi. The sequence continues at coordinate 561,254 of NZ_JBIGHZ010000001.1, read as the reverse complement.
CCGCATCGGCCCCTTCAGCCAAGAGCAAGCACAGCGCTGGCTGGCGCTGATGACGCGCGCCTTCCCCGACGTGGTGGCGCAAGACCGGCTGCTGGGCTGGCACCGCGGCCAAGGCGAAGTGCGCTTTTTGCACAACGGTCGCCCCACCGCAGACCTCACCGACGCCGACTTTGCGCGCCTGTTCTTCGGCATCTGGCTGGCCCCGCAGACCTCGGCCCCGGCACTGCGCGAGGCGCTGCTGGGCCTCAACACACGCTGAAGCCGCCCATGACCACGCCCACCGCCCCCGCCCTGCCCTGGCGCCTGGGTGCGGGCTATGGGCTCTTGGCCGCACCGCTGGCCTTTGCCTCGCTGCCGCTGTATGTGCTGCTACCGCACCACTACGCGCAGGTCTACGGCGCGCCGCTGGCGGCGCTGGGCCTGGTGCTGCTGGGCACGCGCGTGGCCGATGCACTCATCGACCCGGCCCTGGGCCGTCTGGTGGACCGCTGGCTGCGCAGCGGCAGCCGCCAGGCCCTGGCCGCAGCCAGCCTGGCCGCCGTTTTGATGGCGCTGGCCTTTGCTGCGCTGTGGTGGCCGCCGCGCGCGCCTGCGGCCCTGGCAGGCACGCCCTGGCTGCTGGGCTGGTTGGCCCTCACCCTGCTGCTGTGCACGCTGGCCTATAGCGGCTTGAGCATCCTGCACCTGGCCTGGGCCGCACGCTGGGGCGGCCTGCCCGCCTGGCGGGCCCGCGTGGGCGCTTGGCGCGAGGGCCTGGCCCTGGGCGGCGTGGTGCTGGCCTCGGTGCTGCCCACGCTGGCCGGCCTGGCGCTGACCTGCGCCGTGCTGGCCGCCTTGCTGCTGGCGGGCCTGCTGGCCCTGCGCACCCTGCCAGCCAACCCGCTGAGCCAAGCACTGAACCACGCAGAGCTCACCGCCGAGCCACCGGCCACCGACGCTGCCACGCCCAGCGCCGCAGCCCCCGCGGTGTGGCGCAACCCGGCCTTTTTGCGCCTGCTGGCCGTGCACCTGTGCAATGGCGTGGCCGCAGCCACTGCCGCCACGCTGCTGCCCTTTTTTGTGGCCGACCGGCTTCAAACCCCGACGCTGCAACCGCTGTTTTTGCTGGGCTACTTTGCCGCCGCAGCCCTGGCCTTGCCGCTGTGGGTGCGCGTGGTGGCCCGCCTGGGCTTGGCGCCGAGCTGGCGCCTGGGCATGGTGCTGGCCGTGCTGGCTTTTGCGCCCACACCTTGGTTGACTGAGGGCGACGCCTGGGCCTTTCTGGCTGTGTGCCTGCTCAGCGGCGCCGCATTGGGGGCCGATCTGGCCCTGCCCGGCGCACTGCTCACGGGTGTCATTCACCACGCCGGTGCACAGCGTCAGGCCGAGGGCGTCTACCTGGGCTGGTGGACCTGTGCCACCAAGCTCAATCTGGCCCTGGCCGCTGGCCTGGCTCTGCCACTGCTCGCCGCCCTGGGCTACGAGGCCGGCACGCGCAGCAGCGCGGGCTTGCAGGCCCTGGCCTGGGCTTATGGCGGCCTGCCCGTGCTGCTCAAACTCTGCGCCTGGGCCCTGCTGCGGCGCAGCGAACACCATCACCCCACCTGGAGCGCCCTGTCATGAACCCATCCCTCGCCCCCCGCAGCACACGCTCCCCCAGCCGCTGGCCACACTACCTGCTGCTGAGCGCCGCCGCCTTGCTGAGCGCTTGCGCCAGCCCACAGGTGGAGGACTACCGCGCCGAACAGCCGGTGCTGGACTTGCGCGAGTACTTCAACGGCCCCTTGACGGCGCACGGCATCTTCACCGACCGCTCGGGCCATGTGGTCAAGCGCTTCACCGTCACCATGACCGGCCAGTGGCAGGGCGACGAAGGCGTGCTCGACGAGCACTTCCTCTACAGCGATGGCAGCACCCAGCGCCGCGTCTGGAAGCTGCGCCACTTGGGCGATGGCCGCTACAGCGGCAGCGCCGATGACGTGGTGGGCCAGGCCCAGGGCCAGAGCGCGGGCAATGCACTGCGCTGGGCTTACACCCTGGCCCTGCCCGTGGACGGGCGCGTGTGGCATGTGCAGTTCGACGACTGGATGTACCGCATCGACCAGGGCACCGTGCTCAACCGCGCTCGCATGAGCAAGTTCGGCATCACCCTGGGTGAAGTCACCCTGTCCTTTCACAAGCCCGCGTCCGCAGCCAGCGCTGCCCCAAGGTGAACGCCATGTCCAGGCTGTGCTCCCCTCTCAACCCGCCCCTGCGCGATTGGCGCGGCCTGCCCGTGTGGCTGATAGGCGCCTCCAGCGGCATCGGGCGCGCCACCGCGCACGCCCTGCATGCGCGCGGCGCCAAGGTGCTGGTGTCAGCCCGCCACAGTGCGGCCCTGCAAGAGTTCTGCAACAGCCACGAGGGCAGCCAGGCCCTGATGGTGGACGTCACCGACGCCGAGGCCATGCGCCGCGCTGCGCACAGCGCCCTCGCCTTCGCCCAGGCCTTGGGGCACCCGGCACCCGCCCTGGTGGCCTACTGCGCCGGCCATTACCGGGCCCAACAAGCCACGCAGTTTGACCTCGCGGAAATGCAGCGCCACCTGGCCGTGAACTACAGCGGCGCACTGCACCTGCTCGACGCCATGCTGCCCGCGCTGCTGCAAGCCGGGCGCGGCCACCTCAGCCTGATGGGCAGCGTGGCGGGCTACCGTGGCTTGCCGCTGTCGCTGGCCTATGGCCCCACCAAAGCCGCGCTGCACCACCTCGCCGAATGCCTGCACCTGGAACTGCGCCCGCTGGGGCTGGGGGTGTCCATCGTCAGCCCGGGCTTTGTGGACACGCCGCTGACCCAGCAAAACCACTTCCACATGCCCAGCCTCATCAGCCCGGAACAAGCCGCCGAGGCCCTCATCCACGGCTGGGAGCGCGGACACTTCGACATCCACTTCCCGCGCCGCTTCACGCTGTGGATGCAACTGCTGCGCCACCTGCCCGACGCCTGGTACTTCGCCGCCGTGCGCCGCGCCACCCAAGGTCAAGCCCATGAACACGCCCCGACACCCTGAAGACCCCGCGCGCGCCGTGCAAGCCCTTATCGCCGCCTACGAACAGCTGCGCCCCGACACCCTGCACGAGCTGCTGGCCCTCTACGCCGAAGACGCCCACTTCAAAGACCCCTTCAACGAAGTCAGCGGCCGCAGCGCCATTGCGCGCATCTTCAGCCACATGTTCCAAGTGCTGCACCTGGCACGCTTTGAGTTCGTGCACAGCGCCGTGCAGGGCCAGGACGCCTTCCTCACCTGGAACTTTCACCTGCAGCGCCACGCCAAATCAGCGCCGCTGTGCATCCACGGCGCCACCCACCTGCGCCTCACCACCCAGGGCCTAGTGCAACTCCACCGCGACTACTGGGACGCCGCCGAAGAGCTCTACGCCAAGCTGCCCCTCTTGGGCGCACTGATGCGGACGCTGCAGCGGCAGCTGCGCTGCCCGCAGACCTGACGCCGCAGGGCGCTGCTGCGGTTCAGCCCTGCGCCCTTCTCTGCCGCTGGCCCCGCTTCGCCCGTGTCGCTGGCGGTTTGACGGCTTGCTCCGGCGCAGACACCGGCGGGCCCACCTTGTCCAGCACCTCTGGCGGCCAGGCCACCTCGTATGCCGTCTTGTAGCTCAGCCAGTTGGTCGTGGCCATCAGCACCGCCAGCGGGAGCATCAGCGGCGAGATCAGGTGCATAAAGCTCATGAGAATGGGGTTCTCGCGCCAGCGGCGCACATAGCCAGTGCCCCACACACTCACCGCACCCAGGCTGTCCCACCACGTCACGGGCACGCTGGTGTCGGCCAGCGCCTCCCCGGCTGGCAGGGCGGGGCCGTTCTCGTTCATGTACCGCCTCACGTGCTCCCACACGCGGGGGGTCGTGTATTCGCTCAGCACTTTGGCGTCACCCAGACCAAAGCCGTCCACATAGGGCGGCAGATTGCTCGGGCTGATGGGGCCTTGGAACTCGCCCGGGTTCTTGTCTCGCACCATCAGCACCAGCGTGTGGTGGGTCTGCGCGCTGCTGCCCGTGGTGGCCGTGGTGACATGGTGCTCCGCCACGATGTCGTCCCAGTCGTGTTCGATCACCAGCGCTTGCCCACGCCGCTTGGGGCGGCCTTGCTCGTCCAGGTCCTCAACAAGGCGGTAAACCTTGCGGCGCTGGCGGTCGAACAGAATGGGCAGGTCGATGGGAAGGAAGAACTCCAGGCGGCTGAAGAACCACAGGGCCCAGATGCCGAAGGCGAGGAAGAGCAGGAATCCCGGGAGCGTGACGACAAAGTCCGTCCAGTGCGGCCCCCCCATCGTCCGGTCAGGCTGCTATACATTCCCAGTCCCATGAGGGAGCACCCGAATCCAGCCCCAAGCGCGCAACCCACCCCACCGATCAAGAACACCACCCCTCGCAGACTCTTGGCTGAAGTCGTGTACTCCAGGGCGTTGGCGTACACACCACGAACCCAACCACCAGAAGTGGTTTCTGGAACTGCACGCTGGTTTTGCGGGTACACCGCAAACGGAACAAGTTTCTCTTCGCTCATGCGGGTTGCGCTTCTTTGTGACCTCAAGGCTTGGGGCGGTCACGCAGGGGGTGAACCACAGGCCCTGGACCATCGACGTAGGTGCCAGGCAAGGGTGTGGGCTGATTCACGACGCAGCGAAAGCTCTCATAGGAATAGGCCACTTTTCGCCCCCGGAAGGTTTCGCCTTCAGGAAGACGTGCAGTCCGCTCTGTCAAAACAAAGCCGCGGATCATGCTTTCGTTTGGTGGTGAGCCACGCAGCACCTTTTGCACCCCGCTGGCTGGGCCTGCAGGGTTGTGGGTCTGTTGCAGGGTCTGGTAGGTGTCGGGCGCATACCAGTCCTGGGTCCACTCATACCCATTGCCCACCATGTCGTGAAGCTTCAGCTTGGACGGCGGAAAACGACCTACCGGGTACAGATAGTCCCCGCCTCTGCGCATCTCTTCCTTCTGCTCAAAATTTGGGTGATTGCGCCCCTCCTCCAGAATGCCGTTGTCCGTCGGCGCAGGCTCGTAGTGCGTCTTGCGTCCATTGCTCGCCGCGTATTCCCACTGCGCCTCCGTCGGCAGCGCAAAGGGCAAGCCCGTCACCTTGCCCAGCCACGCACAGTAGGCCTGAGCCTGCACCCAGGTCACCCCCGCCGGGGTTTCGTCTGAGGTACGAGACCTGCGCCAACCACGGTTGGAAACCGGCTCGTCGCCTTGCGGTGGGTGCGGCGGCAGGGCATTGGCCGCCACGTACACGTCAAAGTCCCCGTACGTGACCTTGAGCTGCTGGATGGAGTAGGCATCCAGCGTCACCCAGCGTGGGGGCTTGTTGTCTTCGTCTCTGGTGTAGGGCGGGTTCCCGGTGAGTTGGGCCTCTGGGCCCAGCACCGCGCCTGTGGCCTTGAGCTCCTCCGTCATCAACGGCCCGGGGTCACCCAGCCAAAAGCCCCCGGCAGGCACATGGCTCAGCCGCTGCTTGCTGCGCTGCGCCAGCGCCTCCACGCGGGCCTGCACTTCGGCAGACGGGGCTGCGGCCCCGGTGGCCCGGGAGTCACACCCCGCCAGCGCCACGGCTGCTGCCAGCAGCACCCAGCGCGCAGGGAACGGCAGCGTCAAACAAGAGTTTTTCTTCATGTGGTTTTGTCCGGTCGGTGCCATGTCTCAAGGCTTAGGGCGGTCACGCAGGGGGTGAACCACAGACCCTGGACCATCGACGTAGGTGCCAGGCAAAGGCGCGGGTTGATTCACCACGCAGCGAAAGCTCTCATAGGAATAGGCCACACGTCGCCCCCGGAAGGTTTCGCCTTCAGGAAGACGTGCAGTCCGCTCTGTCAAAACAAAGCCGCGGATCATGTCTTCGTTTGGTGGTGAGCCACGCAGCACCTTTTGCACCCCGCTGGCTGGGCCTGCAGGGTTGTGGGTCTGTTGCAGGGTCTGGTAGGTGTCTGGCGCATACCAGTCCTGGGTCCACTCATACCCATTGCCCACCATGTCGTGGAGCTTCAGCTTGGACGGCGGAAACCGGCCTACTGGGTAAAGCATCCCGCTGTTCTTGTTCAGCGCCTTGATTTGCCCATAGGTTGGATGGTTGCGCCCCTCCTCCAGAATGCCGTTGTCCGTCGGTGCGGGCTCGTAGTGCGTCTTGCGTCCATTGCTCGCCGCGTATTCCCACTGCGCCTCCGTCGGCAGCGCAAAGGGCAAGCCCGTCACCTTGCCCAGCCACGCACAGTAGGCCTGAGCCTGCACCCAGGTCACCCCCGCCGGGGTGTCGTCTGAGGTACGAGACCTGCGCCAACCACGGTTGGAAACCGGCTCGTCGCCTTGCGGTGGGTGCGGCGGCAGGGCATTGGCCGCCACGTACACGTCAAAGTCTCCATACGTGACCTTGAGCTGCTGGATGGAGTAGGCATCCAGCGTCACCCAGCGTGGGGGCTTGTTGTCTTCGTCTCTGGTGTAGGGCGGGTTCCCGGTGAGTTGGGCCTCTGGGCCCAGCACCGCGCCTGTGGCCTTGAGCTCCTCCGTCATCAACGGCCCAGGGTCACCCAGCCAAAAGCCCCCGGCAGGCACATGGCTCAGCCGCTGCTTGCTGCGCTGCGCCAGCGCCTCCACCCGGGCCTGCACTTCGGCAGACGGGGCTGCGGCCCCGGTGGCCCGCGAGTCACACCCCGCCAGCGCCACGGCTGCTGCCAGCAGCACCCAGCGCGCAGGGGACGGGGGCGTCAAACAAGAGTTTTGCTTCATGGAATCTTGCCCGGTCGGTGCCATGTCTCAAGGCTTGGGGCGTGCGGCCAAGCCCTGCGCCCTTCTCTGCCGCTGGCCCCGCTTCGCCCGTGTCGCTTGCGGTTTGACGGCTTGCTCCGGCGCAGACACCGGCGGGCCCACCTTGTCCAGCACCTCTGGCGGCCAGGCCACCTCGTACGCCGTCTTGTAGCTCAGCCAGTTGGTCGTGGCCATCAGCACCGCCAGCGGGAGCATCAGCGGCGAGATCAGGTGCATAAAGCTCATGAGAATGGGGCTCTCGCGCCAGCGGCGCACATAGCCAGGGCCCCACACACTCACCGCACCCAGGCTGTCCCACCACGTCACGGGCACGCTGGTGTCGGCCAGCGCCTCCCCAGCTGGCAGGGCGGGCCCGTTCTCGTTCATGTACCGCCTCACGTGCTCCCACACGCGGGGGGTCGTGTATTCGCTCAGCACTTTGGCATCACCCAGACCAAAGCCGTCCACATAGGGCGGCAGATTGCTCGGGCTGATGGGGCCTTGGAACTCGCCCGGGTTCTTGTCTCGCACCATCAGCACCAGCGTGTGGTGGGTCTGCGCGCTGCTGCCCGTGGTGGCTGTGCTGACATGGTGCTCCGCCACGATGTCGTCCCAGTCGTGTTCGATCACCAGCGCTTGCCCACGCCGCTTGGGGCGGCCTTGCTCGTCCAGGTCCTCAACAAGGCGGTAAACCTTGCGGCGCTGGCGGTCGAACAGAATGGGCAGGTCGATGGGAAGGAAGAACTCCAGGCGGCTGAAGAACCACAGGGCCCAGATGCCGAAGGCGAGGAAGACAAAGAAAGACGGGAGTACAACTATGTAGTCAAACCATGTCGCTGGGCCCCAACGTCGAACAACAAACTGATCGTGCAAAACCATTCCTATTAGCCAGCAAGCGAACCCTGACCCAAGCGCGCACCCCACCCCACCGATCAAGAACACCACCCCTCGCAGACTCTTGGCTGAAGTCGTGTACTCCAGGGCGTTGGCGTACACACCGCGAACCCAACCACCAGAAGTGGCTTCTGGAACTGCACGCTGGTTTTGCGGGTACACCGCAAACGGAACAAGTTTCTCTTGGCTCATGCGGGTTGCGCTTCTTTGCGACCTCAAGGCTTGGGGCGGTCACGCAGGGGGTGAACCACAGGCCCTGGACCATCGACGTAGGTGCCGGGCAAAGGCGCGGGTTGATTCACCACGCAGCGAAAGCTCACATCGTCATAAGAAACAGCAGCTCCCTGGAAGGTTTCGCCTTCAGGAAGACGTGCAGTCCGCTCTGTCAAAACAAAGCCGCGGATCATGTCTTCGTTTGTTGGCGAGCCACGCTGCACCTTTTGCACCCCGCTGGCTGGGCCTGCAGGGTTGTGGGTCTGTTGCAGGGTCTGGTAGGTGTCTGGCGCATACCAGTCCTGGGTCCACTCATAGCCATTACCCACCATGTCGTGGAGCTTCAGCTTGGACGGCGGAAACCGGCCTACTGGGTAAAGCATCCCGCTGTTCTTGTTCAGCGCCTTGATTTGCCCATAGGTTGGGTGATTGCGCCCCTCCTCCAGAATGCCGTTGTCCGTCGGTGCGGGCTCGTAGTGCGTCTTGCGTCCATTGCTCGCCGCGTATTCCCACTGCGCCTCCGTCGGCAGCGCAAAGGGCAAGCCCGTCACCTTGCCCAGCCACGCACAGTAGGCCTGAGCCTGCACCCAGGTCACCCCCGCCGGGGTGTCGTCTGAAATACGAGCCCTGCGCCATAGCCAATTCGAGCGAGGCTCATCGCCTTGCGGTGGGTGCGGCGGCAGGGCATTGGCCGCCACGTACACGTCAAAGTCTCCATACGTGACCTTGAGCTGCTGGATGGAGTAGGCATCCAGCGTCACCCAGCGTGGGGGCTTGTTGTCTTCGTCGCTGGTGTAGGGCGGGTTCCCGGTGAGTTGGGCCTCTGGGCCCAGCACCGCGCCTGTGGCCTTGAGCTCCTCCGTCATCAACGGCCCGGGGTCACCCAGCCAATAGCCCCCGGCAGGCACATGGCTCAGCCGCTGCTTGCTGCGCTGCGCCAGCGCCTCCACCCGGGCCTGCACTTCGGCAGACGGGGCTGCGGCCCCGGTGGCCCGCGAGTCACACCCCGCCAGCGCCACGGCTGCTGCCAGCAGCGCCCAGCGCGCAGGGGACGGGGGCGTCAAACAAGAGTTTTGATTCATGTGGTTTTGCTCCGTTATGCCAGACCATCAAGCCAAGTTGTCAGGGATCAACGTGGCCCCTCTGAGCTGCGCCAAGTACAGGAATGAGTTGCCCATGGCGACCTGCGCCATGAACTGGTTGGTGTCGTTTTGAACCAGCGCGTAGCCCCGTGCAGGATCTGAGGGCAAGCGGTCATACAGCTGCTGCAGCTTGGTGTCCCATTTGCTGTCCATGGGCCCGATTTCCATGAAGTTCAGCAGGTGCTGGTAGTTGGCCTTGAAGTCACTCTTGGCGCCTTCTGGGCCCATGTGTTGCACCATGTTTTCAAACTGACTCCTGCACTGGGCCCAGGTGCAAATCAGGTAGATGGCGCGCTTACGGCGGCCCAGCATTTCCATGCCCTCGCTGTTCTCTGCCGCGTGTGTGGTTTTGGTCAAGAAGCCATGGCGGCTCATTTGCCACAGCAAAATGCCGTGGGCTTCTGGTGTGGCCAGACGCAAAGCAACCGGATTGCCAAGGATTTTGTTCATCAGGGCAACGCGCCGATCTTCCCTAGCCATCCCATCGGACAGATCGTCAACAAACTCCGCCCAGGAAGTTGTCAATTTTTCGTAAGCCGTCTCACCGCCCTCTACCATCAACACCGCCAGCCGGGTTGCTTGTCGATACGCATCCCTATGCACCACCTCCAAATACTCAAACCCGACATTGAGCAGCGCATGGAAAAACCACTGCAAAAAGCTGACCACTCGCCGGCCATTGATCTCGAGTGCGATTTCCCCCTTGGCGCCTAGACCCAGACACAGAGCGGCTTTGGCCCGGACCATAAAACGCCCTTTTTCAAAATTCACCATCAAATTCGCCCCTGCGCCCACACCCATTTGGCCCTCTAGCTTGGGGCCGACCGAGGCCATGAAGTCAAATTTGTCGCCCTTCTCCGGGTTGAGAAATTGCAAGCCGCCCACCAGTTCGCCGGAGGCCTTGACACCCGCAAAGACTTCCGCCCCAGCGCTGGCTGAGACTGTGTATTTGCTGAGATTGAGCTGTGTCGTTGGTGGGGTGGGTTTGCTGCGACGCCCGCGCACGGCGGGTCCGGCCGCACCTGCTTTGGTGGCGCTGTAGTCCAGTTCCACAGCCAGTTCAACAGCCAGGCTGGCGCCCGCGCCCGCACCGACTTTGATGGTGGCCATCAGGCGCATGGCACCGATATGAAAGGTCTTGCCCGACTTGGGGCCTACCAAGGCCCACACCCAGCCGGTCTGGCTTGGGAACACGCATTCCAGGGCCGCTTCAGCGCGGGCCACCTGAACTTCGGCCTTTGCATTGGCCTTGCCAAAGACTTTGCCCTCTTTCGGGCTCCAGCTGCCCTCCAAGCCACAGCCCAAGAAGTAGCGGAACAAATGCGCTTCGGACTTGAACAGCAGGTTGCCGTTGTCATCCAACTTGCGTTCGGAACGCAGGGCCTCGGCCCAGCTCTGGAGCTGGGGGAAAAAATGGCCCGCAGCCAAACCCCACTCAGCCTTGAGCTTGGGGGTGATCTTGGTGAATTGGTCTTTGAGGGCCTGACGGTCGATCTGCCCGTTTCTGACGAAGCTGTCGTTTTGCCGGGTGTCGGCTGCACTGAGGTTGTAAGTGCGCCAGTGGTTCTTCATCTTTTCAGAACGAACATAGGTGGCTTTGCGTCCCCAAGGTTGCGCCGGCTGCCCGGGCTTTTGGCGCATGGCCAGTGGCAGCAGACTCATCAATTCCCGGCCATTGCTCGCGCCAGTCAGATAGCCTTGGTCGCCAAGCTCATTTTTGATCTTCTCGTAGGCTTGGTCGTATTTCTTTTGGGCGGCCGTCAATCGCTGCGTCAGCTCTGTCTGAAGACCCAGTGGAGGGAATCTCTGCTCACTCAGCTCTGCCAGCGCTTCTTGCGCTGCATGGATCTCTTGCTTGGCCTGGAGCAGCTGCAAGCACAGGGCCTCCATGGCATTGGCTTCAGCCAAGAAGGCTTGCACATGCTCTTTGGGAACACTGAGCAACTGGTTGCGTTGGGGGTCAAACAGCAGCAAGCCATCGGGCGGCTCCACATGAACCTGCACCTGAGTTGGGCCGTTGGGGTTGGTGGTGGCGGAGCCCTGGTCCTGTGCCGTGGTGTTGGCGGTCATGATTTATTCGTCGTCTCGGAACAAGGAAATGGCAACAGCGCTGCTGGTGTAGACCCGCTGTGTGCGTCCCTGCGCGTCGGTAAAGCCTCGGGCGAGTACCGTGCCGCCAGCGTCTTCGATGCGGTACTTGTAGTTGCACAAGGGCTCGCCGCTTTGCTTGTCTCTCAGAACGAATTGCTCGTCGTAAACCTTCCCGGCCTTCTTCAAGCTCAATCGCTCAGCCCTCGCCCCGCCCCCACTGGTCAACTCCTTCATTCCGGCTTTGAAGTTGACCTGCCCCGGTGCCTTGAGGGTGATGTTGCCGCCTTTGATTTCGATGGCGGCACCCGCGGCGGCCAGTAGCAGGCGCTCGGGGGCTGCCACGCGCACCAGGGCTTGGGTGCTGGCGACATCCAGGGCTTTGTCGGCAGCCACTTTGAGCGCGCCGCTTTGCGCTTGCACGTTCACACTGCCGCTGGCGGCGTGGAGCTTGAGCCCCGTTTCTTGGTTGGGCTTGTCGGCGTTGGTGGCTTTGCCGTAGCTGTAGAGCACCAACCCAGCACGAGCGGCCACGCTGAGATTGCCTTGCGCGAGCAGGTTCACGTCTTGCTGGGCCGTCAGCACCATCTGAGCACCGGCGCTCCAGATTTGGTTTCGCACACAGTGCTGCCCCACGCCCTGTGCCGCGCTGAGCACCAACTCAGGCCGCGTCCAGGCGGCCACACTGCCTCCGCCTTGGTTGCTGCTGCTGATGCTGTCGGCACTGGCTTGCAGGGCCTGTGCGGCACCAAGCTTTTCAGGCGCGGGCTCACCGGGCAGGCCCGCCTTGTGCTGCTGTGCGCTGCGCGCCAGTGTGATGAGCAGGTTCTGTGCTTGTTGCAGCTGCTGTGCTGCGTCTTGAGCTTGCATTTGCGCACTGCGCGCGGCACCGAGCTGTGCCGTCAGCAGCAGCCCAGAGGCCGCCCTGAGCGCGCCCCAGCCCTGGGTGCTGAGTTCCAGCCCGTGGCCTCGCTCACGCAGCCGCTGGTTGTCTTGCTGCTGGCGCAGCTGGCCGAGTTGCAGCCGGGTGTCCAGCGTGCTGCTGGACAGTTCGATGCGGTTGGCGTCTTCGCTGTCATCCAGCACCAGCTGGTTGGCCCCACCTTGGCCCTGGGCGCTGGTGGTGAGTTCTTGCGTTTTGATGCCACTGAGCGCTGCCGCGTGCCCGTTGCCGGTGAACCAGGCTGGCGCACTGCCCAGACCCGCCGCACCGCAGACGGTGTTGCCCGCGGCATCGGCTTGGCCGCGCCCGTTGTAGAGCGCGCCCAGCACGACGGGCCGGTCAATGTCGGCGCCAACAAAACCCACCAGCACCTCTTGCCCGACGCGCGGCGTGAAAGCGCTGCCCCAGTTGGCACCCGCCAGGCTTTGCGCCACGCGCACCCAGGGGGTGGCGGCATCGTCGCGCTGCCACACAAAGCGCAGGCGAACGCGTTGGTCCCGGTCGCTGTGCACGGGGCCGCCCGTGCCCACCACATGCGCGGTTTGCACGCCATGGATGCGGGGCCGCAAGCGCATGCGCACGTCCAGCACACCGCGCGCGTCCAGCTGCTGAGGCCGCACGGCCAGAGTGTGGCGCTGCAGTTGCAGCTGCACTTGGTATTGCGTGTCCGCCGCCAGGCCCGTTGAAGCGTCTTCAGCGGGCAAGGGGCCCAGCCGCTGCAGCAGGGCTTGGGTGTCGGCGCTGAAGTTGCTGCGCGCCCGGTGCTGCGCCGCAAGGATGACGAAGCGGTCGCGCTGGGCGTTGCGGCCATCGTGCACGGGGTGCTCGGTCAGTGTCAGGACGGCGCCAGCGGCAGCTTGGCGCAGGGTGCCCTGAGCTTGCACTTGCTCGGCCCAGGCCTCCAGGGCCTGCACCTGACGCAGGGCCAGACGTTGGCCTTGCGCAGGGTCGGGGTAGGCGTACTGACCGGGCACATCCACCACGGCCAGCTCAGGCAGCGCGGCTTGCTGAGTGGCTTGGCTGACTGGGCGCAGACTGCGCGCACGGTAGTCCGCACTGGCGAGGTCCACACGGGCCGGCGCCACGGCAGCGCGCCGGCGCCACCGCGTCAGGCTGTCTTGGGTGAGTCCGGCACCGGCCTGCGTGTAGCGCACCGGCCCCAGGTCTTGGGTAAAGGCGCCGTTGTGATCGCCAATCACCAAGGTGTGCTGCCCAAACTGCCCATCCAGCGGCTGGCCCTGGTGCTCCCACCAGCACACCAGCCCCTCTTCGCGCATGAGGCGCAGCACAAAGTCAAGATCGCTCTCCTGGTATTGAATGCACAGGCTGCGAGCCGGATAGACGGCTGCATCTTGCAAAGCCCAGCGCCATTGCGGCACCAAGCGCCCCTGCCCAGCGTAGGCGGCGAACACCTCATCGAGGATTTGCGGCACGCTCAAGTCGAGGAAAACGCGCGACTGCTGCTGCAGGGCCAGCAAGGCCAACCAGGGGCGCAGCGCCAAGCGGTAGCGTGCCAGCCCACCGTCGGCCCCCACCAGTGCGGCCTCAGCGACATGGGCATGCCAAACACGGCGGCTGCCGTCGGCCAAGCCCAACTCCACCAGCACCGCTTGCCCCAACAAAGACTTGAGCGAGAAGTGGGCGTTGGTGGACAGCGCGTAGAGCGTGGCGTGAAACCCGGCCTGCGGCCTGAGGTCGGGCGCCGGAACAACGGCCTCGTGCAGCTCCAACAACTCCGCCAGCAAGGTGTCGGGCCCCAAGGGCGTGTGCACACGCAAGAGGCGCGTGCCCTGTTCCATGCCGCCCGTGAATGCGGCATGCAAGATGTCCAGGGCGGCAGTCATGGGCGCCTCGTTGAGCTGAGATTGGGCAGCGCCTCAATGCGCACGATGCGCGAGCGCGGCTGTGTAGCGAAGTGCAACCACCACTGGGAAGACCCGGCTTGCACGCGAAAGCCCAGTTCGTGTGAGCCACCTGCCCCCACCGCGAACACCGACCAAGGGTGCCGCTGCAGCGCCCGCTGCAGGGTTTGGGCGGCAGGGCGCAGGGGGTCTGCCACTTCGGCCAACCATTGCAGCAAGACCGCCGGGGTGGCATCTGTGGGCACATGCATCTGGGCCAGGCGCGCGGCCATGAGGCGCCAGGTGTGAACGCGGCAATTGAAAACAGCTTGCTCGTTGGCGTCGATCATTCGCTTGTGACTCCCCTGTCAGGCCAGCGCACTGCGCGGGCTCGCATGCGGCTTATTGAACGGTGTACCGAAACTCACCGCCCTTGCTGGTGGTGGCCTTGATGCGGCGCACGGCAATGCCATCGGCCATGCGCGCCAGCACCTGCTCGGCCAACTGCGGCAACAGGTGGCCGTTGAGGATGTGGTCCACGTTGCGGGCGCCGCTGTCAACTTCGGTGCAGCGTGCCAGCACGGCCTCGACCAGCTTGTTGTCGTACTCAAAGCTGGCGCGATGGTTTTGCTGCACGCGCTGGGCAATGCGATCCAGCTTGAGGCGGATGATGGACTCCAGCACGTCGTCGCCCACGGCGTAATAGGGCACCACCTGCAAACGCCCCAGAAATGCCGGCTTGAAGCTCTTGTAGAGCGCCGGGCGCAGGGCTTCGAGCAGCTCCTGCGGCTGGGGCCGTTCGGCCTCCGATTTGTTCAGGCAGGCCTGCATGATTTGCGACGAGCCCACATTGCTGGTGAGGATGATGATGCAGTTGCGGAAGTCGATTTCCCGGCCTTCAGCGTCGTCCATCACGCCCTTGTCGAAGACCTGGAAGAACAGCTCCAGCACGTCGGGGTGTGCCTTCTCGACTTCGTCCAACAACACCACGCTGTAGGGATTGCGGCGCACAGCCTCGGTCAGCACTCCTCCCTCGCCATAGCCCACATAGCCGGGGGGCGAGCCCTTCAAGCCGGAGACGGTGTGCGCCTCCTGGTACTCGCTCATATTGATGGTGATGAGCTTCTTCTCGCCGCCGTACAGCACGTCGGCCAGGGCCAGTGCAGTCTCGGTCTTGCCCACGCCGCTGGGCCCCACAAAGAGGAACACGCCCTTGGGTTTGTTGGGGTCTTCGAGCTGCGCGCGTGAGGTGCGCACGCGCTGCGCCACGGCCTCAATGGCATGGGCCTGACCCAACACACGCTCCTTGAGCAGCGGGGCCAGCTTGAGCACGGTGTGGATTTCGTCCTTCACCATCTTGCCCAAAGGAATGCCAGTCCAGGCGGCAACGATCTCGGCCACCACATGGCCGTCGACCTGCAGCGGAATCAAAGGGGCGTCGCCCTGCAACGCGCTCAGGGCCTCGAGCTTGCCCGCCAATTCAATCTGCGCGGCCTCGTCGATCTTGGTCCCTTGTGCGCTGAGTTGCTCCAGGCTCTGGCGCTGCTGCTGGATTTGGCTCACCAGAGCACGTTCGGCTTCGTAGCGTTGGCGCAGCGCATCGAGCGCCTGCTGGTCTTGCTGAATCTGGGTCTTCAGCTCAGCCAGCTGCGCCTCATGCTGACGCCCCGCGGCAGCTTCGCGCTCCAGCGAGGCCACTGCGGCCTGCGCCCGCTCCAGGCTGCGCAGCAAATCCTCCATGGCCGCAGGTTGTGCGGCTTGACCCAGCGCCACCTTGGCACATGCGGTGTCCAGCACGCTGATGCACTTGTCCGGGAGTTGACGGCCACTGATGTAGCGCGCCGACAAGCGCACGGCCTCGGTGATGGCCTCGTCATAGATGCGCACGCCAAAGTGCTGCTCCATCAAGGGCGCCATGCCCCGCATCATGGCGGAGGCCAGGGCTTCGCTGGGCTCCTCCACTTTCACGACCTGAAAGCGACGCGCCAGTGCGGCGTCTTTTTCGAAGTACTTCTTGTACTCGCTCCAGGTTGTAGCCGCCACAGTGCGCAGCTCACCCCGCGCCAGTGCGGGCTTGAGCAAATTGGCGGCATCGTTTTGCCCGGCCTGCCCGCCCGCGCCAATCATGGTGTGGGCCTCGTCGATGAACAGCACAATCGGGTGAGGACTTTGCTTGACTTCGTCGATGACGCCCTTGAGCCGATTTTCAAACTCGCCCTTCACACTGGCCCCGGCTTGCAGCAAGCCCATGTCCAGCACGTGCAGGGCCACACCCTGCAAGGGTTGTGGCACATCACCCGAAGCAATGCGCAAAGCCAGCCCCTCCACCACGGCTGTCTTGCCCACCCCCGCCTCACCGGTGAGGATGGGGTTGTTCTGGCGGCGGCGCATCAAGATGTCTATGGTTTGCCGAATCTCGGCATCACGGCCAATCACCGGGTCGAGACGTCCGTCGCGCGCGCGCTGAGTCAAGTTGGTGGTGAATTGGTCAAGCGCCGGGGTGCGGGTGCTGCCCTGCGGCGTGGCGGCATTGTCAGCAGCGGTCTGCGCTGCGGGGCTTTTGGCCTGAGGCCGCAGAGGCTCGCATTCAGCCGAACCCTGTGTGAGTTCTTCCAGTCGATGCTTGAGTTCATCCACCCGGAACTGCGCAAAGCCCGGGCTGGCGCGCTGCGCCAATTGGCCCAGGGTCGGCTCCGTCAGCAGGGCCAGCAGCAGATGCCCGCTGCGCACCCGCTGCTCGTGCGACTCCAAGGACGCAATCAGCCAAGCATGCTCCAGCAACTGAGGCAGATGGGCACCAAACACCGGGGTGCGCGTATTGCCGTTGCGCAGGCGTTGGAGTTCGCGCTGCAGGTCCTGTGCCAGCGCATCGGGCTGCACGTGGAAATGCCGGCACAGCACAGACAGATCGCTTTTGGGTTGCTCCAACAAGGCCAACAGCAAGTGCTCAGGTTCGACCTCGTAATGCCCGTAGGACATGCAAAGGCTGGCGGCACGCTCCGCCGCCTGGCGGCAGGAAGCGTTCAGTTTGGAGATCAGCGTTTTGAGATGGGTGGCCATGGGATTTTTCGATGGCAAAGGTCAATCGGTAGGAATGAGGTGCGGCGCCAGGCTCAATGCAGGGTCATGAGCTCGTAGCCCGCTTCGGTGCGATCAAGCGTCTCGGCACGGGTGATCAGAAAGCTGTCCCAGCCCAGCCGCGCGCTGCCCGAGTCGTCGAGCCGCACACCGCGAACGTCGGCGCCCGCAACGGTCAGGCGCACGCTGAACTCGAACTGTTCGCCGCACATCAGGCTGAGCCAATGGCGCAGCGCAAGCGCGGCCGCACCGCCGGGCAAAAAGCCGTCGAACTGCGCTTTGCTCAGCGGCCCCAAGGTCAAGCCGACGCGCTGGTGGCGCTGCCACAGCCGCTCGCCCAGCATGGCGTCGCGGCCAAGGCAAACCTGCGCCACGCCCAAGCGCGCGTGCAGTGCCGGCGGTTTTTGAACCCAGCTTCCGACAAAAGCTTTGACCTGCACGGGAACGCCAAAGTACTGCTGCAAAACGCCAACCAAAGCCGCTTGCGACATGGGGCGCCGCTGCAAAACACTGGCGTAAAAGGCCAAAGCGTCGTCAGACACACCGCCGCGTTCGCCGCCCAAACGCTGGTGCAGGCTGCGCTGCCCCAAGCCGCCCACAGCCAGCATCAAGGGCAGAAAGCGGTTGCGCCGGTCGTGCTCAAACTGGAGCTCAAGGCGGTGCTTGCGCCAGGCCTGGTAGAAAGCCAGCACCGCGCGGTGCTGGAAGATGTCCAGGAAGGCACGCGCTGCCGGGGCATCGGCGTCTCGCTGCCGAGACTCGCGTTCACCCAGCATGTCGCTGTAGTGGACCGGCAAAGCGCCGTTGATACCCAACAAGCCGAAGAAGGCGGGCGTGAGCTGCACGGCCGCGACCTGCGCCAAATCCAAGGCTTGCCCATCGACATCGCCGATGTGGGGCAGACCATCCGCCCGCCGCTCCAGCCGCAAAGCAGCAATTTCGCTGGCCGGGAATGCCAGAGACAGAGAATTGTTGAACTTCAGTTGCTTGTGCGTAGGCTGCCCACCATCGCGTTGGTGCAACCAACGCTCCAGCAAGCGCACGGCCTGAAAGAACTCATAACCGTGGGGCTCGCGCAGCAAATGCGCCAGCGCGCTTGCATGGCGACGCACCGTCTTCACAGCAGCGCCCCTTCACCCGAGCGCGGCTCAAACGCCATGAGTTCCTGGCCCGAGCGCTCCGAGACCACCTTGAGCTGCACAAAGCTGTTGAGCGTGACATACAGGCCCAGGAACTGGTTGAGCACCTGCGCAAACAGGCGCAGGCCAATGCCGGCAAAGTGCGTCTCGTCAACCGTCAGACGCACTTCCATGCCCCGCACAAAGGCCGGGAATGGCTCGCCGCTGAGCCAAGTGCTGGCGGACACATACTCCACACCGCACAGCGCATCAATCACACGGCGGTTGCTGGCGCTGCCGGGCAAATCGTAGAGACGCAACAACTCCTTGATGGCCTCTATGCCCCCTTGCGTCAAGCTCAGGTGGTTGAGCGAGAGGTGGGAAATCAGCTTCCACAACGCCCCCTGCCCGCGGCTGAATCGGTAGGCCTGTGTGGGGCGCCTCAACATGCGAATCTCCCGGCACAGCCCTCCGCCGGGAATGAACAAATCGCCGCCCGGCGAACCGACTTGCAACTGCGCGGGCAAGTCCCGATTGGTGGCCGTCACCTCCACCGAGAGCGTGTCAGTTTGCTCCTGAGCGGGGTCAAAGCCAATGTCGACAATCGACAGCTCTGTCTCGTAGCCAGGGCTGAGCTGTGCCACGTCTTCATTGCGCCTTGCATGCCAATAGCGCGGTGCCTGCTCCAGACCGGCCACGTATTCGTCGTGCTGCAGGGAGTAAAACGGCTTGAAGGCCTCCACCTGCTCGCCCTTGACGGTCTGACGGACTCGCTGCACTTGGTCGATGGAATAGACCTCATAGGCATGGGCGCGCCGCCCATCGGGCAAGACTGGGTATGACAGCGACTGATGCGTAAGCCGTATCGGGTCGGCCCGCTGCTTGAAAAGATTCACCACCGGCGCACAAGAACTCAAGAAGTTGCGCTCGGTGAGCGTCTCCAAGAGGCGTGCCTCGTCCGAGTCACTGCGCAGCCCACTCAGCACATAGTGAAGTGTGATGCTCGACGTGCCCATGCCCTGCGATGCGGTGGGCAGAGGCAAATCGACAAAATTGAATTTTTCGGGGAAGGCAAAGTACTCTGTGAGCAGCCGGTAGGCGGGATGGGTGCGGGCATCGGTCGGAACAATGGCGTCCTCTTCTGCGAACCCCACGGCACGCGGCAAGGCGTCGGGCGCGGGGCACCAGACGTCTTGCCCTTGCGCCTGCACAAAGACGCTGTTCACGCAGCCCAGCAGCGCCTCGCGCAGCGCCGCCACTTGCGAAGCCTCACCTTCGAGGTAGAAGCGCAGCGGCGCATCCGCCAAGGTGGCCCAGCTCACCAGGGGCGAACTCAAGCTCAAAGTCAGCGACAACATGGCCGAAGAGCCGGTGGGTACGAGCACGCCCTTGGGCGGGATCACAGCACCGCGGAATTGCACCGACTGCACGGTCAGTGGCACCAAACGCACCTCGGTGACGGTGCGGAACTTGCATGTCACGCCCCCTTTGAGGGGCCGGGTTTGCAGCAGCGTGCCGCGTGGCAGGGTGTTGCTGCGGCTCAACTGAGCCAGCGCCTCGCCAGCATCAAATCGCGCGATCGCGCAGGACGGAAAGGGGCGGAGGTAGTGCGGATACAGCACCTCCAAAAATGACTCGGTAAAGAGCGGAAAGTCGTCGTCCAAGCGCTTGTGGACACGCGCAGATAGCAAAGCAAACGACTCGATCAGGCGCTCGACGTGCGGGTCTTCGCCCACGTCACCTGAGAGCATCAAGCGACCGGCGATTTTGGGGTGGCGTGCAGCGAAGTCAGCGGCGTGGTCGCGCAAAAACGCCAACTCGCGCTCGTAGTGAGGTAGTAAGTCATCCATGTCAGCAGCTCCCTGTCCGCTCAAGCCGCCAGGGCGTTGCCAAAGCGCGCCTGGGTCACGCAAAAGCGCGCCACCGAAGGCTGAAGTACGGCATCAAAGCTCACCGCCTCACGTGTGGGGTGAACCATCAACATGGCCCGAATGGTGAAGGCCAGCGAGTTGATGGATTGGCCCTCTCCGCCATCAAAGCTCACTTGCACCTGGGTCAATCGCGGTTCATGGGCCTCAATGGCAGTGGCCAAGCTGCGGCCGATATAGCGCTGTTCCTCGGAGTTGGTCAGTACGCGCCCGACAAAGTCCCGAACACCAAAAGTCAGCACGGAACGGCGCGCGCAGCTGAAGCCGTGCATGGCGTCAAAGTCCATGGGCGCACGTGCGTTGAGCAGCGCCTCCAGGTCACGGGCTACGGCGTCGCGCATCTGCGCGACCGACTGGGTCATGACCACGCCAGCAGGCGCATCAACGGCCAACAAGCGGTCCAGCACGCTGCGGCGGATTCGTACGTTGGAACTCAAAATGCACCCGACAGAAATAACAAAGAAAGCGGGGCGTCCTCAAACGCCCCGTGAAATCCTGGCCCCGAACCCGTCGGGACCCTAGGACCATCAGTTCGGCGCTTCGAACACAGGCTTGTTCGTCGCCAAGCTCCACATCGCTGGGGTGCCCTTGGCCACCTTGCCATCCATGGTTTGCTGGATGTATTCCCACTGGACAGCGGCGTACTTGAGGCTGAAGGTCTCGGTCGGCAGGCCCTCACCCACGACTTCTGGGGTGACGGAGGAAATGATGACCTTCTTCAACTTGATGGTCAGGTACTGCACACGGCCTTGAGTGCCGTTGGCACGCATGAAGTGGATTTCCACGTCGTCGTACAGCGTGCCTGCGGAGCAGGCTTCCCACAGCTGCGGGCTGATGAGGTCCAGATCCTTGGTGAACACCATTTCAGCGTGCTCGCAGCGCTCTGCCGTGTGACCACCAGCGGTCGAGGCGGTTGCCGACTTGGGCTGGCGGATCAGGTGCGACCAGCTCGACACTTCGAACCAGGGCTTGCTGTGCTCTTGATCGCGCGATTCGCCCTCGATCTTCTTGCCATTGAGCGGGTTGCCGAATTTGATGTAGATGTCTTTCATGCTCATGTATCTCCCTGTTGAAGG
Organism: Roseateles rivi; assembly: GCF_043555845.1. NCBI lineage: Bacteria > Pseudomonadati > Pseudomonadota > Betaproteobacteria > Burkholderiales > Sphaerotilaceae > Roseateles > Roseateles rivi. The sequence continues at coordinate 540,167 of NZ_JBIGHZ010000001.1, read as the reverse complement.
ACTACGGATTGCTGTTTACGACTTGCCCGTCGGCAGCTCTGCAACCAAACGCAGAGAGACCGAGAGCTCATCCAGCTGGAAATGCGGTCGCACAAAGGCCACCGCGCGGTACACACCCGGACGCCCGGGAACCTCGCTGACCTCGACTTGGGCCTGACGAAGCGGGCGCTGAGCGCGTAGTTCATGAGAAGCGTCGTCGGAATCAACCACGTACTGCATGAGCCAGTTGTGGAGGTAACGCTCCACCTCCAGCGTGGAGGAGAAGCTGCCGATCTTGTCGCGCATCATGGATTTCATGTAATGCGCGATACGGCACACAGCCATCATGTATTGCAGCTGTGCGGACAAGGCCGCATTGGCGTTGGCCGCTTCGTTGTCGTACTTTTTGGGCTTGTGGGTTGACTGAGCCCCAAAGAACGCCGCGTAGTCAGTGTTCTTGCAATGCACCAGGGGGATGAAGCCCAGGTCAGAAAGCTCCTTCTCGCGCCGGTCGGTGATGGCCACCTCGGTGGGGCATTTGAGTGCCACTTCGCCATCGTCTGTCTTGAAAGTGTGGGTGGGCAAATCGTCCACCAGTCCGCCCCCTTCCACACCCCGAATGGCGGCACACCAGCCATAGGTTTCAAAGGCCGCCGTCAGACGTGCGCTGAACGCGTAGGCCGTGTTCACCCACAGGTAGCGGCTGTGGTCTGCGCCGTCGACACGTTCAACAAAGTTAAAGCCTTCGGTGAGCGTGCCGTCTTTCGGGTTGTAGGGCAGACGACCCAGGAATCGCGGCACCGTCAGACCCACATAGCGGGAATCTTCCGATTCGCGAAAAGCCTTCCACTTGGCGTAGTCCACGGTGTCGAACACCTTGGAGAGGTCGCGTGGCTTGCCCATGTCGGTAAAGCCTTCCAGACCAAACAACTCCGGCGCAGCCGCAGAGATCAGCGGTGCGTGGGCTGCGGCAGCCACATGCGACAGCTGCTCGAGCAGGTACATATCGTCGGCCTGGCGCGAGAACTCGAAGTCACCCACCAAAGCGCCGAAAGGCGCGCCACCGAAGGTACCGAACTCTTCTTCATAGACTTTTTTGAACAGCGCGCTCTGATCAAAGTCGATGGCCGTCTGGAAGTCGCGAATGAGATCGCGCTTGGTGCAATTGAGCACCTGAATGCGTTGCTGCGACCCCGTGGCCGTGTGCTTGCACAGGTAGTGCAGGCCGCGCCAGCTGGACTCCAGGCGCTGGAAGTCTGGGTGGTGCATGATCTCCGAGAGCTGCTCGGAGATGAGCTGGTCGATCTCAGCCACACGCGCGTCCAAGGAAGCGGTGAGGTTGCTGGACATCACCACCGAGCCCTGCAGCACCTCGCGCACCAGCTCGGAGATGATGTCTTTGGCACGCACATGCTCGCTGGAGGAGCGCGCCACTTTGCTGTCGGCAACGATCTGGTCAAGCAGGGTCACCGATTCAGCATTTGCTGGGGCTGGGGCCGTGTTTTGAGGGATTGCGACGGTCATGGTGCTCACTCCCCTTCTTTGGCAGTCTCGTGGCTGAGTTGCTGCAGCTTTTCGGTGTTACTCAACACATCGCCCAGCAGGTCTTCGAGCTTTTCGTTGCCTGCGAGCTTGTTGCGCAAGTCAGAGAGCTTGGTTCTGGCCTCAAGCAGCTTGCGCAGCGGCTCAACCTGCTGCATCACGGCCTCGGGGCGGAAGTCGTCGATGGCGTTGAACTCGAGGTTGACCCCCAGCTCTCCGTCACCGCTGAGTTTGTTGACCACACGAAAGCCCGCTTTGGGTGACATGCCGGCCATGACGTCGTCAAAGCTATCCAGATCGATGTTGACGAACTTGCGGTCGCGCAACTTGGGCTGCGGCTTGTTCGGATCAGCCTTGCCCGTGAAGTCCCCGATCACGCCTGTGACAAAGGGGATCTCACGCTGCTCCACGCCGTTACCGATTTCCACGTCGTAGCTCAGTTGCACGCGGGGCGGACGCACCTTCTGGAGCCGCTTTTGTACGCTGTCGTTCTTGGCCATATATCTCTCTTAGGTGGATTGAAGGCTGTTGGGTGTGTGATCGAGGCGCCGCTGATGAGCGCGCTGACTAGTTGAGCTTGTCAAAAGGATTGGTCGGCTTCTTCGCTGGCAGTGGTGCCACAACCGGGGCTGAAGCTGGCTTGACCGGCGCTGTGCTTGCACCCTTTGGCGCGGCTGTGGCTGCGGAGCCCACGGCAGGTGTGGGTCCCGCACCTGGTGCAGGAACAGGAACCAAACGCTTGGGTGCTGCGGAGCGACGCGGCGTGGTCGTTGCGGGTTCAACAGGTTTGGGCACCAGCACCGGCTCACCCAAAGCCTCGCGAATGCTCTTGACCAAATCGGCGGCCTGGCGTCGGGTGTCTGCGTTGATTTCCTGATCCTGGGATTGGCGAAGGCTGGCCAGGGCAGTGGTCGCCACTCGAAGGCCGCTGACAGCCAACAAGCTGGTGGCCACACGATCGGAGGCATCGCGCTGCAAGACCTCCTGCGCGGCCAGAACTGTGTTGCCATAGTCCCCTGATTCGAAATAGCCCTCCGCCAATTTCAGCCAAGGTTCTTTGCTCGTGGGGTAGGCCTGAGCCGCCTTGCGATAGGTTTCACGCTCAGAAGTTCGCGCACCTTCTTGGCGCGACTTGGCCGCCTCGGACATGAATTGCTCGAGCGGAGCAACGGTGGGCTCCACCGGAGTGGGAGGCGGGGTGGTGGGGGTCGTGCTGCACGCCACCAAGGTGGCGGAGCAAACCAACATGAAAACCGTTCTGACGAAGGAAGACATCTGACAACCAGGTAAGTGCTTAACGACCAGGCAGCACAAAGGAACGCGCCACCCATCAGTCTTCAGGGTCTGTATTCGCATGTCGAGCAGCAATCAAGACCTGCTACTGACACCTGAAACGCAGGGCAATGTAGTGGCCAATTGAACGCTTACGCACTCCCCCAAAAGAAGGTCACAAGCCCCAGGACACGAAAGATAGGATCAGCATTGACTGACCCCTTGACATGCCGAAAGCATGCTCAAACACGGTCGATAGATCGCCCTCAAAGCCCCCTCAACTGACACCCACCCATGAGACCGAATCGCAGCCAATCCACCCCTTCAAAACCCGGGTCGAGCGGCCGATTCAAAGGACTTCTTTCACTAAGTTTTGCCGCCGCTTGCACGCTGATGACTGCTGGATGCAGCTCTGGCTCCGGCGGTGTTCTGTCCAAGTCTCTAGAGGCTGTCGGGCTCAAAGCACCAGACAACATCAACCCCACCACCATCAGTGCCGCCATGCCCAAGATGGAACGCAAAGTGACATTGAGAATTCATGCTGGCGAACAGTTAAACACCGACCCCCAGAAACGTTCGCTTGCAGTTGTTGTGCGGGTTTACAAATTGCGTGGCGTTAACGCATTCCTCAATGCCCCCTATAGCAGCTTCGCATCACCCAAAAACGAACGCGAAGCCTTTGGCAATGACCTCGTCGACGTTCGCGAGCTGGTGCTGACTCCGGGGCAAAAACACGAGGTCATCGAAACGCTCCCCGTGAGCACAAGCCATATCGCCGTGGTGAGCCTGTTCCGAGCGCCAGCGCAAGGTCGTTGGCGCTTTGCATTCAAGGCGGCGGAATCTGAAAGCAGTGGCATCACCGTCGGCTTGCATGGCTGCGCCATGAATGTGGCCGCCGGTGTCACGGAAGGTGCTGACCCCGACACCCTGCGTCTGGCGGGCGTGAACTGCCACTAGACGCCGCGACATCAACTCCCCGCACCGCGGGGAGGCAACTTGATTCTGGAGATATCCGTTTGATACCGACTTCTAAAGTTCTTTGGGGTGAGGGCCTGTTTTTGCGACCTCAGCATTTCCAACGCCAAGACAGCTACCACGAGTGGCGTCTTGCCGAGGCCATGCGTTCCTTGCATCCTTACTCTTGGGGCGTACGCAATCTGAGCATAGACACATCCGGCCTTGCCAGCGGGGTGCTGCGCTTGCAAGAGCTGGCTTTGGTGTTTCCAGATGGCGAGTTCTTCTGTGCTCCAGGCGAGGACGAACTCCCTGCAGCACTCAATCTTGCTGCGCTGCCCACTCATCAGTCTGAAGTCGTCATTCACGCCACGATTGCACCGCTCAGAACTCAGGCCAGCAACGCGGCCATGGACGGTACGGGTGACGACGGCTCGCTGCACTACCAACGCAGCACCCAGGCCCAGGCCGACTTGTTCACACAGGCGGCCCGTGCCGAAGTCATTCAGCTGCAACGCCTGGTGCGTTTGCTGCCTGAGCACGATGTGCAGCCCCATCTCGTGAGCGTTCCCGTGTGCCGATTGCGTCGCACCTCTGCGGGGGGATATGAGCTGGACGCTCGCTTCATTGCGCCGTCGCTGTCCATTCACGCCATGCCCGCACTGGGCGCGCTGCTGAGGCGCTTGCTGGACATGCTGCAAGCCAAGGTGGACGCCCTCTATGGCTTCCACCGTGAACCCTCCAAGCACGTCATTGAATTCCGCTCCGGCGACATTGCTTCTTTCTGGCTGCTGCACACCGCCAGCACCGCCTGCGCGCAGCTGCAGCATTTGCGTCAGCACCCACTCTTGCACCCCGAGCGGCTTTTCGAGCAACTGCTCGCGCTCAGTGGCGCCTTGCTGACCTTCTCAAAGTCCTACACCCTGGCGGATTTACCAGGCTACGAGCATCGCCAACCCGAACGTGCGTTCAACGCCATCGAAGGCATCATTCGCGACCTGCTGGAGACCGTGATCTCCACTCGCTACTTTGCGATTGCGCTGAACGAAACCAAGCCGTCCTTCCACCTGGGCCGACTCGACAGCGAGCAGCTTGGAGGCAACAGCACGCTTTACCTGGGCGTGAGTGCCGCAATGCCGGCCAGCGACTTGATCAGCGCCGTGCCATTGCGCTTCAAAGTCGGTGCTCCAGACGACGTCGAAAAACTCGTGCTGTCAGCCATGGGCGGTGTGCGCCTGACCCACATGGCGCAAGTGCCGCCCGCCATCCCGGTGCGCCCCAACACCCAGTACTTTGCGCTCGAGCCTCGCGGCGCCCTTTACGAGCGCATGTTGCAAGGCCAAAGCGCCACCATCTACTCGCCTGCCGGCTTTGATGAATTGCAGCTGGAGCTGTTTGTTGTCAACGCCTGAATACGGCCGCTTACCCGCTTAGCCCCACTGAAGCTCTCACCACCATGAACGCCCCCTCGCTGCTGGCCTCTGCGCCCACTACACACGCCTCCCAACTGGCCACAAGCAACGAAGCCAAAACACTGCTGGAGCTGATGTACAACGGCTTCTACATGCTGTTCCTGCTGCGCGGACGCGGGACACCCACCGACGCCGCCAGCTTTCGCGCCAAGGTGCGCGAATTTCTGCTGAGTGTGGAGCGAGGGTCGCGTCAGTTCGAGACCTCCGCCAAAGACATCTACTTGGTCAAGTACGCGTTTTGCGCCCTGGTCGATGAAATGGTGCTCATGGGCCAACCCGCGCTCAGAGCCGACTGGGAAAGCCGCCCACTACAACTGGAGTTCTTTGGCGAGCAGCTCGCCGGGGAAAACTTTTTCGTGCTGCTCGAGGAATGCCGAGAGCAAGGGCTGGAAAAGCTGCAGGTGCTTGAGGTCTTTCACATGTGCCTGCTGATGGGCTTTCAAGGCAAGTACCTGATCGAAGGCAGCGAGAAGCTGGGCTACCTCAGCGCACGCTTGGGGGACGAAATCGCCCATCTCAAAGGCCGCCGGGCTGAATTCGCGCCGCACGCCACACCGCCCGATCGCCTCAGCCACAAGCTCCGCGCCGAGGTCCCCTTGTGGGTGCTGGGTTCCATGTTTGCACTGGCTGCCGTGCTGGCCTTTATGGGCGTGCGCGGCACGCTGCAGCAGCAAACCGAGCGTGACCTGGCGCGCTACAGCCAGCTCGTCAAGCTGCCCGCACAGCAAGCCCACGTCACGATCACGCTGCCCTGATCCCTAGACCCCATAGGGGCGACAGACCCAGCAGATTCGAAAAGAGGGAGTTCCCATGTCGACATTTGCAGCAAGCCTTTGGAGCTCGCTGAGTACGCACATTCTGGGTGAACTGGCATCGCGGCTGGATTTCGCCCGCCTGCTGGACCAACAGGGGCGCCTGCTCCAGCTGCAAACCGCGCTGCCAAATCTGGCCCTCATTCCTGAGCGGTTGGTGCTGCGCGAAACCCTCAATCAGCCCTTTGAGCTGGTGCTGGATGCCCTCTCCACCAGCCGCTACCTGGAACTGAAGGCGCTGGTGGGCGAACAAGTGACGGTGCAACGCCTGCTCAATGACGGGCGCTACAGCGCCTGGCACGGCTATGTGATGGAGGCCGTGCAACTCGGTGCTGACGGGGGTCTGGCGCGCTATCGCCTGGTACTCGCACCCTGGCTGAGCTTTCTGGGCCTGCGCCGCGATTGCTTTGTCTATCAAGACAAGACGGCGCTGGAAGTCATTGAAGACATCTTCCGTGACTACCCCCAAGCCCACTACGAGCTGCGTGTGAGCGAGCCACTGCGTCGGCGCTCGGTGTGCGTGCAGTACCGCGAAACCGACCTGGCCTTTGTGCAGCGCCTGTTGGCGCAAGAAGGATTGAGCTACCACTGGCAGCATCAAGACTCCGCCCAGCAGCGCGACGGCAGCGCTCAGGCTCGCCACACCATGGTCATCTGCGACCGCCACAGCCCTCGCGACGACCTGGGCACGCTGCGATTTGCGCAAGCCGCGGTGGCTGCGGGCTCACGGGGCGACACCGTCACGCAGTGGCGCGCCTCTCGGCAGATTCAAGCCCAACATGTGGCGCTGGCCAGCTGGGACTACAAAACCCTGCATGCCACCGTCGGCCAGGCCGACAGCGCACTCCAGCTGGGCGAGCTGCCCGCGCTCAGCCTCTACGACAGCAGCGGCGCCTACCGCTACGAAGATCCGGCCCACGCGCAGCGCGCCGCGGAGTTGGCACTCAACGCACTTGAACTCAGCAGCAAGCACTATGAGGGCCAAAGCCAGGTGCGACAGCTGCGCCCCGGTGTGAACTTCGGCCTGAGCGAGCACCCCATCTGGGGACTGGATGCCCAAGGACCCCACCCTACCCGCAACGCGCAGCGTTTCGTCACGCTGGCCGTGGAGCACCATGTGGCCAACAACCTCGGGGGCGCCATGCGCGCAGGGGCGGCGCCTCTGCTGGAGCAGGCCACCGAACTTGAAAGCGGCAGCTACCGCAACCACTTCCACGCAGCACCCGCTGACGCCGCACTGGTGCCGCGTTGGCGCCCGCAACCCACCGCACCCGGCCTGCTCACTGCATTGGTGGTGGGCCCAGAGAGCGAGCCCACGCACAGCGACAGAGACGGCCGGGTCAAAGTACAGTTCCCCTGGCAGCGTGGCGTCAACCCTGCACCAGGAGGGCTGGCGCACAACAGCAGCGCCGACGCCAACGGCCAAGCCCCCGGCAACGAACAGGCCTTCACCTGGGTGCGCGTGGCACAGCCCAGCGCTGGGCCCAACTGGGGCACCGTGCTGTTGCCACGCGTAGGCACGGAAGTGGCGGTGCAATTCATCGAAGGGGATATAGACCGCCCCGTCATCGTGGGCCAGCTCTACAACGGGCAAGACACCCCCCCCTTTGCCGCCGGTCACGACAGCGGCGTCAATCACCCCGGTGCCATCAGCGGCTGGCACAGCCACAGTTTGGGCGGCGGTGCTTACAACCAATGGGTGCTGGACGACAGTACCGGCCAACTGCGCACCCGGCTGCTGTGCAGCTACACCCATGCCCAACTGGGCTTGGGCCACCTCATCCAGCAAAGCCCCAGCAGCGCACAGCGTGGGCCGCAACGCGGCAGCGGCTTTGAAGCCCTCACCCAAGGTTGGGGAGTGCTGCGTGCGGCACGCGGCGTCTTGCTCTCCACCAGCGCTCGGCCTCAAGCCCAAGGGTCACACATGGACGCCGCCGAGCCGCTGGGCCAGCTGCGCGCCAGCCAAGCGCTGGCCCAGCGGCTTGGCCAAGCCGCACAGGCCGCGGGCGCTCTGCCCCTCAACGCCGACGCCGCCAAACCGCTGTGCGAATCCATAGACCCTCAGCAAAATGGCCAGCTCAAACTCGGCAACGCCGACGGCCTGAGCGCCAGCGCTGCCGATGGCCGCAGCCCCGGCGAAAGCGCCTGCGCCTACAGCGAACCCCACCTGGTGCTGGATGCCAACACCAGCGCCAGCTTGACCACCCCCGCCAGCATCATGAGCTACAGCGCCGCCGACGCTCTGCTGATGGCACAAGCCGACACCCAGCTCAGCGCCGCCCACACCGTGAGCGCCGTCAGCGGGGGCACCACCAGCCTCTACACCCACAGCGGCGGCCTCAGCGCCATTGCGGCCAATGGCGGCACCTCGCTGCGCGCCCACACCGACACCCTTCAGCTGTGGGCCGACCAAACCATCTCACTCACATCCTCCAACGACGAAATCCGCATCAGCGCCCAGTCCAAGATTGAGCTCACCGCAGGACAAAGCGCCCTGACCCTGGACGGCGCCAACATCACCTTCACCTGCCCCGGCACCTTTGCCGTGCATGGGGCGCGGCATAACTTCCTGGGTGGGGAGAGTGGTGCAGTTGAGCTGAGCACCCTGCCCGATACACGTCTAAAGCTGTATCAAAAGCAATTCGTGGCCCGAAACGAGGTGACTGGCCAGCCTGAGCCCGGCATGGGGTATCGCATTGAATTTGGCGGCGAAGTAATTCGGGGCGTCACAGATGCTGAGGGAAAAACCGTCATCGTGCGCACTGCACAGAGCCAAGAAGTTCGGCTGTTTTGGGAGCCGCAAACCCAGGCAACCGAAGACCATTTCCTATCGACGAACACGCCAGGCTGCTAAACGTGACATCCCGAAAACAACCCGCGGCCAGTGCGCCGACCCTGTCCGGCCCTCCGGGGCCTGCTCAAGAGGTGCCCGTCGCCCCCACTCGCACAGTCACCTATCAGTTCAGCTGCAGCACGGCGAAGAACCTCGATATCCCCTACGCCATCGCCGTCGATGGACGGGCGCTGCCTCAATTTGCCACCCAACCCGGGAGGGTCGACTGCTCGCGCGAAAAGATTCAGCTGAAAGTACAGCAAGGGCGGAGAGTCTCGCTCTACCTCAACAGTGACGCCCACCCGTCCTTCCGCCAATCTCCGGTCTACGCCGTCACGGTGGGTGAGCGCGACGTCCTCGTCACCATCACCGAGAAGACAGGGCGCCACAACGACCCCGACACACCCACGATTGCCCAACAGACCGACACCCTGGACAAATACACCGCGCCGCTGACGGGCAATATTTGGATGCGCATATCCCACCGCTACACCGCCGACGAAGTCGCCTCCCGCCTGCCCGACGGCACCAGCGCTGCCGTCGCGGCCGCGGTCACCAGCATCTACCGGGGCTTGAGCGCCGCCACCTTGACCATCAACGAACCCGCCACAACCACCCAGCCTGCCCGACGTCTGGTGGTGAATTTCCGGTCAGAAAACAACCCGAGCAGCAACATCACAAACTTCAACCACCTCAGCGACGGCCTGCCTCGCGCACACCCTGCAGGCTACGCCGCGCTATTCAGTGCAGCGCTGGACGTGGGGATCGCAAGCTTGACCATGTCCTCCTGCTGGCGCCCCATGCTGGGCTCCATCGCCCACCGCGCCGGCTTGGGTTTGGACGTGGCGGTACTTGGCGGCACTGTGCTCAATCGGGAGGAGTTGCGCCAGGCCATGAAAAAAATGGGCGCCGAGCAAGGGATCGGCAACAAAAACGACAAAGACCTTGTCTCCGAGGCTGAAATCACAGCCTTTGCCGCGTATGAAAAGTCCATGGCAGCCCAAAAAGCAGCCGACGACGAACTCGACACAGCCATAGCCAAAAAAAGAGAAATCAGCAGAAAGCTTCCCAAAAACGAAGAGGCCATCAAACAAGCAGCAAAAGCCGAAGCGGACGCAAAAGAACGAGCCAAGAATGCCGCCAAGAATGCCAATGAAGAACTAAAGAAATGGACAGCAGCCCGTGATGCCAACGAACCCGATCATGTCCACCGGTATCGGGCCGCATTACTGCAATGCCGCTGCGTGCGGCAACTGTTTGACCCCTGGGTGATGGACGACAACACCCGAGACAACAAAGCCCCCTCGTCCAATATTCAGAAAACTGATTCAGAAACCAACCACGCCCACCACCTGCACATCACCGTGAGTGACGCAAATATATTGCCATGACTACTTTTTGTATTTTTCTCCGCATCAAAAAGTCAGCGCTGGTGCTCCTATTTTTATGCGCTTTCAACTCAACCATTTCCGCAACTGCCGCACCAACACCGAACCCAGACATCCCTCGCTGGATCGAACGCCCCTGGGAGTGGCGGTATATCATTTACATCACCAACAACAACTGGGCTTCCGAGCTTAAGTTCTCCAAAAAATACGATGCAACCAAACAAGGTAACTACAAGTTGCTTTCCTGGGAAACTGCAGCACCCGACCCGCTAAGCATCCCCGCGGAGAAGAACTATCGATCAGACCATCCAACGGTCGACGTGGTTCTTTTTGAATTTGACAAGGACGGACTCATTCTCTCCGCCCACAAACACCCGACACCTTTGCGTGGACGCCTTGAGTCAACCAAGCATGTAATGCTGGCGCCGCAGAACACAGAGTCTGAGGGGCGCTATCTGCTGGCAAATTGGTTCTTGGGCTATAGCGAAGACAGTCCACCCTGGATGGTTGGGATATGTGATCTCAATCAAATCCCTTCCCCCTCTCCGCTGGCGGACTCCCTGTACCTTTACGGTGATAAATTCAAAATGAGGCCTTATCGCCCAACCACCGGCTGCCGGGAGTGGGCCAATCAACTCACCAACCCAGACCGTCCGTATATTGACGTCACCAGCTATATCCCCAAGCATTTAGACCCCGATGAGCCGGGCACTTATGTCCACCCCATCATCGGTTGGGCCCGCTGGGAGGACCCGCCCAAGCCCGTCATCGGCAAGGAAAGAAATACCTGGTACTGCCTGCACGAATGCCCGAACGGCGAGGCCCCTGGCCCCATCCCAGACATCCAGGCCTGGGCCCAGCGCCATGGCTGGCATGCCCCGCTGCCGCCCACACGCATCCCCGTCTTCCCAGACAACCCCGCCAGGCGCGGCTTCTACCCACTCTCGCCGGATGAAGTGCCTCCACCCCCTAAACCCAAACGGCCAGGCAAGCGCGCGGCAAAGCCTTAGCGTCACCTGAGCTGCGCCGTTTCCTGTGGTTCGGCGCCATGTCGCGGCCAGCTGGGGTTTAGCGGCCAGATTCCGGTTCTGGGACGCCGAGCAGTTCTTCGATTTGGGACAGGGTGTTGCTGTCCTTGGTGACGGCCCGAAGCCATTGATGCAAGGGCATGTCGCCCCACTTGGCGGCGCGCTCGGCCAAATAGGCCACAGGGCTGTGGGGCTCGGTACGGCGGAAGTAGGCCGCGACGAGGCGCAGCTGCTCCAGCGCTTGAGCGCGGCTGGTGGGTGCCACTCCCATGCCCGCGGCAGGCAGCTGGGCACGCTCTGCCTCAGGTGCTGAGTCGCTGTCAGCGCTGGGCTCGGGCGTCCCGCCCATGTCGCGTTGCAATCGTTCCAGCGAATGCAACACATCGCCCAAGCATTCGCGCGCCGCAACAAAACCTGGACCGTCCTGCCCGAGGTGGTGGTCGACATCGGTTTGGAGTTCGGCCAAGGCCTCTTGCGCCTCGCGTACATGCGCTAGCGCTTGAATCACCTCAGCCACAGGCGTGGCTTGCTGGGCTTTGGCCAAGGCGTCTAGCAAGGCCTGAGCTTGCTCGTCACCATGATCACGCGCGGCGCCAGACTTTTGCCGAATGCTGTCAATTTGCTTGAGCGTATAGGTGTTCTCAGCACTTCGCAGCAGTGGCACGTCCTGTGCCCAAACTTGCAGCTGAGTCAACAGCCAGTTGACGCTGCCGATGCGCAACTCAGGATCGCCTTCTTCGGGCAGTGGATGCACTTGATCCCAGTAGTTGCGCACCAAGCCGGCGTAGAGCCGCAAGCCGCTGGCAAGCCCCCCATACCCATGAACACGTGTGGCGGCCTCAGCGTACCAACCGGCGATCCGCAGGTCTTTGCTGCGGGTGCTCAGCAAGGTCTGGCACAGCTGCAGCAGTCCAGGCCAATCGGCGCGCTTGATTTCGGTGACCCACTCGCCCTGATCCAGCGTCGGATCGTCTTGGCGCCTCATTTCGCGCATGCGGTCGAACTCAGGCGAGAAACTCATATCCAACCCGCAGGGCGTGTCGCCATCCAGCGGGCGTTGCAGCATGTCGATGGTGCTCATGTCTAAGACGTGAAACTGATCGGTTCATTATGGCCAAGCTAGGCCACCAACACGGCATGGTTCAGGGGGCAGACGGTGTGCGTAAAGAAGGGTGAAGTCCCAAAAGCCAAGCCCCTGCCCATGCGATGCTTGCACATGGCGGTGCTTGCGCTGCTGCGTCCATTTCCAATGCCAACAAACGCCGCAATATTCATGTTCGTCTTCAAGCCAAATGTCTTGCTCCTGGCTGGTCTGAGTGTGTTGAACCTCAGCACAGCGGCCTGGACCCAGAGTGCCGCCGCAGAAGCTCAAAAAGTTGAGTCCCCGGCTAAGGCAGCCAGCGAGCCCAACCGGCTCGAGACCGTGCGCGTGCAGGGCAGCGCCAGTGATGAGATGCAGCGCCGTGCGGCCACGGCGGCGCGCATCGTCATTGGGCGCGAGGAGATTGAGCGCTTTGGCGACGCTAGCGCTGCAGAGCTGCTCAAGCGCTTGCCTGGCGTGACGCTGGGCGGGCGGCCGGGCCGCGGTGGCGAGCCGCGCATGCGCGGCATGGGTGGGGGCTACACGCAGATCTTGGTCAATGGCGAGCGCATGCCGCCGGGCTTTTCGCTGGAGCAAATTCCGCCCGAGCAGATCGAGCGCATCGAGGTCATGCGGGCGCCCACGGCGGAGTTTGGAGCGCGTGCGATTGCCGGCACCATCAACATCGTGCTGCGCGAGGCGCTGCAACGCCGGCTCAACGAGCTGCGCCTGGGGCTGGGCATGGAGCAGGACTTGTACTCGCCCCAGCTGAGCTGGCAGCGCAACGACCGCGTGGGCGAGACCGGCACCTACACCTTCAACCTCAACGGCCAGGTGCAGCTCCGCCTGGATGAGATCGACACCCTCAACCTCACGCGCTGGACACCCAGCGGCGAGCAGCGGCAGATTGTGCAGCGCGGGCAGAGCGACAGCACGCAGCGCTCCTTGCACTTCGGAGGCCGCGTGCAGTGGCGCCTGGGTGAAGGCAACACGCTGGCGCTGCAGTCCTTTGCCGCTTTCAATCGCAACCGCTCAGGCACGGACCTCACGCAGCAGATCAGCCGCAGTGCGCTGGCCCCGGCGCCCTCCAACTTCGATGAGGCTCACACCCAGGGCAGCAACGACTTCGACATGCTGCGCCTGGGCCTGCAATGGAACCACAAGCTGGGTGCAGACACCCGGCTGGAGCTGCGCGCCGGTGGGGGCAACGCGCAGTCACGCAGCGACAGCTTGCGCCGTGAGCTGCTGCTGGCCCAAACCACGCGCACCCAGCAAGACAACAGCGAGGGACGCAACCGCAGCTGGAACCTCAGCAGCAAGCTCTCGCACCAGCTCGGTGATGACCACAGCCTGGTGGCCGGCGCCGAAGCCGAAGGCAACCGCAGCACGCAGCAGCGCAGCTGCTTGCAAAACGGCCTGGACTGCAGCGCCCTGGCGGACTACGGCGACAACCCCACGGCGGGCACGCAGCGCCTGGCGGCCTATGCGCAGGATGAGTGGACCTGGGGGCCGAAGTGGGCGTTTTATGCCGGGCTGCGCTGGGAACAAATCAGCACCCACAGCGACCGTGCTGCACAGCAGCTGCGCCAAAGCAGCGCCGTCACCACGCCCTTGCTGCACGCGCTCTACAAAATCGACGAGCGCAGCAAAGAGCAGCTGCGCGCCAGCCTCACGCGCAGCTACCGCTCGCCCAATCTGCAGGACTTGATTGCGCAGCCCAGCATCAACAACCAATTCCCTTGCGTGAACGCGGCAAGCTGTGGTGCCAACGAGTACGCCTACCCCGACCGCATGGGCAACCCGGAGCTGCGCCCGGAGCTGGCCACGGGGCTGGAGCTGGCCTATGAGAAGTACCTCAGCAAGGGCGGTGTGCTCAGCGCCAATGTGTTCGCGCGCCGCATCACCGACTTGATACGCACCACACCGCAGCTCGAGAGCGTGAGCTGGGCGGCCGTGCCGCGCTGGGTGAACAAGCCGCGCAACATCGGCCAAGCGCGCACCTACGGCGTGGAGCTGGAGGCGAAGTTCCGCCTCGACGAGTTCCTGGAGGACGCGCTGCCGGTGAACATCCGCAGCAATCTGAGCCTGTACCGCTCACGCGTGGAGGGCATTCCCGGGCCGCACAACACACTGGACCAGCAACCGGGCTACACCGCCAACCTGGGGGCGGACTACCGGCTGCGCAGCCTGCCGCTGAGCCTGGGGGCCAGCCTCAACCTCACACCGCGTCAGGTGATTCAGCAGTCGATAGAAAGGCGTGCCGAAAGCGATGCCAAGCGGGTGCTCGATGCCTATGCCACTTGGACTTTCAACAGCGCGCTGATGCTGCGCCTGTCTGCCAGCAATGTGCTGGCGCAAGACCATGGCAGCAGCAGCTACACCCTCGCCCCCGGCATGGAGAGCTGGAGCCGCAGCCAAGGCCGCAGCTACCGCGCTATGCAGCTGCGCCTGGAGTGGAAGGTGTGAGCACTGGCCGACCCGCCACATAGCAGGCGTGCAGGTGGCGCTCGTCGGCCAGGTTCATCCAGGCGAACACGCGCTCGTGCAAGGCTGCGGCGCGTGACTGGCGCCAAGCGTCCACGGCGCCACAGCTCCAGTCCCACACGCAGACATCGGCCATGGTGCCCTCGCTGAGGTGGCCGATTTCATGCGACAGCGACAGCGCCTCGGCCGCGCCCAGCGTGGCCGCATGCAGCCCCACCCAGGCGCTCAGGCGCTGCCCGCCCAGGGCTTGCAGCTTGTAGGCGTCGCCCAGGTTGCGCAGCAGGTTCAGGCTGGTGCCCGCCCCCACATCGCTGGCCAGCGAGACTGCCAGGCCCGACTCATGCGCAGCACGCCAATCGAACACGCCGCTGCCCAAAAAGAGGTTGGATGAGGGGCAATGCGCCACGTGTGCGCCGCGCTGGCGCAGCACGGCACGGTCCTGCTCGTCGAGCCAGATGCCATGCGCCATCACCGCGCGCGGGTGCAGCAGCCCGGCTTGCTCGTACACATCCAGATAGCTGCGCGCTTGGGGAAAGAGTTCAGCCACCCAGGCACATTCGCTGCGGTTTTCGGCCACATGGGTTTGCATGTAGAGGCTGGCATCGCTGCGGCACAGCGCGCCGGCCATGGCCAATTGCTCGGGCGTGCTGGTGGGGGCAAAGCGCACCGTCACCGCATAGGCCAGGCGGTCCACGCCGTGGTAGCGAGCGATGAGGTCTTCGCAGTCCTCACGCGCTTGCTGCACGTCGTCGCGCAGGCCGTCGGGGGCGTGGCGGTCCATCAGCACCTTGCCGGTGATGAGGCGCATGCCGCGCGAGCGCGCCGCTTCAAAAAGAGCTTGGGCCGAGTGCTTGTGCACGGTGGGGAAGACCACGGCCGAGGTGCTGCCGTGCGCCAGCAGCACCTGGATAAAGCGCTCTGCACCCTCTTGGGCCACCTCGGGGTCGCCAAAGCGCATTTCCGCAGGGAAGGTGTAGCGCTGCAGCCAGTCCAGCAACTCGGTGCCGTAAGAGGCCATCACCTCCAACTGGGGCGCATGAACGTGGGTGTCGATAAAGCCCGGCAGCAGCAGGCGCTGGCCATAGTCCTGGCGCAGCCAGCCCTCGCCAGGGTCTTGGGTCTGCGCACCCACAATGCGGCCGTCCTCGATGAGCAACCAGTGCTCAGGGCGCCAGCGCACGGCCCCATCGTCAAGATGGGCCCATTGCGGTTTGGCGGTGAAGTCAAGCAAGTTCCCTTTGAGCGCAAGGCGCTGGGCGCCCGCTTGATCCACCACGGTCATAAATCAGTCGTCAATGCAGCAGTTGGTCGGCGTCGGCGGCCACATCACCCGCAGCGGTGATGCGCTCTTCCAAGAATGCCAAGTCTAAGTGCATGTGTTCGATCAGCTCAGGCACGGCCGCACTGAGCGCATGCGCGGGACTGTCTTGCGCCTGTGCGGCGTCGGCCAGCACCTCGGCCAAGTGCAGCACGGCAGCCATGCGGCAAAACGGTTTGGTCTCGAGGGGTTCCCCCGCATCGGAAAAAGCGCGCACCAAGGCATCAGGGAAGTGCCAGTGGCTGGCCAGCGTGGCGGTCACGTCCGCGTGCGTGCAGCCAAAGCGGCTCATCTCCAGCGAGTAGCGCGAGCCCGGCTCCTGCGCATGGGCCTCCACTTCGGCCACTTGATCCGGATCGCTCATGGCCATCATGAGCTGGCCGCAGCGCATCATCAGCCCGGCCAGGTAGGCGGTGTCGGCGTCCATCTGCAGCATGCGGCTGAGGATCTTGGCGTAGTTGGCCGTGGCCAAGCTGTGGCGCCAGAATTTGTCGCGCGGCAGGCCTTTGACATCCGGGAAGGCTCCCGCGACGCAGGCCGCCAGGGAGAGGTTGCGCAAGGTGTCCATGCCCAACGCCGCCGCCGCGTCGGGCAGCGAGGAGATGGTGTGCGAGGGGCAGTAGCGGGCTGAGTTGGCCAGGCGCAGCACCTTGGCCGAGAGGGTGGCATCTTTGCCAATGAGCTCTGCCAGCTGGCCCAGCCCGATGCGATCGTCGTCAAAGCTCTTGAGCAGCTTGGCGGCCACTTCGGGCATGGTCGGCAGCTTGGCGTATCCGGAAAAAAACTTTTCTGCTGCAGCTTGCACTGGAACCTCCTTCAAATTGAACGTAGCCCTTGGTGTTCGGCATGCGTCCGGTCCAGTCTAAGCGCGAGCCCCTCAAATGAGGGGGAAATTTCTGATGACTTTTTAACGCCACTCTACGGCGGCAATCGGCAGCCTGGGCAAGGCCCGCCTCAGCACTGCGCCAGGGCCGCCAAGCCCTCGGGGCGCAGCACATGAACGGTGTAGCCCTGCATGTCGATCAAGCCTTTGAGTTTGAGCTGTTTCATCAGGCGCGAGAGGGTTTCGGGTGCGATGGCCAGCTGCGCGGCGATGTCGCGCTTGCGCTCGCCCAGCGCCAGGCTGGGCAGGCCGCCCGCGCGGCGCAAGAGCCAGGCGGCCAGGCGCTTTTCGGCGTCCAGGCGCATGAACTCGTGCGTCAGCCCGCTGAGCTCGGTGACTTGGCGAGCCATGGCCTGCAGCAGCGCGTCGGCCAGCTCCGGTTGGCGGCGCAGCACATGGCGCAGCGCCAGCACAGGCAGCGCCAGCAGTTGCGCGCTGCTTTGCGCCCAGATGTCCTGGGCGCTGGCTTGGTGCAGCCAGGCGCTGGCCAGATTCAGCCACTGCGGCCCCCGCACGCTGCGCTCCAGCACTGGGGCCTCGGTGCTGCGCAGCTCACCCACGCCGGCCTGGCCTTGCAGCAGCGCCAGCACGTCGGGCTGGGTTTGGCTGTGGCGCAGAATCAGCGCCCCGGGCTCTACATGGCGCACCACGGCACGGGCCTGCAGCTCGCCCAGCAAGTGCGCCCCGACACCGGGCAGCAAGCCCTGCCACATACCCAGGGCGGGCTGGTCCGGGTAGGCCGATGCACAAGTCTCAAGCGAAGCAGAACATTCCATGGGCACGGTGCGCCATGCGCGACAAGTCAGTTCATGAAGCCTGCACTGTGCGCCAGTAGCACAGGCGAGCACTTGCGCTGTGTCAAATGGCTCTGCACCTGGCCCTGGCGGGCGTACCGCGCCCACGGCTCACGCTGTGCAAACCTTCGTCTGTCGCAAGCTCAGGCCACAGCGAAGAACGCCAGCACCAGCGCTGGGCACAATGGACTGCACTTCACAGCGTGCGCCGCAGCCTTGGCAGCGAGCGCCCGTGCTTGCGATATGGAGATTTCCCTCATGACCCACCGCTTGAAATCAGCAGCAGCCCTGGCTTTGTGCCTGGGCGCGCTGAGCACCCAGGCTCAAACCGGCACCCCAGCGCCTTTGAGCTACCCCGAGACCGCCAAGGTCAACCAGGTCGACACCTATCACGGCACTGCCGTGGCCGACCCCTACCGCTGGCTGGAAGACGACAACAGCGCCGAAACCAAGGCCTGGGTGAAGGCGCAAAACGCCGTTACCGACCGCTTCCTCGAGGCCATGCCGCAGCGCCAGCCCACGCGAGCGCTCTACACCCAGCTCTACAACTTTGAAAAGTTCGGCCTGCCCTACAAAGAAGGCGGCCGCTATTTCTGGAGCCACAACAACGGCCTGCAGCCGCAGTCGGTGCTCTACACCGCACGCACGCTCAAAGACAAGCCGCAAGTGGCTCTGGACCCCAACACCCTGTCCAAAGAAGGCACGGTGGCGCTGGCAGGCACGGCTGTGTCACGCGATGGGCGGCTGCTGGCCTACGGCGTGGCCGGTGCGGGTTCGGACTGGGTGACTTGGCGCGTGCGCGATCTGCAAACCGGCCAAGACCTGGAAGACCGCATCGAGTGGGTGAAGTTCTCCGGCGCGGCCTGGACGCCCGATGGCAAGGGCTTCTTCTACGCCCGTTACGACGCGCCCAAGGCCGGTCAGGCCCTCACAGGCGCCAACTACTTTCACAAGCTCTACTACCACCGCCTGGGCACGCCGCAGAGCCAAGACTTGCTGGTGGCCGAGAACCAAGCCGAGAAGGAATGGGGCTTTGGTGCCGAAGTCAGCGATGACGGCCGCGTGCTGCTCATCAACGTCTGGAAGGGTTCAGCGCGCAAGAACGGCCTGATGCTGCTGCCGCTGACGACGCGCGGCGGCTACGACGCCCAAGCCAAGCCCGTGACGGTGACGCTGGACTTCGACGGCGAATACAGCCCCGTGCACATCGACGCCAAGCGCCTGGTGCTCAAGACCGATGTGGGCGCGCCGCGCGGCCAGCTGCTCTACGTGCCGCTGAACGCAGGCCTGAAAGTGGCCGAGCGCAGCCAGTGGCGCACCCTCGTAGCCGAACACACCGACACCCTGCAAAGCGCCAGCGCCGTGGGCGGCCGCTTTGTGCTGAGCTACCTGGCTGACGCCGCCACGCGCGTGGCCGTGCATGACGCCAAAGGCCAAAAGCTGCGCGACCTGCAGCTGCCCGGCGTGGGCTCGGCCGGTGGCTTCCATGGCCGCTGGAGCGACCGCGAGACCTTCTTCAACTACACCAGCTTGGTCAGCCCCAGCAGCATCTACCGCCTGGATGTGGTCAGCGGCGCTAGCAGCCTGTTCAAGCGCCCGCAAACCGCCTTCAACCCGGATGAGTTCGAGACCCGCCGCGAGTTCGTCACCAGCAAGGACGGCACGCGCTTCCCCATCTTCATCGCTCACAAAAAAGGCCTCAAGCTCGACGGCAACAACCCCGCCCTGCTCTACGGCTACGGCGGTTTCAACGCGCCCATGACCCCCGGCTACGGCGTCACCGCCGCGACCTGGATGAAGATGGGTGGTGTGTACGTGCTGGCGGCCATCCGCGGCGGCGGCGAGTACGGTGCGGCCTGGCACGAAGCTGGCACCAAGCTGAAGAAGCAAAACGTCTTTGACGACTTCATCAGCGCCGCCGAATGGCTCATTGCCAAGCAGTACACGCAAAGCGCCAAGCTGGCCATCAACGGCGGCTCCAACGGCGGCCTGCTCGTCGGCGCGGTGCTCAACCAGCGCCCTGAGCTCTTCGGTGCTGCTGTGCCGCAAGTGGGCGTGATGGACATGCTGCGCTTTCACAAGTTCACCATCGGCTGGGCCTGGGTGCCGGACTACGGCAGCTCGGACAACGCCGAGGAGTTCAAAGCCCTGCTGGCCTACTCGCCCCTGCACACCATCCGTGATGGCAAGCGCTACCCGCCGGTGATGGTGACCACCGGCGACCACGACGACCGCGTCGTGCCCGCGCACAGCTTCAAGTACACCGCCGCGCTGCAGGCCGCCAACACTGGCTCGGCGCCCAAGCTCATCCGCATCGAAACCGATGCCGGCCACGGCGCGGGCAAGCCCACGGCCAAGCTGATTGAAGAGCGCGCCGACATGCTGGCCTTCTTCGCCCACAGCTTTGGCATGCAAGTCAAGTAATCCGGGCGCTTTGCGCTCCGGACGGGCGTAAAAAAGGGTGCAAAAACCGTTCAGGCAACTGATTGGATTTGCGCCCTTTTCTCCAAGGGTTTCATCAAACGCTGCCAGGGCATGATTTGCACCTGTGATGGAGACCGCGCCTGCAAGCCCTCTACGCCACAGCTCTACACGCTGCGCTCTCAACCAGCGCGGTGTGTCTGGGTGGCGTCTGCCGCGCCACTGCCTGCGCCCGCTGCCTTCCCAACCCGGAAGCAGCGGGCATTTTTATGGCCTCAATCAAAGCCAATAGGCCAGGGCAAAGCACAGCACCATCAGAACGCCCAGCGAGAGCTTGACCACCAGGCCCAGCACCACGCTCAAGCCCGCGGCCGTGCCCACGCGCAGTGCCTGCGCCGCGTCGCGTCGCGCATGCCATTCGCCGGCGCTGGCCGCCAGAGCCGGCCCCAGCAGCAAACCCCACCAGCCGGTGAACAAACCCGCCACGGTGCCAGCACCTGCCGCGGCCATGGCTTGGCGGCTGGCCCCGGCCTGACGCACCGCAATGAGCGCGGCCACATAGTCCACGCCCCAGGCCAGCACTGCCAGCACGGTGATCAAACCCATGGTCCACCCGCTGACCAGGGTAAAGCCGTCGATCGCCGCCCCCAGCCACAGCCCCGCCAGCACCAGGGGCGAGCCCGGCAGCAGCGGCAACACCATGCCCACCAAGCCCACCACCACCAGGGCCACCACACCCAACCACGCCAACCATTCCATTGCTCAATCCCTTTCTCGCATGCAGCCCCAACACCAGCTGGAGCAGCTCAAGCTGAGATGGGGGGGGCACAGCGCTCACCCAAGCAGCAAGAAGCGAAGCCCACCTCAGAAAATCATGCAAGGTCGCGCCAGAAATCGTCCAAATGGGTAAAGCCCCAGTCTGAGGCCTGCTCGCGACCGACGATTTTGTCGGTGCACCCCGGGGCCGCCAGGTCCAACAACTGTTGCGGCAGCGGCATCTGTGATTTGGTCGAATACATGACCTTGACCTGCGGCGCAGTCGGCGCATCGGGGTTGTGCCCCACCACCACGGCCAGGCGTGTGGATTGCAAACGCACCAAAGTACCCACGGGGTAGATGCCCACACACATCACAAACGCGCGGAACACCGCTGGGTCGAAATGCGTCCCTTGCCATCGCGCCATGCGCGAAATCGCTTCGGCGGGGTCCCAGGGATTTTTATAGGGGCGCAACGAGGTCACGGCATCGTAGACATCGCAAACCGCACCCATGCGTGCCAGCAGGGAAATGGCCTCCGCCGCCAGCCCGTTAGGGTAGCCACTGCCATCGAGTTTTTCGTGGTGGTTGAGGCACACGTCCAGGGCACCAGCGGGCACGCCCTTGCCCTCGAGCAACCAATCGTGCCCTCGCTGCGGGTGGGAGCGCATGAGCGCAAACTCATCATCAGTGAGCTTGCCGGGCTTGTTCAGAATCGCCAAGGGAATGGCCATCTTGCCCACATCGTGCAACAAGCCTGCCATGCCAGCGGCACGCGTATCCTCCTCGCTCAAACCCAGCTGGCGCGCCAGCGCCACCATGAGCGCGCACACAGCCACCGAGTGCATATAGGTGTAGTCGTCACGGCCCTTGAGCCGTGCCAGGCTGATCAGGGCCGAGGGGTTGCGCTGCACGGAATCGGCGATCTCCTGCACCAGGGGCTGGCATTGTTCGGCCTGAATGGCCTGCCCCATGCGCACCTCGCTGAACATGCTGGTCACGGCGGCGCGTGAGCGTTCCACCACGCGCGTGGCCTGGGCCAGCTCGCCGGCCATGGACACACGCTTGGCCCCGCTCGGCTGGGCTGGGGGCGGTGGCTCAGGCGGCGCGGCCACGGGCGTGGGCGGCGCCACGGCTGGGCCAAGCCCGTCTGCTGGCAGCACGATGGACTTCGCCTCATCCACACAGCAATACGCCACACCGCTGCGTTGCAGCTGGTCGAGCTGCTGCGCGTCACGCAAGACGAAGCCGGCCTTCCAAAATGGGTGACTCAACCAAGAGCCCTCCAGGGACTGGATATACATCCCTAAGCGCAAGTCCTTGGTGGTGATGCGTTTGAGCATGCCAAATTCAATGTTGTGGCTGCTTCAAACAAAAGCAGCTGAGCCAAGACACCTCAGTATCGGCCAGCACCCACACAATTGCTGGGCAGATGTCACGCCGTGGCGGCGTCTAAAAGCACAAACGCCTGGTGATGCGCCAGGCGTTTGTGCTTGAGGGGAAAAAGACCGAAAAGGCTCAGCGCGTGGACGACTGCGGCACGGTTTTGAGCTCGCCGTCCAGCGATGCCAGGTATTGCGCCATCTGCTTGAGTTCTGCCGGCTTGAACTGCTTGACCTGCGCGCCCATGATGGCGTTGCCGCGGCCCACCACCGGGTTGCCCTCAGTGTGATAGGCCTTGAGCGCCACATAGAGGTAGTCGGCATGCTGCCCGCCGAGCTTGGGGTAGCTGGGGTCCAGCGGCTTGCTGAAGTTGGTGCCATGGCAGCTGGCGCAAGCACCGCGCTCAAACAGCTTGGCCACGTCTTGGGAGGGTGCGGGCACGGTCTCGGGCGCGGTGATCTTGACTTGCTGTGCGTAGTAGGCCGCAATGTCTTTGATGTCCTGCTCAGACAGCGACTGCGCAATGCCGCGCATGGTGGGGTGCTTGCGCTCGCCCTTGGCATAGGCCTGCAGGGCGTTGGCGATGTAGCGCTCGCCCTGCCCCGAGATCTTGGGGACCTTGTGAATTTCCGGGAAGCTGGCCTGGTAGCCCGGGATGCCGTGGCAGCCAATGCACATGGCGATTTTGGCCTGCAAGTTGGCGGCCTGCTGGGCCTGTGCACCCAAGCTCAGGGTGGCCAAAGACAGAAGGATGGCTTGCTGCAGCTTGATCTTCATGGTCCCGATTTCGGCTGGAGGTTGGTCGGCTGAGGTCAGTCCTGAAACCAGAATATCGGAACAGATGCGGCTTATATACTGGGTCGATCCCCTGCTGTCTTTGATACAACACATGAAATTTCACGGCACCCAGCAGTACGTCGCCACCCCCGATTTGATGCTGGCCGTGAACGCCTCCATCACCTTGCAGCGGCCCTTGCTCATCAAGGGCGAGCCCGGCACGGGCAAGACCATGCTGGCCGAAGAGGTGGCCCAGGCCCTGGGCCTGCCGCTGCTGCAGTGGCATGTCAAAAGCACCACCAAGGCCCAGCAAGGGCTTTACGAATACGACGCGGTGAGCCGCCTGCGCGACAGCCAGCTCGGCGACGCGCGCGTGCACGACGTCAACAACTACATCGTCAAAGGCCAGCTCTGGCAGGCCTTTGAGTCGGAGCAGCGTGTGGCGCTGTTGATCGACGAAATCGACAAGGCCGACATCGAGTTCCCCAACGACTTGCTGCGCGAACTCGACCGCATGGAGTTCTTCGTCTACGAAACCCGCCAGTGGGTGCGTGCACGCCAGCGGCCGCTGGTCTTCATCACCTCCAACAACGAGAAAGAGCTGCCCGACGCGTTTTTGCGCCGCTGCTTTTTCCACTTCATCCAGTTCCCCGAGCCCGAGACCATGCGCGCCATCGTGGACGTGCATTTCCCCGGCATCAAGCAAGAGCTGCTGGCCGCTGCACTGAAGACCTTCTACCAAGTGCGTCAGCTGCCGGGGCTGAAGAAAAAGCCCAGCACCTCGGAGCTCATCGACTGGCTCAAGCTGCTGCTGGCCGAGGACATTCCGGCCGAGGTGCTGCACAGCGCCGACCTGCGCGTGCCGCCCTTGGTGGGCGCGCTGCTTAAAAACGAACAGGACCTCGCGCTCTTTGAAAAGCTGGTGCAGATGCAGCAGCACCGGCGCTGAGGCACAGCCCATCGGCTCATCAGCCCCTCAGTCCAACGGGCCGCCACTGCCCCACGCGGCCCCTCCCCCATTGCTCACGGAGACCCCATGACCGCTGCTGCTTCTTTGGACCCCTCAACCCTGTGGCAGCTGGCACGCCTGGGCGCGCCCAGCCTGTGCCCGGACGGCGCGCAGGCCGTGTGCGCCCTCACCCAGCCCGAGCTGGCGCACAACCGCAGCAGCAGCGCGCTGTGGTTGCTCTCCACCCTGGGTGGCGCGCCGCGGCGGCTCACCAGCGCGGGCAGCCCGCAGGGCAAGGACGGCAACCCACGCTGGAGCCCACGCGGCGACCACATTGCCTTCATCGCGCAGCGCGAGCAAGAGGGCGTGAAGGACGAAGCGCCGCAGCTCTACCTGATCCCGCCCGACGGCGGCGAGGCGCGGCGCCTCACCCAAGTGCCCAGCGGCGTGGAGGACTTCAAGTGGTTCCCCGATGGGCGGCGCATTGCCTTCATTGCCTGGGTGTTCCCGCAGCTCAAGGGCCAGACCGCGCAGGCCAAGGCGCACAAACAGCAGCAAGAGCGCAAAGACAGCGCCTACGTCACCGAAGAAACGCTCTACCGCTACTGGGACCAAAACCTGCCCATGGGCCGGGTGCCGCACCTCTTGGTGGTGGACGTGGACAGCGGCCGCGTGCAAGACCTGTTTGAAGGCAGCGCGCATGAGCTGCGCCGCGCCGAGCCCAGCGCCACGGACTTCGACATCTCCCCCGACGGGCGGCGCATCGTCTTCGTGCACGACCCCCATCCGCACAAAGACCTGCAGCACTGCCATGCGCTGGCAGAAATCGAGCTGCGCAGCCGCCAGGTGCGCCCCTTGCTGCAAGACCCTGACTGGGACTTGAGCGCCCCCGTCTACAGCCACGCCGGCCAGCACCTGGCCTTTTTGGCGCGCCACCAGGCCCGGCGCTACACCATGCCCGAGCAGGTGGCGGTGCTGGACACCCACGGCCACTGGGCCGTGCTCAGCGAGGACTGGGATCACAGCGCCCAAGCACCGCTGCGCTGGGACGAAGACGACCTGGGCCTGCTCTTCTGTGCCGAGCACCACGGCCGCGCCCACCTCTGGCGCCTGGACGTGAAGACCTGCGCCACGCACATGCTCTACGAAGGCGGGCATTGCAGCGCCTTTGACCTGAGCGCAGGCACCCTGGTGCTGCTGCACGACAGCGCCCTGCACCCCAGCCGCCTGTCGGTGCTGGAGCAAGAAGGGCAAGAGGGCCAGGAGGCCGCCACGCAGCGGCTGCGCCGCATCGAGTCCTTCAACGACACGCTGCTGCAAAACCTGAAGCTGGGCCGCTGCGAGGAGCAGTGGTTCAAAGGCGCGCAGGGCGACGATGTGCAGATGTGGGTGACCTACCCGCCGGGCTTTAGCGCGCGGCGCCAATACCCGCTGCTGCACGTCATCCACGGCGGCCCGCACACCGCCATGGGCGACAGCTGGCATTGGCGCTGGAACGCCCAGGTGCTGGCCGCCCAGGGCTATGTGGTGGCGGCCGTGAACTACCACGGCTCCTCGAGCTTTGGCTTTGAGTTCCAGGACAGCATCACCGGGCGCTGGGGGCAGTTGGAGCTGCAAGACATCGAAGCCGCCACCGACACGCTGCTGCGCCAGCCCTATATCGACGCCAAGCGGCTCTACGCCTCAGGCGGCAGCTACGGCGGCTATATGGTGGCCTGGATGAACGCGCACCTGAGCGCTGGCCGCTACCAGGCCTATGTCTGCCACGCCGGGGTGTTTGACTGGCAGGCCATGCACGCCTCGGACGCCTACACCGGGCTGCATGAATCGCTGGGCGCGCGCTACTGGGAAGACCCGCAGCGCATTGCCGCGCAAAGCGCGCACGGCCGCGCTCAGCACCTCAGCACACCCACGCTGGTGGTGCATGGTCAGCGCGATTTCCGCGTGCCCGACGCGCAGGGCCTGGCCTACTACAACACGCTCAAAAGCCTGGGGGTCAGCGCGCGCCTGCTGTGGTTCCCGGACGAGAACCACTGGGTGATGAAGCCCGCCAACAGCGTGCTGTGGTACCAGGAAATCTTTGACTGGCTGGGCCGCCACAGCGCAGGCCCGAGCCGAGCTCAGGCACGGCGCCCGCGCAGCACCTCGGTGGGCAACACGCCAAAGCGCGCCCGGTAAGCCTGGCTGAAGCGGCTGGGGCTTTGAAAGCCCCAGCGCGCGGCCAGCGCCTTGATGGAACGTGCCTGCCCGCTGCGCAACTCCTGCTGAGCAGCCTCCAAGCGCTGAGCCCGGATATAGGCAGCGGGCGTGCAGCCCAGCTCTTTGTGAAACAGGCGCAGCAAGGCGCTCACGCTCACGCAGGCTGCCTGCGCGAGTTCATTCAAGCTCAGCGACTGCTCCAGCCGCGCATGCACCAGCGCCAACACACGCCCCAGGCGCGCCGACACTGCAGCAGCGCTCACACCATCGCGCTGCGTGAGCTGAGGCTGCAGGCCTAGCAACAGCTCCAGGCCCAGCAGCTCGCTCCAGCGCTGCAGCTGCGCACGGCGCCAAGCTGGAGGCGCCTCACGCGTGGCGGCATCGGCGGCCTGCCATGCCCCTTGCAACAAGCGCTGCGCCAGCGCGGGAGCCAGCTCGGCCGGGGCCAATGAGCGCTCCAAGCTGCTGTCTGCGCTGAGCTGCTGCAAGAGCTGGCGGTCGAGATCGAACTCCACAAAATGCGTACCCGGGGCCACCTCCACCAGCTCGGTCTGGCGTGGATCGATGAGCAGCCCCGCACCCGCACCGGCCTGTGTCCAGCCGCCGTGCTGCAGCACCCGCATCTGCCCACTCAGCGGCAAACAGATCGAGCAATTCGGTGCGTCCTCAGGTTGGGTGCGGGTGTGCACGTCAAAGCCCAAGCTGCTGTAGGCCTCCAGCATGAACAGGCCGCGGCCGGGTTGGCCATCAGGCAGCTGCGGCACAGTGCCCACCTGCAGCTGGGGCGACTGAGCCGACGCGCTGCGCAGGCGCCGCTGCGCAGCGGGCGAGACGGTGTCCAACTGCGCGAAATAGGCTTCGATGGGTGCCAAGCCGCGCAGCTGAAATTGCGCTGGCAAGCGGGTGCGGCGCGGCAGCACCTGGGGAGACAAAAGCAGGGGTTCATTCATGGCGTGTCATGACATTCTGTGACCGCCAGGTGCTGGGACTGGCACTCAAACAGGGGGGGCTCGGATACACCAAAGCCGCACGCAGGAATCGTCAGCTTGCGCCTGAAATCGTCAATCTCGAATGCCAGTGCTGGCGCAATGGCGCTGGGCGCGATACCGTGAAAAACATCACGGATCAACCTCGCGCCGGACGTCGGAGGGCTCTGCCGTTGATATTGAACAAGGATTCACCGTCATGTCTCACCGCACTCCTCTCTCCATCCCGCGTTGCTTGCGCCTGGGCACCCTGGTCTTGAGCCTCAGCGCGGCACTGCCCGCTGTGGCGGCACCCAATTTCCAAACCTGGGCGGCGCCGCAAAACGCCATCCCCATCGCTGTGAGCGGCGGCGGACAGCCCCAGATGACCGCATACACAGGCAGTGGCAGTGGTTTTTTGATGGTGCAAGCTGGCCAGTCAACGTGGAGCACGATCGGGGGCACGGGCCACAGCTTCAACCCGAAAATCAGTGCCGATGGCATGACGGTGGCACACGCCACGCAAAGCAGCGTCGACCGCAGCCAAGCCGCCCTGTATGACGTGAGCAGCGGCAGCTGGCGCGCGCTGGGCAGCTTGGGCTTTGCCGCCAACAGCAACGGTGCCTCCGGCGGCTACTACATTGAAAGCACGGCCAATGGCATTTCCGCCAACGGCCAGGTGGTGGTGGGCTCGGCCTACTCTGACGCCTCAGGCAACCGCACGCACCCGGTGGTGTTTCGCGACGGGCGTGTTTTTGACCTCAATGCCGCGGCCACCACGCAGTCCGGCATTGCTCAGTCGGTCAGCGCAGATGGTCAGACCGTGGTGGGCTACACCAGCACCAGTGCGGCGGGTAGCGTGTGGCAATGGAATGGCAGTGGCTACACAGCCACTGCGCCCAAGGCTCAGCACCCTGAAACGGGGGCGCTGGTCTCCATTCAAGCCTCCCAAGTCAGCGCCAATGGCCGTTGGGTAGCCGGAGGTTCAGTCAACGCATTGGCCAAAAACTACGGCACCGCCTTTGCGCCGGTGACCTTCAGCCCTGCCACGCTTTGGGACGCCAGCACCCAAAGTGCCGTACTGATTCCCTTTGACCATGTGATCGACACCTCGCCCACAAGCACCGATGTGATCCGCAACATGAAGGCCACCGTCTACGGTGTGACCGACAACGGCACCGTCATCGGCGCCTTCGATCAATGCCTGGGTTGCAGCACCGGGATGCTGCAGACCGACACCTGGATCTACCAAACCAGCACCGGCAAGGCCCTGAGCTTTGACGACTACTTGCGCGGTGTGGGCGTGTCGCTCAGCGCCACCCAGCATGTGTGGAAGCTCACCGCCATGTCCTCCGACGGCGACGCGATTGCCGGCATGGTCTTCGACAGCGCGACGGGCACTTCCAGCACCTTCTTGCTGAGCCAAATCAGCGCCGTCCCTGAGCCCGGCACTTGGTCGCTGATGGCCCTGGGCCTGCTGGCAGTGGCACCGCTGCGCCAGCGCCGCAAGGCCAACGAGGCCAAAGTTTGAGAACGCAAGTGCCTGTTTGAATTCGGTCTCCATTCCCCGCTTGGGCGCCCCGTCTTTGGGCGCCCTTTTTTATGCCTGCTTTGTGTCTGCTGGGCTCAGGTCTTGAGCTGGGTGTTCAGGCGCCTCACGCCCTCAGGCAGGGCCACGGCCATGAGTGGCGTGCAAAAGTGAAAGCCCTGCGCCGACAGCACGCCGCAGGAACGCACGAAAGCCACGTCGCCAGGGGTTTCCACGCCCTCGGCCAACACCTGGTAGCCCAGGCGTTGCAAGATGCCACACACGGCACGATAGAGCCGCTCACCGCGTGGCGAATCCACCCCTTGCAGCAGCGAGCGCCCGAGCTTGACGGCGTCGAAATCCGCTTCGTGAAAGTGGCGCAAATGGGTGTTGCCCGTGCCGAAGTTGTCCACGTAGATGCGCACACCGAGCTGTCGCAGCTGGGCCAGGCGCTGCCCCACCACGAGGGGAGCCTCAGTCACGCAGTCCTCCTGCACTTCCAGCTCCAGGCCTGGGCGCAGCATGGGCAGCTCGCGTAGCAAGCGCGCAAACGCCTCGTCCTGGGTGAGAGTGCCCGGCGAGATGTTCACCGCCACAGGCAGGCTGGCGATGTCCGGCGGCCAGCGCTGGCGGTCTTCATCCACGCGGCGCAAAGCCCAGCTGTCGAGCACATCACCAAAGCCCGCCTGGCCCAGCACCGGCACAAAATCCTCGGGCTGACGCATGCTGCCGTCGGGCATGTGCAAGCGCAGCAGCGCCTCCATGCCGCTCACGCGCCCCAGAGCCAGGTCCACGCGCGGCTGGTAGTGCAGCACCAGGCGCCCGTCTTGCAGCAGACGCAAAGCCTGCTGGGTGCGCTGACCCCAACCCGCATGGCCGCCGTCACTCGCACCTTCGCCCATCGGCGGCACCACACCTTTGAGTTGTGCGCCCACCGCGCGCAAGGTGGTGTGCAGCCCCGAGTCCAGCGGCAGCCACTGCCGGTACACCCAAACCGAACTCGCAAAACACAAGGCTTGCAGAGCCAACACACGCCAGGGTTGGTCCGACAGCACCCAGGCGTTCACACCGTAAGGCAGCACCCAGGATGCAGGACGCTGAATCGACACCCAACCCAGTCCAAACACAAACAGCCACACCCAAGCCACGCTCAGCAGCGGCGCCAGCACAAAGGGCAAGAGCAAGCGCGGGTTGCCCACCAGCGGCAGGCCGTAGCTCAGCGGCTCGCTGATGTTCACCACGTGAAAGGGCAGCGTCCAGCGCAGCAGCGTGCGCCGGTGCGGCGCCTGCCACCACAGTGCCAACCACAGCCCCAACATCGCCCCCGCACCGCCGGGGTAGACAAAGGCGTAGAGCAGGCGGCCCAAACCGATATCTGGCAGCACCTGCACATCACTCAGTGCACTGCCCGCGAGGAAATCCCAAATCACCGAGCCATGCACCCCCAGCCACCACAGCAGGTGAATGCCCAGCACCGACACCACCGCCACCAAAAAATTGGGCAAGGTCTCCAGCAGGGGACGCAAGACGGGGACGGGCCAACTCACCCAATGGGAGGCCGGCAGAGCCAACAGCGCCAGACACAGCAGCCAGGTGAGTGTGGCCTGGCGTGGCAGCAAGCTGCCTTCGCGTTCGGGCACCCAGCGCCGCACACCCTGCCCCACCAGATACCAGCACAGCACAGTCACCATGGGCACCAAAAAGGCCTGGTTCCACAACAAGGCACGGGCCTGGCGGATGGTGGCCCAATCGCTGAGCGACACCCCATGCACAGGCAGCAGCACCCCACGCGCGTTCAGACCCAGCAGGCTCAACACCATCATCAAACTCAAGAGCTGCAGGCCCGGCAGTGCATAGGCCCGCGCCAGCTGCAGCGTCAAGCACCAGCCCACCAACAAAGGCCACAGCAGGAGCCAGGATTGGCTCAACACATACAGGCACTGCCCCAGCCAGCGCCCTTGGGTCCAGCCGCTGAGTTGGCCCAGCGCCTCGCCCATGAGCACCACATTGCCCAGCACAAAGTAGGGCAAGAGCGTGAGAAAGCTCTCGCGCAGCGCCAGCACCGGTCGGGCGTAGCCCAGCTCGGTCAGCGCGCGCAGCCCGGGCCAGTCAAAGCGTGCGTTGCTCACCGAACTGCTCCAGCACCTGTTGCGCACTCAAGGGGCGGCCCACCCACCAGCCTTGCACTTTGTTGACCCCACAGCCGCGCACGAATTCCAGCTCAGCGGCTGTTTCCACGCCCTCGGCCACCAACTCATAGCCCAAGCTGTCAAGCGCCTGGCACAGCTCTTTGTAGAGCTGTGCACCGCGCACCGCGCCCGCCGCATCAAGCAAGCTGCGGTCGAGCTTGATGGCATCAAACGCCGCCACTCGAAACACGCGCAGGTTGGAGTGGCCGGTGCCGAAATCGTCCACATACACGCGCACCCCCATGGCGCGCAGGCGTTGCAGGCGCGCACGCACAATCTCGGGTTGGGCAATGAAGCTGCTTTCCAGCAACTCCAGCTCCAAACGGTTGTCCGGAAATTGCTCCAGCATGCCCAGAAGCTGCTCAAACGCCGCGTCTTCTTGCAAGGTACTGGCGGTGAGGTTCACCGCCACGGGCAACACCAAGCCACGCTGGCGCCAACACAGCTGGTCCTCCAACACCTGGCGCAACACCCACAGGTCAAACACATCACCCATGCCCGCCAGCGTCAGTGTGGGTAAAAATTTCCCGGGCAACACCACCTCGCCATCGGGCAGCACCAAACGCAGCAAAGCCTCCATGCCGACCACGTGGTTGCTGCGCGCATCGCGTTTGAGCTGGTAGACCATGTGCAGCGTGCCCGAGTTGAGCAAATGCACGGCCTGCTGCACTTGGCGCGAGCGCACACGCTCCAGGTGCAACTGCTGTACAAAGCGCCGCTCGCTTTCAATCTCCAACTCAGGCCGCACTTGATCGGGCGTCAATAGCGGCGGCCCTTGCCCCGCCCCGCCTTGTGCCGCGCCGCGTGCCAGCACCCAGCCAAAGACCTGCACACAAAACCCCACCCACAACAGCTGCAGGAGCAAGGCCGACCCCGACCCTGCCGACACCAACAACGGCGCACTGCCGTGACCGGCCCAGGCCGGGCTGACCCAGCCCAGCGCCTGCAATGGCCACACCACCAGCAGCAGCGCGGTAGGCAACAGCAGCAAAGGCAGCAACACACGCAACTGCCCAAACACTGGCCACATCAGCACCATGGCGATGGGCTGCTGCAACAGCGCCATAACCACACCCAAGCACCACAGCGTGTTCTGGGCTGCGGGCAAAGTACGGGGGCGCTGTGCCAGGGCCAGGGCCAGCCAAGTGCCACCGCCAAGGGTGGCCATCCAGGGCTGCAAAGCTGGGTCCATGCTGCGCAGCGCCGCGCCATCCCACCCCAGCCAGCCCATGAGCTGCAACTGCAGCATGCGCAGCAGCGCCGCCGCGCCCTCCACGAGCGCGCCCTGCCCAGGCTGCACGGTGCCCAGCGCCAACCACTGCTGCAGCGGCCCAAGCCCCAAGCCCACGAGCAACACGCCCACCAACAGCAAACAAACCAGCAAGGGCAAGGCGTAGGCAATGCAGCGCGACAAGGCCGGTGAATACACGCCCATGCTGCTGGGCTCCATGCGCAACACGCCGTGGTGCAGCCAGGCCAGCGTGCCGACGAGCAGTAGCGGCAAGAGCACGCCACAAAGCCCAATGCCCAGCACACGGTAGGCCTCGCTTTGCACGCCGTACATCAGACTGCCGCACCACAGCAGGCTCACAAAGAGCTGCATACACGCCACCACGCTGACGTCAACATTGAAGCTGCGCGCCAGCTGGACCGCCACCGACACGCCCAGCATCAAAGGCCACAAGGCCTGCAACTGCACCGCAAGCCCAGCCAAACCAGGCGCTTGCTGCGCCAGCCACGGCAAGCACAGCCCGAGCAGCGTCACCACCAAGTGCAGTGGCAACACCGACAGGTAGGCCGCCCGCAAAGCAGGCTGCAGGTCAGGGCCAGAGCGCAATGAATAGCGTGTCAGCATCGATACAACCTTGAAGCACACCCCGGGCGGCAGCTCCACGAGCTGCCGCACCATGCACCCGGCGACAAACATCCTGACACAGCGCCCAAGCGGCCCGCAATCCCAAATTCCGGGTGGCGCAAAGGGCAGACCTCAACAGGTAGGCCCCGTCTCGGCCGCCAGTGGCGCTGCTGCCCCAAATTGCAAGCACATCGCGGACACAAATGGCGGCGGCCACCCCCCGCCTGCGGCTGCGCAAGCTGCCAGAGCCTGGGCGCGCTGGCTATCATCACCCCAGCGCCTTGGCGTGCCACTCCCCCTCCTTCCGATGCTGACCTCGTTTTTCTACACCCTGCGCGCTGCCCGTCTGCCCGTGTCGATCCGGGAGTACCTGACGCTGCTCGAAGCACTCAAGGCCGGGGTACTGGACGACGACGGTGGCCCCACGCTGGACAAATTTTTCGTGCTGGCGCGCAGCTGTCTGGTCAAAGACGAGGCCTTGTTCGACAAATTCGAGCAGGCCTTTGCCAGCTACTTCCGTGGCGCCCAGCTGCAGCACGAAGCGCTGATCAAAAGCCTGCCTCAGGACTGGCTGCGCCAGCAGATGGAGCGCGAACTCACGCCCGAGCAAAAAGCCCAGCTCCAGGCCCTGGGTTGGGACGAGCTGATGGAGCAGCTGCGCCAGCGTCTGGCCGAACAACAAGAACGCCACGAAGGCGGCAGCCGCTGGATTGGCACGGGCGGCACCAGCCCCTTTGGCCACGGCGGCTACAACCCGGCGGGCGTGCGCATTGGCGGCCCGGGGCGCCAGAACAGCGCCGTGAAAGTCTGGGAGCAGCGCCACTACCGCGACTACGCTGACGACGTGGTGCTCAACACGCGCCAGATCAAAGTCGCGCTGCGGCGGCTGCGCCGGTTTGCGCGCGAGGGCTCAGAGCTGGAGCTCGATCTGGACCACACCATCCAGGCCACCGCCAGCAACGCCGGTCTGCTGGACCTCAAGCTGCGGCCCGAGCGGCACAACAAGGTCAAGCTGATTTTGCTCATGGATGTCGGCGGCACCATGGACCCGCACGTTCAGCGTATACAAGAACTGTTTTCCGCGGTGCGCAGCGAGTTCAAGCACCTGGAGTTCTTCTACTTTCACAACTGCGTGTACGACCACGTCTGGAAGAACAACCAGCGCCGCCAGCGCGAGCGCACCTCCACATGGGATTTGATCCACACCTACAACCGCGATTACCGGCTGATCTTCGTAGGCGACGCCACCATGAGCCCCTACGAGATACTGCAGCCCGGCGGCAGCGTCGAATACCACAACGAAGAAGCAGGCGCGCAATGGCTGCAGCGCCTCACCCAAGCATTCCCCCGACACGTATGGATCAACCCCGAGCCCTCTGGGCTGTGGCAGTACCGGCAGAGCATTGCATTGATGCAGCAGCTCATGCACCAACACATGTATCCACTGACGCTGCAAGGCCTGGAGCAGGCCATGCGCCAGCTCAGCAAATAGTGGCGCTGGGCCAGCGCCTGGGGACCCTCGCCGCAGCCTTGCTGCTGACCGCTT
Source organism: Roseateles rivi (assembly GCF_043555845.1). NCBI lineage: Bacteria > Pseudomonadati > Pseudomonadota > Betaproteobacteria > Burkholderiales > Sphaerotilaceae > Roseateles > Roseateles rivi. The sequence goes on along the minus strand of NZ_JBIGHZ010000001.1, from coordinate 505,759 downwards.
GCGCCGGCCTGCTCCCGCCCCCCCCTGCAGCTCTGCCACCGGCCAGTGCCGACGCGGCCTCCAGCCCCGCGCCGCTCACACCGGCCGTACCGGTGCGCTTCAAACTGCAAATCGAAGCTCCCAGCGCTCAGCGCGAGCTGCTGCAAGAGCACCTGGACCTGGCGCGCTTCGAGCGCTCGCCCCCCAGCGGCGGGCTCAGCAGCACAGAGCTGGCGCGCTTGGCCCTGAGCACACCCGACCAAGCCCGTGCGCTGCTGCAAACCCAGGGCTTTTTCAACCCTGAGCTCACGCTGCTGCGCCCGCCGCCCGAGGCCAACGGACTGCGCCTGCTGCAGCTCTCCGTGCAGCCCGGCGCTCAGGTCCTGGTCGATGGTGTGGACTTGAAGCTGCAAGGTGCCGTGCAGACGCAAGCGCAAGCCGAGGCACTGCGCCAGTCCTGGGCACTGGGCAAGGGAGCCGGCTTCAGCCAAAGCGCCTGGAGCGCGGCCAAGTCCGCACTGCTGACCCAGCTCAAACGCAACGGCTACCCCTTGGCGCGCTGGGTCTCCACCAGCGCTCGCGTGTACGAACAGGAGCAGCGTGTCGACCTTGAGCTCACGCTGGACAGCGGCCCGCAGGTGCTGCTGGGCGCGCTGGACATTCAGGGCCTGAGCCAGCAGCCGCAATCGGTGGTGCGCCGCCTCGCGGGCTTCAGCCCCGGTGAGCCTTACAGCGAAAAAGCGCTGTTGGATTTCCAGGACCGCCTCATCGCCACCCAGCTATTTGACAGCGCGGCGGTGGAGCTCTCCACCGAGCAAGTTCAGCCTATGGCCGATCAGGCCAGCCTGGAGCTGCCCGTGCAAGTGCAGCTGCGTGAAGCGCCACGGCAAGAGCTCACCGCCAGTTTGGGCTACCTCAGCGCCGACGGCCCACGCCTGGGCCTGGAGCACAAGCACCGCCGCGCCCTGGGCCTGAACCTGCGCTCGCACACCAAGCTCGTGCTGGGGCGCGAGAAAAGTCAGCTCGACATCGAACTCAGCTCCCACCCCCAGCCCGACATGCAGCGCACGCTGGGTACGCTCAACTTTGAACGCCAGCGCCTGGCCTCGCAGCAGCTCTACGCCGCTTGGGCGCGCCTGGGCTATGTGCGCGAAACCGAAGCGCAAGACCGCCTGCGCTACCTGGAGCTGCTGCGCGCCTGGGAGCACAGCCCGGGGCAGCCTACGCTGTCAGCGGGCGCCATCACGCTCAACCAGCAATTGGTGTGGCGCCAGCTCGACGCCAAGCTGCTGCCCACCCAGGGCTACAGCTTGGCGCTGCTCACCGGTGCGGGCTGGACCACCAACAGCAGCCAGCCCGCGGGCCCCATGGCGCGACTGAAATGGCAAGGTCAGGCCTATGCGCGGCTGGGTTCGCAGTGGCTGCTGAGCAGCCGTGCCGAAGCCGCCCAAGTCCTGGCGCGCTCCAGCCTGGAGTTGCCCGAGGTGCTGCGCTTTCGCACGGGTGGGGACGACAGCGTGCGCGGCTACGGTAGCCAAGAGCTGGGCCCCACCGACGAGCTGGGGCGCCCCACCGGCGGCCGCGTGATGCTGGCCGGGAGTGTGGAGTTCTCCCACCCCTTGCGCGAGCGCTGGCCCGGCGTGATGGGCGCCGTGTTTGTCGATGCCGGCCAGGCCGCGCAGCGCTGGCAAAGCCTGCGCCCGGACTGGAGCTGGGGCCTGGGCCTGCGCTACCGCAGCCCCGTGGGCGTGCTGCGCGTGGACGCCGCCCGCGCCCAAGCCACCGGCAGCTGGCGCTTTCACTTTGGCGTCGTCGTCGGGCTGTAGGCCCCTCTCCCCGCCCTCACGCCATGCAAAACACCCACACCGCACCCGACCCAGACTCCAACAAGGCCCACAGCACAACAACGCCGCGCAAGCCCTCGCGCGGGTGGCTGCGTACACTGCTCGTGGCGGTTGGGTTGTGCGCCCTGGCCCTGCTGCTGCCCGTCTGGCTGCTGGGCAGCCAAGCCGGCACGCGTTGGCTGCTGGGCCATGTGCCCGGCCTGCACGTGACCCAGCCCCAAGGCAGCTTGCTGGGGGACTTCCGCGCCGCGCAGCTGCGCTACGAGCTGCCTGCCCAGGGCGGCTCGGTGCAGATCGACGCGCCGCAATGGCAGCAGCTGCGGCTGCAGTGGGACGCCAGCCAGCGCTTTTGGGCACGGCTGACGCTGCGCCAGCTCAGTGCCGAGCGCGTGCAGCTGCATCTGCGCGCCAGCACCGAACCCTCGGCACCGCTGCGCGACTTGCGCCTGCCCCTGGGTCTGCAGGTGCACGCGCTGCACATCAAGCAGTTGGTGCTGAGCCCGCAGGGGCCCACGCTGCAAGACATCAAAGCCGAGCTTGATCTCAGCACCGAAGCCGCCCAGGCCCACCGCCTCACCCTGCAGCAGCTGCGCTATGAGACCGTGCAGCTCAGCGGGCAGGCGCGCATGGGCACGGCAGCACCCATGCCGCTGAACAGCCACTGGGTGCTCAACGGCCAGCACGGCGATATGCCTGCCTGGCAGCTCGACACCCAGATCCAGGGCCCGCTGCACCAGCTCGCCCTGCAAGGCCAACTCAAAGCCGCCGCACAAGCCCTGCAGCTGCAAGCCACGCTCACGCCGCTGGCCGACTTCCCGCTGCAGCAGCTGCACGCCAGCGCACAGGCCCTGGACTTGCACGCCCTGCTCGCAGCCCTGCCGCGCACCGCGCTGCACGGCACGCTGGACGTGCTAGAAAAATCGCGCCAGCTGCAGCTGCGCGCCGCGCTGGACAACCGCGCCTCGGGCCGCCTGGACGAAGGCCGCGCACCGCTGCGCCAGCTGCGCCTGCACGCGGGCATAGACCGCCAGGACTGGAGCCGTCTTGAACTGCACGAGCTGCTGCTGACCCTGCACGGTGGCGGCCAGCTCAGCGCGTCTGGCAAGAGCCAGCAAAAGGACGGCGCCCATCTGGAGCTGACGCTGCGCGAGCTCGACACCCAGCAGCTGCATCAGGCCTGGCCGCGCCTGCAGGCCCAAGGGCGCATCACCCTGCACAGCCGCAGCGCCTGGAACAGCGCCACACCGCCCACAGCCCTGCAAATCAGCGCCGAGCTCAACGGCCAATGGCTGCTGCCCCAACACCCCGCGACGGCGCTTGCCCTGGCCTTGCAGGCCGAGCTCAGCCCCCAGCTGCTGGCGGCACGCCAGTTGCGCGTGAGCTCAGGGTCGGCCTCGCTGGAAGGTCAGGCCACGCTGCGCTTGGCGCAAGCACTCAAGCTCGGCGAAGGCTGGCAGCTCGACAGCCAGCTGCAGCTCAAAGGCCTGGACCCGCTGCAGCTGTGGGCCTCAGCAGGCAGCCCCACGCGCGCCAACGAGCTCAACGGCAATATCAACGCACAGCTTCAACAACTGCCGCAGCAGGCTTGGCCCCAAGGTCAAGTCGAGTTGAACCTGCAAGCCAGCCGCTGGGCCAACACCGCACTGAGCGGCGAGCTGCGCTACGCCCGCGCGGCAGGCTCGGCCCCACCCCAGCTGCAGCTGCAAGCCCTGCTGGGCGACGCCCGGCTCAGCGCCAACACCCTGCCAGCCCCGCCCGAGACCGACCCGCGCCGCCAAACGCTGAGCCTGGCTGTGGCCCTGAACGCACCGCGCCTGGCCAGCTTGCAAGCGCTGTTGCCGCCCTCGCTGGCGCGCGCCCAATTGCAAGGCCAGGCCCAGTTGCAGGGTGAAGTCAGCCTGCAACCTGCTCAGGGCAGCTCGCCCCTGGCACTGCACAGCCGCGGCACGGCCGAGCTCAACGCCCTGCAGCTCAAGGGCATCCCTGAAGCCAAAACCTCGCTGGCCAAAGCCAACGCCAGCTGGCTGCTCAACAGCGCCACCGCCGCGCCGCTGCAAGTGCAGCTGCAAATGCAGCAGCTGCGCCACCCCCAGCTGCGCCTACAACAAGCCCAGTTGCAGCTGCAAGGCAGCTGGGCCGCACACCAGCTCACCCTGCAGTCCAACGCCCTGCTGCCCTTGCCCGCGCTGCTGGACGACACCCACGGCCCGCGCCCGCTGCCGCGCCCCGAAGGCCTGCACCCCACCGAGCTACGCCTGCAGCTGCAAGGCGCGCTCTCGGCCGCTCCCTGGCTGGCCTGGCAGCAAGGCGGTAGCTGGCAACTGCAAGAGCTGCAGTTCTTGGCCCGCCCCGCGGAACCTGAACCCGCCCCTTGGATCAAGCTGGCCAGCGGCGGCGCGCAACTGCAATTCCTGGCGGACGGCCAAGGCCTGCAAAGCCTGCGCCTGCAACCCGGCCGCATGGAGGTGCTGGACGCCGCGCTGCGCTGGGACCAAGCGCAGTGGCAGGGCGAGGCCGACTGGGCGCTGCAAGCCCAGCTCGAACCCCTGCGCGTGGCCCCGCTGCTGGCACGGCTGCAACCTCACTTCGGCTGGGGCGGTGACCTGCTCATGCAAGGGCAACTCAAGGCCAGTGCCAGCGCCCAAGGCATCAGCGTGGACGCTGTGTTGCAACGCATGCAAGGCGACTTGAGCGTTACCGATGAGCTCAACACCCAGAGCCTGGGCCTGAGCGATTTGCGTCTGGGCCTGCTGGCGCAAGACGGACGCTGGCACATCACCCAAGGTCTGGCCGGGCGCAGCCTGGGCGCTTTGGGCGGGGCCATCACCCTGCTGGCCGACAACCCCCACGCCCTGCCTGGCCCCAAGGCGCCGCTACAAGGCGTGATGCAGCTGCAGGTCCAGCAGCTGGCGCAATGGGGCTTTTTCTTCCCCGCGCCCTGGCGCGCCAGCGGCACGCTGCAGGCCGCACTCTCGCTCTCGGGCACGCTGCAAAGCCCTGAAGTCACCGGCCAAGCTCAGGGGCAGGACCTCGCCCTGCGTCAGCCGCTCATGGGGGTGGACATGCAGCAAGGCAGCTTTGCCCTGCAGCTCAACGGCAGCCACGCCCAGTTGCAACACTTCAGCGCACGCGCCGGGCAAGGCAGCCTCACGCTCATGGGACCCATCAGCTTTGGCGCACAACCCAAAGCCGAACTGCTGCTCAAAGCCGAGCGCTTTGCGCTGCTGCAGCGGGTGGACCGCCAGCTCGTCACCAGCGGCCAAGCCCAACTCACCCTAGGGCCCCGTGGGCTCAAGCTGCACGGGCACGTCGGCATCGACCAAGGCTTGTTCGACTTCTCCGCAGGCGATGCGCCCAAGCTCGACGAGGACGTGCACATCGTGCGCCACGACGCCCCCCCGACACCCAACGCGCCGCGTGATGCCGACAGCATCGATTTGCAGCTCAGCATCCAACTCGGCGAGCAGTTGCGCCTCATCGGCTATGGCCTCGACACGCGGCTCACCGGCAGCTTGCAGCTGGCGCAGCACAACGGTCACGCGCCGACTTTGCACGGCGAAGTCAAAACCGCCAATGGCCTCTTCAGCGCCTATGGTCAAAAACTCAAAGTCAACCGGGGCGTGCTGAGCTTTGTCGGCCCTTACGACAACCCCCGGCTGGACGTGCTGGCCCTGCGCCCGGGCTTGGAAAACGAGGAGCTGAGCGTCGGTGTCACCATCACGGGCAGCGCCAACAACCCGCGCATCCGCCTCTATAGCGATCCGCAGTTGAGCGACACCGCCAAGCTCTCCTGGCTGGTACTGGGACGCGGCCCCGACGAGCTCGGCCGGGGCGACACCCTGCTGCTGCAACGCGCCGCCATGGCCCTGCTTTCAGGCAGCGGGCCCAGCGCCAGCGACAACCTGCTGCAGCGCATCGGCATCGACGAGCTGTCTTTCAGCAACCGTGGCGAGGACGCCAGCACCACCGTCGTTCGACTGGGCAAGCAGATCACCAAAAACCTCTACCTCGGCTATGAGCGCGGGCTCAACACCACCACCGGCAACTGGCAGCTCATCTACAAGCTGGCCCAGCGCTTCACCCTGCGCGCCCAGGCCGGGGACTCCCAGGGCCTGGACCTCATCTGGCAGTGGAAATGGGAGTAAACCAGCCCCAAACCCGCTCACGCCATCGGGCTAGAATGCTCGGCTTACCCCGCGGCAGGATCGGCTGCAACTGCCGTCACAAAGCCCTGCACAGCTCGCCGTAGTTCAATGGATAGAACGGCCGCCTCCTAAGCGGCAAATACAGGTTCGATTCCTGTCGGCGGGACCAGTTGGGCATGCACTCAGCGCACCCCAGGTCGGGTCGCCACAAAATCCGCGATGGCCTGCGCCACGCCACCCCAGAGCGGCCCTCACTGTTACCAAATCCATCCACCCAGACTGTGGACAAATCGCTGGACAAGCTGAGGCCGGCTGCCGCAAGCCTTTGTCAGCAAAGGGGTTCCACTAGGCTGCCACAAATAGTGGCAGCGCGGCAGGCTTGGCGTGAACGCTCAGGCTGAGGTGCCCGCGCTGGGTTTTTGCGTCAGCCCCTTGGCGCGCTCGGCCAGCCAGGGCTGGACTTGGGCCAAGCGCGCTTGCAGGGCACGCCAGCGGCGACCACCCTGGGCACGGGCCAGCGTCCACCACAAACCCACGCCCGCGAGCAGCGCTGCCAAGCCAGAGAGGGTCAGCAGCGTCAATTGAGCGCCAAATGCTTGCTCTTGCTGAACCGTCGTCAGCAGCGCGCGTTGGATCTCGGGCTGCATGGCTTGTTGCTCGATTTGCAGGGCTTGCAGCTGTTCGAGCAGGCGGCGCTGCTGCGCGGTTTGGATGGGGGAGAGCCCCGCGGCCGGATTGGCGCCAATGGTCAACGTGTCCCAGGCCCACTGCAGCACCGTCCCCACGGAGGAGATTTGCCAGCCCTTGCTGTGTGCGCCGGAACGCTCCGGGGAAACCCAGGAGGACTCCATCAACCACTCCCGCTCACCCAGGGCCACACGGGTCACGCTGGGTTGCGCGTCAGCGGGCTCGGCACTGGCCAAGGCCCGCACCACACCACGGCCGCTGACGGAGTCGGTGTGAGCCACCATGTCGTGCTTTTCCGGCGCGGGTCGGCTGCCGGTAGGGGCCGCTGCCGACTCAGTGCCCAGCGCACCATTGGCTGCGGGCAAGTGCAAGGCAAGCTGCCCGCCAGAGCAAGCCAGCAGCAGGCTCAAATCGGGATGAGTCATGGGCACGCTGGAACGCACCCAGATGCTGTATTCACCACTTTCACCGGGCTGGCTCACCACGCGCTGAAGAATCACATCGTCCAGCACACGCTGACCGGCCTTGATCGTCACGCGAGCGCATTGCGGCGGCAGGGTCTGCCCAGCGGCCACCCGCACGGGGACCACCAAACGCAGTGGCTCGCCCAGCACTGAATTGAGTTGGGGGGAGCCATACTGGACCGCATGAGCCGCCGTCGAGGCCAAAAGGGCTGCAGCCATAACTACTTTGTTCAGCGTCGTCGCTGAAATATGGCTGAGATCGAAAACAGTATTGTGTTTGGCCATGACACTCCCCAATGTGGGCTTCACTCTAGCACCCACACTTTGAGCTGGCATGTGCACAAATTCACGGTATTTGGACATGTGCACCCCCGCTCGAACCCGGGTGCCGTATCTTAATTCCGATCTATACAATCGCGAGCTTTATTAGCCCCATAACTCCCGACACTCATGGCCGCAAAACGTTCTGTGCTAAGCCGCCCGCTCCGCTCTTTGTGCGCCGGTCTGATGCTCGCGGGCTGTTTGTCCAGCGTTTTCGCCGACGATGTCGGCGATGTGCTGGGCCTGCTCAACGCTGGCAAGCATGCCGAGGCGCTGAAAAAAACCGATCAACTTTTGGCCGCCAACCCCGGCGATGCACGCCTGCAGCTGCAGCGTGGCATTGCACTGTCAGCGCTGGGGCGCAAGAACGAAGCCATCACGGTGTTTCAAAAGCTGATTGAAGCTCACCCTGACCACCCCGGCCCCTACAACAACTTGGCAGTGCTCTACGCCTCCCAAGGCGACTACGACAAAGCGCGGCAGTCCCTAGAGCTGGCCATCAAGACCAACCCCAGTTACGCCACGGCGTTTCAAAACCTGGGGGATGTCTACGCACGCTTGGCCGGGCAGGCCTACAAAAAGGCCCTGGCGCTGGACAAGAACGACGTCAGCCTGCCATTGAAGCTGGCAGTGATCCAAAACGTGTTCGAGCCCACCGTGGACCCGCGCCCTGGCAAAGCGGCCAAAGCGCCAGTGCCTGCACCAGCACCCGCCCCGGTGGCGGCCGCCAAGCCCGTGGCACCTGTCGCACCCGCGCCAGCCCCAGTGGCGGCCGCGCCCAAGCCCGCGGCACCGGTGGCTGCTGCACCCGCCGCCCCCGTGGCAGCTGCTACAGCCCCAGCCAAGCCAACGGCTGCTGCACCCGCCCCAGCCCCGGTGGCCAAGGCCAGTGCCGACAGCGACCAAAAGGAAATCGAAAAGGCCCTCAAAGGCTGGGCACAGTCCTGGAGCCGCCGCGATATGGATGGCTACTTCGCCGCCTACTCGCCCGAGTTCAAAGGCAAGTCTGGCAGCCGCAAGGCCTGGGAATCCGACCGTCGCAACCGCATCTTGAGCAAGAAGAAAATCTCGGTGGAGATTTCCGATCTGGATATCAAGATCGACGGCAACAAGGCCAAGGTCCGCTTCCGTCAGGACTACAACTCTGACTCCCTGGATGCCAAGAGCACCAAGAATGTCGAGCTCACGCAGGTCAAACCAGGCCAATGGCGCATCACGGCTGAAAATTCGAACTGAGTTCCTCAACCCCGGGCGGTGCGCCTCTTTGTCGGCGCATCGCCCCGTTGACTGCCTTGCAGCGTGCGCGCAGCGCGCATGCCGCCGCGGCACAGCGCGCTGCGGCGCCGCTTCCCCGATACTTCGCGCATGAGCACCGATCGTTCCCAGCAATTTCTTGCCAGCCTGCGGCAGATCCACCAGCCGCCGCAGGCACAGCGCCGCCTCAAGGGCGCCACACACCCTGGGATGCTCGTCTTTGGTGGGCTTTTGGCATTGCTGGGCGTGGCCGGTTTGGTGTCGGCACGGGTTGAACCCAGCGACCCCAGCTCCCCCGAGAGCTCCGTGCAGCAGCTTCAAAAAGAACGCACGCTGCTGAGCGCTCGCATCGAAGGTCAGTCGCCCGAAGCTCGCCTGATGCGCGGCCTGCAACTGCTGGCCAAGGGCGAGGAAGACCAAGCCTTTGAGGCCTTTGCCTCGCTGGTGCAGCAGCAGCCCGACTTCGCACTGGCGCAGCTGATTTATGCGGACTTGCTGATGGCCCGCTCCGGGCATATGGTGAGCCAGATCGGCTCGGCCGCGCCACTGCCCTCGGAGCACCATGTCTCGCTCATGCAGCTGCGCCTGGAAGCACGCCAGCGCCTGACCGCGCTGATTGCCCCGCCCGACCCCAACACCTTGCCCAAGGTGCTGGCGGGCCTGCCAGCGGCCACGCGCCACGCCATCGTGGTGGACACCAGCCGCTCACGCTTGTTTGTGTTTGAAAACTCCGCGCAAGGCCCCAAGCTGATTGACGACAGCTACATCGCCATCGGCAAAGCAGGCACGGGCAAGCTGCTGGAGGGAGACTTCCGCACGCCGCTGGGTGTGTACTTCGTGGGCATGCCGCGCCAAGAGGCTTTTGAGCGCTACGGCGTGGCCACGCTGCCCCTGAACTACCCCAACGAGCTGGACCGCCAAGTCGGCCGCGGCGGCACCAGCATCTGGCTGCATGGCGAACGCCTGGGCAGCTATTCGCGCACGCCACAGTCCACCGACGGTTGCGTGGTGCTGCCCAACGACGAGATGGCCAAACTCGCCAAAACCGTACTGCCGCGCGAGACCCCGGTGTTTGTGCTGGATCACGTGGAGTGGGTGGACCGCGCCAAAGCCAAACCCGAATTGGCCCCGGCCTTCTTGACGGCCTTCCGCGGCTGGCAGCAGGCCAAGCTGCGCCAGGACGGGCAAGCCCTGCTGCAGTATTACGAAGCCGGGCTGGACCGCGGCTCCGACAGCGAGGCCTCGCGCCTGACGGCCAATGTTCAGCGCATGCAGCGCGGCGAGCTGCCGGTGCAAAACGTCGAGGCCACCAGCATGCTGCCCTGGGCCGAAGCGGGCCAGCCGCAATCGGTGATCGTGACCTACCATGAGTTCACGCCCGACAGCGCCCAGCCCAAACTCAAGCGCCAGTACTGGCGCGAACGTGGCGGGCAGTGGCGCTTGTTCTTCGACGGCGCCGTGGGCTGAGGCCCCAAAACCCGGGGGCGATAGAATCCGCCCCTTTTGCAACGCAGCCACTGGATCTACACCATGTACCGCTGTCAGCCACCCGCCGGTCGCCACGGCTCACGCCCTCTTTTGCTGCTTGCCTTGCTGGCAGGCAGCGCCTGCTTCGCACCCCAGGCGCGCGCGCAGGACGACAGCACCCGTGTGGTGCTGACGGAAATCAAGTCAGCGCGTAACTTCCCTGCCGCAGCGCTGCGTGGCGAACTCGTCGTCACACAGCCGCCGCTGGCCAAGCTCAACGGCCAGCTCGTGCAGCTGGCACCGGGCGCACGCATCTTCGGGCCCAGCCACCAGCTGCTGCTATCGGGCGGCTTGATTGGTGAGCCCTTGCTGGTGCACTACACGCGCGACCTCTACGGCAACCTCAAAGACGTGTGGGTGCTCAACGAGGTGGAGCGCGCCAACCGCCTGTGGCCCACCACACCAGCCGAAGCTGCGGCCTGGCGCTTCAACCCCGGCACGCAAACCTGGACCAAGCCCTGAGGGCTTGAGACCGGGCCCGCGCCCCTCTTCTCTTTCCTACCCAGCCGTGCCGGCCCCTCCGGCACGCGGAGCAGTTCCATGAGCAAAAAAGTCTTTATCAAAACCTTCGGCTGCCAGATGAACGAGTACGACTCGGACAAGATGGCCGATGTGCTGCGCGCCGCCCAAGGCTATGAGCCCACGCAGGACGTGGAAGAAGCCGACCTCATCCTCTTCAACACCTGCTCGGTGCGCGAAAAGGCGCAGGAGAAAGTGTTCTCCGACCTCGGCCGCATCAAGCACCTCAAAGAACGTGGCGTCTTGATTGGCGTGGGCGGCTGCGTGGCCAGTCAGGAAGGCGCGCACATCATCGAGCGCGCGCCCTATGTGGACGTGGTGTTTGGCCCGCAGACCCTGCATCGCCTGCCTGAGATGCTGGCGCAGCGCCGCGCCCTGGCGCAGCCGCAGGTGGACATCAGCTTCCCCGAGATCGAGAAGTTCGACCACCTGCCCCCGGCGCGCGTGGAAGGCGCCTCCGCCTTTGTCTCCATCATGGAAGGCTGCTCCAAATACTGCAGCTACTGCGTGGTTCCCTACACGCGCGGCGAAGAGGTCAGCCGCCCCTTTGAAGACGTGCTGGAAGAAGTGGCCGGGCTGGCCGACCAGGGCGTCAAAGAAATCACTTTGCTGGGCCAAAACGTCAATGCCTACCGCGGCAAGATGGGTGAGAGCGGCGAGATTGCAGACTTCGCGCTGCTGCTGGAATACGTGGCCGAGATCCCCGGCATCCAGCGCCTGCGCTACACCACCAGCCACCCCAACGAGTTCAGCCAGCGCCTGATCGACGCCTACGGCAGCATCCCCAAGCTGGTCAACCACGTGCACCTGCCCGTGCAGCACGGCAGCGACCGCATTCTCATGGCCATGAAGCGCGGCTACACCGCGCTGCAGTTCAAGAGCATCGTGCGCAAGCTGCGCGCCGTGCGCCCCGACATCCGCATTGCCAGCGACTTCATCGTGGGCTTCCCCGGCGAGACCGATGAAGACCACGCCAAGACCATGCAGCTCATCGAGGACGTGCAGTTCGATGCCAGCTTCAGCTTCATCTTCAGCCCGCGCCCCGGCACCCCGGCTGCCAACCTGCACGACGACACGCCCTACGAGGTGAAGGTGGCCCGGCTGCAGCAGCTGCAGGCGGTGATCGAGGCCAATGCCGCACGCTACAACGAAGCCCTGGTGGGGCAGACCGTGCCCGTGCTGGTGAGCGGTCGCGCACGCAAAGACGCCACCGAGCTGATGGGCCGCACCGAGTGCAACCGCATCGTGAACTTCAAGGGCGCAGACCGCCTGATGCACCAGATCATCCCGCTGCGCATCACCGCCGGTTACGCCCACTCGCTGCGCGGCGAGGTGCCGCTGACCGAGCCCACGCTGGACTGATGCGCAGGGCAGGCCGCGCCGGGCTCGCTAAGCGGGCTGGGCGCGCTCCAGGCGCCACCACTGGGCCAGGCTCTGGCCCGCCAGCATCAGCGCGTAAGTGCTCATGCTGCCGTCGCGGCCCACCAGCGCCAGGCCCAGCCCCAACCCCAGCGTGCCGCCCACACCGCCCCACAGCCACAGCCGCCGCCACCCTGCGGCGCGGGCCTGGGGGCGCCACAACAAGCACAACAGCAGGGCCATCACGGCCGCCACACACCACGGCGGCGCCAGCAAATTGCCAACATGCCACAAAGCATCCAGAGGGCTCACGCGAAAAATTCTCCGAAAAGGGTTGTGTACCGGCAAAACATGGGGCTTTGGAAGGGCTGAGCCCAGCGGGCTTGATGTCAACTCCTGCTTACAAACCGGAGCTGATTGACTTGCGTCAAGCTCACACCCTGCATCTCGGTGCCGATGAGCTGGGGGCGAATTTTATAATTCCATGTCATGACAGTTTTCACCCTGGGGCTGAACCATCAATCCGCGCCGCTGGATTTGCGCGGACGGTTTGCGTTCGCCTCCGGCCAGCTGGCACCGGCCCTGCTGCGCCTGCGTGAGCAGCTCGGCAGCGCGCGTGCGGCCACGCCCGAGACCGCCATGCTGTCCACCTGCAACCGCACAGAACTCTATGTGGCGGGCGATTTGGGCATGGTGCAAGGCGCCGTGCAGTGGCTGGCGCGCCATGGCGATGTGTCCGAGCAAGCGCTGCTGAGCCACGCCTATGTGCGCGAAGACAGCGCCGCGGCGCGCCACGCTTTTCGCGTGGCCAGCGGGCTTGATTCCATGGTGCTGGGCGAGCCGCAAATCCTGGGGCAGATGAAGCAGGCCGTGCGCGAAGCCGGTGATGCAGGCACCCTGGGCACCACGCTGCACCAGCTCTTCCAGCGCAGCTTTGCCGTGGCCAAGGAAGTGCGCAGCTCCACCGAGATCGGCGCGCACTCCATCAGCATGGCCGCAGCGGCGGTGCGCCTGGCCAGCCAGATTTTTGAAGACCTGGCCGACATCCGCGTGCTCTTCGTGGGCGCGGGCGAGATGATCGAGCTGGTGGCCACCCACTTTGCCGCCCGCAACCCGCGCGCCATGGCCGTGGCCAACCGCACGCTGGAGCGCGGCGAAAAGCTCGCCAACCACCTGGGCGCTCAAGCGCTGCGCCTGGCGGACCTGCCGCAGCGCCTGCATGAGTTCGACGCCGTCATTTCCTGCACCGCCTCCAGCCTGCCGTTGATTGGCCTGGGCGCTGTGGAGCGCGCGCTCAAGCTGCGCAAACACCGGCCCATCTTCATGGTGGACTTGGCCGTGCCGCGCGACATCGAACCCGAAGTGGCCCAGCTGCCCGACGTCTACCTCTACACCGTGGACGACCTCTCCCAAGTCGTGCAAACCGCAGGCGCCAAGCGCCAGGCCGCGGTGGAGCAGGCCGAGGCCATCATCGAAACCGGTGTGCAGAGCTTTGTGCACTGGCTGGGCCAGCGCCACACCGTGCCGCTGATCCAGGCCCTGAACCAGCAAACCGAGCAATGGCGCAGCGCCGAGCTGCAGCGCGCCCGCAAGCTGCTGGCCCGTGGCGAAGACGTGGAAGCCGTGCTCGAAGCCCTGGCGCGCGGCCTGACGCAAAAAATGCTGCACGGCACCCTGGCCGAGCTGCACGCCACCGAAGGCGACCAGCGACTGGCACTGGCGCACACCGTCTCGCGCCTGTTCCTGCGCGCCAGCCCGCGCGACCCCGCCGACTCTTAGCGGCGCGTTTTGGGGCGGGGCCTCGGCGGCCCATGCTGCCCCACCCCGCGGCCCTGCCCGCACCCGGCTTTTCGTTTTTGGCGCACACTGCGCCGCTTTGCTCACCCCTCCTCTCGCACCCGCCCCATGAAAGACGCATTGCGCCAACAGTTTGAACGCCTGGGCTACCGCCTGGCGGAGCTCGACGCCCTTTTGGCCGATGGCAGCGTGGCGGCCGACATGAAGCGCTACCGCAGCCTCTCCAAAGAGCAGGCGGAGCTCTCCGAGCTGCTCACGCGCTACCGCCAATACCTGCAGCGCGAGCAGGACTTGGCCGCCGCCCAGGAGCTGCTGGCAGCCGATGACGCCGACATGGCCGACATGGCGCGCGAGGAAATCAGCGCCGCCCAGGCCGACATGACACGCCTGGACGACGAGTTGCAGCTGGCCCTGCTGCCCAAAGACCCGGACGACGAACGCGCCGCGTTTTTGGAAATCCGCGCCGGGGCCGGGGGCGATGAATCGGCCCTGTTCGCCGCAGACCTCACGCGCATGTACCTGCGCTTTGCCGAAGCCCAGGGCTGGCGCGTGGAGGTGATGTCGGCCAGCGAGTCCGACCTCGGCGGCTACAAGGAAATCGTGCTGCGCATCGACGGCGAGGCGGTGTACGGGCGGCTGAAGTTCGAATCCGGCGGCCACCGCGTGCAGCGCGTGCCCGCCACCGAGTCGCAAGGCCGCATCCACACCAGCGCCTGCACCGTGGCCGTGATGCCCGAGCCCGACGAGGCCGAGGACATCCAGCTCAACCCCGCCGAGCTGCGCATCGACACCTTCCGGGCCAGCGGCGCGGGCGGCCAGCACGTGAACAAAACGGACTCAGCCATCCGCATCACCCACCTGCCCACCGGGCTGGTGGCGGAGTGCCAGGACGACCGCAGCCAGCACCGCAACAAGGCCAAAGCCATGGCCGTGCTGGCCGCGCGGCTGCGCGACAAGGACAAGAACGAACGCGCTGCCAAAGAGGCCGCCACACGCAAAAGCCTGGTGGGCAGTGGAGACCGCAGCGACCGCATCCGCACCTACAACTTCCCGCAGGGCCGACTCACCGACCACCGCATCAACCTCACGCTCTACAAGCTCGGCGCCATCATGGACGGCGACTTGCATGACGTCATGGCCGAGCTGCTGCGCGCGCAAGCCGCTGAACAACTCGCCGCCCTGGAAGCCTCGGCATGACCAGCCGCCTGAGCGTGACCGCCGCGCTGAGCCTGGCGCAGCAGCAAGGCCTGCCCCGGGGCGAGGCGCAATACCTGCTGCAAGCACTGCTGGGGCAGTCGCGCGCCTGGCTGATCCAGCACGACGACGCGCTGCTGAGCCCCGAGCAAAGCGCGCAGCTGCAGGACTGGCTGCAGCAACGCCTGGACGCCGTGCCACTGGCCTATCTGCAAGGGCACAAAGAGTTTTATGGCCTGAAGCTGCGGGTGACGCGCGACACCCTGGTGCCGCGCCCCGACACCGAAGTGCTGGTGGCCTGGGCACTGGAATGCCTGCAGCCCTTGCAAGCCCCTTGCGCGGCCGACCTGGGCACGGGCAGCGGCGCCATTGCCCTGGCCATCAAATCACAGCGGCCCGACGCCACCGTGCACGCCACCGACCTGAGCCCCGCCGCTCTGGCCGTGGCCCAGAGCAATGCGCAGGCGCTGGGCCTGCCGCTGCACACCCACCCCGGCAGCTGGTGGGGCGCCCTGCCCGCCGCGCTGCGCCTGCAGCTGGCGGTCTCCAACCCGCCCTATATCCGCGGCGACGACCCCCACCTGGCCGCGCTGCGCCACGAACCGCGCCAGGCCCTCACCCCCGAAGGGGACGGGCTGGCCGATCTGCGCACGCTGGTGCAGCAAGCACCCGCGCACCTGCTGCCCGGCGCCTGGCTGCTGCTGGAGCACGGCTACGACCAAGGCCCGGCCGTGGCTGAATTGCTACGCCTGCGGGGTTTTGAACAGGTGCAAACCCGGCAGGATTTGGCGGGAACCGACCGCTGCAGCGGCGGGCGCTGGCCGGGCTGAGGCAAGCGTCACAAGCGCAGCAAATAGCCCCACTCCTTCCCTCACCAAAGGCTATCCAAGCGCAAAGTCGGGGCGTAGCATGGTTCAGACCCAGGGGAGATTTCCCTGAAAGCCGCCACCCACGCTTTGGAGGTCCGCCATGCCCGCTGCCACCCGCCTTGCCAAGCCTGACCACCGTCTGCAACGCCTGCGCTGGGCCCTGTGCGCCAGCCTTGTGGGTGGGCTTTTGTACCTGGTGAGCCAGCCCGTCCAGGCCCAGGGCCTGCAGGTGCCAGCCGACACCCTCTCCCCCTGGCAGCTGCGCCTGCAGCTGAGCCAAAACACCCCAAGCAGCGCCGCACAACGCAGCAGCACCAGCAGCGTCAACCTGCTGGGCGACTACTACCTCACCCCCTCGGGCCTGGGCCAACGCACCGGCGGCGGCCTGCGCGCCACAGGCGGGCTGATGCTGGGTCCGGCTTCGCAGAGCTACAGCAGCGCCGGGCTGGCACTGGGCGCGCACACGCAGTGGGCGCCGTTTGCCTCTGCCTCGCTGCGCAGCTTGAGCTCGCCCGTGCCGGGTGTGCAGGCCGAGCCCAGCAGCCAGCTGAGCTATCTGGGCGTGGGCTATAGCGGCTTTGCACTGCGCGGCGGCTGGGGCTTCAGTGCCGACTTGGGCTTGGCCGCCCCCCTCACCCCGCGCCTGGGCGCCAATGCGCGCACGCTGGGCGACCCCAACACCCTGAGCTTTTGGCCCGTGGTGCAGCTGGGGCTGAGTTACAGCTACTGAAGCGGCGCGCGACAGTGTCCTGTGCCGCACTGGGGCCTTGAGGGCTGCCGGATAATGCGTCCTCATTGCAGGCCGGCGACGCCGGCATTGAAACCACGAGGACACACCCATGAGCGACACCCAGCAACGCATCGACGAATTGGTCAAAGGCAACCGCGTGATGCTGTTCATGAAGGGCACCGCCCAATTCCCCATGTGCGGCTTCTCGGGCCGCGCCATCCAGGTGCTCAAAGCCGCTGGCGCCACCGAAGTCAAAACCTTCAACGTGCTGGAAGACGAAGCCGTGCGCCAGGGCATCAAGGAATACGCCAACTGGCCCACCATCCCGCAGCTCTACATCAACGGTGAATTCGTCGGCGGCTCCGACATCATGATGGAGATGTACGAGAGCGGCGAGCTGCAACAGCTGCTGACGCAAGGCTGATGCACACCGCGCCCACACGTCTGGTGGTGGGCATCACCGGCGCCACCGGTGCGGCCTATGGGCTGAGCCTGCTGCGCCGCGCACGTGCGCTGGGCCTGCAAACCCACCTGGTGCTCACGCCCGCGGGCGTGCTCAACGCCCACCACGAACTGGGCCTCACGCGCGAGCAGCTCGAGGCCGAGGCCGACCACGCCCACGCCCCCGGTGACGTAGGCGCCTGCGTGGCCAGCGGCAGCTTTGCCACGGCCGCCATGGTGGTGGCCCCCTGCTCCATGCGGACGCTGGCCGCCATTGCCCACGGCCTGGGCGACAACCTGCTGACCCGCGCCGCCGACGTCACGCTCAAAGAGCGCCGCCGCCTCATCCTGATGGTGCGCGAGACTCCCTTCAACCTGGCGCACCTGCGCAATATGACGGCCGTGACCGAGATGGGCGGCATCATCTTCCCGCCCCTGCCGGCCTTCTATCACCACCCCAGCAGCATCCAGGCCATGGTGGACGACACCGTGGAACGCGTGCTGCAACTGGCCGGCATCGAGCACGCCGCGCCTCAAGCCTGGGGCGGCCTGCGCAAGAGCTGACACCCCACCAGCACCCCACCCATGTCCGAACCGATTGAACGCTGGCAGTCCTTCTACCAAGACCGCCAGCGCCCGGTGCCGTTTTTCCGGCCCGTTCCGGACGAAAACCTGGTGGACTGGGTCCCAGCGGGCAGCACTGCCGGGGGCGCCCGGGCCTTGGACATCGGCTGCGGCAATGGGCGCAATGCCCTGTTCTTGGCACGCCAGGGCTACGAGGTGCTGGCGCTGGACTACTCGGCCTCTGCCATTGCCTGGGCTCGCGAACTCACGGCCGAGGCGGCACAGGGCTTGACCAGCGGTGGGCTGACGCTGCGCCAAGCAGATGTGTTCAACACCGAACTGCCCAGCGCGGGCTTTGAGCTGGTGTGCGACTCCGGCTGTTTCCACCACCTGCTGCCCGCGCAGCGCCAGCCCTATATCGACCTGATCGCGCGGGTGCTGCGCCCGGGCGGACTGTTGTCTTTGGTTTGCTTCGCCCCAGAGGGCGGCAGTGGCCTGAGCGACGCGCAGGCCCAGGACAGCGGCTCCACCGGCGGTGGTCTGGGCTATGACGAGGCCCTGCTGCGCCAGCTCTGGAGCCCCGCCTTCGACATCCAGACCCTGCGCCGCATGCATGAACTCGACGCCAGCGCCCCCTGCTTTGGCAAGGCCTTTTTGTGGGCCCTGCGTGGGCTGCGGCGCTAACCCTGCGCCGCAGGCTCAGGCCGCGGCAAACCTCAGGGCCTCGGCCGCCACCAGGCGCGCGCGTGGGCCATAGCTGCTGAGTTCGCAGAGCGTGGCGTTGTGGTGGGCGCTGATTTGTGCGGCGCTGAGCACGCCGTTGTCCAGCGTGGAGTGGCCGTCTTGCACCAGGCAGACCTCGTAGCCCAAAGCCAGGGCGCGGCGCACGGTGGAGTCCACGCAGAAATCGCTTTGAATGCCGCACACCACCAGCTGGCGCACCCCCGCGGCGCGCAGGCTTTGCTCCAGATCGGTGTGCTGGAAACAGTCGCTGGCGGCTTTGTGGAGCCGCCAATCGCTGGGCTGCACGCTGAGGTCTGAGGCCAATTCCCAGCCCGGCTCGCCGCGCCGCATGGGGCCGCTCACAGCTTCGTGCTGCACCAGCACCACGGGCACGCCCGCGGCGCGCGCGACTTGGGTGAGCGTGTTGATGCGCGCCACCAGCGCCGCTGCCTCAAACACCTCATAGCACCCGCCACGGCACAGGGCTTGTTGAACATCCACCAC
The DNA here is from genome assembly GCF_043555845.1 of Roseateles rivi. Taxonomy (NCBI): domain Bacteria; kingdom Pseudomonadati; phylum Pseudomonadota; class Betaproteobacteria; order Burkholderiales; family Sphaerotilaceae; genus Roseateles; species Roseateles rivi. The sequence continues at coordinate 486,838 of NZ_JBIGHZ010000001.1, read as the reverse complement.
CAGCACGGCGGTGCTGCGTGGGTCAAGCGGCATGGGGCAGGGGCTCATCAGTTTGTCCTAGCTTCTGCGGGGTGTGTTCGGGGTCCTGTGCCGCATTGTGCAAGCTGGCACGGTGCCAAAGGCTGCACGGTTCCAAGAGCAGGGGCGCGATTGCGCCGTTTCGGCGCAGGGGTGGCGCTGTCACCGTCGCGTTATGGGACAGCGCAACAGCCCGGGGCTGGCCCGCTGGTGTTGGCACGGTTTGTGAGTGCAATGTGTTTGGCCCGCATGGCGCGGGTTTGGCACCACTCAAGGAGACTCACATGCTGTATGCACTGCCTGGCGCCGCTGGCGCCCCTCTGAGCTTCAAGCCCCAGTACGACAACTTCATTGGCGGGCGCTTTGTGGCACCGGTCAAGGAACAGTATTTCGACGTCGTGACGCCCATCACCGGCAAGGCCTACACGCGAGCGGCACGCTCCAGCGCTGAGGACGTCGAGCGCGCGCTGGACGCCGCGCACGCCGCGGCCGATGCCTGGGGCAAAACCAGCCCGGCGCACCGCGCCAACATCCTGCTGCAGATTGCCGATCGCATCGAGCGCAACACCGAAAAGCTGGCCTATGCCGAGACTGTCGACAACGGCAAGCCCATCCGCGAAACGCTCAATGCCGACATTCCGCTGGCGGTGGACCACTTCCGCTATTTCGCGGGCTGCGTGCGCGCTCAAGAAGGCGCGTTGAGCGAGATCGACGAGCACACCATGGCCTACCACATCCACGAGCCGCTGGGCGTGGTGGGGCAGATCATTCCCTGGAACTTCCCCATCCTCATGGCGGCCTGGAAGCTCGCACCGGCGCTGGGTGCGGGCAACTGCGTGGTGCTCAAGCCCGCCGAGAGCACGCCCATCAGCCTGCTGGTGCTGGTGGAGCTGATTGCTGACTTGCTGCCGCCAGGTGTGCTGAATGTGGTCAACGGCTTTGGGCGCGAGGCGGGCATGCCGCTGGCCACCTCCAAGCGCATTGCCAAGATTGCGTTCACGGGCTCGACCAGCACCGGGCGCTTGATTGCGCAGGCCGCGGCCAACAACCTCATTCCCGCCACGCTGGAGCTGGGCGGCAAGTCGCCCAACGTCTTCTTCCCCGACGTGATGGACCGCGACGATGGCTTTCTGGACAAAGCCATCGAAGGCCTGGTGCTGTTTGCCTTCAACCAGGGCGAGGTGTGCACCTGCCCGTCGCGCGCCATCATTCATGAGTCCATCTACGACCAGTTCATGAGCCGCGCGCTCAAGCGCATTGCCGACATCAAGCAAGGCAACCCGCTGGACACTGACACCATGATGGGCGCGCAGGCCTCGCAGGAGCAGATGACCAAGATCAGCAGCTACCTGGAGCTCGGGCGCCAAGAAGGCGCTGAGGTGCTGGCCGGCGGGCAGCGCGCGCAGCTCGGTGGCGAGCTCGCCAGCGGCTACTACATCCAGCCCACGGTCTTCAAAGGCCACAACAAGATGCGCATCTTTCAGGAGGAAATCTTCGGCCCGGTGCTGGCCGTGACCACCTTCAAAGACGAAGCGCAGGCGCTGCAGATTGCCAACGACACGCTCTACGGCCTGGGTGCGGGCGTGTGGAGCCGCAACGGCAACGTGGCCTACCGCATGGGCCGCGCCATCAAGGCCGGGCGGGTGTGGACCAATTGCTACCACGCCTACCCTGCGCACGCGGCCTTTGGCGGCTACAAGGAGTCGGGCATCGGGCGCGAGACCCACAAGATGATGCTGGACCACTACCAGCAGACCAAAAACCTGCTGGTGAGCTATAGCGAGGCCAAGTTGGGCTTCTTCTGATGAGTATCAAGTGTTGAGAGCGCGGCGTGCACTGCCGCGCCCCCTTGTGGGCCTAGGATTTTTGGCAGCAGCGCCGCTGCTCTCACCACACAGACATTCACGGAGCTTCACCATGGTCAGCAGTTTCTTCATGCCCAGCGTCAACGTCATGGGCGCAGGCTGTTTGCAAGACGCCATGAACGCCCTCAAGGGCTATGGCTTCAAGCGCGCCTTGATCGTCACCGACAGCGTGCTCAACCAGCTGGGCGTGGCCGCGCGCATTGAAGCGCTGCTGGCCGAGAAGGACATCGACGCCGTGGTGTTTGACGGCACCCAGCCCAACCCCACGGCAGGCAATGTGCGCGCCGGGCTGGCACTGCTGCAGGCCAAGCGCTGTGACTTTGTGATCTCGCTGGGCGGGGGCTCGCCGCACGACTGCGCCAAGGGCATTGCGCTGTGCGCCACCAACGGCGGCGACATCTGCGACTACGAAGGCGTGGACCGCTCCAGCAAGCCCCAGCTGCCGCTGGTGGCCATCAACACCACCGCAGGCACGGCCAGCGAGATGACGCGCTTTTGCATCATCACGGACGAAACACGCCACATCAAGATGGCCATCGTGGACCGCAACGTCACGCCCATCTTGTCGGTCAACGACCCCGAGCTGATGCTGGCCAAGCCCAAGGGCCTGACCGCTGCCACCGGCATGGACGCCCTCACCCACGCCGTGGAGGCCTATGTCTCCACCGCCGCCACCCCCATCACCGACGCCTGCGCGCTCAAGGCCGTGGCCCTGATTGCCAGCCACCTGCGCACCGCTGTGAACCACGGCGACAACCTGTCCGCCCGCGAACACATGGCCTATGCCCAATTCCTTGCGGGCATGGCCTTCAACAACGCCTCGCTGGGCTATGTGCACGCCATGGCCCACCAGCTCGGCGGCTTCTACGACCTGCCCCACGGCGTGTGCAACGCCTTGCTGCTGCCTCATGTGCAGGCCTTCAACCTGCCCACCTCCGCCGCACGGCTGCGCGACGTGGCGCAGGCCATGGGCGTGGACGTGCAGGGGCTGGACGCCGAGGCTGGCGCCAAGGCGTGCCTGAGCGCCATTCGCCAGCTGGCGCTGGACATCGGCATTCCCAAGGGCCTTGCCGAACTGGGCGTGAAGGCCGCCGACATCCCGCTGCTGGCCAGCAACGCCCTCAAAGACGCCTGCGGCTTGACCAACCCACGCCGCGCCACGCAGGCCGATATCGAAGCCATCTTCCACGGCGCCATGACGGCGGCCTGAGCCGCCGCCCCGGGGCCATTTGACCCAAGGAGCTCACCCGCATGACCACCCCTGCGACCACCCCACCCCCACCGCGCGTGCTGGCCACCCCTGCCGCGCTGGTGCTGGTGGACGAGCTCAAGGCTCAACACGGCCCCGCGCTGATGTTCCACCAGTCCGGCGGCTGCTGCGACAACAGCGCCGCCAATTGCCTGCTGCCCGGCGAAATCACCATGGGCCCGGGCGACGTGCTGCTGGGCGAGATCGGTGGCTGCCCCTTCTACATCAGCCGCTCGCTCTACCAAACCTGGGCCCACACCCAGCTCATCGTGGACGTGATCGAGGGCCAAGGCGGCAGCTTCTCGCTCGAAGGTGGCACTGGCAAAGCCTTCCACACGCGCTCGCGGGTGTTCAGTGCAGAGGAGTTTGCAGCCTTGGGGGCGTTGGGCTGAGGGGAGAGGCCCTCTCCCCAACCCCTCTCCCAGGAGGGAGAGGGGCTTGAGTGGTGGCATGGCATGGCATGCCATTCCCCTCTCCCCTCGTGGGAGAGGGGTCAGGGGAGAGGGCTCCTCTCCCGCAATGCTGCCCAAATCAGCCCCAACACCGCTTCACGCTGGCTCAGCCATTGGCTGTTCCAGACGCGCAAGATTTCAAAACCCTGTGAGCGCAGCCATGCGTCTCGTGAGGCGTCGTGCTCTTGCTGGTCGTGGTGGTGCGCGCCGTCGAGTTCCACGATGAGCCGGGCCTGGAAGCACACAAAGTCGGCGATATAGCGCCCCACCGGCGCTTGCCGGCGGAATTTCCAGCCATCCAAACGCTTGGCACGCAAGCAGGCCCACAGCTGCTGCTCGCAGTCGGTCATCTCGCGGCGCAGCTGGCGTGCGCGATGTCGGGCCCAACGGTGTGTTGGAGGGCATGCCATGGCATAGGCTCTGAGCGGTACGGAGCAAAAACTCTTGCGCAGAAGCGGGGCCGTGCCAAGGTGCGGCGCAGGGTTGGTTCATCAACGGTGGGGGTGGTTGGGCCCTCTCCCCAACCCCTCTCCCAGGAGGGAGAGGGGCTTGAGTGGCGTGCCATTCCCCTCTCCCCTCGTGGGAGAGGGGCCAGGGGAGAGGGCCACCAGCCCCATCACCCCTTCGTCAAGGCCAAAAACGCCGCTTGGGCGTCGGCCTCACCCGTGGCGTGCAGCAGCTCGGCCACGCTGCCTTGGTGGCGGATGCGGCCTTGGTGCAGCACCAGCAGGCGCTGGGCGCCCGCGACTTCTTCCACCAGGTGGGTGGCCCACAGCACGGCCACACCTTCACTTTGCAGGGTGCTCACCGACTGCAGCAGCTGCGCGCGGGAAGCTGGGTCCAGGCCCACGGTGGCTTCGTCCATGAGCAGCACGCTGGGGCTGTGCAGCAAGGCGCGGGCGAGTTCGACTTTGCGCCGGGTGCCGCCCGACAGCGCGCGGCAGGCTTTGCCGTGTTCGCCTTCAAGGCCCAGGCGTTGCAGTGCGGCGTCGATGCGCGGTTCGGCCTCGCGGCGGGGCATGCCGTGCAGGTCGGTGTGGAAACGCAGGTTGGCGCGCACGCTCAGGTCCAGGTCCAGCGCGGGCTGCTGGAACACCACGCCCAGGTGCGCCAGCGCGCGGTGCGGGTGGCGGCGCAGGTCGTGGCCTTCGATGTGGATGCTGCCAGCATCGGGCACGAACAGGCCGGTGAGCAACTGCAGCAAGGTGGACTTGCCCGCGCCATTGGGGCCCAGCAGCACCACGCGCTCGCCGCGCTCGAGCTGCAGCGACACCTCTTGCAGCGCGGGTTTACCGCGCCGGTAGCTCTTGCACAGGCCCTGAGCCTGCAGCGGCAGCGGCGCGGCGCTCATGGGGCGGCCAGCAGCTTCATGCGCGCCAGCAGCGCCTGTTCTTGCTGGCGCGCGTGCAGCAGGGCTTGGCGGTAGGCCTCGGTGTCCAGGTAGGCAGGCTCTTGCTCAAAGCGCTCCAGCTCCGCGAGATGGCGCGGCGTGTGCATGGCGGCTTTGAAGACCTCGTGCAAGCGCGCCACCACGCCCGCAGGCGTGCCCGCGGGCGCCACCAAGCCCCAGGGTGAGTTGAAAACCATCTGCGCGTAGCCCAGCTCTTTCATGGTGGGCACTTGCGGCCAGCGCGGGTTGCGCTGCGCGCTAAAGACGGCCAGCAAGCGCAGCCGCCCCTGCTCCACCCAAGGGGCAAAACCGGTGGAATTGACCCCGGCCATGAGCGTGCCGTTGGCCAGCGCCAGCATTTGCTCGGACGTGCCTTTGAAGGGCACATGCGTGTACTCCAGGCCCTGGGTTTTGAAGAGATCGGCCATGGCCAGATGCGGCGTGGTGCCCACGCCGTTGGAGCCCACCATCAGCGCACCGGGGTGCTGACGGGCCCAGGCCAGCATGTCGGCCACGCTGCGCCAGGGGCTGTTGGCCGCCACCAAAAGGCCAAAGCCCGTGCTGGCCACTTGCAAGATGGGGCTGAGGTCGACCAACGGGTCCCAGGGCACTTTGTTCATGAGCGCGTGGCGCAGCACCGGCAAGGCCAGCTGCCCCACCGTGAGGCCATCGGCGGGCGACGATTTCAGCACCGGCACCACCAGCGTGCCCGAAGCACCCGGGCGGTTGTGCACCACCACGCTTTGCCCCAGCAGGCGCGCGGCTTCTTCGGCCAGCACGCGCAGCGCCAGGTCAGTGGCCCCACCCGCAGGCCAGGGCACCACCAGCTGCAGGGGCCGCGCAGGCCAGCCCGGCGGCGCGGCCTCGCGTGCTGCGGCGGCCATGCCGGCAAAGGGTGCGCTCAGGAGCCCACCGACTGCCGTGCGGCGCGTGAGATGAGCGGCAAGACAGCGTGAGGGTGAACGTGCAGACATGCAGCGACTATGCGCAGGCCCACACAGCCCTGGCGACCCCCATGCTTGCGGGGGTGTGCGGGGCGCACGACGCGCGAGGCCCGGACTTCCCCTGAGTGGCGCTGCGCACGCCATGGCACACGATGGGCATCCCTGTGGTTGCCTCTTACCTGGAGCACAAGCCATGTCCTGCCCCCACCCTGCCCGCGCTCTGGCGCGCTGGCTTTGGCTGCCCTTGAGCCTGTTGAGCAGCGCCGTGTGGAGCGGCCCAGCCGCCGTGCCGCCCGAACAGGCCAGGCTCTATGTCTCCAGCGAGAAAGACCACCAGCTGGCCGTGTTTGACCTGGAGGGCAAGGCCCTGGGCCAGATTGCCGTGTGCCAGCGCCCGCGCGGCATGGCCTTCAGCGCCGACCGCCAGCACATCCTGGTGGTGTGCGGCGACAGCAACGAGCTGGGCGTGGTGGACCGCCAGCAAGGCAAGCTGGTGCGCCGTCTGCCCTTGGGCGAAAGCCCCGAGACCCTGGCCCTCTCGCCCGACCGGCAAACGGCCTACATCACCATCGAAGACGACAGCGTGCTGGCCGCCTTTGACCTCGCCAGCGGCAAGCGCCTGTTTGAAGTGCCCACCGGGCGCGAGCCCGAAGGTGTGCTCGTCACCCCCGATGGCCACGAGGCCTACGTCAGCTCCGAGGTGGCCAATCTGGTGCACCACATCGACCTGCGCCAGAAAAAGGTGCTCAACCACATCAAGGTGGGGCAGCGGCCGCGGCGCTTTTCGCTCTCGCCCGACGGCAAGGAGCTGTGGGTGAGCAACGAGCTCTCGGCCAGCGTCAGCGTGGTGGATGTGGCCACGCAAAAAGTCAGCGCCACCGTGGCCTTCAAGCTGCCGGGCATGCGCAGCACCGACATCACCCCCGTGAGCCTGGTACACAGCCCCGATGGGCGCAGCGTGTGGGTGGGCCTGGGCCGCGCCAACCATGTGGCCGAGGTCGACACCGCCACGCGCCAGGTGCGCCGCACCGTGCTGGTGGGCAAACGCGCCTGGGGCCTGGCGCTCAACCGCAGCGGCAGCCGCCTCTACGTGGCCAATGGCCTGTCTGACGACATGAGCATCGTGGACACCGCCACCGGCAAAGCCCTGCGCAGCGTGAGCGCCGGGCGCGTGCCCTACGGCGTGCTGGTGTATGACTGAGCGGCCCTGGCGCAGCGCCCTGCTGGCTGCCCTGCTGTGGGCGCTGAGCGGGCCACTGCTGGCGGCCAAGCCTGCGGCCCCAGCCCCTGCCAAGGCTGGCGCACGCGTACTGGAACTGGCCGTGGTGGGCGTGGCCGACGACCCGCGCTACCTGCCGCGCCGCCTGGAAAAACGCTGGCCAGGGCAGAGCCTGGGGCGGCTACTGGGCGCCGCGCAACTCAGCGCCGAAGACGCACAGCTGGAACTGGAGCAAGCCCAGCTGCAGCTGCGCGTGCAAGACGCCCAAGCCCCCAGCAGCGCGGAGCTGGGGGCCTTGCTGCAGCAGCTGGGCTCGCGCAAAGTCGGCGTGTGGCTGCTGGACCTGCCCGACGCCCTCATGCCCCAGGCCCTGCAAGCCGCGCAGGCCGCGCAGGCCCTGGCCATCAACGCCAGCAGCAGTGCCGACGCGCTGCGCGCCCAGGCCTGCCGCAGCGCCGTGCTGCACACCCTGCCCAGCCAGGCCATGCTGGCCGATGCGCTGGCGCAATTCCTGGCCGCGCACCAGTGGCGCCAAGCCCTGCTGCTGCACGGCGGCCATGCGGACGACGCCGCCCTGCTGCAAGCCTGGCAGCGTGCCGCCAAGCGCTACGGCATCAGCCACACCGACACGCGCCGCTTCAAGTTCAGCACCGACCCGCGCGAGCGCGAGGCCGCCAACCCACGCCTGCTCAGCGCCGAGCGCCGCCACGACGCCGTGCTGGTGTGGGACAGCGAGGGCGAGTTCGCCCGCGCCCTGCCCTACAACACCCAGCAGCCCCGCCCCGTGCTGGGCAGCAACGGCCTGGTGGCCCTGGCCTGGCACCCGCTGTGGGAACGCTATGGCGGCCCGCAGCTCAACCGCCGCTTCAGCAAGCGCGCCCAGCGCCCCATGAGCGGGCAAGACTGGGCTGCCTGGGTGGGCGTGAAGGCCGTGGTCAGCGCCTGGGTGGCTGCGCCCGAGGCCACGCCGGTGCAGCTCTCGCAGCGCCTGCGCGCGGGCGGCGTGCCCATCGACGGCTTCAAAGGCCTGCCCCTGAGCGTGCGCCCCTGGGACGGCCAGCTGCGCCAGCCCGTGCTGCTGGGCCATGCCGATGGCGTGGCCGCCACCGCGCCCGTCGAGGGCGTGCTGCACCCCACCGACACCCTGGACACCCTGGGCCTGGAAGAGAAGGAGAGCGCATGCAAGCGCTGAACACCGCCGCCGCTGGGCGCGCCCAGCCCGTCGCCCGGGGCCTGCGCGCTGCGCGCGCCATCATCGGCCGCGAGGTGGCCAAGTTCCTGCGCCAGCCCGCACGCCTGGCCTCGGCCCTGGTGCGCCCGCTGCTGTGGCTGGTGGTGTTTGCGGCGGGGTTTTCCAATGTGTTTGGCGTCTCCATCATCCCGCCCTACGAGACCTATATCGACTACCGCGTCTACGTGCTGCCGGGGCTGCTGGGCATGGTGGCGCTGTTCAACGGCATGCAAAGCTCGCTCTCGCTGGTGTACGACCGCGAGATGGGCCTCATGCGCCTGCTGCTGACCGCACCGCTGCCGCGCGGCTGGGTGCTCACCTTCAAGTTGCTGGCCGGGGCCACGCTCTCGCTGCTGCAGATGCTGGCGTTTTTGGCGGTGGCCCGTCTGCTGGGCCTGGAGCTGGCGCTGCAGCACGCGCCGCTGCTGCTGGGCGCCATGGCCGCGGCCGCGCTGCTCATGGCGGCGCTGGGGCTGGCGCTGTCGGTGCATGTGCGCCAGCTGGAGAACTTTGCCGGAGCCATGAACTTCGTCATCTTCCCCATGTTCTTCATCAGCTCAGCGCTCTACCCGCTGTGGAAGTTCGAGGAAGCCGGGGCCTGGTGGCTCTACCAGCTGGCGCTCTTGAACCCCTTCACCCAAGTCGTTGAAGCCATGCGCTTTGCGGCCTACGGCCAATGGCACACCAGCGGCTGGGTCACCGCCGTGGTGGGCACCGCCCTGGCTCTGGCCCTGGCCATCCACGGCTACGACCCCCAGCGCGGCTGGGCGCACCAGCGCGGCGGCTGAGGCGTACTGCTGCGCGGAGGTGATTCACCACTAAGCAAAGGCGTGCCAAGTTGGCGCAGCTCTGCGCCGAAATGCCGCAGCACCAGCGTTGCCACAGCGTGGCACGGGCTTTGCACCCCAGTGGGCGTGCGGCTGCCACAGCCGCCAACAACCCCCAATGGAGGAGACCCCCGTGAAACGCACCGCCCTCTCGTTGCTTGTGCTGCTGGCCGCCACACAAGCTGGCGCCCAAGTCAGCGCCGACATGATCCACCGCGACGCCAACACCCCCGAGGACGTGCTGTCCTGGGGCATGGGCCCGCAAGGCCAGCGCTACTCACCGCTCAACGACATCAACCGCAAAACCCTCTCGCGTCTGGTACCAGCCTGGAGCATGTCTTTTGGCGGAGAAAAGCAGCGCGGCCAGGAAAGCCAGCCGCTGATCCACAAAGGCAAGATGTTTGTGACCGCCTCCTACTCGCGCCTGTACGCGCTGGACGCCAGCACCGGGCGCAAGCTCTGGAAGTACGAACACCGCTTGCCCGAAGGCATCATGCCCTGCTGCGACGTCATCAACCGCGGCGCGGCGCTGTTTGACAACCTCGTCATCTTCGGCACGCTCGATGCGCAACTCGTGGCCCTGGACCAGGACAGCGGCAAGGTGGTGTGGCGCGAGAAGATCGAGGACTACCACGCTGGCTACAGCTATACCGCCGCGCCGCTGATTGCCCAAGGCTTGCTGCTGACGGGCGTTTCGGGCGGCGAGTTCGGCGTGGTTGGGCGCGTCGAAGCCCGCGACCCCCGCACCGGCAAGTTGGTGTGGACCCGCCCCATGATCGAAGGCCATATGGGCACCCTCAACGGGCAAGACAACGGCATCACCGGCACGCTCAACGCCAGCTGGCCGGGCGACACCTGGAAGACCGGTGGCGCCGCCACCTGGCTGGGCGGCAGCTACGACCCCAGCACCGGGCTGGCCTACTTCGGCACCGGCAACCCCGGCCCCTGGAACAGCCACCTGCGCAAGGGCGACAACCTCTACTCTGCCTCCACCGTGGCGCTGGATGTGAAGACCGGCAACATCGTCTGGCACTACCAAAACACACCCAATGACGCGTGGGACTTTGACGGTGCCAACGAATTCATCACCTTCGACATGAACGGTCGGCGCGTGGGCGGCAAGGCCGACCGCAACGGCTACTTCTACGTCAACGACGCGCGCACCGGCGAGCTGCTCAACGCCTTTCCCTTCGTCACCCAAACCACCTGGGCCAAAGGCATAGACCTCAAAACCGGCCGCCCCAACTTTGTGCCCGACAACCGCCCCGGCAACCCGCTCGACGGCGATGGCAACAAAGGCCAGTCGGTGTTTGCCGCACCGGGCTTTTTGGGTGGCAAAAACCAAATGCCCATGGCCTACAGCCCACGCACCGGGCTCTTCTACGTGCCTGCCAACGAGTGGGGCATGGACATCTGGAACGAACCCGTGAGCTACAAAAAGGGCGCCGCCTTCCTGGGTGCGGGCTTCACCATCAAGCCGCTCTACCAGGACTACATCGGCGCGCTGCGCGCTGTCGACCCCAAGACCGGCAAGATCGCCTGGGAAGTGAAAAACAACGCCCCGCTGTGGGGCGGCGTGCTCGTCAGTGGCGACCTGGTGTTCTGGGGCACCCCCGAAGGCCTGCTCAAAGCCGCCGACGCCAAGACCGGGCAAGTGCTGTGGCAATTCCAGACCGGCAGCGGCATCGTGGCCCCGCCCGTCACCTGGAAGCAAGACGGCGTGCAATACATCGCCGTGGTCTCGGGCTGGGGCGGTGCCGTGCCGCTGTGGGGCGGCGAAGTGGCCAAGCGCGTGAACTACCTGGAGCAAGGAGGCTCGGTATGGGTGTTCAAGCTGCTCAAGTAAAGCGCGCCAGTGCCGCTGCGCTGCTGGCCTCGGCCCTGAGCCTGCCCAGCTTGGCCATGCCCTCTGTGGCCGACCCGCAGGCCCTCGGGCAAGGCCACGGCTGCAACTCCTGCCACGCTACGCACGAAAAAATCGTCGGCCCCGCCTGGGCCTCGATCGCACAGAAATACGCCGCTGACGCTGACGCCGAAGCCACACTGATGCAGTCCGTGCGTCGGGGCTCGCAAGGCAAATGGGGCCGCGCCGCCATGCCGCCGCACCCCAACCTCAGTGACGACGAGCTGCGCCTGCTCGTGCGCGCCGTGCTGCGCACCCCCGCCGCCGCCAAGCCCTGAGCCCCCCAAGGGGGGCCTCCGCGAGCCCAGCCTTGCAACCCAGGGCTGGGCCTTTTCCTGCCCCGCCCGGCCTACAGCACCGCGTAACGCCCGGGCCGGTGGTTCACGGCAATGAAGAGATTCATCACCACCGCGGCCAGCACCGAATAGGCCAGCCGCTCAGGGCTCACCACACTCAGCGCGCTGAGCAAAATCGTGCCGTCCATGACCATCTGCACCTTGCCCGCGCGCCAACCCCGCGCCTGCTGTAAATACAGCGACACGATGGTGGCCCCACCCAAGCTGGCGCGATGGCGCGCCAGGAACAAACAGCCCGAACCCAGCAGCAAACCGCCCAGCACCGCTGCATAAGCCGGATGAATGCGCTCAATGGCAAAGAGCTGCGGCGAGTACTCCGTCGCCAGCGACAACACGCCAACCGCCACAAACGTTTTGAGCGTGAACTCCCGCCCCATGCGCACCCAGGCAAACCAATAAAACGGCAGGTTGATGAGGAAGAACAACTTCCCCAAGCCAATGCCCGTGGCGTAATGCAGCACAAACGCCGCCCCCGCCGTGCCGCCCGTCAGCAGCCCCACCTGGGCAAACAAAATCATGGCCAGCGACACAAACAGCACGCCCGTGAACAGCGCCTGCGCGTCCTCAAACGGCGTGTGCCGCCGGATGCTGGGGTCCTCCAGCGCCTTGATCGCGGCTGGCTGCGGGTGGCGCGACGTCAAGCCACCGCGCACAGAAGGTTGGGTTGAAGAATTGGACTGCATAGCTCAAGGGTTAACCCTGAAGCATGCCATGAATACGCAGGCCCCAAACCCATGGCTGAGGGACAGCGAAGCGCAACACCACCCTAAGGCAGCGGGCCAACTCTCGGGCGTGGGCTCAGGTGCCGCTCCTTTTGGCCAGCGCCAGAGCTGCGCCAAAACCCATGAAAGTCGCCCCTCCGGCCTTGTTCAGCAAGCGCCCCCCACGCTCGGAGGTGAGCCAGGCCCGGGCTTGATGGGCAAAGAGCGCATAGCCCGTGTGAATGCACACCACGAGCGTGGCATATGAAGCCACCAAGAGGGCGAACTGCGCCTTGTGGCTCGGGCCAGATTCGACAAACTGCGGAAACACCGAGAGAAAGAAGAAAATCGCCTTGGGATTGGTCATTTGCAGCGCCAGCCCTTCGCCAAACCTGCGAAGAAATTTCGCCTCATGCACCGAGCGATTGCAAAAATTCGGTGGTGACGCCTTCCAGATCTTCAGCCCCAGATACATCAGGTAAGCCGCACCAACGAACTTCATGACGGAGAACGCTACCGCCGAAGCTGCCAATAAGGCCCCCAATGCCGTCGCCGAAATACCGGCCACGATGAACGCACCCGCAGCAATCCCAAAAATACCGCCCACCGTACCCCTGAATCCAAAGCGCAGCGCGTTGGCGATAGTCATGAGAACGCCCGGCCCAGGGCTCAGAACCGTGAGAGCCGCGACAGCGAGGAAGAGCAAATAAGAGGTCATCTGGTGGAATATAGTCAAACTTCCCGCCCGACCGCACTAGACTCGCATCAAAGCCAACAACTGCGTTGCATCCGCAACAGTGCGCGAATAGACTGGCGCACCGGGCCAGCCCCAAATCTGACCGTCGATACCCTCTTCGCAACCACCTCGCCCAACACAGGTTCAACCATGAAATTTATCACCATCATTGGCACTGGTCTCGCATTCACACTCAGCGGCTGCGCGATTCATCAAAATGTCAAACCTGTTGGCAATCTGGACCAGAAGCAGGTTTGCGTCATCGAAAACCCATCCATCAGGTCAGGATTTTTGGATGCGTACGTGAGGTCCCTCAACGCCAAGGGTTACCAAGTCAGAAAGCTGCCGCTCTCCGCGTCCCTGGTGGAATGCAACATCACCTCAACCTATACCGCCCACTGGCGCTGGGATTTGGCCTTGTATATGGCCTATGCCGAAATAAAGGTGTACAACGTCGGCAAACCCATTGGTGAAGCCAAGTACGACGCCACGCGCGGCATGGGAAGCATGAATAAGTTCATTGACGCCGACAAAAAAATCAGCGAACTGGTCGACCAGCTTTTCCCTGGGGGCGCGGGCCTGGCACCCGCGGCCCCACCCAAAGACCGTTAAAAACTTTTCACCACACCCACGGTAAGCAGCCCGTATTTATTTCGATGTGACCGGGCTGTGAGCGTGTTGTAATTCAATGGAATCTCGCCCACAAATTGATGGGTCATGAGCTGGTTTCTCATAAACACCGTTGTTTTGCCTGACAGGCGATACCCCAACTCCGCCATCAATATCGTGTTCGACCTGTAGGCTTTCCCGCCTCGCAACTCCACGATTTTGTCGACGTTATCGCGTTTCCAGTATGTATGACTGACGCCTGCTTTCGCCATCCAATTTTCCTGAACCCAAGCCACATTGACCCCAGCGCTGACAAAGCGTGAGCGGTATTGACCTTCGCGATTAACGTCGATTCCCGTTACCGCATTCGGTGTCGAAATTCGAATATCAACACCCTTCTCGGTACATGTCTGAATCACATCACTATCTGTGAATTGAACGTCATACACGCAGCCGGAACCAGATTTCCTCGTGGCCGAAACTTGGTCGAAATACACCTTACTGAAGCCGAAGCCCGCGAACCCACTGAGGCTCAACGCAGGAGTTACCTTTGTCGTAGCAATGGTGTCAAGCTGCAGTTGTAGGTCGCCTGGTTTTTTTGCGGTGACTGATGTAAATTCGTTTCCCTTGACTTTGGTTGACGTATTTCTTCTCAACTGCGGGGCTTGATTTCCCCAAGCCCCAACGCGAATAGCGGCTGAAGTATTATTATCAGGATCTGAAAATACCAGCCATTGTGCGTGCGCTTGCCACGAAGTAATGTCACCAGCGAAGCTCACGTATTCAATGTCGCGTCGAAAAACTTGAGCATCAATCCACACTCGGGGGTGGACTCGAACACCAATTCCTAAGTGGGCCCCACGGTAAACACCAGAAGGTCCATACGTACCGTCGGCACGCTTGGGTCGGAAGTCAAATAAATCAATTTTCCTATCTGCCAAGTCCACGCCAAATTCGACCTGCGGAATCATTAAAGGTTCAGAATTTCTAGCAGTAAGAAGCGTGTCCAATGGTGCTGCATTGGAAAAAACAGGGATTGTCGAAACCTGCACAAAGATCAATGCAGCAAGCGGGCGGGAATTGGCAGTTAGCGAATATTTACTCATCATGCATATCAGAGGTTTTGGCCACTCTCGGGGCCAAAATGCATGAAGGGCGGTTAACCGCCCTTCACGCTTTACGCATCAATGTCCCTTAGGACTTCACTTGATGCTCACACGACCCGCAAACGAAGGGCCTGTGACAGACTGGCTGGTATTGGGAATCGAGATGGTTGCCGTGGACAGGGCCACGCCATCCTGCAGGCGAATATTGAGCGCCTTGTCGGTAGCCACGGTGAAATCAAAATTCCCCTTCAAGTCAAGGAATGCAGAAGCTGTCGCCTTCGTCGTGTTATCTGCACTAGCGATAACCTTTTTGACGATGTTCGAATAGTTCAGCCTCAGCGCATTCTTCTCCACGGTGACAGGAGTGAATTCCAGATCCGTGATGGTCAAATTGACCACGCTGCCGTTGGATGTCCGGCCATAGGCATGCACCTTGGTTCCGGCCGGCACGCTGACAGTCAGTTGCTTGCTGGCGTCGATTTTGAACGCCACCTTCTCAATGAGAAGGTTCAAGATGCGGCCGCTGCCACCCTGCTCAAGGATAGAAAGCGCCATCGGCGCAAACACTTCAGCGGCTGGAGACCCAGTGACACTGATTGAAAAGCCAATCGTCTGCAGGCTTGGGATCTCGATGCCATCTTTGAGAGCCGCAAGTCGATGGACCGAATCGTTGATGAAAATCGAATCCGACGTCATCGACAGGTAGTCCGTGGTCGCAGTGGTGCTCAGAGGCTGCTTTGCCGGGCTTTGCAGGTTGGTAACCAAATTCTTCAGCTCCACATCGCCCGATTTGATCAGGATATGGGCTTCCGCTGCCAAGTTTCCAGCCAATTCACTGAGATTCACAGCAGTGATGTTTTTCGAACTGATGAGCGGTACGGTTGCAATGGCGTTCACCAGCGTTTGGGTGTCAACCGTACCAGATGGGGCGATCAGTTGACCAGAATTCGGCTTAGCCAAATTCTTTGCAATGCCAGAAATAATATCGCTGTAGGCCGTACGGTATTTGAGCTGGGAGGCCGGATCTTCGCCGTATGTCAGGGAGGTTGCAGCTCCTACCAGGCGGTCCACCACCTGCTGAAGAGCCAAAGTCCGCTTGCGCAGGTCCTGGTTTGCCCCATCGGCGATGTCAATTTGAGTAACATCAACTGAAGAGGGCAAACCCAGGGCAGCAGCCAAAGCCTCTTTCGACATGCCTGTACCCACCAGCATGGTCGTGGCAGGGGTCATCACAGCGCTGCCAGCAGGTGTTTTCAGCACGCCACGGAATTCATGGCCGGTGTCCGTATCGATGCCGCCAAAGCCGACGACGCTTCCCGAGCAGCCGCCAACCAGGGTATACGCCCCATTGCTCGCAGTGATTGTGCGTTCCTCACCGGAATCTGCATGCCCGTTGTCATTCGCGTCACAAAAGACAGTTGCACCCTGCACATACCCGTCAATCATCTTGCCGGAAACCGCCTTTGGCTTGACCGGCTCTTCGGCTGGGCTTGCGCCACCTCCACAGGCCGACAGCGCCGCAAGAGACGCGCAGAAAATCAGAGACAGGGTGAACTTATCGAATGACTTCATATTCAACTACTTCTAAACTATTAATCTCGCGCTTAATCGCAAGCTCCAAATCATCAACACATCACCGGCGCGCGCAAATACCCCTCAGGCAACACAAAAGAGTGCCCCTACCATATTTGGCCCGCATTAAAATGTGGCGAATTTTTGAAGTTTACATCAATGTTGATGACACCCCATGTCAATGCACATTAACACGGATATAAATTTATGAATTTATAGATATTTTGTCCATGACCGTCGACCCCATGGGCGCGCGCAAATAGCGGACTCCAAGGGAATCATGCATCCGACAATTTGAAATTAAACAAATCGGGCCAAACTCAACCCCGCACGGAATTGAGCCGATTTATGCAGCATTTACGGGGTAATGGCGCCGCAGTTTGAGACCATTGACGCCACGCCGCCCAAGCATTCACACCACCGCGCAGCCCTTGCACGAAGTCATGCAAAACCGCATCATGGCGAAATTGCTGGCCTCCAGGTCGCTGACTTCGATGTCCTAGTGATATCGGGCCTCCGGCGCTGCAAGCAGACTGACCACAGCCAGGGAGTCCAACTCCAGCACAGCCCCTAGCGGAGCATGCCCTGCAGCGCGTGAATAAGTCACACCATTCTAGGGTTGGCAGTCATCATCGCTACGTATGAAAAATTTGGCCTAAATTCAGATTTTTATATCGACAACGCCTAGCGCCACAGCCCACAAATTCTGCCCCTGGGTGAAACCCACCCTTCAAGCCTTCCTCGACACCGCATCACTACGAAACACCAGCGGCTGGGTTTCGCGCTGTTGGGGGGCTTGGCGCACGAGGCGGACCACGTCTTCGTGCTGGGGCGAGCGGCTGCAGACGGGGTCGGTGGCGGCGGGGTTGCCGGTGAGGGCGAAGGCTTGGCAGCGGCAGCCGCCGAAGTCTTTGTGGCGCTCTTCGCAGCCTTGGCAGGGGGGCCGCATCCAGGCCTCGCCGCGGTAGGCGTTGAAGGCAGGGCTGTCGTACCAGATGTCGCGCAGCGGGGTGTGGCGCACATCGGGCAGGGTGAGGCCGGGCAGTTCGCCGGCGTTGTGGCAGGGCATGGCGCGGCCGTCGGGGGCGATGCTGAGGAACACGGAGCCCCAGCCGTTCATGCAGGCTTTGGGGCGCTGTTCGAAGTAGTCGGGCACGACAAAGAGCAGGCGGCAGCGCTGGCCGATGCGGGCGCGGTAGTCATTGACCACGGCTTCGGCCTGGCGCAGTTGTTCGGCCGTGGGCATGAGTTGGGCGCGGTTGTGCAGGGCCCAGCCGTAGTACTGGGTGTTGGCCAGCTCCAGGTACTCGGCGCCCAGCTCCAGGGCCATGTCGATGATTTGCGCCACGTGCGGCAGGTTGTGGCGGTGCAGCACACAGTTCATCACCATGGGCCAGCCTTGGGCTTTGATGATGGCGGCGACGCGGCGCTTGAGGTCGAAGGTGCGGGTGTGGCTCAGGAAGTCGTTCATCTCCCGCGTGGAGTCTTGGAAGGAGAGCTGCACGTGGTCCAGGCCCGCGCGATGGAGTGCGGCGGCGCGCGCTTCGGTGAGGCCCACGCCGGAGGTGAGCAGGTTGGTGTAGTAGCCCAGGCGGTGGGCTTGGGCGACGAGGTCTTCGAGGTCCTCGCGCAGCAGGGGTTCACCGCCGGAGAAACCCAGCTGCGCGGCACCGAGCTCGCGCGCCTGGCGCAGCACGTCCACCCACTGCGCGGTGCTGAGCTCTTCGCGCCGCTGGGCGTAGCGCAGGGGGTTGTAGCAAAAAGCGCAGTGCAGCGGGCAGCGGTAGGTCAGCTCGGCCAGCAGCCACAACGGGGGGCCGGGGCGCGGTGGGCGCGGGGCCTCACTCAAACCAGCCACGCCGCCACCCCTCGCCCAGCAGGGCGCGCACATCGGGCTCGATGCCACTGCAGTCGTACTCAGACTCCAGCTCGGCCACCAGGGCGCTGATGCTGCGGCTGCCGTCGCAGCGGCGCACGATTTCGGCGGCGCTGGGGTTGAGCTGCACCATGCCTTCGGGGTAGAGCAGCACCCAGCTTTGCTGGGCGGGTTCGTATTGCAGGCGGAACAACCGACTCAGGCGCGGCCGGTTGGGCAAGGTGTCGGGGCTGCGGGGGGCAGTGGTCGTGGGGGGGGTGGTCGTGCTCATGGGCGGCAGGCCTTTTCAATGGCGTCGAGCATGCTCCAGAGGATGTCCAGCTTGAAGCGCAAGATCTCCAGCGCACGTTGCTGCTGGGCGGCGGTGGTGAAGTGCGTCAGCGTGACGCGCAAACCATGCTCCACATCGCGCGAGGCCAGCGGGATGCGGCTGCGGAAGTACTGCAGGCCTTCGGCCTCGATCCAGGGGTAGTGCAGCGGCCAGCTGGCCAGGCGGTCTTTGTGGATTTGCGGCGCGAACATCTCGGTCAGCGAGGAACACACCGCCTCCTGCCAAGGTGCCTGGCGCGCGAAGTTGAGATAGGCATCGCAGGCAAAGCGCACGCCGGGCACGACGTGGCGCAGCGACTGCAGCTCCTGGCGCGACAGGCCCACGGCCTCGGCCAGGCGTGTCCAGGCCTCGATGCCACCGGCCTCCGAGCCGCTGTAGTCGCCACTACCGTCGTGGTCCAAGATGCGCTGCACCCACAGCCGACGGTCCTCGCGATCAGGCATATTGGCCATGATGGCGGCGTCTTTGCGCGGGATGCACAGCTGGTAGTAAAAGCGGTTGGCCACCCAGCAGCGGATTTCTTCGGGCCGGCAATGCCCGGCGTTGAGCCGCACATTGAAGGGGTGGTGGATGTGATAGCCCGCGCCTTGGGCACGCAGCTGCGCCTCGAACTGCACCGCGCTCCAAGCCTCTGGGGTTGCCAGGTTCACAGCACGATCTCCAGTCCGTCGTAGGCCAGTGCCACGCCGGCGGCGCGCAGCTCGGCGTGCTCGGCCGAATCTTCACGCAGCACGGGGTTGCTGTTGTTGATGTGGATGAGCCACTTGCCGGTACTGGGGGGCAGTTGGCGCAGCCAGTGCAGCATGCCCTCAGCACCACTCTGCGGCAAATGCCCCATCTCAGCGGCGCGTTTTCCCGATAGACCGAGATCGATCATCTCGGTCTCACTCCAAAACGTACCGTCTACCAGCACCGTGTCGGCCCATTGCATGGCAGCCCACACGGGCGCGTCGATGCGGCCCAGGCCGGGGGCGTAGAAGAGCTTGCGGCCAGTTTGTGGGTTGTGGATCTTGAGCCCCACCGTATCGCCCCGGCGCGGGCGGCCACGGTAGGGCGAAAACGGTGGCGGCTGGCTGTGCAGGGGCAGGGCCTGCACTTGCAGCGGGCCCAGAAATGGGGCGTCGATGGCGCCACCATCCAGCGGCAACGCGCGCGGCGCCAGGCCGCCGTAGTGCCCCAGCAGGCGCGGCAGGCCCAGGCCCTGCTCCAGGTCGCCCAGCACCTCGGGCGTGGCATAGAGCGGCAGCGGCGTGGCGCGCTCGCGCAACATCAAGAGCCCGGCGGTGTGGTCGATTTGCGCGTCGATCAAAAGCACGGCGGCCACGCCGCTGTCGCGCAGCGCGCGCGCCGGTTGCAGCGCAGGCGTCTGGCGGATTTGCTGCAGCACCTCGGGCGAGGCATTGATGAGCAGCCAGTCTTGCCCATCTGCACTCAAGGCCACGGAGGACTGCGTGCGCGGCGCGGCGCGCAGGCCCCCAGCGCGCAGGCCCGCGCAGTTGGGGCAATTGCAATTCCACTGCGGGAAGCCGCCCCCGGCGGCAGACCCCAGCACTTTGAAAACCGCCATAGCCCCCACCTCTGTTTCAGCGGCACAACGACGCCAAAGCAGGCCCGCCCGCGCGGACTGCACAAACGCAGCCTGCGCGGGCGGGCCTGTGTCGGCGGCGCAGCACGGGCCGGGCCAGGCCCAGCACGGCTGGCCGCAAGGCCTCACGCATCAGCGATTGGCGATGTACATCGTGATTTCAAAACCGAAGCGCAGGTCAATGAAGCTGGGGGTCGTCCATGCCATGGTGGGGTCTCCTCGATGTCGTCGACGGGGTGCTGGCACAGTGTGCGCGCGGCTCAACGCGCCGCGTGGGACACCGCTTGCACGGTGACACACCAGCAGCAAGGGTGGTGCAAAACCCGTGCCACGTTGGAGCACTGCCCGCCCCGCCCTTGGCATGCCCTCACGCACCGCACCGCTGGCGTCAGCGCTTGTGCCAAACGGGTGTGCCAGCTGTTCCGATATGGAACACAGCGCACCGGCGTCAGGACAGCAAGCCCGGTGGCAGGCGGTCTTTTTTGCGATAGATGGTGTTGCGTGAGACGCCCAGCAGCCGGGCCGCTTGCGAGACATTGCCGTGGCACTGGCGCAGCGCCTCGACCATGGCCTGCAGCGCCACGTCCTGCAGCCGCGCGCCGGCTGCCGCCTCGCGTGCGGGCTCGGCAGAGGCGGTCTGCTGCGGCGCGGCGCTGGCGTCGGGGTCTTGCAGCTCATCGAAAAAGTCGTCGGGCAGGTGTTCAATGTCAATGCAGGGGCCCGCCCCGGCCATCACCACGGCGGTGCGCAGCAGGTTGTGCAGCTGGCGCACATTGCCCGGCCAGCGGCAGCGGTGAAACAGCGCCAGCACCTGCGGGCTCAGGCGCAGCGGCGTGCCGCCGCTACAGAGCTTGGTGAGAATTTTGTGCACCACCACGTCGAAGTCAGTGCGCTCGCGCAGTGCGGGCAGGCGCACCACCAAGCCGTTGAGGCGGTAGTACAGGTCTTCGCGAAACAGGCCTTGGGCCATGAGTGGTTTGAGATTTTTGTTGGTGGCACACACCAACGCCACGTCCACCTCGTACTCCTTGCTCGATCCCAACGGGGTGACACGCCGCTCCTGCAGCACGCGCAGCAGCCGCGCCTGGAGTTGGATGAGCATGTCGCCGATCTCGTCCAAAAACAAAGTGCCCCCATGGGCTTGCTGGATGCGTCCTGGCGCGCCACGGCGACGCGCGCCGGTGAAAGCGCCTTCCTCGTAGCCAAAGAGTTCGGACTCGATCAGGGTCTCGGGGATGGAGGCGCAGTTGATGGACACAAAGGGCCGCGCCGCACGTGGCGAGTCGTTGTGAATGGCCTGGGCCAGCAGGTCTTTGCCAGTGCCGGTCTCGCCCAGAATCATCACCGGAATGTCGCTGCCCTGCACGCGCTGGAGCTTTTGCAGCACGGCCGCGAGCTGCGGGTCGCCGGTGTTGAGGTAGCGCAGCCGCGACAGCGCCGGGCGCGCCTGCGCCATGGCCGCAGCCGGGGGCGCAGCGCCTGCAGACGCACCCGGCGCCGCCCAGCCCTGCACCAGCGATTTGGCCGGGCGCACGCGCACCTGCGCCACCACTGTCACGCCGTTGTGCAGGCACAGGCTCAGGGGCTGACCGGCAGCTTGGCGCAAGCCGTCGTGCAACTGCGAGACCGACAACCCAAACAGCGAAGCAAAGGTGTGCGCCCGCAAGGCACTGTTGGAGAGCCCCAGCTGGAACTGCGCGCTGCGGTTGGCACAGAGAAAACGTCCATCCGGCGTGAAGGCCGCAATGCCCTCCATGAGCGTGCCCAAAAACTCAGCGCGGGCATGAAAGTACAGGCGCATCGAGTCTTGCGTGGCATGGGCAAAGAGGCGGTTTTCAATCATCTGCGCAGACATGCGCACCAGGGCCATGGTGTGCTGGTGGTAGCTGCGCTCGTCGCCCGTCACGTCCAAGGCTCCCACCACCTTGCCATAGGGGTCCAAGATGGGCGTACACGAACAGGTCAGAAACTGGTTGGCATGCAAGTAGTGGTCACGCCCATGCACCACCACGGCGCGCTCCTCGGCCAAGGCCGTGCCCACGGCATTGGTGCCTTTGCTGCGCTCAGACCAATCCACCCCAGGCATGAGAGCCACCTTGGTGGCGCGCTCCAGAAAGTCCGCGTCGCCCAGCGAGTGCAGGATGAGCCCGCTGCGCGAGGTCAACAGCACCATGCTGTGGGTGTTGGCGATTTGCTCGTGCAAGGTTTCCATCACCGGGCTGGCGTGTTGGTAGAGCAGGCGGTTTTCCTCGCGCACGGTCGCGAGCCATCCCGGCGCCAGCGGGGCAAAGTCGGGGCGCTCATGGGCATCGAGCCCAAATGCAGCGCTGCGGTGATGGGCCTGGCGGATCACGTCGTCGTGCGGCGCCTGCACACCCAAACTGGCGTGCAGCGTGGACTGCGGGCCTCCAGGCAGCGGTGACAAATCGGCCATATGGTCTCCAGTGGCGGCGCCCGCTGCCCAGGGGGGAGCGGCGGGGGCGGGGCATCCCGGCATCAAACCGGGCTCAAGAGACGCACCGCCCCAGGCTTGCGCAGGGGTGTCTTGGGGGTGTTTGGCAAATGGATGCGACACGGATGCTCCTCGTTGGGGCACCCCCTGCGTCAGGCTGCCACATGCAAGCCCAGCGGGGCACCCCACCACAACACCGTGACACAAGCAAATCTGCGGCCAACCCGCGGGCACACCCAGCGCACACCCCGGTCGGGGGTGATGCGTCACAACTGAACAGCCTGCAACACGCCCATGGTCAGCCGCAGCGCGCGCTTGCAACACCCCGCAACCACGGGGTGCGAAGGCAGGTGGCACGGCTCTTGCCAACAACCGGGCTGTCGTCCATTCCTCCAACCTTTGACAGCTCTGTTGGCCATGCATCACCCTCGCTCACTCCCACGAACCGCCCGGCGCGCCGCCTGGGCGTTGGCAACACCCCTCTTGGGCCTGGCCTTGTGGCAGCTGCCCGCCACGCCCAGCCTGGCGCATGGCGACGTCACGCCACAGGCCGTCGACACCCGCTCACTGCCGCAGCTGGGCGCGGGCTGGCGCGACCGCAACCCCTTCAGCAACGGCCCCGCTCAGCCCGAGGCACTGCGCATTGGCAGCTCCGCCTACAACCAAAACTGCGCCCGATGCCACGGGCTGGAAGCCATCTCCGGCGGCATTGCGCCAGACCTGCGTCGGCTCGACGCCGACTGCATGAGCCTGGCTGAAGCGGCCAAACAGCAGGCCTGTCTGGCGGAGATCGACGACTACTTTTTGGGCACCGTGCGGCGTGGCCGCGCGCGCGACGGCCGCGTCTACATGCCGCCCTTTGAACAAACGCTCAGCCAAGAGGCGATCTGGGCCATCCGCACATATTTGGAGTCGCGCCGTGAACGCTGACACCTACCAGCACCCGCGCCGCCAGTGGCTGCTGCACAGCGCCGCGGCTTGCGCCTGGGCGGGCAGCATGGTGGCACGCCCGCTCTGGGCCCAAGCCCTCAGCACACCCGGCTGGGTCTCCCAGCTGCGCCAGGGCGGCCAGCTGCAAGTGGCGCTCTACAGCGACAACGCGCCCTACTCCAGCGCCCACCCCCGCGATCGCAGCAAGCTGCAAGGCGTGGATGTCGCCCTGGCTCAAGCCCTGGCCCAAACCCTGGGCCTGCAGCTGCAAGTGCTGCCCTTGATGGCGGGCGAGCAGATGCAGGATGACTTGCGGCACGCCGTCTGGCGCGGCCACCCGCTGGGCTGGGGCCCGGCCGACGTGATGTTGCACGTGCCGCAGGACGCCGCGCTGGCCCAGAACGTGCCGCAGACCCTGCTTTGCGCCCCCTACGCCCAAGACACCCTGGCCGTGCTGCACGCGCGCTCGGTGCTGCCGCAGTTGCCCGGCCCTGCGGTGCTGCGCGGCCACCCCATTGGCGCAGAACGGGGCAGCGCCGCCGCCAGCGCGCTGCTGGGCTTTGCCGGTGGAGAGCTGGCGGCGCAGCTGCACTTTTTCGACAACGGCGTGCAGGCCGCCGCCGCCGTGCTGGAGGGCCACTTGCATGCCGCTTGGGTCACCCGCGCCCAGGCCGAGGCGGCATTGCACCAGCGCGGTGACAGCGTCCATGACGCCTCGCCCTGGGCCCTGGGCAGCCCACCGCTGCCGGGCCTGCGCATCCAGGGCTGGCGCCTGGGCATGGCCGTCAAAGCCGCACATGCCGAATTGGGCGCGGCCTTGGGCGGCGCCGTGCAGCAACTCAGGGCTGGAGGCGTGTTGCGCCAGATCTTTGCGCAACAGGGACTGAGCGCCGACACCCTGCTGGTCTGAAAGCCAGCGCTGCCGCCCTCGCGTAGACTGCCGACCTGACAATGTGTTCTGGGCGCCGTCTCACGCCAGGGCTGGCCCGGATGTGCGGCTGGCTTGGCCGCTGGGGTGCCGCGCCCGCTGCAGCCCTCTTTCCTATCGTGAACCACCTCCAGCCAAGCGAAAAAACCATCGCCATCATCGGTCTGGGCTATGTCGGACTGCCCTTGGCAGTGGAGTTCGGCAAGCACCGCGCCGTCATCGGGTTTGACATCAACGCCCAGCGCGTGGCCCAGCTGCAAAGCGGCCACGACCACACCCTGGAGTGCAGCAGCGAAGAGCTGCGCAGCGCGCCGCTGCTGCGCTACAGCCACGATGTGCAGTCGCTGCGCGAGGCGCAGATCTACATCGTCACCGTGCCCACGCCCGTGGACCAGAGCAAGCGCCCGGACATGGTGCCGCTGGCGCGCGCCAGCGAGCTGGTGGGCCTGGCGCTCAAGCCCGGCGACATCGTCATCTACGAATCCACCGTCTACCCCGGCGCCACCGAAGAGGTGTGCGTACCGCTGCTGGAGCAGCACAGCGGCCTGCGCTTTAACGTCGACTTCTTCTGCGGCTACAGCCCCGAGCGCATCAACCCCGGCGACAAAACCCACCGCCTGCCCACCATCACCAAAGTCACCAGCGGCAGCACACCGGCCGTGGCCGACGAGGTCGATGCGCTCTACGCCTCCATCATCAGCGCGGGCACCCACAAGGCCAGCAGCATCAAAGTGGCCGAGGCCGCCAAGGTGATCGAAAACACCCAGCGCGACCTCAATATCGCGCTCATGAACGAGCTCAGCCTGATCTTTCACAAGCTCGGCATCGACACCCACGAGGTGCTCGCCGCGGCGGGCACGAAGTGGAACTTCCTGCCCTTTCGTCCAGGCCTGGTGGGCGGCCACTGCATTGGCGTGGACCCCTACTACCTGACCCACAAAGCGCAGGAGATGGGCTACCACCCCGAGGTCATCCTGGCCGGGCGGCGCGTCAACGACAGCATTGCCCGGCATGTGGCGGACGAAACCGTCAAGCTCATGCTGCGCAAGAACAAGCCCGTGCTGGGCGGCCGCGTGCTGGTGCTGGGCCTGACCTTCAAGGAAAACTGCCCCGATGTGCGCAACACCAAGGTGGTTGACGTCATCCACGGCCTGCGCCAGTACCACACGCAAGTCGACATCTGGGACCCCTGGGTGGACCCCGCACAGGCCCTGCACGAGTACGGCCTGCACTGCCTGAGCGCCGCCCCCGAGCCCGGCAGCTACGACGCCATCGTGCTGGCCGTGGGCCACCGCGAGTTCCTGGCCCTGGGCGAGGCCGGCATCAAAGCCCTGGGCCGACCCGACGTGGTGCTGTTTGACGTCAAAGGCATCCTGCCGCGCGGCGCGGCCGACCTGCGCCTCTGAGCAGCTCGCCTCTTGAAACGCGAGCCTTCGTCCCTATAATCACGTTATTAGCACTCGCCTAGCGTGAGTGCTAACAGTCCTCAGCGGGGCCTTGCGTCCCGACGGGACACCCCCTCTTGAGAGCTACAGTGCCGCCCCCATCCAGGGTGGCGGTGCTTCCAAGTCCATCAAGTACCGACTCAGTCAAGGAGATCAGATGAAACTGCGTCCTCTGCACGATCGCGTGATCGTTAAGCGCCTGGAAAACGAAACCAAGACCGCCTCCGGCATCGTCATCCCCGACAACGCCGCAGAAAAGCCTGATCAAGGCGAAGTGCTGGCTGTGGGCCCCGGCAAGCGTAACGACAAGGGCGAATTCGTGGCCCTGAACGTGTCTGTGGGCGACCGCGTGCTGTTTGGCAAGTACAGCGGCCAGACCGTCAAGGTCGACGGCGACGAGCTGCTGGTCATGCGCGAAGAAGACCTCTTCGCCGTGGTGCAAAAGTAAGCACGGCTACGCGCTGAACCCCAATTTCTGAATTCGGAGAACACAACATGGCAGCAAAAGACGTCATTTTCGGCGGCGAAGCCCGCGCCCGCATGGTTGAAGGCGTGAACATCTTGGCCAACGCGGTCAAGGTCACCCTGGGCCCCAAGGGCCGTAACGTGGTGCTGGAGCGCTCCTTCGGCGCCCCCACCGTGACCAAGGACGGCGTGTCCGTGGCCAAGGAAATCGAGCTCAAAGACAAGCTGCAGAACATGGGCGCGCAAATGGTCAAGGAAGTTGCTTCCAAGACCAGCGACAACGCCGGTGACGGCACCACCACCGCTACCGTGCTGGCCCAAGCCATCGTGCGCGAAGGCATGAAGTACGTGGCCGCCGGCATGAACCCCATGGACTTGAAGCGCGGCATCGACCGGGCCGTGCACGCCCTGGTTGCTGAGCTGAAGAAGGCCTCCAAGGCCACCACCACCTCCAAGGAAATCGCTCAAGTCGGCACCATCTCCGCCAACAGCGACTCCGACGTGGGCGAAATCATCGCCTCGGCCATGGACAAAGTGGGCAAGGAAGGCGTGATCACCGTTGAAGACGGCAAGAGCCTGAACAACGAGCTGGACGTCGTCGAAGGCATGCAGTTCGACCGCGGCTACCTCTCGCCCTACTTCATCAACAACCAAGAAAAGCAATCCGCGATTCTGGACAACCCCTTCGTGCTGCTGTACGACAAGAAGGTGTCCAACATCCGCGACCTGCTGCCCACGCTGGAAGCCGTGGCCAAGGCTGGTCGTCCCCTGCTGATCATTGCTGAAGAAGTCGAAGGCGAAGCCCTGGCTACGCTGGTGGTCAACACCATCCGCGGCATCCTGAAGGTTGTGGCCGTCAAGGCGCCTGGCTTCGGCGACCGCCGCAAGGCCATGCTGGAAGACATCGCCATCCTGACTGGCGGCAAGGTCATCGCTGAAGAAGTGGGCCTGTCGCTCGAGAAGGTCACCCTGGCCGATCTGGGCCAAGCCAAGCGCGTCGAAGTGGGCAAGGAAAACACCACCCTCATCGACGGTGCTGGCGCCGCTGGCGACATCGAAGCCCGCGTCAAGCAAATCCGCATCCAGATCGAAGAAGCCACCAGCGACTACGACCGCGAGAAGCTGCAAGAGCGCGTGGCCAAGCTGGCTGGCGGCGTGGCCGTCATCAAGGTCGGTGCTGCCACCGAAGTCGAGATGAAGGAAAAGAAGGCCCGCGTGGAAGACGCCCTGCACGCCACGCGCGCTGCAGTGGAAGAAGGCATCGTGGCCGGTGGTGGCGTGGCGCTGCTGCGTGCTCGCCAAGCTGCTGGTGAGATCAAGGGCGACAACGCTGACCAAGACGCCGGCATCAAGCTGATCTTGAAGGCCATCGAAGCTCCCCTGCGCGAAATCGTGGCCAACGCCGGTGGCGAGCCCAGCGTGGTGATCAACAACGTGCTGGCCGGCAAGGGCAACCACGGCTTCAACGCGGCCAACGACACCTACGGCGACATGATCGAGATGGGCATCCTGGACCCCACCAAGGTCACCCGCACCGCGCTGCAAAACGCCGCTTCCGTGGCCAGCCTGATGCTGACCACCGAGTGCATGGTTGCCGAGGCCCCCAAGGACGAAGGCGCAGCACCTGCCATGCCCGGCGGCATGGGCGGCATGGGCATGGACATGTAAGTCCAGGCTCCATGGCCTGCGGGCAGGCTTACCCATAGCCTGCCTCCCCTTCAAAACCCCGCGAGCAACCCTCGTGGGGTTTTTTCTTTGTGCCCTCCAAAAACTGCGAGCCCAGGCCTTGAGACTCACGGCAATACCCCCGCTTTCGACAAGCCGGGCTGCCACCGATTGGCATGACGTTTGCACCAGGAATCTTTGGCGTGCATGGAGCTGCCGCTGAACTGCACTGACACACCCGGCTCTGCAGCCCAAGCCCATGCCATGCCGCTTCTCGGGCCAAACCTGGCAATGGCCGGGCTTTGATAGGGGCCATGCGCAAGTCGCGTACTGGCGTCAAATTACCGCTTGTATAGGGGGACGGCCATCCGAGCGGAGCGCTTTTGCTATCAAATGGTGTGTTAATTACGCCAAAACTTCGCCCGCCGCCCATGCACACACAAGCACAAGCGCTGAAACTTCAGTCGCTGGTCGATGAGGCCATTGCATTCACCCCGACGCTGGTCTTGCAAGTCCACAACGCGCTGGACTCTGCCATCAAAACGCGACCGCAATATCAATACCTGCAGGCGGGCTGGCTCAAGCGCCGTGCCCGGTTCAGCCCGGACTTTGACGACGCTTTGCGCAGCTTGCTGGAAATCGCGCGGGGCGGCCGCGACCCTTTGCCACGCCCGCCTACAGCCTCGGGCACCACCGCATCGCTGTCCTTGATCGACGAGCGGCAAGCGCTGGAGGATGTGGGCGTGGCTCATGTCACTTCCGCCGTGGAAGAAGCCAACCGTGCCGAGCTGCACCAAATCGGCAACTACTTTGCGGCGCTGCACGGCATTGTCCGGCCGGTCAAAACCGACAACCTGCTTCGCCCGGATGTGTTTGCACATGCACTGCACCGCGCTGTGATGGGGACGGACCTGGACCAAGAAGGGCGCTATGCCGTGATGCGCCTGGCCGCTGACACCATGGCCTTGGAGCTGCATCGGCTCTACACGCTGCTGGGTGTGCGCATGCAAGAAGCTCGCCTGGCTGACATGGTGTCCAGCCATGCCGCAGGCACGCGCCAGCCCCCCCCGCCTGTCAGCGTCAGCAGCATTCGCCACACCTTGGGTGAGGCCGCGCAGCGCGTGGACGAGGTCAACCGCGCCAGCCGTCAGGCTGCGATGGATGTGCCCATCATTACCATGCGCGACTTGCTGCGCCGCTTGTTTGTCCAGATCCTCGACGACGCACGCCTCACTCCCAAGCTCAGAGAACTGCTCAGCGGGTTGCAGCCGGGATTGGGTCATATGGTTGAGCACGACCCAGACCTGATCAACTCCCACCACCATCCCGTGTGGCGGGTCTTCAATCGCATTGCCTCTCACGGCAGCGGCTACGCCAATATCGACGATCCAGACCTTCTGGCTTTTGAGGCATTTTTGACCAGGACCTTGGGGCCTTTGCATGCCAAGCCTGAGCTGCGACACGATGATGTGGTCAAGCTCGAGCAAGCCCTGGACGAATACATCACCGAGCAGGCGCTCAAGCGCGCCCAAGCCAGCTCACAGGTGATGGAAGCCATGGACCGCGAACAAAACCGCGACAGCTATGAGCGCTTGGTACGCGAACAGCTGACCGCCCAGCTCGAAGAAGCACGTGCTGGCAAGTTGCTGCAGCGCTTTTTGCTAGGCCCCTGGGTGCGCGTCATCACCCGCGCCATGGTGCGCGACGGGCGCGAGGCACCCAGCGTTTCGCGCTACGTTGGCACGGTGGATCGCCTGCTGAGCAGCCTGCTCCCCCATAACGACGAAGCTTCGCGCCGCATGCTGCGGGCCAGCCTGCCGCAACTGGTTGCCGAGCTCGAAGGGGGCATGGTCAGCATTGAGATGTCCGAAGAGGAGCGCGAAGCGGTGCTCAAGAGCCTCATGGTCATGCACACGCGCGTGCTCAGTGGCCAGCAGGCTCAGCTCGACAGCCCACCGCAAGTCGACCACCGCAAGCTCAGTTCCGGGGAGGTGCTGCAGCACTTGGTCGACGAGCAAGAATCCCAGCTGCCCTCGCGCTGGGCCAGCAGTCGCATCGACCGCGGCCACCTGCCCACCGTCCCTGTCCAGCTCTATCAGGACAGCACGGCGCACCAAAGTGCTGGCGAGGCCCGCGAAGCCTGGATTCAGCAAATGCAGGTGGGCGACTGGTACCACCTCTACATCAAGGGGCAATGGCTGTCCGTGCAATTGGCTTGGGTGAGCGAGAGCCGCCAGCTGTTCTTGGTGGTGGGGCAAGATGCCAGCGTGCGCCACACCATCACGCGTGGCGCGCTGGAGCAATTGCTCATCAGCGGGCTGGTGACGCGGCTGCACGAAGACGAATTGCTGGAGCGCGCGCTGGGCACCGTGCTGCAAGAGTTGGAGCAGTTGCCCCCACAATGAGCGCATGTTGCGTCACTCATTGCTTTTGGCCTGCGCTGTCCTGCTTTGCCCCCTGGCCACGGGAGCTGTCGGCGCCGATGCTGAACCCTCCGCTCGCCCTACCCCCCGTATAGGCCTGGTGCTTTCAGGCGGAGGTGCACGTGGTCTGGCGCATGTGGGTGTGCTCAAAGTGCTGGAGCGCGAGCGCATTCCCGTCGACTTTGTGGCCGGCACGTCGATGGGCGCCATCATCGGCGGGCTCTACGCCAGTGGTAGCACCGCGCAGGCGTTGGAGCAGGAGTTACTGCCACTGTCCTGGGAGCGGCTTTTTGCCTCCCGGGTAGACCGTCAGCACCTGTCACAACGGCGCAAAGAGGAGGACTTTGAGTTCTCCGCGGCGATTGAGCTGGGCATGCGCGATGGCGAGGTGCGCCTGCCCGACAGCACACTGTCGAGCCGCGGCCTGGAAGCCCTGCTACGCCGCCACACGCTGTCGGTCCGCCACCAGCAGAACTTTGACCATTTACCCATCCCGTTTCGGGCCATTGCCACAGACTTGGAAACCGGCGAGCAGCGCGTACTGGCCAAAGGCGACTTGGCTATGGCGCTGCGCTCCAGCATGAGTGTGCCCGGCGTGTTTTCCCCTGTGGAGCTTGAGGGCCGCATCCTGGGCGACGGCGGACTGGTCAACAACCTGCCCATTGACGTGGCCCGGCAAATGGGTGCCAACCACATCATCGCGGTGAACGTCGGCACGCCCCTGGCGGCGCGCAGCACGCTGACCTCAGTGCTGGGCGTGACGGCGCAGATGATCAACATCCTCACGGAGCAAAACGTGCGGCGCTCACTGGAGAGCCTGGGGGCACAGGATGTGTTGATCGCCCCTGAGCTTGGGCCGCTCAGTGCCACGGATTTCAACAGCGCGCGCGAGTTCATCGAGCAAGGCGAACGCGCGGCATCGGCCCTTATCGAGAAGCTTCGCCCGCTGGCCCTGAGTCCCAAGGCCTATGCGGCCTGGCGTGCACAGCGCCTGGCCCGAGGCGCCAACGAAGCCGCACCGCGCATTGCAGCCTTAGCCTTTGAGGGCAGCGCGCTCACACGCCCCGAGCAATGGGAGCCACGTCTGCATAGCCAGCCGGGGAAGGTGTTCAACAGCGCTGACGCCGAACGCGATGCGCGCTTACTCGCCTCCTCAGGCGACTACGAGCGCGTGGACTATCACGTGGAAAGCCGCACGGCGGGTGATACCTTGGTCTTTCTCACCGAAGACAAGTCATGGGGACCCAACTATTTCCGCATGGGGCTGGACCTGAGCACCGACTTCTCAGGGGAGAGTAGCTTCAACCTGCGCATCAGCCACAACAGACACTGGTTGACGAATTCCGGCACCGAGTGGCGCAATCAAATCAGCCTGGGCCGCACACCAAAATTGTTCAGCGAGCTCTACCAACCCCTGGGCGGCCACAGCAACACCAGCACGGGCTGGTTTGCCTCGGGCTGGAGCGAGATTGAACGCCGCCAGATCAAGCTCTACGACAGAGACACCGGCAGTGGCTTGGGCAGCGTGTCGCGCACCAGCGGTTCAGCCGGTTTGGATCTGGGGCAGCCTTGGGGCCAATGGGGAGAGGTTCGCTTGGGTGTAGTCACCCAGCTCTGGCGCTTCACACCCGAGCTGCTGATTTTTCCCTCCGACCAGAACGCCTATTTCAAAACCTGGCACGAAGTCTCGCTACGCCTCAAAGCTGTGGTCGACCAACTGGACTACGTCAGCTTTCCTCAGAACGGGTATAGGCTGAGCTTTGAGGCTGCCCGCGGTCGCGTGCGGGGCCCCGACCAAACCCAGGCGCAAGCACGGCGCGTTGAGCTCGTCGCAACGTCCGCCAAGAGCTGGGGCGCGCACACCCTCACCGGCCATATGCGCCTGTTCGACAGCCAGGAGTCCAAAGAAACAACGCTAGGCCCATATAGCCTGGGGGGCTTTCAGCAACTCTCGGGCTATCAGCCTGGACAGCTATTGGGTGAACGCTTGGCCTTTGCACGCCTGGGCTATCACCGACGCCTGTTGGAAGCCCCATTGTTGACGCGCGGCTTGTTCGTGGGCGGCTCCTTGGAGGTCGGCAATGCCTGGGATCCAGGCAAGAGCAACCACAAAGGGGCGCACTGGGCCAGCAGCATTTTCATCGGCGCAGATACAGGCCTGGGCCCGCTCTACCTGGCCCTGGGCTATGCCCCAAAGGGTGGCAGTGCTGTCTATCTCTTCATCGGGCGACCCTGAAACGCCGCCGCCGCAGTGCTGGCGCCGCAGCGCCCTTAGTCCTCCAGCGGCAGCTCAGGCTCAGGCTCTTGCGCACGCGGCAGCGGCGATTGCACCCACTCGCGCAGAATCAAGGCCACATCCGACACACCCTGCTTTTTCAGCGCGGAGAACAAAGACACCGAGACATCGGCCTCGTCGGTGACCATTTCGCCCAGCTGCTGCTGCACGCCAGCCAAGCTGGCATCGGCCTCTTTGCGGTTGAGCTTGTCGGCCTTGGTCAGCAACACCAGCAGGCGCACCTCACCAGCAGCCACGCGAGGCGCCACGAAAGTCAGCAGCTGCTGATCCAGATCGGTCAAACCCAGGCGCGAATCGACCATCAGCACCACCCCTTGCAGGTGCTCGCGCCGGGCCAGGTAGTTGGCCATCACGCGCTGCCAGCGCAGCTTGGCGTCGCGCGCCACGGCGGCATAGCCATAACCGGGCAAGTCAGCAAACAAAGCGTCGGGTTCGTCTTTGGGGCCCAGCGAAAACAAATTGATGTGCTGGGTACGGCCCGGCGTTTTGGAGGCAAAAGCCAGTCGCTTTTGCTGCGCCAGGGTGTTGATGGCGGTGGACTTTCCGGCGTTAGAGCGCCCGACAAACGCAATTTCGGGCAAACGATGTTCAGGGAGTTGATGCAGCTGGCTGGCGGTGGTCAAGAAGCGTGCGGTGTGCGTCCACGCTAGCGCCTGCCTTACTGGATCGGGGCTTGACAATATGATTTGTTCTGAGGTCTTGTTGTGTGCTGTACTCATGTTGCCACCGGTCTGCAAGGACGGCCATTGTAAAATTTCCCGGTTGCGGACATGGAAATATCGCTCTCATGAAAACAGCTGCACTTTGCTTGTTGGGCTTGACTTGGGCCGCCGTTTCGGTGGCCAACCCATCCCCCGCCCCTGCCAAGCCCGATTTAGCCAAAGGCCAAACCGTCGCCAGCCAGGTCTGCGTGGCTTGCCACACGGTTGACGGCAGCCGTGGTCTCCCCGCCAACCCCATCTTGCAAGGTCAGCACGCTGACTATTTGTTCAAGCAGCTCAAAGAATTCAAGAGCGGCAAGCGCGCCAACGCGGTGATGTCCGGCATGGTGGCTGCACTGAGCGAAGAAGACATGCGCAACGTGGCGGCGTTTTACGCCAGCAAGCAAGCCAAACCTGGCGCCGCAAAAAACAAAGACACAGTGTTGCTGGGCGAGAAAATCTACCGCGGCGGCCTGGCTGACCGCGGCGTTCCGGCATGCGCCTCCTGCCATAGCCCCAATGGCGCGGGCATCCCGTCGCAGTACCCACGCGTCTCGGGTCAGCACAGCGATTACACCGAAGCTCAGCTCAACGCCTTCCGCACCGGGGTGCGTGGCAACAATGCTCAAATGGCCGCGATTGCGGCCAAGATGAGCGAGCGCGAAATCAAGGCTGTGGCCGACTACATCGCAGGCTTGCGCTGACCCTATATTCAGGGCAACCTCGCCCGCTCCTGGTGCTAAAGGCCGGTGCTGACACCGGCCTTTTTGCTGGGCGTAGCATTCCCTTTCACCCCGCCAGGCTTCACCCTCGTTTGTGACCATGTCTGCAGATTCCGCCCAAGAGCCCTCCCTCCCGCCCCCCTCTGCGGAAGCCGCTTTGGGCCAAAGCGCCAAGCGCAGCCCCCGTCGGCCCCTGGCCACCGAGGCCTACGAGCTGCTGACCTCCATGCGCTTTGCCATCGCCTTGCTCACGGTGATTTGCATTGCCTCGGTGATTGGCACCGTGGTCAAACAGCGCGAGCCGCTGAACAACTACGTCAACCAGTTCGGCCCCTTCTGGTCTGAGGTGTTTGGGCGGCTGGACATCTACACGGTCTACAGCGCCTGGTGGTTTGTGCTGATTTTGGGCTTTCTGGTGCTCTCCACCAGCCTGTGCGTGGCGCGTCACACGCCCAAAATCATCAAAGAACTGCGCAGCTACAAAGAGCATGTGCGCGAGCAATCGCTGCAGGCACAGCCCCACAAAGCCCTGGGGCATGTGGCGGTACACCCCGACCAAGCGGTGGCGCATGTCTCGCAGTGGTTGGCCGATCGCGGCTGGAAGGCGCGCGCGCAACTGCGCAAGACCGGCATCATGGTGGGTGCGCGCAAGGGCATGGGGCACAAGATTGGCTACCTGGCCACGCACAGCGCCATCGTGCTCGTCTGCCTGGGTGGGCTCATGGATGGGGACCTCTTCGTCAAAGCCCTGACCTGGCTGCAGGGCAAGCAGGTCTATGCGGGTGCAGGTCTGATCTCTGAAGTCCCCCCTCAGCACCGCCTGTCCGCCGGCACGCCCAGCTATCGGGGCAATTTGCTGGTGCCCGAAGGCGGGCGCGCCGCCACGGCCATTCTCAGCATGCCCAATGGCGTGCTGCTGCAAGAGCTGCCATTTGATGTGGAGCTCAAGAAGTTCCACGTCGAGTACTACAGCACGGGCATGCCCAAGCTCTTTGCCAGCGACATCATCATCACCGACCACGACACCGGTCGCCAACGCAGCGCCACGGTGAAGGTGAATCATCCCGTCGAGCACCGCGGCATCACGCTCTACCAAAGCAGCTTCGATGACGGCGGCTCGCGCCTGAAGTTGATGGCCCGCTCGCTCACGCAAACCCAAGACGAACCGCTCTCGGCCACGGTCGGCGCCAACGCGCAACTGGGCGCGCAAGCACCGGATTTGACGCTGGAGCTCAGCGGGCTGCGCGTGATGAACGTCGAGGACTTCTCCAGCAGCAACACTGCCGAACCCGAGCGCAAGAACTTGAGCCAGCAGCTGGACCGCCATTTGGGCAGCGGCGCCAGCACCGAGCGCAACAAGCATTTGCGCAATGTCGGCCCCTCCTTCAGCTACCGCCTGCGCGACAGCGCCGGCCAGGCGCGTGAGTACAACAACTACATGCAGCCGGTGGAGATCGACGGTGCGCGCGTGCTGCTGGCGGGCGTGCGCGACACCCCCAACGAGAACTTCCGCTATCTGCGCATCCCCGTGGATGAGCGCGACAGCATCGAGCCCTGGCTGGCCATGCGCCGCGGCCTGGCGGACACGGCCACACGCGAGCTTGCAGCGCGGCGCTACGCTTTGTCGGCCGTACCGAAAGAAAGCCCGCAGATGCTGCCCCAGCTGCAAGCCACGGCGCTGCGCGCCATGACCTTGTTTGCTGGCCGTCCCGCCCAGGCGGGCTCGGACCCGCAAGGCGGCTTGCCCGCACTGCAGCAATTCATCGAGGCCGAGGTGCCGCAAGCCGAGCGCGAGCGCGTCTCTGGCGTGCTGCTGCGCATCCTCAACGGCAGCTTGTTTGAGCTCTACAAAGTCGTGCGTGAGCAGGCCAATCTGAGCGCCCCTGCGCAAGACGCCCTGACCCAGGCCTTCATGACGCAGGCTGTGCTGTCGCTGTCTGACGCCATGTACTACCCGGCCCCCGTGCTGATGCAGCTCGACACCTTCGAACAAGTGCAGGCCAGCGTCTTCCAGGTCACGCGCTCGCCGGGCCAGGCCATGGTCTATCTGGGCGCCGTGCTGCTGTGCGTGGGGGTTCTGGCCATGCTCTACATCCGCGACCGCCGCCTCTGGCTGTGGCTGGAGCCCTGCCCCAACCAGCCCGAACAGACACGGGTGCGCATGGCTTTGAGCGCCACACGCGACGGCCCGGACGTCGCCCAAGAATTCCAACAGCTGCAAGCCGAATTGCTGGGTGAACCCACACCAGCCAAGGAGCCCGCATGACCACCGTTGCCAACAAAGTCAGTACCCCTCCGTCGATTGCGCTGGGCCGTCGTGGCCTGCTGGTGACACGCAATGCCTGGGATTGGCTGTTTGCAGCCCTGACCCTGCTGGGGTGCGCCTACGCGGCCTGGCGCTACCACGCCTCCATGGATGGCTACGAACTGGCCATTCTGTTCGCCAGCGCGCCGGCACTGCTGGCCCTGGGCTGGGCCTGGCGACCTCTGCAAGTGCTCACACTGGTCAGTGGCGGTGCGGCCTTGCTGGCCATTCAGCTCTACCTCGGTCAAGTCGACAGCTTTGGCGCGGACCTGGCTGCGGGCGAGCAGCGCTTTTTGCTGAAGTACCTGCTGTCGAGCCAGAGCGCCATCTTGTGGATGAGTGTGCTGACCTTTTTGAGCACGCTGTTTTACTGGCTGGGCCTGTTCCAAAAAGGGCAACACAGCAGCGCTGAGAGCATGGGTTCGCGCCTGGCCTGGGCGGCTGTGGCCATGGCACTCATTGGCACGCTGGTGCGCTGGTTTGAGAGCCACCAAATCGCGCCCGACATCGGCCACATCCCGGTGAGCAACCTCTACGAGGTGTTCGTCATGTTCACCTGGATGACCACGCTGTTCTACCTGTACTACGAAGAGCGTTTTGCCACGCGCGCGCTGGGCGCCTATGTGATGCTGGTGGTCAGCGCCGCAGTGGCGTTTTTGCTGTGGTACACGGTGGCGCGCGACGCGCACGAAATCCAGCCCCTGGTGCCCGCGCTGCAGAGCTGGTGGATGAAGATTCACGTGCCCGCCAACTTCGTGGGCTATGGCTGCTTTGCCCTGGCCTCCATGGTGGCCCTGGCCTACTTGCTCAAAACAGCGTCGCCGCGCGCCTTGCTCATCGGTCTGGTGGCCGTGCCCACGGCGCTGGTGCTGGTGCTGCTGGTGTTTCGTTTTGGCGTCGAGCTCAGCGCTGAGACGCGCACCGGGCTGGAAGCCTGGGCGCGCAAAATGGGTGGTGTGGCCCTGTTTTTGGGCATGGCCGTGGCCCTGCGCAAACCGCTCACGGCGCGCCTGCCCGAGCTGCTGCGGCTCGACGAGCTGATGTACAAGGCCATCGCACTGGGCTTTGCGTTTTTCACCATCGCCACCATCCTGGGAGCCTTCTGGGCCGCCGAAGCCTGGGGCGGCTACTGGAGCTGGGACCCCAAAGAAACCTGGGCGCTGATTGTCTGGCTGAACTACGCCGCCTGGCTGCACATGCGCCTGCTCAAAGGGCTGCGCGGTGCGGTGTCGGCTTGGTGGGCGCTGATAGGCTTGCTGATCACCACCTTCGCCTTCCTGGGCGTGAACATGTTCCTCTCGGGCCTGCACTCTTACGGCACGCTTTGAGTTTGTGAGGTCAAGGCTGTAAGGTTGGGGGGCGGTGCCACGACTGATGGGCATCACCCAAGGAGAACGGCCATGCCATGGCGCCCTGACAGCCCCATCCCCAGCAGCGACATCACCCCGCGCGAGACCCTGCAGCGCTGGCAGCAGCAGCGCCGCAGCGGCCTGCTGCTGGCAGGCGCCCTGCCTCTGGCCCTGAGTGCGCCGGCTGCCCCCAGCAGCCCTGCGGCAAAGCCCTTGGCCGCACAGCGCTCACCCCTGCCCGGCGCCCTCAGCACCGAGCCCCCCACGCCGCGCGAAGACGCCACGGGCTACTGCAACTTCTACGAGTTCGGCACCGACAAAACCGACCCGCCGCGCTATGCCGGTGCACTGCGGACCTCGCCCTGGAGCGTGATGGTCGATGGTGAAGTCGGCAAGCCCAAGCGCTGGGACTTGGAACAGCTGCTGGCGCTGGCCCCCATGGAAGAGCGCATCTACCGCCTGCGCTGCGTGGAGGGCTGGTCCATGGTGGTTCCCTGGATCGGCTACTCGCTGCGCGAACTCATACGCCGCGCCGAACCCAACAGCCGCGCCAAGTACGTGGAATTCACCAGTCTGGCCGACCCCGCACAAATGCCCGGCCTGCGCTCAAGTGTGCTGGCCTGGCCCTATACCGAGGGCCTGCGCATGGACGAAGCCATGCACCCGCTCACGCTGCTGGCGTTTGGCATGTATGGCGAAGTGCTGCCCAAACAAAACGGCGCGCCGCTGCGCCTGGTGCTGCCCTGGAAGTACGGCTTCAAGTCCGCCAAAAGCCTGGTGCGCATCCGCCTCACCGAGCAGCCGCCTGCCACCAGCTGGAACCGCGCCGCGCCGCAAGAGTACGGCTTCTTTGCCAACGTCAACCCGCAGGTGGACCACCCGCGCTGGAGTCAGGCCTCGGAGCGGCGCATAGGCCAAGGCGGCTTGTTCGCGCGCAAGTCACCCACCCTGCTCTTCAACGGCTATGCCGAGCAAGTCGGCAGCCTTTACGCGGGCATGGACCTGCGTCGCAATTTCTGAGCGGCAAGACGGCTGTGCTCCTGCTCCCCTTGCGCGTGCAGACGCGCCTCAACCCGCTCTTGCGCCAGCGCTGGGTGGGCCGCAGCTTGACGCTGCTGTGTGCCGCGCCCTTGATCTGGCTGTTTGCGGCGGCCCTGCTGCAACAGCTGGGCCCCAACCCGGCTGAAGCGCTGATTCGCGGCTTGGGCAACTGGGCACTGCGCTTCCTGTGGCTGACCCTGTGCATCTCGCCCCTGCGCCGTGCCTGCGGCCTCACCGCGCTGGCGCCCTGGCGCCGCCATCTGGGTCTGTGGGCTTTTGCCTATGCCAGCTTGCACCTGCTGGCCTACGCCTGGCTGGACATGGGGTGGGCGCTGGCTGACATCACGCGGGACATTGCCAAGCGCCCCTTCATCTGGATGGGCCTCGCATGCTGGGTGGGCCTGCTGATCCTCGCCGCCACCAGCACCAAAGCGGCCAAGCGCGCCCTGGGCGGCCTGCGCTGGCAACAGCTGCACCGCGCGGTCTACGCCATTGCCATCGCCGTGCTGCTGCACTACATCTGGGTGCGCAGCGGCAAGCGGCTCTACAGCGAACCCCAGCTCTGGGGCGCGCTGCTGGCACTGCTTTTGGTCGAACGCTTATGGCGGCGCTTCAGCGCGAGCCCGCCGCGCTGAGCACGGATTCAGGCCTCACCCGGCAACAGCCAGCGCTTGCGCGAAGCCATCACGGCATTGGGGTATTCGGCGCGCCCACGGCTGCCGTTGTAGCGCCCCAGGGCGAGGAACAAATTGCCGCGCTCGATGTCCAGATAGTGGCGCAAGATCACGCAGCCAAAGCGCAGATTGGTCTGCATGTGAAAGAGCCGGGAGACCTGCCCATCGCCAATCACACGCGCCCAAAACGGCATGACCTGCATATAGCCACGCGCGCCGACAACGCTGATGGCGTATTTGCGAAACCCGCTCTCCACCTGCACCAGGCCCAGCACCAGGCTGGGCTCCAGCCCCGCGCGTGTGCACTCATACCAGAGCGTTTCGAGAAACTCAACGCGGGTCTGGTGCTCGGACTTGAAGCGCTTGAGCCGCTCGCTCATCTCGCCAAGCCAACGCAAGTACTGCATGCGCGCTTCAACGCTGGTGAAGCTGGGCTTGGGCGGCGCAGCAAAGGCCACGGAGCGCGACAGGGCCGAGCGCACGGAGTCCGCCAAGGGCTCTTCCAGCTGCCCGCCAGCCCAGGCCGGGAGCAGGCCCGACAAGCCCCAAGCCGTAGGCGCGAGCAAAGCCAAACGCCGGTTCACACCGGCGTCTTGTGCGCTGAATGTTGAGACGGCGGCCGGTATCGGGCCGCCCACGCGACCCTGGCTCACCGGCCCAGACGCGCTTTCAACTGCGGCAGCAGCTCGCTCAAGGCCAGCTTGGTGGCCTGCGCCTCACGGCGACCTTGCCACTCAACCTGCCCTTCCTTGAGCCCACGGTCGGAGAGGACCACACGCTCGGGCACGCCGATGAGCTCCCAGTCGGCAAACATGGCACCGGGGCGCTCGCCACGGTCGTCCAGCAGCACGTCCACGCCCAGCTCTTTGAGCTGCGCATAGAGCTGCTCGGCAGCGTCCTTCACGGCCTCTGAGCGGTCCATGCCAATCGGGCAGATGACCACTTCAAATGGTGCGATGGCCGCGGGCCAGATGATGCCGCGCTCGTCATGCCCTTGCTCAATGGCCGCGCCCAGGATGCGCGTCACGCCAATGCCATAGCAGCCCATCTCAAAATG
Organism: Roseateles rivi; assembly: GCF_043555845.1. Taxonomy (NCBI): domain Bacteria; kingdom Pseudomonadati; phylum Pseudomonadota; class Betaproteobacteria; order Burkholderiales; family Sphaerotilaceae; genus Roseateles; species Roseateles rivi. The sequence goes on along the minus strand of NZ_JBIGHZ010000001.1, from coordinate 446,415 downwards.
CTTGGGCTTGCCTGTCTCGTCCAGGAAGGTGGCATTCATGGCGGCGGAATACTTGGTGCCCAGGTAGAACACATGCCCCACTTCGATGCCGCGCTGAATGGCCAGCACGCCTTGCCCGTCAGGCGACGGGTCACCCGCAACCACATTGCGGATGTCCACCACCAAGTCAGGCTCGGGCAGATCGCGCCCCCAGTTCACCCCGGTGTAGTGCGCATCCACCTCATTGGCGCCGCAAACAAAGTCGGCCATATGGGCCACGGTGCGGTCGGCCACCACCTTGAGCGGCTGGCGCAAGCCGACGGGGCCCAGGTAACCGGGCTTGCAGCCAAAGTGCGCGTCGATTTCCGCCAACGTGGCGAAGCGGAACCCGCCGCCCAAGCCCGGCACCTTGCCGGCCTTGACTTCGTTGAGTTCATGGTCGCCACGCACCAGCAGCAGCCAGACCTGGCTCTTCACCACCTCGCCGTGTTCGTTCTTTTCGTCAGTCGCCAGCACCAGGCTCTTGACCGTTTGGGCCAGCGGCAGACCCAGCAGGGCCGCCACGTCCGCACAGGTGGCCTTGCCCGGCGTGGGGGCCTTGACCAAGGGCTGCGTCGGGGCCGCGCGCTGGGCCAGCAGGGGCAGCGCTTCGGCCAGCTCGATATTGGCCGCGTAGTCGCTGGTCGGGCAGTAGACGATGGCGTCTTCACCCGTGTCGGCAATCACCTGGAACTCGTGCGAGCGGTCGCCACCAATGGCGCCCGTGTCCGCAGCCACGGCGCGGTATTGCAGACCAAAGCGGTCAAAGATGCGCTTGTAAGCCGCGTACATGCCTTCATAGCTGCGGCCCGCGGACTCGGCATCGCGGTCGAAGGAGTAGGCGTCCTTCATGGTGAACTCGCGCCCACGCATCACACCAAAACGCGGACGGCGCTCGTCGCGGAACTTGGTTTGGATGTGATAGAAATTTTTCGGCAGCTGCTTGTAGGAGCGCAGCTCCTGGCGTGCGATGTCCGTGGTCACCTCTTCCGAGGTGGGCTGCACGATGAAGTCACGGCCGTGGCGATCTTTCACGCGCATCAGCTCCGGACCCATCCCCTCAAAACGCCCAGTCTCCTGCCACAGCTCAGCAGGCTGGATCACGGGCATGAGCAACTCCACGGCGCCAGCGCGGTTCATCTCTTCGCGAATGATGGCTTCCACCTTGCGAATGACGCGCAGCCCCATGGGCATGTAGTTGTAAATGCCCGCCCCCAGGCGCTTGATCATGCCTGCGCGCATCATGAGTTTGTGGCTGACAACCTCAGCATCAGCGGGCGCTTCTTTGAGCGTAGAGATAAAGAACTGGGAGGCTTTCATGGGGAGCAAGTAACAGCCGGCTGTGCCACGCAAGAACCGGCACGCGTGAAGCCGTTGTGAGGGTTAGCGAGGAGCGCGCCGGGACGACGTCCCAGTGCAATAATCGATCCAACTAAGAAATCGAGGTTGATTATGCTCGACCGTGAAGGCTTCCGGCCCAACGTCGGCATCATCCTGCTCAACCACAAAAACGAGGTGTTCTGGGGCAAGCGCATCCGGACTCACTCTTGGCAGTTCCCGCAAGGGGGCATCAAGCACGGCGAGACGCCCGAGCAGGCGATGTTCAGAGAGCTCCACGAAGAAGTGGGGCTGCATGCCGACCAAGTGCGCATCTTGGCGCGCACGCGTGATTGGCTGCGCTATGAAGTTCCCGACCATTTTGTGCGGCGCGACGCACGCGGGCACTACCGTGGGCAAAAGCAGATTTGGTTCTTGCTGCAGCTGGTAGGGCGCGATTCCGACATGAACCTGCGCGCCACGGATCACCCAGAGTTCGACGCTTGGCGTTGGAATGACTACTGGGTGCCGCTGGAGTCAGTGATTGAGTTCAAACGCGGCGTCTACCAAATGGCGCTATCGGAGTTGGCGCGTTATTTGCCGCGCCAGAACCACCACAACCGCTACTTGCGCGCCGGCATGCGCCCGGCGAACAAAGGGGATCGGCCTCATCAACGCCCCAATGGTGCACCCGCTGCCGAGGGGCTCAACGCTGAGCCTCATCCCAGTGCGGCTGACAGCGCCGACAGCTGAATCGCGGCCTCAGGCGCTGGCTTGGGTGACGAAGCGCCCTGCTCCTAGGGCGCTATTTCTTATACCGCCGGGTGTATTGCCACCACAGGCCACGCACCGCTTGGACGCGGCGCAGCCCCCGTAGCGCCAAGCCAGCTCTGCGCAAAACCCACCGAGCCGCCTTGGCAGGCACTCAGGGTCTGCGCAAACACCTCCTGGGCGCAATCTCCACAGGCGCCGCAGGAGCTGGCCAGCCGTGTTTCTTCCTGCAAATCCTCAAAGCTCGCACCGCCTTGCTGGACGTAGCGATGGATATCACGATCAGAAACACGGTGGCAGAGGCAAACAATCATCGTGGCACCCGACGGCATGTCGGGCCTCAGGCAGGACCAGGGTGGTCGCCACGATAACGCAAACGCGAATTGTTCGCAATTGAATCCATCAATCAGCTGACGCTGCCCATCTGGCTTTGCAGATAGTTCTGCTCGCCCACCTTGCCCACCAGCTCCAGCTGGGTCTCAAGATGGTCGATGTGGTCTTCCGTCTCATCCAGCAAGTCCTCAAGCAAATCGCGGCTGACGTAATCCCGCACCGACTCGCAATGAGCGATGGCCTCTTTCAAGTGCGCTTGTGCTGCGACCTCCAGCTTCAAGTCGCACTGCATGGTCTCGACAGCGTTCTCGCCAATCATCAGCTTGCCCAAGTCCTGCAAATTCGGCAGACCTTCGAGCATGAGGATGCGCTCGACCAGCTTGTCGGCATGCTTCATCTCGTCAATGGACTCCTCGTACTCGTGCTTGGCCATCTTGTCCAAGCCCCAGTTGTCCAGCATCCGGTAGTGAAGAAAGTACTGGTTGATGGCAGTCAGCTCCATCTTGAGCTGAGCGTTGAGGTAGGCCAAAACCTTTGCGTCACCTTTCATGCGGCTCTCCTGTGTCAAATGCCACCCAACCGGATGGCGGAGTCGGATTTTCAAAACACAGATTCCGCACGTCAGCAATAACCACTGCGATGGGCCATAAACGCCAGTGCATCACATTCGCATTCATACATCGATATGAAGTCAACTCAACCTGCCAATCTTGCTATTGCGAATCGTTCTCATTTAAGATGCGCGGCATGAACAACATCACCACCCTCACCTTGCCCGCTGTCGGCTCGCTTGCCGCAGCGCCCTCCACCCACCCCCACGAGCGCGCGCCGTCTCTAGCCCCAAAGCGCCGACTCAGCTCTGAAACCCTCTTGGGCGGCGAGCGCGAAATCGAAATTGAGCACTCGGGCGCCCTCTATCGCTTGCGCCTGACGTCCTTGGGCAAGCTGATCCTGACCAAGTGACACCCTCTGCTTGACGCCATTTCGCTTCGCCCGACTGCAATCCCATGTGCGACAAGCCCAAGCTTTTCAATTCCTTGCTCGCGACATCTCCGTCTGGAGTGAGCTCTTCGCGTCACGCCGATTCGGTACACATTGATCCTCAACCTAGAGGCTCACGCCGCCGCCGTCTTTGGGAGATGCCAGCGCAGGCCTTATGTCCCGTCATCGGCGTGTGCTTGCCCATGCCGGTGTTACGCCGGGTGCTAGGCAAACTCGGCGACATCAACGTATCACCCAGTGATTACGAGCTGCATTGCGGCGCGATCAACGAAGGGGCACACCGCACGCCAGTTTCCGAGGCGCTGCAAAAAGAGCTGGACCGGCGCTACGCCACGGCTTTGCGGCTGGCAGCACAACACAAAACTGCCGAAGCACTGTCGCGCTGGTGGACGGCCTGCCTGTCGGGGCAGGATGTGGCGGGCAGCCTGTGGGCCACGCTCACCCATGCACGCTGTGACGCCGCCCTGCAAGAGCGGGTGCTGCGCGACATTCACATGCTGCAACACCAGGTAGGTGCCGCCAACCGCGCAGATTTGCAGCGCCTCGAAGCGCTGAGTGAGGAAAACGCGGTGCTGGGTCGTGAACTGGCCCAAGCCCAGGCGCGCAGCACCCTGGCATTGGCACAGCGGGCACGGGAACTCGAAGAAGAGCAGACCAAAACCTTGAAGCTGCGCGCGGAATTGATGCGCCAGAACACGCGCCTGGATTGCCTGCAACAGGAACTTGCTGCACTGGAAGCCGCCGCACCGGGGCTGCGCAGCCGTATGGATCAGGCTCGGGAACTCAATCTTCAACAAGAGCGCCTGCATGAGCTCGAACGCGCGCTGCTGCTGGCTCAACAACAGAACGAGCGGCTGCGCCAGCACAATGCCGAGTTGAGGCAAGCGCTGCAACATCAGCGCGACCGGGGGCCTAGCGCCCAAGCACAACATGAAAGCGAGCTGCTGGAGCTTGGCGACTGCGCCGTTCTGTGCGTTGGCGGGCGCCCCGCGGTGGTACCCGTCTACCGCCAGCTCATCGAGCGCACTGGAGGCCGCTTCTTGCACCACGACGGCGGTGAAGAAGATGCTGTGGCCATGCTCGACAAAAGCCTGGCCGCAGCAGATTTGGTGATTTGCCAGACCGGATGCATCAGTCACGATGCCTACTGGCGGGTCAAAGACCATTGCAAACGCACCGGCAAACGCTGCGTTTTTGTAGACAAACCCAGCGCCAGCAGCCTGCAAAAAGCCTTGCTTCACATACGCCAGGAACTGACCAGCGTCAACACGGAAGCAAACTCAGCCAAGCCAGATGCGCGCTAATCGCCCAAGCACGCCCAGCGCCACTGCATAGGGAACGGCACTTACAGGCCGCAGAAATAGAATCAAAGTCTTTCGGGAGGTTGCAAAATGTTGTCAGTAGTACGTCTCCGCCAGACCTGTGCCGCCGTGGCCCTGGTCGCCAGTGGCGCCGCAAGCGCTTTGCCCAGCATTGATCTGGGACCGGCTTCGGCTTTCAGCGGATTTTTCTTTGGCAACGTCAACGCCGCGTCTGACGTGGAAGGTCGTTTGGCCGTTGGTGGCGACCTGACCTCGGGCTTTGACATTGGCTATCGCAACCCCCTCAGCAGCACGGCACCTTCGCTGGTAGTGGGCGGCAGCGTCAATCTCAAAAGTCAGTGGGGTGGGTTCTCTGGCTCCATCTACAACGGCCCCAATTACGAGACCGACACCAACGCTTCGATTGGCCCGGGCCCCAATATTCCCTGGGTCAGCAACGGCAAAACCCGTGCGGGCGACATCGTCTATGGCTCCACCTTGGTGGCCAACAGCTGGCAGTACGGCAGCGCGACCAAAAACGCCAGCTTTATTGATTTCGCCAGCGCCAAGACGCAACTGAGTTCGCTGAGCCAGCAACTGAACTTGGCCACACCCAACGGCACCGTGACGGCTCAAGGTGGCAACTTGCTGCTCACCGGCGACGGCACCTCCAATGTCCAGGTCTTCAATCTGGGCGACCGCGCATCGATCGGCAACCTCACGCTGAGCAACGTCAAGGCCGGTGCACACATCATCATCAACAGCAGCGCCAGCAGCATCACCTTCTCCGGCGGCGTGGGTGGCGAGTTGGCGCGCCCTGCGGCCGATGATTTGCTGGCGCTGTCTCGCGACCGCCTCGTGTTCAACCTGAGCAATGCACAACAAGTGGATGTGCGCACCTTCGTCAACGGCAGCATTCTGGCCGTGGGTGCAGCCGTCACGGGTTCAGGGCACATCGAAGGCACTTTGGTGGCGGACTCCCTGTCACGCGGCCAGAACGGCACGCTGGAATTGGGCTACGAGTACTTCACGCCCTACGTGAGCCCCGTCCCTGAGCCTCAAACCGCAGCCTTGTTGGCCGCTGGCCTGGTTGGCTTGGGCTGGTTGGGTCGCCGCCGCAAACAAGCACAGAACCAGGCCTGATCGTTCACGCTTGAGACGCCAATGAAAAACCCGCCTGATGGCGGGTTTTTTGTTTTGGACTCTCGACTCACTCAGACCTTGCGGCCCGAATGAGTCAGAGGCTCAAGCCAGCTTGCCGTGGCAGTGCTTGAATTTCTTGCCGCTGCCGCAGGGGCAAGGGTCGTTACGGCCGACATGACCCCAGTCAGGTTGGGCGCCCTCAGCGCTTTCTTCGCTGACCGAGCCATCCTCGTTAGGATGGGTGTAGGTGACGTTGCTGACGTGCTCAGCGCGCTCTTCAATGGCCTGGGCAGCAGCAGCGGCCTCCTCTTCGGACTGAATGCGCACGTTGAGCAGCACGCGCGTGACCTCGGCCTTGACCACATCCAGCAGCTGGCTGAAGAGTTCGAAGGCCTCGCGCTTGTATTCCTGCTTGGGGTTCTTCTGGGCATAGCCGCGCAGGTGAATGCCCTGGCGCAAGTAGTCCAGCGCCGCCAGGTGCTCGCGCCAGTGCTGGTCAATGGACTGCAGCAGCACCATGCGCATAAAGGGCGCGAACTGCTCCAGACCCACGCGGTCGAGTTTGCTTTGGAACAGGGCATCAGCAGCGCCAATCACCGTGTTCAAGACATCCTCGTCGGTCATGGACTCGCTCTTCTTGAGCGCACCCTGCAAGTCGACTTCCAGCTGCCATTCGCTGCGCAGCACCTGCTCCAAGCCCGGCAGATCCCACTGCTCTTCCAGCGACTCCTCGGGCACGTAAGCGCGCACCACATCGGTGACCGCACCCCGACGCAGATGGGTGATTTGGGCCAGAGTGTCCTGGGCTTCCAGGATGTCGTTGCGCTGGCGGTAGATGACTTTGCGCTGGTCGTTGGAGACGTCGTCGTACTCCAGCAGCTGCTTGCGCACGTCGAAATTGCGCGCCTCGACCTTGCGCTGCGCACCTTCGATGGCGCGCGTCACGATGCCAGCTTCAATGGCTTCGCCCTCGGGCATCTTGAGCTTGTCCATGAGCGCACGCACGCGATCACCGGCAAAGATACGCATGAGCGAATCGTCCAGCGACAGGTAAAAACGCGTCGAACCCGGGTCGCCCTGGCGGCCGGAGCGGCCACGCAGCTGGTTGTCGATGCGGCGGCTCTCGTGCCGCTCGGTGGCTACCACGCGCAAGCCCCCGGCTTGCTTGACCTGCTCGTGCACCGAGCGCCAGTCGGCCTTGATCTGCTCCACGCGCTGCGCCTTGTCTTGCTCGGACAGCGCCTCGTCGGCCCACACGGCTTCGATGTCTTTGTCGACATTGCCGCCCAGCACGATGTCAGTACCGCGGCCAGCCATATTGGTGGCGATGGTGATGACGCCCGGACGGCCCGCCTGGGCAATGATCTCGGCCTCTTTGGCGTGCTGCTTGGCGTTGAGCACCTGATGCGGGAGCTTGGCGGCTTGCAGCAGATTGGAGATGAGCTCGGAATTCTCAATCGAAGTCGTGCCCACCAGCACCGGCTGCCCGCGTTCGTGGCAGCTGCGGATGTCGGCAATGACGGCGTTGTACTTTTCCGCCGGGGTCTTGTAGACCAAATCCAGCTCGTCGATACGCACGCGTTGGCGGTTGGCAGGCACCACCACGGTTTCCAGGCCGTAGATTTCCTGGAACTCGTAGGCCTCGGTATCGGCCGTTCCGGTCATGCCAGCGAGCTTGGCATACATGCGGAAGTAGTTCTGGAAGGTGATGGAGGCCAGGGTTTGGTTCTCGGCCTGCACGGCCACGCCTTCCTTGGCTTCAACGGCTTGGTGCAGACCGTCACTCCAGCGGCGGCCGACCATCAGGCGGCCGGTGAACTCGTCAACGATGGTGACTTCACCGTTTTGCACCACGTAGTGCTGGTCCCGGTGGAAGACATGGTGGGCCCGCAACGCCGCATAGAGGTGGTGCATCAGGGTGATGTTGCCCGCGTCGTACAGGCTTGCCCCCTCCACCAACAAACCAGCCTCGGTCAACAGAGCTTCGGCGTTTTCGTGGCCAGCTTCGGTGAGGTAGATCTGGTGGGATTTCTCGTCCACCGTGAAGTCACCCGGCTCGATCACGCCCTCGCCCGTGCGGGGGTCTTCTTCGCCGATTTGCTTTTTGAGCTTGGGCGCCACGACGTTGATGGCGCGGTAGAGATCGGTCTGATCGTCAGCCTGGCCCGAGATGATGAGCGGCGTGCGCGCCTCGTCGATCAGGATGGAGTCCACCTCGTCGACGATGGCGTAAGACAGCGGGCGCTGCACGCGATCCCGGGTCTCATACACCATGTTGTCGCGCAGGTAGTCAAAGCCGAACTCGTTGTTCGTGCCGTGGGTGATGTCTGCGGCGTAAGCGGCTTGCTTTTCCTCACGGCTGACATGGGCGCGATTCACACCCACCGTCAAACCCAGGAAGTTGTAGAGCTTGCCCATCCACTCAGCATCGCGCTGGGCCAGATAGTCGTTCACCGTCACCACGTGAACGCCACGCCCGGTCAGGGCGTTGAGGTAGACGGGCAAGGTGGCGGTCAGGGTCTTGCCTTCGCCGGTGCCCATTTCGGCAATCTTGCCGTGGTGCAGCACCATGCCGCCGATGAGCTGCACGTCGAAGTGGCGCATCTTCAGCGCGCGCTTGGCGCCTTCGCGGCACACGGCAAAGGCTTCGGGCAGCAGTGCGTCCAGCGTTTCGCCTTGCGCATGGCGTTGCTTGAACTCGTCGGTCTTGGCTCGCAAAGCCTCGTCGGAGAGACCCTCCAGCGCGGGCTCCAAGGCGTTGATTTGCGCCACCACACGGCGGTATTGCTTGATCAGACGCTCATTGCGACTGCCGAAAATCTGGGTAAGAAGCTTGGGCAACATGCAGCGTGGGGGGTGTTAGGTATAGGTATTGGGGGGCGAGCGATGTGCTCGGCAAATCCGATCGAGTTTAGCACCCGCCCCCCTGATATTGGGTCGACGCACGCCCATCACAAGGGGTGGCCAACCCGGGGGCACGCGGGCGGCAAAACGAGCCGGCCAGCAAGCATTGAGCGGCACCCAAGAAGCCAGCCGACACAGGGCCCCCAGCCCTACACTAGCGCCATGCGCCGGGCCAATTACCTTCGACCTCCAACGGCAGCCAGCGTTCCGGAGCCCACTCCGGTGGCTGAGCTGCTGCAGCGTCACGACGGTTTGGCGCGCCTCGGGGCCCTGCTGCATGCCTCCAAACAGCGCATGGAGATTGTTCGCCCCTGCCTGCCCGGCGCGCTGACGCGCTTTGTCACCCCGGGCGCTGTAGACGCCGAGGGCTGGACCCTGCTGGCAGCCAACGCGGCCATTGCGGCCAAGCTGCGCCACATCCACCCGCACATGGAGCTGCTGCTGCGCGAGCAAGGCATGCAGCCCTGGCGCATACGCATCAAGCTGCTGGCAGGTTGATGCCCTGCCGCACTAGCGCAGCCAGCGCTCCAGCACACGCTCGTAAGCACCCAGCACAGCGGGTTGGGTGAAGTGCTGCTGCCAGCGCTCAGCACTGCTTGCGCGCATTTGTCCCAGCACTGTGGGGCTGCCCAGCAGCTCGTCCAGGTGAGCCGACAGCTCAGAGACAGTACCAAAGTAGCGCGCCCCGCTGCCGGCCACCCATTGATTGAAGCGATTGGCATGGGCCAGCACCGCATTGCCGCAACCCAAAGCTTCCACCAAAGAAGGGTTGGTGCCGCCCACTTGGTGGCCGTGAACATAGGCAATGCCATTGACCCGCAGCGCACGCACGATGTTTTGGTCGTAAATCGCGCCCAAAAACAGCACTTCGTCGCTGGCGGCCTGCTTCACACGCTGGTGGTAGGCGTTGTCGGGACTAAATTTACCCAGCACCACCAATTTGCAGCCACGAGGCTTTTCTGAAAACGCTTCAACAATTTCCAGCACCGAATTTTCTGGCTCCGGCCTGGCAATCACTGTCAAGTAGCCCTGCGCCTGCAAACCCAGACTCTCAGGCAGCGGGTATTGCGCCTCCTCAACCGGGTCTGAACCATAGGGAATCATGGTGATCTTGGCCCCAGAGACACGGGTTTGGAGGTGTTTTTCGATCTCCGGGTGGTCGGCCACCAAGTGGTTGCCAAACCAGCAACCAAAACGCTCGTTGAGCCAAAACCATGTTTTGGCCACCACACCCCACTTGGAGCGCTTCCACTCCAGGCCATCCATATTGATCACATTGCGCACGCCCTTGAGTCTGAGCAGTGCGCAAAAAATGGCCGTATTGTAGCCCAGGGTCAAGCAAAGGTCTTTTTCACCTGCGGCGTGCCATGTGGAAATCCAGTCAAAAACAATGGTACTGAGCGCGCCTGAGCCAGACACCGGCACGATCACACGCTCCACACCCTGGTACTGATCCACGCGAATGGGCCCACTGCCTTCTTCCTGGCAGTAAACAATCACTTTCCAGCCGCGGTCTGTCAGGTAGAGCGACAAAGCCTCGGCAAAGGTTTCAAAACCACCATGTCCGGCAGGAATGCCACGGATACCCAGAATTCTCAAAACTTTTTGCACAAATCCCCCCCAATTTCCTCAATGCGGCGCAGCCAACAGTCCGTCATACAGCCGGGACATTTCCTCGACGTAGCGGCTGCGGCTGAATTTTTCTTGCACCAGTTGGCGCCCGCCCATGCCCATCTCCAGCAAGCGGCTGTCTGACTCGCCCATCACCTGGGCATAGGCCTGGGCCAGCGCTGCGGCATTGCCGCTCTCGAACAGCCAGCCGTTCTCGCCCTCGTTGATCATCTCGGTGATGCCGCCCATGGTGGCGCCAATGACGGTCTTGCCGCGCGCAAAACTCTCCAGCACGGTCATGGGCGCGTTTTCATACCACTCAGAGGGCAGCACCACGGCGCGGCAATCGTCCACCAGCTGGTGCAGTGCAGCGCCCGATTGGTAGCCCACAAAGCGCACGGGAGCCTTGAGTTCCTGGGCCAGGGCCTTGAGCTTGCTGTCGTCAGGCCCGGTGCCTGCGATCACCAGTTCCACCCCCGCTGCGGCAGCCGCCGCAATGGCGGTGTGCACGCCTTTTTCAAAGGACAGCCGACCAAAATACAAAATGTATTGACCCGGTTTGCCACTGACTTGATCGGGCACATCCGAGAAATTTGGAATATAGACCACGCGCTTCGCGTCCCAACCCCATTCGATGAGCTTTTCGCGGTAAAAATGGCTGGGCGCCACAATGGCACTGAGGTGCTTGTAATAGGTATTCAAAAGCCCACCCACACCATGCAGCGCGCTTTCCACCGCCACGATGGCGCTGGCCCCCAGAGAGCCCCGAATGCAGCGGTTTTTCACCACATTCAATACCGAGCCGTCTTTGCACTTCTCGCAAATACCGCCAGCGTTGAGCATTTTGTAAGCTGGGCAAGCGAGCTTGAGGTCATGCGCCGTCATGACCACGGGAATGCCATGCTTGCGCATGACCGGCAAAATTGAAGGCGACAAATGGTGGTAGATGCAATGCAAGTGCGCAATATCAGGCTTAAAAACCCCAAGCAGCTGCTCGAGCTTGCGCTGTGCCTCAAAGGAATAGACCACCTTGGAGGCCATCACCATCTTTTGCAAGAAGGTGTAATCAAAACCAAACTCCAACTCATCAACAAAGTACTTAGACCACTCAGAATCAACATTCTTTGGGTACTTCATTGAAAAATAGGCATTCTCCCAGCCCAACTGACCAAACACGCGCGCGTGCTCGAAGTACACCGCATCCGAACCACCGCGTCTGTAGTGGTAGCTGTTGACATTGAGTAGCCGCCGCAATTTATTCCCCCCCAACAAATGTCGATACGCGCTTGGCTATATGAGGCCATTGCATATCCGCCGTCTCGGCCCTGCAGCTGGCTTCCCAACGTGCTTGCTCGAGCAGCAGGCTGCGCAGTCCTTGCTCTAAGGCGTCGAGCATGTTTTCGTTCATGGGCACGCACAGGCCGTATTTCTGGCCGATCTGTTCTTTGAAATCACCCACATCCGTGGCCAGCACCGGGCGCGCAAATGCCAGGGCCAGTTTCAAAACCCCGCTGGTCGTACCCTCCAGATAGGGCAGTGCCACCACATCCGCGGCAGCAAAGTAGTTCTCCACCGCCTCAAAGGGGATGCGCTGGTTGTGAAACTCCAAATTCCCAGCTTCTTTGGCACTGTCAGCAAGGCTTTGTTCCTCTGCTGGGCTCAAGGATGATTTCCCTGCAATCAGGAATTTGACCCGCTCGTGTGGTCCAAACCGTTTGGCCAATTGTGCAAATGCCAGCGCGCCTTTGCGGGTCTCGACATGACCGAAAAAGAGCACCAGCTTCAAGCCCTCATCTGGCAGGCCCAAACGGGAGCGGGCTTCAGCACGGCTGGGTGCTGAGAGCTTAAACAGATCGTAGACCCCATGCGGCACCACCAGCTTGGGCTGGCGCAGGCCCATGGCTTGGAGGGCGGTGCTGGCGCGCTCGGAGTGCGCGATGTATTGATTGAAGGACTTGTAATAGAAAGCGAACGTGAATTTGCTCAAGGCGTTGGGGTAATGCGGCAAGACGTCATGCACAGTAACGGTGGCTCGCACCCCAAAAAGCCGCAGCAATCGCAGCACCAAACCATCCACCAGCGGAAACTTCAGTGGCCCCTGGAAAATATAGTGTTCGTGCCTGTGACGCAGCGCAAAGCCCATGAATTTCAGAATATCCAGCGGGTAATGTCGGCTGCGGCGAAACAGCGTCTGCACCTCAAACCCCATCTGCGTAAATCTGGGTTCAATTTGGGTGGAGGTGATCAACCTGGCCTTCTCCCCCAAGGCCTTGCACAGCGAAACGGAATAGTCAGTCAGCCCTGAATTCCCTGTGAAGCAAACAATATTTGTTTTCATTGACCATCCGTTTCAAGTGGCGCGCGGTGCACTGGCATGAACTCCCATTGCAAGAGCCCACTGAGCGATAGCGACATTTTGCCGACAGCGCCACTTAGCACTTCGAGCAAATTTGCACACCCAGACGAGATACGCTTCAGTGCTCCCCATACTGTTGCGCAAAGGACTCAGCGACGCCGAGGTGCAACAAATATTGGCGTAATGCCCAGCGCAGTCTGCGCTCGGGCGGGGTGGGCCACGGCTTCATGCAGGCTGATCTTGTCGAGCTCGGCAAGAAAGGCCTGCATGGCCTGACCCAGCACGCGCTGGAGTTGGCAGGCGGGCGCAATGGCGCAATGGCCCCCACCGGGCTCGTGGCACTCGACCAGCGCAAAGTCCTCTTCCGCCAGACGAACCACCTGACCCACGCTGATTTCTTGCGGCGCGCGCGCCAGTCTGATGCCGCCGGAGCGCCCGCGTTGCGACTCGATAAGGCCATGGCGACTGAAGTCGTGAACCACTTTGGTGAGGTGGTTGCGCGAAATGCCATAGGCCTGCGCGATTTGATCGATGGTGCTGAGTTCCCCACCGCTCCAGCGCAGCGACAGGAACATGAGCACTCGCAGTGAGTAGTCCGTATAGACGGTGAGGCGCATGGGAAGGGTGCAGGTTGCGAGGCAGTGTAGCGCTCGCCCGACACGGTTCTCTGGGGTCAAGTCCCCACGCCGAATGTGTCATTTTTTCCGATTGCCCATTAGATGTATTCTTCGCACATCTTTAAACATTCACCAGAAATACACCTTTAGGAGACTCTCATGCAAGACTTGGCCGCGGGCGTATCTGCCCTGTTGATGGGGTTTGTGCTGTTCGTCTACCTCTGGGTGGTGAAAAACAGCGGCAGCACGGCTGACGCAAAGGCCGTGAACCAGGCCAGCTACCGCTGGCGGGCGCGCACTTTCTGGGCTGCCCTGACGCTGGCACCCGTGCTGACGGCGGCCACCTTGCTGCCCTGGCCACACGACGTCAGTGCTCAAGAGGGCCATGTGGTGCAGGTTCATGCCACGGCCAAACAATGGTTTTGGGAGCTTTCAACGCAGCAGGCCAAGGTGGGCGACACGGTGGTGTTTCACGTGCGTGCGGCTGATGTGAACCACGGCTTCGCCCTCTACGACGAGAACCAACGCCTGGTGGCGCAGATCCAGGCCATGCCCGGCGTGGTCAACAGCGTGCGCCACCACTTCACCAAGCCCGGCACTTACAAGATTTTGTGCCTGGAGTACTGCGGCGTGGCCCACCACGGCATGGTGGCTGACTTCACCGTGGCAGCTGCCCAGTAAGGGGCTCATCCACCTCGCCCCTATTTGCCCCTAACGCACAACACCACCATGACTCACATCGAAAACCCAGCGCTGGATCGTCCCAGCGTTCACCCAGGCGTACGCCTGTACTTGATCACCAGCCTGGTGCTGCTGGTCGTGCTGATGATGGCCGGCGTCCTCATGCGAGCCATACAGGCAGGCTGGCTGGCGCTGGACGCGCCGCACTTCTACCAACTCATGACGCTGCACGGCGCGGGCATGGTGGGCATTGCAGGCCTGGCCGGCGCGGCCTTGGTGTGGCACTTCTTGTCGCAGCACGTTGAGCTGGACGCGCGCTTCATGTGGGCCAACTTGGCGCTGTTTGTGGCCGGGGTGCTCACCGTGGTGGGGTCCATCTTGATTGGCGGCTACGGCGGCGGGTGGACCTTTCTATGGCCTCTGCCGGCCAAGTCCATGGGCCTATGGAGCGCCCATGCGGCGGCGGCCTTTGTGGTGGGGCTGTTGCTCATCGGCGTGGGTTTTTTGCTCTTCAACCTGGACATGGGCTTGGCCATCACGCGCCGCTGCGGCAGTGTGCTCAAGGGCTTGGGGGTGGACCAGCTGATCAGCGGCCGCATCGACCCCAGCCATCCCACCACGGTGGTGGCGGCGTCCATGGTGGTGATCGTCAACACCCTGGGCATTCTCAGCGGTGCGGTGGTGCTGGTGGTGACGCTGGTGAACCTCTATGTGCCGGAGTTCGAAATCTCCGCCCTGCTGGCCAAGAACTTGATTTACTTCTTCGGCCACGTCTTCATCAACGCCACCATCTACATGGCCGTGACCGCCGTGTACGAGCTGCTGCCGCTCTACACCGGTCGGCCCTGGAAGGTGTCGCGCCCCTTCCTGGCGGCATGGGCCGCCGCCACCTTGTTTGTGATGGCGGTCTACCCCCACCACCTGTTGCTGGATTCGGTCATGCCTTCGGGGCTGATCGTGCTGGGTCAGGTGCTGTCCTACCTGTCGGGCATTCCCGTGCTGCTGGTCACGGGCTGGGGAGCACTCACCCTGGTGCACCGCTGCGGCATGCGCTGGAAGGCCCCTGCGGCTTGGTTGTTCCTGGCCATGCTGGGCTGGTCGCTGGGCGTGGTGCCTGCGGTGGTGGACGGCACGCTGCGCGTCAACCAAGTCATGCACAACACGCTGTGGGTGCCTGGGCACTTCCACCTCTACTTGGTGGGCGGTGTGGTGCCCATGGTGCTGGGTTTTGCTGCTCACATGTTCGCCAGGCCGCAGGGTCGCGCTTCCAGCCTCACGCTGCCCGTGGTTTACGGCCTGGGCACCCTGGGTTTGGGCGTGAGCTTCCTGGCTGCTGGCTGGGCCAGCGTGCCGCGCCGCTGGGCCGAACACGCCCCGGCTTGGCAGGGTTTTGACGCCTGGGGCGTGCTGGCCGGTGGCCTGGTGGTGCTGGCGGTGCTGGCTTGGGTGGTGGGGCTGCAGCGGCAGCGGCAAACCGCCTGAGGTCAGGCGCATCGCAAGGCCACAGCTCGGAACTGAAGTCCATGAAACACCGCGATCTTGCCCCCGCAGGCTTTGCCGTCCTGGTGCTGCTGGCCGTGCTGCTCACGCTGTGGCAGCTCACCTGGGGTGGGCGCAGCTTCACCAGCGATTCGTGGCGGCGCCTGGATCTGGCCGCACACCCGCGCGCCCTGCCACGCCCCGCGCTGCGCGACGAGCTGGGCCTGGCGGTGGATTGGCAGGCGCTGTGCCAGCGCCGCTGGGTGCTGGACTTCGTCTACACCCGCTGCACCAGCGTGTGTCAGGCCCAGGGCGTGCAGGCCGCGCGCATGGCGCGCATGCTGGACACCCTGGGTGTGAGCGTGTGGTCCATCAGCTTGGAGCCCGAGGTGGACGACGCGCAGGCCCTGGAGCGCTTCAAGCGCAATTTGCAAGGGCCTCAGTCAAGCTCTTGGAAGCTGGCCCACACCCGAGATGAGCACACCCTGCAGCCCCTGCTGGACAGCGCGGGCGTGGTGCGTGTGCGCGAACCTGACGGCAGCCTCAGCCACAACGCCGCTTGGTATGTGGTGGAGCCAGGCTGCCAGCTCAGCCAGGCCCTGAGCGCGCAGGAAATGCTGGAAACCGCGCAGCAATGGAGCAGCCATGCCACGCCACTTTGAGGCTCTGGCTGCCGTGCTGATGGGCCCGCAGCGTCGCGCGCTGGTCTGCGCCCTGTTGGCCTGCCTGTTGAGCCTGAGCCCAGTGCGCGAGCTGCTGCTGGCGCGCATGAGCACGCACATGGGCTTGCAAATTCCGGCACTGGTGGCCCTGGGCTGGCTGATGCGCTCAGCCCTGCCATTGCAGCGGCTCTACCGCTGGCGCCTGGGCTTGCTGCTGCTGGCCCTGGGCACGCTGACGGTGTGGATGCTGCCGCGCTTGCTGGACCTGGCCGTGCAAGACCGCGCGGTGGACCTGAGCAAAAGCGCAAGCCTGGTGCTGCTCGCCGGCCTGCCGCTGGGCTGTGCCTGGGCGCACCTGGGCTTTGTCTGGCGCGCAGCGCTGCACCTCGAAGCCCTGGCCACGCTCTGGCGCCTGGGCTGGCTGTACCTGGACAGCCCTGTGCGCCTGTGCAGCAACTACGGCTGGAGTGACCAGCAAACACTGGGCCGAGGGCTCTTGATGGCGGGCGTGGTCTACGCCACATGGCTGGCCTGGCAGGCCTTGCGAACACGCCCCAACACGGTGCCGACTGAGGCAGGAAACTTGACATGACAACGCGTCAAACCATCGACTACTTTGCCAAGGTGGCGGTCGGCAAACAGGCGCTGCTGCGCCAATCCCCCTGGGCCTTTGGCGTGAGCTCCATGCTGGGCGGGGCCTATGTAGGCCTGGGCATCGCGCTGATTTTGAGCATAGGCGCGCAGCTGCCCGCGGAGTGGCGCCGCCTGTGCATGGGGGCGAGCTTTGCGGTGGCACTGGTGCTGGTGGTGCTGGCCGGTGCAGAGCTCTTCACCGGCCACACGCTTTACATGCCGCTGGGCTGGCTGCGCCGCCAAGTCAAAGCCAGCGACGTGCTGCGCGGCTGGCTGGCGTGCTGGCTGGGAAATCTATTGGGCTCATTCTTGGTGGCGAGCTTGTTTGCCCTGGGCGGCGCCAACGGCCTGCTGGAGGACCCGCATTCGCTGCTCTACCGCCTGGCTGAACACAAGCTCTACGACCCGCCCCTGGCCCTGGTGGCGCGCGCCATTTTGTGCAACTGGCTGGTGTGCCTGGCGCTGTGGATGTGCGCCCGTGTGGACAGCGACGCCGCCCGCTGCACGGTGATCTTCTGGTGCCTGCTGGCTTTTATTGGCAGCGGCTACGAACACAGTGTGGCCAATATGACCGTGATGAGTTTGGTGCTCATTGGCAAACAGTTTGACCCCGCGACGCTGGCGGCCGCGCTCAGCAGCTTGGCCTGGGTGACCCTGGGCAACACCCTCGGCGGCGCGCTGATGGTAGGCGGTGCGTATGGGCTGGCACAGCAACCCAAGAACCCGCCGCACAGCACTGCGGCCGTAGCAACAGACGAAGGAGTCTCGGCATGACACGCGCAGGACTGTGCACCGAAGAGGACATCGAGCAACTGGTCACGCACTTCTATGCCGCCGTGCGGCAAGACGCGGTGCTGGGCCCCATCTTCAACCGCCACATCGACGACTGGCCCTCGCACCTGAGCAAGCTGGTGGACTTCTGGTCCTCGATTCTGCGCGGCACGGCGCGCTTTCGCGGCGCCCCCATGCCGGCTCACCAGGCGCTGCCTGAGCTGCAACCCGAGCTGTTCCAGCGCTGGTTGCGCCTCTTTGCGCAGAGCTGCGCGGCCCACACCAATGCCGCCATGAGCGCACGCGCCATGGAGGTGGCACCACGCATTGCCCAAAGCCTGTGGCTGGGCTGGCAGCAGTGTCACCGCGCGGGCCTGCCAGAAATTCCCCTCATGCCCATGGAGGCCCTGTGATGGACAGCACCTTGGCCCTGTTGTTTGGCAGTTTTGTCCTTTCGCTGCTGGGTTTGCTGGCATTTGTGGGCTCCATGCGCCACGGCCTGCTGGTCGAAAACCCCAGAGGGGCTGGCGTCATTTTCGAGCCCGGCGAGCAAGGCCATGTGGACGACCCGCTGGCCGCGCAGCGCCCCCACGCGGTGGCAGACCTGCACGAGCGCCTGAGGGCTGACCGCTCCAGCGCCATGCCCGTGTTCATGCTGATCCTGGCCGCCTGCTTCTGGCTGCTGCTGGGCACAGGTGCGGGCCTGGTGGCGTCGCTCAAGCTGCACATGCCGGACTGGCTGGTGGCGCAGCCCTGGTTGAGCTTTGGGCGCATACGCACAGTGCACCTCAACGCCGTGATCTATGGCTGGTCCAGCAACGCTTGCCTGGCCGTGGTGGTGTGGTTGCTGCCGCGCTTGCTGCGCACCCCTTTGGTGGGCAGCCACTGGGTGACGCTGGGAGCAGGTGTGTTCAACGCCGGTGTGGCCGCCGGCATTGGGGCCATTGCCGCCGGGGTGTCTGACGGCATGGAGTTTTTGGAAATCCCTTGGCAGATCGGCATCTTCCTGGTGGTGGGGCTGCTGCTCATCGTGGCTTCGGTGTTGCGCACCTTGGTGCGCCGTCGCACAGAGCACCTGTATGTGAGCGCCTGGTACTTCATCAGCGGCTTGCTGTGGATTTCACTGCTCTACGTGGTGGCCAAGATTCCCAACCTGCACACTGGCGTGCAGCAAGCCACCATGAACTGGTGGTTTGGGCATAACGCACTGGGGCTGTGGTTCACGCCGGTGAGCGTGGGGGCCATCTACTACTTCCTGCCCAAAATCATTGGGCGCCCGGTGCAGTCCTACAACCTCTCGCTGCTGGGCTTTTGGACGCTGGCGTTCTTTTACGGCCAAGTCGGTGGCCACCATTTGATTGGCGGCCCCGTGCCAGGCTGGCTGACCAGCCTGTCCATCGTGCAAAGCATCATGATGATCGTGCCCGTGGTGGCCTTCAGCGTCAATCAAATCGGCACCATGAAAGGGCACTGGCATGTGCTCAGGCGCTCGCCCACGCTGCGCTTCATGGCCTTTGGCGCGCTCATGTACATGCTCTCCTCGCTGGAGGGTTCGCTGGAGGCGCTGCGCAGCGTCAACACGGTCACCCACTTCACCCACTTCACCGTGGCCCACGCCCACCTGGGCATGTATGGCTTTGTCAGCATGGTGATGTTCGGCGCCTTCTACTACATGCTGCCGCGCGTGCTCAGCCGTGACTGGCCCCGCCCGGGCTTGGTGACGGTGCACTTCGTGCTGGCCAGCGCGGGCATCTTGCTCTACGTGGTGGCGCTGTCCATTGGCGGCTGGCTGCAAGGCCTGGCCATGCTGGATGCGGCTCGGCCCTTTGTTGAATCGGTCACCCTGACCCAACCCTATCTGCAAGCCCGCAGCGTGGCCGGTGTGTTGCTGACGCTGTCGCACCTGGTGTTTGTCTGGCATGTGCTGCTCTTGCTGGGCCGCCGCCCCGAGCCCGCCACGCCCCCAGCGACACCGGTTGCACCGGCTGCAGGAGCCACACATGCTCACTGACATCAAACTTCTGGGCGGCGCGGCTGCCACTTTGGGTCTGGCCACAGCCGCTTTGGTGGTGCTGCCCTATATGCAGGTTCGTGACGTGCAAGCCCTCCCGGGCAGCCGCCCCTATACCGAACAAGAGCTGCGCGGCCGCGCCGTCTACATCGCCAACGGCTGCGTGTACTGCCACACCCAGCAGCCCCGCGCGCGCCATCAAGCCCCCGACACCGAACGCGGCTGGGGCCGCGCCTCGGTGCCTGCGGACTATGTGTACGACAGCCCTCACCTGCTGGGCACCATGCGCACCGGGCCGGACCTCTTCAACATCGGCGTGCGCCAGCCCAGCCAAGACTGGCATCTGGGTCACCTCTACCAACCGCGTGCTTTTGTGGCGGCATCCAACATGCCTGCCTACCCCTACCTCTTCACGCTCAAGCCCAAGGCGCAAGAAGGCGATGTGGTGGTGAATCTGCCGCCTGCGCATCAACCCGATCAGCAAGTGGTGGTGGCTCGCCCCGAGGCTCTGGATTTGGTGCGCTACCTCCAGGCCCTCAAACACGATCAGCCCGTGCTGCAAGACCCACCGCCCAGCACCAAAACCTCGCAGGCCCGATGACATGAGTTCAGACCCAAGCCCTGGCGGCGGCACGCCGCGCCCAGCCACACCACCCAGCTTGCTGGACCCCTGCGCCACCCCGCTCTCGGCCGTGCCGCCGCAGCAGGAGCGCGAACCGCAAGACCCGCATGAGAAGACCCGGCCCATCCCCTGGCTGGCGGCGCTGGCCTTCTTGCTGCTCTTTGCCGTTGGGGCCTTGTATGTGGCGCTGGACACCCAACCCGGTGCCTCCATACACGGCGACCGCCGCAGCAGCGCCGACTTGAGCCCGGCCGTGACAGCAGGGGCGGGCGGCGCAGCCCTGGCGCCTGCGCAAGGCGCTGCCTTGTTCGCCAACCAATGCGCAGCCTGCCACCAAGCCCAAGGGCAAGGGCTCAGCGGCGTGTTCCCGCCCCTGGCGGGTTCGGAGTGGGTGCTGGGGCCGCCCCAGGTTCTGGCCGCCATCCTGACTTACGGGATCAGCGGCAGCCTGCAGGTCAAGGGACAGACCTACCAAGGCGCCATGCCAGCCTTTGGCCACCTCAAAGACGAAGAGCTGCTGGCCCTGGCCACGCATTTGCGCAGCAGCTGGGGCAACCAGGCCGCGCCCTTCAGCATGGCCGACATCCAGGCAGCGCGTGCCCTGCAGCGCAAGCAGCCCTTTGCCGGTGGAGCAGAGCTTGAGCAGCTGCCCCGCTGAGCCCCCCGGCCGCGCAAGGCCTTCGGCCTGGCCCACCTTGTGCGCCAGCGCCCTGATCTTGGGGGCGGGCCTGTGGGCGGCGCACAGCGTGACGCAAGGCTGGCGCAGCTGGACCAGCGAGGATGCGCGCCGCAACCAGGCGGCGGCCACAGGCTTGGCCCTGCCCGACATGCCCCTGCTGCTGGAAGACGGCAGCCCCGCCCAGCTGCACGCCCTGCTGCGCCAGGGCCCTACCGTGCTGATGCTGATCTACACGCGCTGCAACAGCGTCTGCCGCGTCGGTGGCAGCGACTTCGCGTTGCTGCAGAGCCAGCTGCAAGCCGCATCGCCCACAGCCATTGGGGGCTCGGCCGCGCCACCGACACGCCTGCGGCTGCTGCAGCTGTCCTTCGACACACAGGCCGACCGCCCCGCAGCCCTGCGAGCCTGGGCCCAACAGCAGCGCGCCGACCCCAAGCACTGGCGCGTGGGGGTGCCGCAAAACAGCGCTGATGCCCAAGCCCTGCTGCGCACCCTGCAAGTGCAGGTGCTGCCCGACGGGCAAGGCGGCTACGAACACGACGCCGCCTTCTTGATGGTGGACACCCAAGCCCGGGTGCGACGGGTGTTGGACCTCAGCGCCGTGGCCGATGCCCTGGCCTGGGGGCGCTGGCTGCAGCCATGAAGCTGCGCATATGGGTTTGGCTGGGTGCGGCCTTGCTGCTGAGCTACACACCCCTGCACGCCTGGCTGACCGCGCGCATGTGGAGCCACATGCTGCTGCACATTCCCCTGCTCTTGCTCTGCGGTGCGGGCCTCTCGGCCGCCAGCCGCCAACGCCACGCACCGCATTGGGCACGCTGGAACGATCAAGGCCTCAGCGGCCTGTGCGCCCTGCTGGTGGTGCTGAGCCTGGCCATGCTGCCGCGCACGCTGGACCTGGTGCTGAGCAGCCCCGCGCTGATCACCAGCAAAACAGCAGCCCTGCTGCTGGCCGGTGCGCTGTGGGCCGACAGCCTGACCCGCGCCAGCCTGCCGCTGCGGCTCTTTGCCACCGGCATGCTGCTGCCCATGATGGGCGGTCTGGCGGACTGGATGGCACTGCAGCCGCTGCGGGTGTGCCGCGCCTACACGCTGCAAGACCAGCTCGACACCGCAGCAGCGCTATGGTGGGCCTGCGCGGCGCTGGGCTTGTGGTGGCTGTGGCTGCTGCTGGCCCCCTCGCGTCGCAGCAGCCAAGCGCAACAGCCAGGTGAGCTGCGCTAGCATTGCCGCATGTCTCTTGCCCACTGTTGCGGGCTGCTCTTGACCTTTCTGGCGCGCCTGATCACCGGCATTCAAGGCCATTGGAAGGGCTGCCCTCCGGCCAACGAGCAGCGCCTTTACTTCGCCAACCACCAAAGCCATTTCGACTGGGTGCTGATCTGGGCCTCGCTGCCTGCTGATTTGCGCGCCACCACGCGCCCCATTGCCGCGCGTGACTACTGGTGCCGCTCGCCACTGCGGCGCTGGCTGGCTGAGCAGGTGTTCAACGCCGTCTTCGTCGCGCGCACACGCGCCCACCCCGATGAAGACCCGCTGGAGCCCTTGATCCAGGCCCTGCACAGCGGCGACTCGTTGGCCATCTTTCCCGAAGGCACGCGCGCCAGCCAGGCTGAGCCGCTGGAGTTCAAAGCTGGCCTCTTCCATTTGGCCGAGCAATTCCCCGATCTGCCTTTGATCCCGACCTGGATCGACAACGTGCAGCGCGTCATGCCCAAGGGCGAGCTGCTGCCCGTGCCGGTGCTGTGCACCGTCACCTTCGGAGCGCCGCTGCAACGCGAACCCGGCGAGGACAAGCGCGACTTCCTGGCACGCGCGCGGCGCGAACTCATGGCTCTGCGCCCCGGAGGTTGGAGCGCATGAACGCCACACACACCGTGTCACCGCCAGCCATTGCCACGCTGTTTCTCGTGCTGCTGGGCGGGCTGTCGCTGACCAGCCTGCTCACCCTGGCCATGGCGCAGCGCGAGCAGCGCTTGGGCCACTCGCAGCGCTGGCTGCGCTTTCGCGACGAGCTCGGCCGCGTGTGGCTGGGCGCAGCTTGGTTCTGGCTGGCCTGGTGGTCTGGGCCCTGGGCCGCCACGCTGCTGTTTGGCCTGCTGTCATTTTTGGTGCTGCGCGAATTCATCACCCTCACGCACACGCGCCGCGCCGATCACCGCGCCCTGGTCTTGGCCTTCTTCGTCTTCCTGCCTCTGCAATACCTGCTCGTGGGGCTGCAGCGCAGCGATTTGTTCAACGTGCTCATCCCGGTTTATGCCTTTTTGATCATCCCCGTGGTGAGCGCCCTGGGCGACGACCCACGCCGTTTTCTGGAACGCAACGCCAAGGTGCAGTGGGGCGTCATGGTCTGTGTTTACGGGCTCTCGCACGCACCAGCCCTACTGCTCTTGAGCACGCCCGAGCACAGCGACCGCGGCGCGCTGCTGCTGTTCTTTTTGGTGCTGGTGGTGGCCGCGGGCAAGCTGGGCCAAGCCATGGCCACGGCCTGGAGCCGACGCCGCCCACTGGCCAGGCGCATCAGCCGCAGCTTCTCACTGCGCAGCTGGCTGGCCGGTGCAGCCGTTGCCGCGCTGGCCGGCGCAGCCCTGCACACCACCAGCGCACTGCCACCGCTGCATGCCGCGGCTCTGGCGGCCCTGTCCAGCGCTGCAGGGGGCTGTGGCGAGCTCGTGATGCAAGCCCTCAAACGCGATGCAGGCGTTCAAGCCTGGGGCAACCGCAGCGCCATCACCGGCGCGGTGGGCCTGCTCGACCGCCTGGCCCCACTGTGCTTTGCCGCCCCCGTGTTCTTTCACGCCGTACGCATGCTTTAGCCAAGCCGGAAGCAGCACGGCATGAACGATACTGGCGCCATGTTTGCGCATGACGTCAGTTCTTCTCTCCCGCCCCTTGCGCTGCAAGGGAGGCCCGCGTGATGCGCATTCTGGGCATTGACCCCGGGCTGCAGACCACGGGCTTTGGCGTCATCGACGCCGATGGGCCGCGCCTGAGCTATGTGGCCAGCGGCACCATACGCACCACCAGCGGTGTGGCTCAGGGCGACTTGCCCGCGCGACTGAAAATCCTCTTCGACGGTGTGCGCGAAGTCGCCACCACCTACCAGGTCACCTGCGCGGCGGTGGAAATCGTCTTCGTCAACGTCAACCCGCAATCCACGCTGCTGCTGGGCCAAGCCCGCGGTGCGGCCCTCACCGCCTTGGTGTCTTGCGATCTGCCCGTGGCCGAATACACCGCGCTGCAAATGAAAAAGGCCGTGGTGGGCCACGGCCATGCGAAGAAAGAGCAGATTCAGATGATGGTGCAGCGCTTGCTGCAGCTGCCGGGCGAGCCTGGCAAAGACGCGGCCGATGCACTGGGCCTGGCCATCATGCACGCCCACGCGGGGGCCTCGTTTGCCGCCATGGGCAAGCACACCACCTTGCAGCGGCGCCAGCACGCGCAGTTCCGCGGCGGGCGCACCTACTGAGGCCAGCACGCCTCAGGCGCAGTGGCAGATCACCAGGCCGGAGCCAGCTCGGCAAAGCCAGCCGGTGCTTCGCGCTCGTCCTCGAAATGCACCAGCTCCCAGGCGCTGGTGTCGGCCAGCAAAGCCCGCACCAGCAGATTGTTGAGCGCGTGCCCACCCTTGAACGAGGTGTAGGCTGCCAGCAGCGGATAGCCCGCAACCTGCATATCGCCAATGGCATCGAGGATTTTGTGCTTCACAAACTCGTCGTCGTAGCGCAACCCATCGGCATTGAGCACGCGGTAGTCGTCCACGACGATGGCGTTGTCCATGCTGCCCCCCAGCGTCAGGCCGCGTGAACGCATGAGCTCGATGTCCTTGGTCATGCCAAAGGTTCGGGCCCGCGCAATTTCGCGCTTGTACTGGCCTGAGCCCATGTCAAAGGTGTAGTGCTGGCCGGTGGCCGAGACAGCGGGGTTGTCGAACTCGATCTGGAAATTCAGCGTGTAGCCGTGGTGTGGCTCCAGCCGCGCCCACATCAGGCTTTTGCCCTCGCCGCGACGCACTTCAACGGGTTTGAGCACGCGCAAAAAGCGCTTGGGCGCGTCCTGCAGCGCAATGCCGGCGGACTGCAGCAGGTAGACAAAACTCGCCGCCGAGCCATCCAAAATCGGCACCTCGTCGGCGCTGATATCCACCCGCAGATTGTCCAACCCCAGCCCTGCGCAGGCCGACAAAAGGTGCTCAATGGTCTGCACCTTGGGCTGGCCGGGGTCGCCACCAGGGCTGATGGTGGTGGCCATGCGGGTGTCGCAGACCTGATCGGGGCGTACCGGAATGTCCACGGGCTGGGCCAAGTCCACACGACGGAACACAATGCCGGTGTCCGGTGCGGCGGGGCGCAAAGTCAGTTCGACCTTCTGCCCGCTGTGTATGCCCACGCCCACGGCGCGGGCGATAGATTCAAGAGTGCGTTGCTGCAACATAGCCGTCGATTGTCCGACATCCCTTCAAACAACACCTACATCACAGCCATAGAGCTGTGCATATCGGGGGGGAATGGCGAGCAGTGCCTCAAGCCACCGGATCAGGCGCGGGGCCCGCAAGCGCAGCAGCTCGGTGCAGCGGCAGCAGCAAGCGCACCACAGTGCCCTGCCCTGGTCGGCTTTGCACATCAACTGCGCCGCCCAGCATCTGTGCCCGGCGGCGCAGTCCGCGCAAGCCGCGCCCATGCTGGGCCTGCGTGCTGTCAAAGCCGCACCCATCGTCCTCCACGCGTATTTCGACCTGCTCGCCCAAATCCCGTGTGACCACGCGCACCCGCCCTGCCCTGGCGTGCTTCAAGGTGTTGGTCAGCGCCTCCTGCATCAGACGCAGCACCTGCAAGGCATCGGGCGGCTCCAGCCAATCGAGCGGGGGCAGGTCCTGCACATCCCACTCCAAATTCAATCCACCAGCTTGCAGTCGTTTGCCCAGGCGGTAGCGCATGGTGGCCAGCAGCGACACCAAATCGTTACTCACAGGTTCCAGCGAGTCGATCACCAAGCGCAAGTCGTCCACGCACTCTCGCAGCACATCGACCACCTGGTCGTGGCGCATCAAACCTTGCTCCACCGCCACCATGGCCGACAGCAAAGAAGAGCCCAAGCCATCGTGCATGTCCTGCATGAGTCGCTGGCGCTCGCGCAGCAAGGCCTGCTCGCGCTCGGCCTGCAGCAGCAGTTCGTGCTTGTGCTGCAACTGCGCCTCCTGCTCCGTCAGGCGCTGGCTCAAAGTCTGGTTGGCCAAGGCCACAAAGTGCAGGGCTTCGAAATACCGAAAGCGCAGCGCATACAAAAAGCACAGCAACACCAGCAGCGTGCCCACGGGCATGAGATAGACATGCTCGGCGCCCCACCAGCCATCCAACATGCCCAGATCATGCAAGCCCAGGGCCATGGTGGTCAGCAATGACACTGAAAACACCTTGAGCGGCGGCGAACCCATGGCCCCCCAAGCCACCCAATTCAGCACACCCAAACCCAACATGGCTTGCAGTGCGATGGCAGCATACAGGCCCCAAAACCCATTGGGCAGCTGCCACACCGGCATGGCCGCCACGGTCAATACCAGCACCGACACGGCCATGATTCGTTTGACCTGACTCAGCCGCTGGCTGGCAAATTCCAGCACGAAAGCAAAGGTCAAAAACACCACCCAGGCCATGGAGGCTACGGCGAGCCACCAGAACCAGGCCAGCGCAGTCGCCGCATGCGGCGCCTCCACGAAATAGGGCAAGCTGCACAGCAGCCACGCCAAACTGGCCAGCGTGAACACCAGATTGGCCCGATCACTGCGCCGACGCAACCACAGCGTGAGCGCAAACAAACCCATGATGGACAGCGACAACGCCGTGGCCTGGGGCAGACCAATCTGCAAGGCCCAGCGCGCGCGGTAGCTGTCTTCCAGCGCCGTGACATCGCCCACGCTGACGCGCGACAGCACAAAGTCTTGCCCCATACGCACAGGCACAGCCAGCACCAATTCAACTTCCGGTTGTTGGCTCAGCCCGCCAATGGCTGCAGGCATGGTCACCCACAGAGGCCGTACCCATTGCTCCCGGGCATGGCGCTGGTTGTCATGAACCAGATGCCATTGCCCATCGGTACGCACCATCACGGCTGCCGCATTGGCTACCAAGCGCGGCACATACACGGCCATGCTGCTCGGCCAGCGCTCTTCCTGCAAAGTCAGGCGCAAGCGGTACCAGCGCATTTGGTAGCGGTCACTCGCGCCTGCAAGTCGCGTCAGGCGCTGCGTGTCAGGCAGAGGCACCAATTGCCATTGCTGAGCCAGATCGGGAGGAGCAAGGTCAGCCGGTAGCTCTAGCGCTCGTGCCCCACCATGACGCAACAAGGCCCACCAGCGTTGCAATTGCTCCTCGGTCCAGAGGCTGGTGGCCAACTCGGCCTCTGACAAGGTCAAAGCCACGGCCTGGGTGGGCGCAGCATCGGGTTGTGGCATCAAGCGCGGCTGCGCCCCCAGCACATTCCCCACCATGCTTCCCATGAGCCAGAGCAAAGCGCACCACAGCCTGAACCGCATGTATCTCCCCTCCCTTGCCCACGCCTGTGCCCTTTAGGGCTGTTGTTGTGCTTCGTCGGCTGGGTCATCCCGACGCGCAGGCCTTAGTCTGCCTAAAAGCAGCTTCACAAACCAAACAAATTCAAAGCAATACAAAAAAGGCCATGCTGAGCACGGCCTTTTTCTTGGTCATCAATGGCTGGCAGCACTGTTCAGTGCGGCTGCAGCCGATGGCAAAAGTCAATCTGCCTGCTTGCGCAAGAACGCTGGAATTTCGATCTCGTCCATGCCATTGGATGACAGGGCCTCGACCTTGGCTGCCGCAGTACGACCGCTTTGCCACACGCCGGGACGCGCCGCAGGCGCATCCACCGAAGCACCCAAGCCCATGCCTGCGCCGCGCATCACCACCGACTGGGTCAGCACCGGCATGTTGTCAGTGCCCGTGCGCTGAGTCACAACCTGCAGCGGTGCAGCAACCTGCTGTTGCTGGCGGCCCTTTTGGCACAAGCCCGTGGCAATCACCGTCACGCGCAGCGCGTCACCCAGGCTTTCGTCATAGGCCGTACCGTAGATGATGTGGGCATCCTCGGCGGCGTAACGCTTGATGGCGGACATGGCGCTGCGGCTCTCAGACAGCTTGAAGGTCGAGCGCCCCGCCGCGATCAGCACCAGCACGCCGCGCGCGCCAGAGAGATCGATGCCTTCGAGCAGCGGGCAGGACACCGCCAGTTCGGCTGCCTTGGTCGCACGATCCGGGCCCGTGGCCACTGCCGTACCCATCATGGCCTTGCCGGGCTCGCTCATCACCGTCTTGACGTCTTCGAAGTCAACGTTGACCAAGCCGGGCATGTGAATGATGTCGGAGATGCCACCCACGGCGTTCTTCAACACGTCGTTGGCGTGGGCGAAAGCTTGGTCCTGCGTGACGTCGTCACCCAGCACTTCCAGCAGCTTGTCGTTGAGCACGACGATGAGCGAATCGACATTGGCTTCCAGCTCCGCCAAGCCCGCGTCAGCGGCTTTGGAGCGGCGCGAACCCTCGAATTCGAAGGGCTTGGTGACCACACCCACGGTCAGCACGCCCATTTCCTTGGCCACGCGGGCAATCACAGGAGCCGCACCGGTGCCCGTACCACCACCCATGCCTGCCGTGATGAACAGCATGTTGGCGCCTTGAATGGACTCGCGAATACGCGCTTCAGCCTCTTCGGCGGCAGCCTTGCCCACTTCAGGCTTGGCGCCCGCACCCAGGCCGCTGTGACCCAGTTGCAGAAGTTGGTCTGCCTTGGAACGATTCAGGGCTTGTGCATCCGTATTGGCGACGATGAATTCAACGCCTTGCACACCCTGGCTAATCATGTGTTCCACGGCGTTACCACCACCACCGCCGACACCGATCACCTTGATCTGAGTACCTTGATCAAACTCTTCGATCATTTCGATGGCCATTTCAAACCTCCTGTCTGCTTCGAATTGTGCAGCGACTATTCAAAAAATACCACTGGGCGAAAGGTCTTTTTTGCTTGAATGAAACGTTTTGTCAACATTCCTGCCTGCTTCCGCCCGCCTTGATTCGTTTGCGTCTCAGAAATATCCCGAGAACCAGTCTTTGGCGCGACCAAACATGGTCTTGACCGAGCCCGCCTGCTGGGTCGCTTTGATACCTCGGCTGCGGGAAAGCCGCGCCTCCTCCAACAAACCCATGGCTGTTGCAGATCGGGGATTGGCCACCATGTCAAAGAGCGCGCCGTTGTAGGTCGGGTTTCCACGGCGAACGGGCTTCAAGAAAATGTCTTCTGCCAGTTCCACCATGCCCGGCATCACGGCCGAACCCCCGGTCAAAACAATCCCAGACGACAACAGTTCCTCGTACCCAGATTGACGAATGACCTGCTGAACCAGGGAAAAGATTTCCTCAACCCGGGGTTCTATGACCCCAGCCAGCGCTTGTTTTGAAAGCATGCGCGGCGCGCGATCGCCCAATCCCGGCACTTCCACTTGGTCCGCCGGGTCGGCCAAAAGTTGTTTGGCCACGCCATATTCAACTTTGATTTCTTCCGCGTCTTTGGTGGGGGTGCGCAGCGCCATGGCGATATCGCTGGTGATGAGATCCCCGGCGATAGGAATGACGGCCGTGTGGCGGATGGAGCCACCAGTGAAAATGGCCACGTCGGTGGTGCCCGCACCGATGTCCACCAGAGCCACACCGAGGTCGCGCTCGTCCGAAGTGAGCGCCGCCAAACTTGAGGCACTGGGGTTGAGCACCAGTTGCTCCACTTCCAGGCCGCAGCGGCGCACGCATTTGACGATATTTTCCGCCGCGCTTTGGGCCCCGGTCACGATGTGAACCTTGACCTCCAGCCGCCCACCGCTCATGCCAATGGGTTCTTTAACTTCGTGTCCGTCAATGACAAATTCTTGCGGCTCCACCAGCAACAAGCGTTGGTCATTAGGAATATTGATAGCCTTGGCGGTATCCACCACACGCGCCACATCCACCGTCGTGACCTCCTTATCGCGCACGATGACCATGCCGGTGGAGTTTTGACCTCGGATATGGCTGCCAGTGATGCCCGTAAATACCCGCGAGATGCGGCAGTCGGCCATCATTTCCGCCTCTTTCAAGGCCTGCTGGATGGACTGGACGGTGGCGTCGATATTCACCACAACCCCGCGCTTAAGGCCATGGCTGGGCGCTACACCCAAGCCGGCAATGCGCAGCTCGCCATTTCCCATGACCTCAGCCACCACGGCCATGATCTTGGCAGTTCCGATGTCCAAACCGACGACCAAATCCTTGTATTCCTTGGCCATGAGAGTCCTCAGTTGCTTTTCTTAGCCGTGAGCGGCTTTTGTGTGGATAACTGTGTGCTGACCCCGGAGAGTCGCAGCGCGTAGCCCAATTCGTGCCGAAGATCGGCAGATACCAATTCTGCGTGGTAGCGGGCAGCAATCACCTTAGAGCTGGACGCAAACTCCTGAAAGCGAGCTTGAACTTCAGCAGCTTCGCCACGCCCCAGCTCCACCACCCCACCTTTTTCCAGCGTCAGCCGCCAAGATCCGCGGCCGGACAAGTCCAGACGGGTCACGGCCTCGCTGAGTCGCTGCTGGCTGATGGCATTCAAGGCCTGCCACATTTGCAGCATGCGCTGGGCCGAACCTTGCGGGCCAGAGAGGGTGGGCAGGTCTTCGTCCTCGACATCGCCCACATTGGCCTGAAAGACTTCGCCAAAGCTGTTCACCAGCAAAGCCTCGCGCACGGCCTCGCTGGAGGCGTCAGCGCCGTCGACCTTGCCTTGCCACAGTGCCGTGGGCTGGTGTTCTTGCAGCGTGACCTTGATTTGATTGGGCCAAATGCGCTGCACCTGGGCTTGCCGCACCCAAGGCACGGATTCAAAGGCCTCGCGCGCCACTTGCAAATTCATGGACAAAAAGTTGCCCGACAGCCGCGGCAGCGCGTTGGCGCGCAAGGAGGCCGCGCTGTTGCGGTTCACATCGCCTTCGATGTGAATGGCGCGAATACTGAACATGGGCTGGCGTGCCAGCCACAGCACGCCAGCGCCCAGCGCCATCAAAAGCAGCAGCCCCAGCAGCGCCAAGGCCATGCCGTTCATGACACGGATGTCGGCCGGCAGGGCTGGGCTTGCGGTGTGGGGGTTGTGGCGTGCCATGGCTTGGATGGGCTCAGATCAGGACTGGCTGTCCAGGCGTGCCTGCGACAGCAGCCACAGGCAGAGCTCTTCGTAGCTCACGCCCACGGCCGCTGCGGCCTTGGGCACCAGGGAGTGCGAGGTCATGCCCGGGCTGGTGTTCATTTCCAGCAGGTAGACGCGCCCGTCTTTGCGGCTGAGCATCAAATCCGCACGCCCCCAGCCCCGGCAACCCAGCACGCGGTAGGCCTGCAGCACCAGCTGCTGCACCTGCGCTTGCCACTGCGGGTCGGCCTGTCCGACTTTGTAAACCGTGCTGTTGGTGAAGTACTTGTTTTGGTAGTCGTAGTTGCCCTGCTCGGCGCAGATCTCCACCACCGGCAGCGCCACGGCAGCTTCACCTTGGCCGAGCACGGCGCAGGTGAACTCCTGGCCGTCGATGAATTCCTCGCACAGCACTTCGGAGTCAAAGCGCGCGGCCAGCGCCACGGCTTCTTGCATGTCGGAGTAGCCGTTGACTTTGGTGGCACCCATCGAGGAGCCCTCGTGCGGGGGCTTCACGAACACGGGCAGACCCAGCTCGTCAGGCACAGCCATGAGTTGTTCGCGCTGCTGCTGGTGCTTGGCCAAGCTGACCCAGCGCGGCGTGGGCAGGCCCACCGATTGCCACAGGCGCTTGGTGGTGATTTTGTCCATGGCGATGGCCGAAGCCATCACGCCAGAGCCGGTATAGGGAATGCGCAGCAACTCCAGCGCGCCTTGCACCGTGCCGTCCTCGCCACCGCGCCCATGCAGCGCGATAAAGGCACGCTGCACGCCCAGTGCCTGCAGTTCGTGCAGGCTGCGCTGGGCCGGGTCAAAAGCCAGCACATCCACGCCGCGCGCCTGCAAGGCCGCGAGCACGCCTGGGCCTGACATGGTGGCCGAAACCTCGCGCTCGGCCGAGTTACCGCCCATCAGCACGGCCACTTTGCCCATGGCCTTGGGGTCAATCGATGCAATCTTGAGATCCAGCGTCATGGCTGATCCACTCCCTTTGTAGGTGTTGTTTCGAGCAAGGCCACCAGGCGCTGCGGCACCGCGCCCACCGAGCCCGCGCCCATGACGATGAGCACATCGCCACCGCGTGCCTGCGCCAGCAGCTGCGGCGCCAGGGCCTGCCACTCGCCCACGAAATGGGCTTCGGTGCCACGCTGACGCACGGCTTGGGCCAAGCTCTCGCCACTGATGCCCGCCAGCGGCGGCTCGCTGGCAGCGTAGATCTCGCACAGCAAGACCGCGTCCGCTGCGGACAAGACCTTGGCGAATTCGTCAAAGCAGTCGCGCGTGCGGGTGTAGCGGTGCGGCTGGAAAGCCAGCACCAGGCGCCGCCCGGGGTAGGCCCCGCGTGCTGCCTGCAGCACGGCGGCCATTTCCACAGGGTGATGGCCGTAGTCGTCAATGACCAAGGCCGTGCCCTGACCCGAAGGCAAGGCGTGCTCACCCCAGCTTTGAAAGCGTCGGCCCACGCCGCCAAAACCGGCCAGCCCGCTGCACACGGCGGCGTCATCCACGCCCAGCTCCATGGCCAGGGCAATGACCGCCAGCGCGTTGAGCACATTGTGCTGCCCCGCCAGCCGCAGTTGTACGGCCAGCGGTGCGAGCGTGCCGCGCTGGGGGTGGCGGCGCAGCACGGTGAAGTGCATGCCACCGCCGGGTTGTGCCTGTACGTCCACCGCGCGCACGTCGTTGTCCTCGCCCAGGCCGTAGAGGCGCTGGGGCCGAGACAGCAGCGGCAGGATGGAACGCACGCCGGGGTCGTCACCGCACAGCACTGCGGCACCCCAAAACGGCATGCGGTGCAAGAAGTCCACAAAGGCCTGACGCAAACGGGCCATATCGTGCCCGTAGGTGTCCATGTGGTCGGCATCGATATTGGTCACGATGGCCAACTGCGGCAGCAGGTGCAAGAAGGAGGCATCGGACTCATCGGCCTCCACCACCATCAGGGCACCAGTGCCCACATGCGCATTGGCACCTGACTCCAGCAGCTGCCCGCCAATGGCGTAGCTCGGGTCCAGGCCCGCGTGGCGCAGCACGGTGGTCAGCAGCGAAGTGGTTGTGGTTTTGCCATGCGTACCCGCCACAGCCAGGCCCATGCGCGGGCGCATCAACTCGGCCAGCATTTGCGCGCGTAAGAGCACCGGAATGCCGCGCGCATGCGCCGCCATCAGCTCCGGGTTGGTGGGCGAGAGCGCGCTGGTTTTGACCAGCAACTGCGCGTGAGCCACATGCTCGGCCGCATGCCCGATGTGCACACTGGCCCCGAGGCTGCGCAGGCGCTCGGTGGTGGCGCTTTCGGCCTGGTCAGAACCGCTGACACGGTAGCCCTGGGCCAGCAGCATTTCAGCAATGCCGCTCATGCCCGCGCCGCCAATGCCGGTGAAGTGAATGTGTTGCACGGCATGCTTCATGCGCGACTCCTGGCGGCCACCACGGCTTCAATTTCATCGGCCACCCGGGCGGCAGCCTGGGGACGGGCCAAAGCCCGTGCGCGCGTGGCCATGGCCAGACAGTCTTGGCGCGAGAGGGTCAAAACCTCAGCCAGCCGCTCGCTCGTCAGCTCGCCTTGGGGCAGATGCACGGCAGCTTGTTGCGCTGCCATGTACTGGGCGTTGTCACGCTGGTGGGCGGTGGTGCTGACCACCAGGGGCACGAGCACACTGGCCACGCCCGCCGCGCACAGCTCGCTCACCGTCACCGCGCCCGCGCGGCCAATCACCACATCCAGCTCGGCCAGTCGCTGCTCCATGTCGGTGATGAAGGGCAGCACCTCCACGTCCACACCGGGCTCCAGCCCCAAGGCACGGTAAGCCGCCTGCACGCTGGCGCAATGCGCCTCGCCGGTTTGGTGGGTGAGCAGCGGACGCTGCTCGCGCGGCAATGCGGCCAGGGCTGCGGGCAGGGCCTCGTTGAGCGCCCGCGCACCCAGCGAGCCGCCCACCACCATGACCCGCAGCGGCCCCTGGCGTGAGGCGTAGCGCTGCTCGGGTGGGCTGATTTCTTCAATGCCAGCACGCACTGGATTGCCGGTGACCACAGCCCCTGGCCGCTGCGCGCTGGGGCCATCAAAGCCGAACAACAAGCGCGTGGCCAATGGTGCCAGGGCTTTGTTGGAGAGCAGCAGTCCTGCGTCGGCATTCACCAGCAGCAAGGGGCGGCGGCACAGCCATGCCATCAAACCACCGGGCACGCACACATAGCCGCCCATGCCCAGCACGGCGTCGGCGCCGCGCGAATGAAACACGCGGTGGCACTGCTGCAGCGCACGCGCAAAACCCAGCAAACCCTTCAGCGTGTGGCGCCAGCCCTTGCCGCGCAAGCCCGCAAAGGCCAGCCGGTCCAGCGGCAAACCGCTGGGGGGCACGAGCTTGTTCTCCATGCCCGCTTCAGTGCCCAGCCATGACACCGTCCAGCCCCGGCGCTGCATTTCAGCCGCCACCGCCAGGCCCGGAATGATGTGGCCGCCCGTACCCGCGGCCATGACCACGAGGTGGCGCGTCATGAGCGACCTCCGCGCATCATCTGGCGGTTCTCAATGTCCACGCGCAGCACCACGGCCAGCGCCACGCAGTTCATGAGAATGGCCGAGCCACCAAAGCTCAGCAGCGGCAGCGTCAGGCCCTTGGTGGGCAGCGCGCCAAGATTCACACCCATATTGATCACGCCCTGCCCTGCCATCCAAATGCCTATGCCTTGGGCGTACAGGCCAGCGAACACACGGTCCAGCGCCACGGCCTGGCGCCCGATGTGAAAGATGCGGCGCGACATCCAGAAGAAGGCAAAGATCACCAGCGCCACGCCGATGAAGCCCAGCTCCTCGCCAATCACCGCCAGCAAAAAGTCGGTGTGGGCTTCGGGCAGGTAATGCAGCTTCTCGACACTGCCGCCCAGACCCTGGCCAAAAAACTCGCCGCGCCCAAACGCGATGAGCGAGTGCGTGAGCTGGTAAGCCTTGCCCTGCGCGTACTTGTCGTTCCAGGGGTCGAGGTAGGCAAAGATGCGCTCGCGGCGGAACTCGCTGAAGGTCACCATCAGCACGAAGGCCCCCACCAGCACCGCCACCACGAGGAAGAACATGCGGCCGTTGACGCCACCCAAAAACAGAATGCCCATGGCGATGGCGGCAATCACCATGAAAGCGCCCATATCGGGCTCGGCCAGCAGCAAGAGCCCCACCACGCCCAGGGCCACCACCATGGGCCAGACGGCCTGGAAGAAGTTTTCCTTCACGTCCATCTTGCGCACCATATAGCTGGCGGCATACATGGCGATGGCCAACTTGGCCAGCTCCGAGGGCTGGAAATTCATGATGCCCAGCGGGATCCAGCGCCGCGCGCCGTTGACCACTTTGCCAATGCCGGGAATCAGCACAGCCACCAGCAGGACCAAGCTCAGCACGAACAGCCAGGGTGCCCAGCGCTCCCACACCGACATGGGAATGAACACCGTGCAATAGCCCGCA
Organism: Roseateles rivi; assembly: GCF_043555845.1. Taxonomy (NCBI): domain Bacteria; kingdom Pseudomonadati; phylum Pseudomonadota; class Betaproteobacteria; order Burkholderiales; family Sphaerotilaceae; genus Roseateles; species Roseateles rivi. The sequence continues at coordinate 410,836 of NZ_JBIGHZ010000001.1, read as the reverse complement.
ATCAGGCCGGCCGTGATGTAGAGGGCCTGGCGCGCAAAGAAGTGCGTGGGCGCGTATTTGGCAAAACGCGGGCTGTCGGGCAAGGCGATGGAGGCCGAATACACCATCAGCAGACCCACGGCCATGAGCGTCAGCACCACCCACAGCAGCGTCACGTCATAGCCCTGAATGCGCGTGGGCTGGCCGCCAGAAGTGGTCACCCAGTCGCGCACGGGCACGGACTCGGGGCCGCGTGCGGCGCGCCAGTCGCGCCACCGTGCCAGCAAGCCCTGCGACGAATGGCCAGCGCTTGAACTCATACGCTGTACCCCTGGTCTTGCGCCAGCGCTTGCACGGTTTGAACAAACACCTCAGCACGGTGGGCGTAGTTGCGGAACATATCGAGGCTGGCGCAGGCCGGGCTCAGCAGCACGCTGTCGCCCGCCTGGGCCTGGGCCGCGCACCAGCGCGTGGCTTCTTCCAGCGTGGCGTGATCTTGCAGGGGCACGCCGCAGTCGGCCAGTGCGGCGCGCAGCTGCGGGGCGTCGCGGCCAATCAGGGCCACGGCGCGGGCATGCAACGCCACGGGCGTGGCCAAGGGCGAGAAATCCTGGCCCTTGCCGTCGCCACCCAAAATCAGCACCAGCTTGGCCGGTGCACGGTCGGCCCCAAGACCCAGAATGGCCGCCACGGTGGCGCCCACATTCGTGCCTTTGGAGTCGTCGTAAAAGTCCACCTCGTCCAGGCGCTGCACAAACTCCACGCGGTGCGGCTCACCGCGGTATTCGCGCAGGCCATGCAGCATGGGAGCCAGCGGACAGCCAATGCTGCTGGCCAGGGCCAGCGCCGCCAGCGCATTGGCGGCGTTGTGGCGGCCCCGCACGCGCAGGGCGTCAGCGGGCATGAGGCGCTGGATGTGCAGCTCATGCACCTCACCCGGGCGCAGCTTGATGCCGGGCTCGGGTTCGCGCGCACGCACCAGCCAGGCCATGCCCTGCTCCACCTGCAGGCCAAAGTCACCGGGGCGGCGCGGCATGTCCAAGCCAAAGCGCAGCACACGGCGCTCGATCTGTTTGGATGGGCGCCCGCGCGAGCCCTTGACCATCACGGGCGCGGGCACCAAGGCCAGCACCTGCGGGTCGTCGCGGTTGACCACCACCACGCCATCCTGGCCAAAGATGCGCGCTTTGGCGCGGCCATAGGCGGGCATGTCGCCATGCCAATCCAGATGGTCTTGGCTGAGGTTGAGCACCGCTGCGGCGCTGGGCTCAAAGCCCTGGACCTCGTCGAGCTGGAAGCTGGAAAGCTCCAGCACCCAGACCTCGGGCAGCGCCTCAAAAGGCGGTGGCACGGGCGTGGGCAAAGCAATGGGCAGCGGCCGCTCGGTGAGCAACTCGGGTTCTGCCTCGGCCGGGCTGTCGGCTGGCTCGGCTGGCTCGGCTGGCTCGGCTGGCGGCGTATCGACGCTCGCGTCCGCTGCGGCAACCTCGGCGACCTCTGCAGGCGGCAGTTCGGCGGCAAGCGGGGCTGGCACGGCGCTGCCCGGCACGGGCGGCACCCAATCCTCGCGCTGCGGCTCTTGCCCCAGGGCCTGCGTGAGCGTGTCCAAGAGCGTGGGCCCGATATTGCCCGCCAGCCCGACACGGCGGCCCGCGCACTCCACCAGCAAGGCGGTCATGCAGGTGGTGGTGGTTTTGCCATTGGTGCCGGTGATGGCCAGCACATCAGGCTTGTAGCCATAGCGGCTGCGCAGCTGCGCCAGGGCTTGGGCAAACAGGTCCAACTCGCCTTGCACGCGCAGACCCTGAGCTTTGGCGGCGGTCAGCAGCGGCGCCAGGCGCTCGTCCAGCGGCGACAGGCCCGGGCTTTTGCACAGCAGCGTCACACCCTGCAGCGCCTCAGGCGCCAATGCACCGCTGATGAATTGCGCCTGCGGGCAGGCTTCGCGCAGCGCTTGCAGCTGCGGCGGCTGCTCGCGGCTGTCCCACACCGTCAGGCCCGCACCCAGGTTTTGCAGCCACTTGGCCATGGCCAGGCCGGAGTCACCCAGGCCCAGCACCAGGGCATGGGCATCTTGGTGAAGGCGGGGGAAGTCCATAGCGTTCCCCTCTTCAGCGCAGCTTCAAGCTCGCCAGGCCCACCAGGCACAGCAGCATGGTGATGATCCAAAAGCGCACCACCACCTGGGTTTCGCGCCAGCCCGATTTTTCAAAATGGTGGTGCAGCGGCGCCATCTTGAAGATACGCCGCCCCTCGCCATAACGGCGCTTGGTGATCTTGAACCAGGTCACCTGGATCATCACCGACAGCACCTCGGCCACAAACACGCCGCCCATGATGCCCAGCACGATTTCCTGGCGCGTGATCACAGCCAGCGTGCCCAGCGCTCCGCCCAGGGCCAGCGCACCCACATCGCCCATAAACACCTGGGCCGGGTGGGTGTTGAACCACAAAAAGGCCAGACCTGCACCGCCCAGCGCGGCGCAGAAGATCAACAACTCGCCGCTGCCCGGGATGTAGGGAAAGAGCAAGTATTTGCTGTAGACCGAGGAGCCCGTGACGTAAGCAAACACGCCCAGGGCCGAGCCCACCATGACCACCGGCATGATGGCCAAACCGTCGAGCCCGTCGGTGAAGTTCACCGCGTTGCTGGTACCCACGATGACGAAGAAGGACAGCGCGATAAACCCAAACACGCCCAGCGGGTAGCTCACCGATTTGAAGAAGGGCAGCATCAAATCGGCCTTGGGCGGCAGGTCCGTAGAGAAGCCGCTTTGCACCCAGCGCGCAAAGAGTTCCAGCACACGCAAAAAGCTGGTCTCGGACACCGAGAACGCCAGATACAAAGCCGCCGCCAGCCCGATGAGGGCCTGCCAGAAAAACTTCTCGCGGCTGCGCATGCCTTCGGGGTCTTTGTTGACGACCTTGCGGTAGTCGTCCACCCAGCCAATGGCGCCAAAGCCCATGGTGACCAGCATCACCACCCACACAAAGCGGTTGGACCAGTCAAACCACAGCAGCGTGGAGACGGCAATGCCAATCAAGATCAGCACCCCGCCCATGGTGGGCGTACCGCTTTTGGACAAATGCTGCTGCACGCCGTACTCGCGAATGGGCTGGCCAATCTTGAGTTCGGTGAGGCGCCGAATCACCCAGGGGCCAAACGCCAAGCCGATGAGCAGCGCCGTCAGCGCCGCCATCACCGCGCGGAAGGTGATGTAGTTAAAGACCCGCAGAAAACCCAGCTCGCCTGGGAACATGGCCTGCAACCACTGCGCCAGACTAAGCAGCATGCCTTGCTCCCAAGGCCTGCAAGGCGGCCACCACGGTTTCCATCTTCATGAATCGAGAACCTTTGATCAGGATGTTGTCCACCTGCGGCAAAGCCGCCAGGTCTGGCCCTAGGGCCTCAATGAGTGCGGCGGTGCTGGGGTGGGCGCGGGCCGTGGCGCCGTAAGCCGCGGCGGCATCGCGCGCGGCGCTGCCTGCCGTCCACAGCGCGGCCAAACCCCGCTGCGCAGCGTAGGCACCGACCTCGCGATGAAAAGCCTCGCCTTGGTCGCCCACTTCGCCCATATCCCCCAGCACCAACCAGGAACGGCCCGGCAGCTGCGCCAGCACATCAATGGCGGCGCGCACGCTGTCGGGGTTGGCGTTGTAGCTGTCGTCGATGAGGGTGATGTGCCGCCCGCCCAGCTGCAAGCCCAGCAGCTGCGAACGCCCTTTCACGGCCTGGAAGCTCTGCAGCCCCTCGCGAATGGCGGCCAGTGGCGCGCCTGCAGCCAGCGTGCAGGCGGTGGCGGCCAGGGCGTTGCGCACGTTGTGCCAACCCGCCATGGCCAGCGACACCGGCAAGCTGCCCGCAGGCGTGTGAATCTCGAGCGCCCAATGCCCCGCACCGGCGCCAGCGCTGGCGCTCACCCACTGGGCTTGCACGCGAATGTCGGCCGGGCCTTGCAATGCAAAGCTCAGCACCGGGCGGCCCGCCGCCAGCTCCCACCACAGCGGAGCGCAGTCGTCGTCGGCCGGGAACACCGCCACGCCTGTGGGCCCCAGCGCGCGCAGCGCCTCGCCGTTTTCGCGCGCTACGGCCTCGATGCTCTTCATGTACTCCTGGTGCTCGCGCTGGGCGTTGTTCACCAAGGCGACCGTGGGCTGGGCCATGGCGGCCAGCGGTGCAATTTCGCCGGGGTGGTTCATGCCCAGCTCCACCACCGCGGCATGCTGCCACTGCGCATCGTCCTGTCGCAGGCGCAGCAGGGTCAGCGGCACGCCAATGTCGTTGTTGAAGTTGCCTTGCGTGGCCAGCATGCCCTGCGGACCATGCCAGGCGCGCAAGATGGAGGCCATCATTTGCGTGACCGTGGTCTTGCCATTGCTGCCCGTCACGGCGATGAGCGGCAGCTGGTGCTGGGACCGCCAGGCAGTGGCCAAGAGAGCCAGGGCCTGACGCGTGTCAGGCACGCACACGCCGGGCATGGTGTCAGCAGACAGCCCACGCTGCGCCAGCGCCGCCACGGCACCGGCCTCACGCGCCTGGGGCAGAAAGTCGGCCGCATCAAAGTGCTCGCCGCGCAATGCCACGAACAAGTCACCCGCACACAGGGTGCGGGTGTCGCTGTGCACGCGGGCAATGGGCGTGTCGGCCGCGCCCACCAGCTGGGCTTGCGGCAGCTGAGGCCGCAAGAGCTCAAACACCTGGCCCAGGGTCATCAACGGCAGGGGTTGGCTCACAGCCCAGCCCTCGCCAGCAGGGCCGCGCGCGAGGCCTCGATGTCGCAGAAATGGCGGCGCTGACCGGCCACTTCTTGGTAGTCCTCATGGCCCTTGCCGGCCACCAGCACCACATCGCGGCTGGCGGCGCGCGCGGTGGCTTGTGCGATGGCGCGTGCGCGGTCGGCTTCACGCAGCACTGCGCTGCCCGCGGGCATGCCTGCGGCAATGCCGTCCAGAATGAGTTCGGGGTCTTCGTCGCGCGGGTTGTCGCTGGTCAGAATCACTTCGTCCGCCAGCTGCGCGGCAATGGCGCCCATTTGCGGGCGCTTGAGCGGGTCGCGGTTGCCGCCGCAGCCAAACACCACATGCAGCCGCCCGCCGCGTGCTTGGGCCAGCGGGCGCAGCGCTTGCAGGGCTTTTTCAAGGGCGTCAGGCGTGTGGGCGTAGTCCACCACCAGCTGCGGCAGCTCCTGCCCGGTGCCCACGCGCTGCATGCGCCCCGGCACGGGGCTGACCTGCTGCACCGCTTGCACCACCGCCTCCAGCGAATGCCCCAGCGCACGCGCTGCCGCCATCACCCCCAGCAGGTTGCTGACGTTGTAGCGGCCGATCAAAGCGGTTTGCACCAGCAGCTGCTGAGCCCCTTCCACCACGGTGAAGGCCAGGCCTGCGGCCTCGTGGCGCAGTGCGCAAGCCTGCAACCGTGCCTGAGCTTGGTCAATGCCGTAGGTCCACAGGTCCATGCCCGAGCTGCCCAGCTCTGCCGCCAGACCTTGGCCTTGGGCGTCGTCGAGGTTGAGCACTGCTGCTTGCAGCCCGGCCCAGGCAAACAGCTTGCGCTTGGCCTGCCAGTAGGCAGCCATGTCGCCGTGGTAGTCCAGATGGTCCTGGGTGAAATTGGTGAACATGGCCACGCGCAGCTGCACGCCCGCGAGCCGGTGCTCCTCGATGCCAATGGATGAGGCCTCAATGGCGCAGCTGCGCAGACCGTCCGCGCGCATTTGCGCGAAAGCCGCTTGCAGGCGCACCGGGTCAGGCGTTGTCAAACCGGTGGAGGCAATGGCCGCAGCCTCTTGCGCACCCGGCACGGGCGGGCGGCCCACACCCAAGGTGCCGACCATGCCGCAGGGTGAGCCCAACACGCTCAAGACCTGCGCCACCCACCAGGCACTCGAGGTCTTGCCGTTGGTGCCCGTCACGGCCACCACCTCCAGCGCTGCGCTGGGCTGTTGGTAGAAGTCAGCCGCGATCTCGCCGCAGCGGGCCTTCAAGTCAGGCAAGGCCGCCACGCGAGCGTCGGTAAAACCAAATGCCTCCACCCCCTGCTCTTCCACCAAGCAGGTGGCCGCTCCGGCCTGCAGCGCTGCGGCGACAAACTGCCGCGCGTCCGTGGCATAGCCCGGCCAGGCAATGAAAGCGTCGCCGGGGCGCACCGCGCGGCTGTCGGTCACCAGGCGGCCGCTAGGCGTCCATTCCTGCAACCAACGGGCTGCAGCTGAGGGGGATTTGAGTCGGGTCAACATGGGTGGGTGTGCCGCTGGGCTGCTCAAAAACTTTCTTCCACCGCCTGCACTTTTTGGCTGGCGATGATTTGCGGCGTGACGTCCAAATCGGTGGGCACGGACAGCAAACGCAGGGTCTGCGCCACGACCTGGCTGAACACCGGGCCGGCCACGGCTCCACCGTAATAGACGCCGTTCTTGGGCTCGTCCACCATCACCGCCACGACGATGCGCGGGTTGGAGATGGGCGACAGCCCCACGAACCAGGACCGGTAGCGGTTGCTATAGCCCCTGCCTTCCTGCTTGTGCGCCGTGCCGGATTTTCCCCCAACGCTGTAACCGCTGACCTGCGCCATGGGCGCGGTACCCCCAGGGGCAGCGGCAGCTTGCAGCATCTGGCGCACTTGGTGCGCGGTTTTTGCCGAGAACACACGCGGCCCGTGCACGGTGGCGTTGTCTTCGCGGTGCATGAGGGTGACGGGAATCAGCTCGCCATCGCGTGCAAACACGGTGTAGGCACGCGCCAGCTGCAGCAGCGAGGCCGACAGACCGTAGCCATAGCTCATGGTGGCTTGCTCAATGGGGCGCCAGCTCTTGTAAGGGCGCAGCTTGCCGCTGACCGCGCCTGGGAAGTTGATTTGCGGCCGCTGCCCCAGCCCGATGGCGGTGAACATCTCGTGCATCTCTCGCGGCGGCATCATCATGGCCATGCGCACCGTGCCCACGTTGCTGGACTTTTGAATGACGCCCGCCACAGTCAATTCACCATAGGCATGCACATCTTTGGGCGACCAGCCGCTGACCACCACGCTGCGTGGCGAGGTGTTGATGGGCGTGTCGGGGTGCACACGGCCCGTCTCCAGGGCCTGCGCCACGACAAAGGGCTTCATGGTCGAGCCGGGCTCGAAGACATCGGTGAGCGCGCGGTTGCGCAACTGCTCGCCGTTGAGGTTTTTGCGCCGGGAGGGGTCGAAGCTGGGGTAGTTGGCCAAGGCCAGCACCTCACCCGTTTGCACGTCCAGCACCACCACCGAGCCCGCCTTGGCGTTGTGCTCGGCCACCGCATCGCGAATGCGCTGGTAGGCAAAGAACTGCACCTTGGCGTCGATGGAAAGCTGAATGTCCTTGCCGTTGACGGGCGGGATGTGCTCGCCCATGTCTTCCACCACGCGGCCCAGCCGGTCGCGCAGCACCGAGCGCGAGCCATCACGGCCCTGCAGCTCTTTTTGGAAAGCCAGCTCCACGCCCTCCTGCCCGCGTTCCTCGATATTGGTAAAGCCCACGATGTGCGCGGCGGCCTCACCTTCGGGGTAATGGCGCTTGTACTCGCTGTCCTGGAACACGCCCTTGATCTTGAGCGCTTTGACCTTGGCGGCCGTGGCGTCGTCAGCTTGGCGGCGCAGGAACACAAAGCGGCTGTCGGGGTCCAGGCGTGAGTTGAGGTCGGCCACGCTCATGCCCAGCGCCTTGGCCAAGTCTTTGCGCTTTTGCGGGTCGGGGTCGACGTCTTTGGGGAAAGCCCAAATCGAAGGCACGGCCACGCTGGTGGCCAGCACTTGGCCGCTGCGGTCGCTGATGCGGCCCCGGCTGGCGGGCAGTTCCAGTTTGTGGGCGTAGCGGGCTTCGCCCTGGCGCTGGAAAAAGTCTTCGCCGATGAGCTGGATGTAGGCCGCGCGGCCCAGCAAGCCCACAAACACCGCGGCAATACAGCCCACCAACAGGCGCGACCGCCATGGCGGTGTTTTGGACGCCAGCAAAGGGCTGGTGGAGTAGCTGACGGTGCGTGCAGGTCGTGCCCCGCGGCGGCCCCAGGTGCTCATGGCGCCACCCCCGAGGAAGCCGCTGAAGCGGGTGCTGCCGCAGGCAGCACGGGGTGCAAGCTTTGCGTCACGGCAGGCGTGATGGGGCGCATGCGCAGGCGCTCGCGCGCCACTTGCTCGACGCGCAGATTCGTGGCCTGGGCATGGCGCTCGGCCAGCAGCCGCTCATGGTCCGCGTCCAGGCGCTGCGCCTCAGTGCGGGCACGGTCCAGGTCGGCGTAGAGCTGGCGGGTGTCGTGCGAAGTCTGTACCAGGTAAGCACCCAGCGTGAGCATGAGCAACAGCAGCACCGCCGCCACACGACTCATCGACGCCCCCCACCACGACGCGTTCCGCCTGTGGGCTCGCTGCGCGCGGGCTCAAAGGGTGCGTCGGTGCGCTGCGCGACACGCAAAATGGCCGAGCGCGAGCGCGGGTTGGCGCGCACCTCGGCCTCGCTGGGTTTGATGCGGCCCAGGGCCACAAGGGCCAGGGGCTTGGGTGGCGCGAACAAGGCGCGGCGGTCCACCTGATCTTTGCTGTGCTGGGCAATAAAGGTCTTGACGATGCGGTCTTCCAGCGAGTGAAAGCTGATCACAGCCAAGCGCCCGCCTAGCGCGAGGCGAGCGGTCGCGGCGTTGAGCGCTTGCTGCAGCTCGTCAAGCTCGCCGTTGACGTGTATCCGTAGAGCTTGAAAGGTGCGTGTGGCTGGGTCTTGGCCCGGCTCACGGGTCTTGACCGTACCAGCCACGACGTGGGACAGCTCGGCCGTGGTGCGAACCGGTCGGCCGTCCTCGCGGCGAGCCACAAGCGCCTTTGCAATCGGGAAAGCAAACCGCTCTTCTCCATAGTCGCGTATCACCTTGGCGATGTGGTCCACATCAGCGTGGGCCAGGTAGTCGGCCGCACTCTCCCCGCGCGTGGTGTCCATGCGCATGTCAAGCGGGCCGTCGAAGCGAAAGCTGAAGCCGCGCTCAGGGTTGTCAATCTGCGGGCTGGAGACGCCCAAATCCAGCATCAGGCCGTCGATCTGCCCCACGCCCAGTGTGTCGAGCTCGGTGGCGAGTTCGGCAAAGGGTGCGTGGCGGATGCAAAAACGCGGGTCGTCGACCCGCGCCTCACCGGAGGTGGCGGACGCTATGGCCTCTGGGTCGCGGTCGATGGCAATCAAGCGGCCTTGCGGCGCCAGGCGCGAGAGCAGCAGGCGCGAGTGCCCGCCGCGCCCGAAGGTGCCGTCGACGTAGATGCCGCTGGTGTCGTGCAGCACGGCATCCACGGTTTCTTGCAGCAGCACCGTGGTGTGGGTGAAGGTGGGCGGGGTGCTCATAGATGCCTCAGAAGCTGAAGTCCTGCAGCACAGCCGGGGGTTCGGACTGCAGCACCTCAAGCTCATGCGCCGCGTACGCTTGCGCGTCCCACAGCTCGAAGTAGTTACCCATGCCCAGCAGCATGACGTCTTTGCTCAGGCTGGCGGCCGTGCGCAATTCCGGCGCCACCAGCACGCGCGCGGCGCTGTCGAGCTCCACGTCTTGGGCATTGCCCAGGAACACCCGCTTCCAGCCGGAGGCCGACAGCGGCAGGGCCGCCACCTTGTCGCGAAACACCTCCCAGGCCGGGCGCGGGAAGACCATCAGGCAGCCCTCAGGGTGCTTGGTGATGGTGAGCTGCCCTTCGCACAGGGCTTGCAGTGCATCGCGGTGCCGTGCAGGGACAGTCAAGCGCCCCTTGCCATCCAAGGCAAGAGCACTCGAACCCTGAAACACGATCTTTGCCACGACGCCCCACAAATTTGCACTTTTCCCCACTTTACTACCCACCCCAGGTGCGGTCAAGGCAAGGGTGGGATTTTTCCAATCAAATCAAGCACTTAGTGAAATCGTGAGCACAAATAAAAAAGTCCTTCAAAATGAAGGACTTGGGCTTCTTAGTGGAAGGTATTTACTCAATACCTCTGGCGCTACATGGCACCTTTGACGATGCGACCGGCCGTGGGTTGTATGGGCCGGGCATTCATGGGGTAGAGGCGCGCAATCATGTCCAACTGCAGCAGTGACACCGTCACCGGCTCTTGCATCACCAGCCAGAGCACCCCTTCGGTGCAGGGCGGCGTGGTCAGCGAGCCCATATAGGTGTAATAGCCCCGGCGCTGGGGCAGCAGCTGGGCCAAATCCACAGCCTGAGCGGTGGCCTGAGCCTGGCCTTTTTCCAGAGGCAACGCATCCAGCATGGACTGCAACACGGGCTGCGCCATGCCGGCCTCACCCAGCAGCGACACCACGGCCAGCCGCCCCTGAGCGTCTTTGTGCACGAGATGGACCGAGAGGTTGAAGCTGCGGCCGTTGACGCGCTCCTCACCGGGGTGGTGCAGATGGATGTGCTTAAGCTCCCAGCGCCGCCCCGCCACGCGTATGCCCGCACTGCCCTGGGGCGTGGCCTCCAGGGCATGGCCGCTGTCTTGCACGGTCAGCACCAGGGGCTTGTAGTCGAATTCAATGGGCTCCAGCGCCACCGTGAAGCTGGGGCGGATGTCGATGGGACTTTGCCGCTGGCCCTTGCTGCACAGCGCGTACTCGGGTTTGAGCTCGCCCCAAAATGCCGGGCCACCCTCGCCTTCATAAGACCAAGCCGGGCTGCGCGCCGCGGGCACGGCGGGCTTGGCCGGCACTGCAGCACGCTTGGCGTCGCCATGCCGGCCTTCACCCCCCACCACAGGGGCGGACCCACCGGGGCGGCGGTCGAGCTTGATCGTCAAAGCCTCGTCAGAGAGCCGCTCGGCCAGGCGCTTTTTCAAGGCCTCGCTGGACTCCTGCGCCCACAGCTGCGCGGGCTGGGCAAGCAGGGCCACCCAGGCCATGAGGCAAAAGCAAAGCGAGGGGCGTTGGCGTGGCGCAGACATAGACATCGCAAAAAGCGCGGGGCGATAGCGCTTCTTCGGCCCGCACGGCGCCGACTTGAGCGCCCGCCCAGCGCGGCGGGCCGCTCAGCCCCGCGGCTGGGCCGCAAAACGCCAAGCCAGCAAGCCCACAGACATGAGCGCTGCCGAGGCCAAGGCCAGGGCCAGAGTGCTGTGCATGACCAGCGGCACCACCACACCGGCCACCAACCCGTTGGCTGCGCTGCCAATGCAAGAGTGCAAAGAGGAGGCCATGCCGCGCCGCTCGGGCGCGAGGTCCAGCACCATCAAAGTCACCACCGGCACCATGAGCGACCAGCCCAGGGCAAACAAGCCAATCAGCGGAAAAGCCCACCAGGCACTGGGCGCAAACAGGGCGTGCGCCGAGACATTCACCACCGAGACCACCACCATGATGGCAAAGCCCCAGCGAATCTGAACGCGCGGTGCGATCTTCCCGGCAAGCCGCCCACTCCACCAGGCACCAGCCATGATGCCGCCGATGCTGCAGACAAAAAACACAAAGAACTGCGTGGGCGCCAGCCCCAGGTGCTCACCCAGAAACACTGGCGCAGACAGCACGTACAAAAACATGCCGTTGAAGGGTATGCCGCTGGCCAAGACCAGCGCCACAAAACGCGGGTTGCCCAGCAAGTCCCAGTAACCACGCAACAGCGGGCCCGCGGCAAAGGGCTGGCGCTGCGCCGGTGTGAGCGTCTCAGGCAGCAGCCGCCAGTTCACCAGCCACAGCAGTGCACCGACCAGCACCAGCAGCCAGAAAATCCAGGGCCAGCCTGCGTAGGTATAGAGCACACCGCCAATGAGCGGCGCCACCGCAGGGGCCAACCCGAAGAACAGCGTCACCTGGGACATCATGCGCTGCGCATCGGTGGGTGCGAACATGTCGCGAATGATGGCGCGCGACACCACCATGCCCGCCCCTGCCGACAGCCCCTGCACCGTGCGCCAAAACACCAGCTCGCCAATGCTGTGCGCCAGCGCGCAGCCCGCCGAAGCCAGCGTGAACACCGCCAGCCCCACCAGCACCACAGGCCGCCGCCCAAAGCTGTCGGACAAGGCGCCGTGAAACAGATTCATCAGCGCAAAGCCAAACAGATAGGCCGACAGCGTTTGCTGCATTTGCACCGGCGTGGCCCCCAAGGCCGCGGCAATGCCGGTGAAGGCGGGCAAATAGGTGTCGATGGAGAACGGGCCCAGCGTGGCCAGGCCCGCCAGCAGCACCGCCAAAGCCCAGCGCGGCGCGCGCCAGAGGGAGGCTGCGGGGGAAGTGGTGCTCATCGTCTCTGGGCGCTAAGGCCCGACGCAAGCGCCTGGGCAGGGTGAAAGAAAAAGTGTGAAGCAAACCGATAGGCCGGATTCTGTGCGCCCATCAACCTCTTGCGAGACCAAAGGGCGTGACCGCCATTCCTCTGGGCCGGACATCGCTGCCCGGCTCAATGCCACCTACCCGCCAGCTCTGCGAGCCGCATCAACGCTGGCCTACTTGGTGTTGCTGCGCGTAGAGATTGCCCGTTTCACCCAGACCGGGCAATGCCCGGCCTGACTCGTCTCTGTTGCTCTGATCCTCGGCTTACGCCGGGCAGCCGTTAGCTGCTACGCCGCTCTATGCAGTCCGGACCTTCCTCCAGGGCGGCGTTTCCACCCTTGCCCCAGCGGCGGTCTGGTCTGCTTCACGCCCCGATTATCGCCCACCCACCTCAGCTGCCAGCCCAAAACCGCGCAGCCCAGCAGAAATGTCCTTATGGCCACGGGGCATCAAAGCGCCGCTACCATGCCCCGACTGGCCGGGGCTGCCACGCCACTGCCATCTCGCAACAGGAGGACCCACCATGAATTACGACAACGTGCTGGCCACGATTGGCAACACGCCGCACATTCGCATCAACCGCTTGTTTGGCGCCGCCCAGGTGTGGGTGAAGTCCGAGCGCAGCAACCCCGGCGGCTCCATCAAAGACCGCATTGCCCTGGCCATGGTGGAAGACGCCGAAGCACGCGGCGTGCTCAAGCCCGGCGGCACCATCATCGAGCCGACCTCCGGCAACACCGGCGTGGGCCTGGCCATGGTGGCGGCCGTCAAGGGCTACAAGCTGGTGCTGGTCATGCCCGACAGCATGAGCATTGAGCGCCGCCGCCTGATGCTGGCCTATGGCGCGAGCTTTGACCTGACACCGCGCGAAAAAGGCATGAAGGGCGCCATTGCACGCGCTGAAGAACTGCTGGCACAAACGCCCGGCTCCTGGATGCCGCAACAGTTCAACAACCCCGCCAATGTGGCGGTGCATGTGCGCACCACGGCCGAGGAAATTCTGCGCGCCTTCCCGCAGGGGCTGGACGCGCTCATCACCGGCGTGGGCACGGGCGGCCACATCAGCGGCTGCGCCCAGGTGCTCAAAAAGGCTTGGCCGCAGCTCAAGGTGTTTGCGGTGGAACCCGCGCAGTCGCCCGTCATCAGCGGCGGCCAGCCCAGCCCCCACCCCATTCAGGGCATTGGTGCAGGCTTTGTGCCCACCAATCTGCACACCGACTTGCTCGACGGTGTGATTCAGGTGGAAGCCGAAGAAGCACGCGAGTACGCACGGCGCAGCGCCCGCGAAGAAGGCTTGCTGGTGGGCATCTCCAGCGGTGCGACGCTGGCGGCCATTGCCAAAACCCTGCCCGAGCTTGGCGCCCAGGCCCGCGTGCTGGGCTTTAACTACGACACCGGCGAGCGCTACCTCTCGGTCGAAGGCTTTCTGCCCGCCTGAGGCTGACAGCCAGGCACAGCGCGGGCCCGCGCTGTGCCGCGGCGCTCAATCGCCCTCGGGCTCCTCGTCGGCATCATCCCGGTCACGCTGAGCCTTCTCTTGCAAGGTGGCCTCCAAAGCACCGAGCTCACCCACAAAGGCGTCCACGCTGCTGGGCTGGCGCAGTTGCAGCGCCGGGGGCAGCAGTTGACCCACATAGGGCGCACGCAGCCAGTGCTGGGGATCCACCTTCTTGCCCAGGGTGAGCGCAGACACCAAGCCCGCCAACAACACCGCCACCAGACCCAAGGTCAAGCGCCAGCGCGGCCACACCAAGGTGGCATGCCACCACACCCAGCTGCTGACCATGGCGGTGAGCATCAGCCACTGCGCTGACAACAACCAGGGCCAGGACAAGATGTAGGCCAAGGCTTCGGTGCTGGTGTCCATCAGCCACAGCAACACCAGAGCGAGCAGTGCCCCCCTGAGGTGGCGGCGCCATTCCTGCTGGTGCCGAAACAGCTGGGTGAGCAGCGTCCACAGCCCCGCCCAGCCTGCCACCATACATAGCGGCACCAGCAAGGCGCTGACCCACTCCACCCAGCGTGTTTCAGGCGAACTGCTGAGCCAATGCTCGACAAAGAGCGTCAAGGTCCACAGCAAACACAGCCCCACCAGCACCCACCAGCGCGGCGGCGTGCTCTGCGCGGAGCGGCTGCCGTAGGGCAGCGGCAGCTCCGGTGCCAAGGCCTGCGTGCTGGTGCGCAGGCGCAGCATGCTTTGCCCGAGGTGCAAAACATCGCCCGCCGCCCACTCCAGCATGCGCACGCCCTGCCAGGCCCGGTCGCGCAAACGCACACCGTTCATGCTGGGGCAAAGTTCCAGGCGCGCCTGCGCGCCGTCCCAGTGCACACGCAAATGCTCCCCGGCCAAATGGGGGTCGTTCAAGACCACATCGCAGGCCAAGGCGCGGCCCACCGTCATGGGCCAAGGCCCTTTGTGGCTGGTGCGCACAGACCCATCGCGGGGGTCCAGCACCTCAATCAGCGCGATGCCGGCTTGTTCCATGCATACCCCTGCAAAAAGTGGCGGGTGAGACGTCGCGCGCTGTCCATGGTGACGCCGTTGGCGTCCAGCCGCCCTAGGGTGCCAGCCTGTGCCGCATCGGCGCTGGCCACCAGCACCGTGAGGTCGTAGAGGCCAGTCAGCTTTCGGTAGGCACTCAAACAGGCCACGCTGCGCAGCACCGGCCCGTCGTTGTTGCGCACGAATTCCTCAACGCAATGCGGCGCGGTGACGGCCGAGCCGCTGCGCCCCAAATGCTGCTTCTTGAAGGCGTCCGAGTACTGTGCGGTGAAGCGCGCCGTGCCCAGTTCACGCCCGTCGTAAGTGCTGTGCTGCACCGAGATATAGCCCGTCTGCAGCCGGTCGCTGACGTAGATGGCATGGTCCATGCGGCATTGCATGCTTTGGTAGCGCATGCCCTTTTCCTGCGTGGCGCTGCTCTTGCCCCAGCAGCGCATGAAACGCTCTTGCGGCACAGGCAGGCGGTAGCGGTCGTGGCCTGCATTGCGCCAAGGCATTTGCAGAAATTGCCCCACCAGTTCGTTTTGGTAGGCCTGCAGCTGACGCTGCAACTCTGGCCAGACATTGCCCTTGACGGGCACGGCCTGGCGGGCGCGCTGCAGCAGCTGGTTGGCAAATTCGCCCGGGATCAAAAAGCTGATTTGCTGGGCAAACATTTGACCAGCCACATTGATGCCCACCACCTCGCCGTTGTCGTCCAGCACGGGGCCACCACTCATGCCGGGGTTGAGCCCGCCTGCGTAGTAGATCAAGGGATCAAAGCTGCGCTCCACCAAGCCGTTGAAGTTGCCCTCAACGATGGCAAAAGCGATGTCCTCGGGGTTGCCCATGGCGTAGATGCGCTCGCCCTTGGCCAGCGGCTTGTCGACCGCACGAAAGCTCAGGTGGGGCATCTCTGCGGGTGCACCCACCACACGCAGCAGCGCCAAGTCGCGGCGCACATCAAAGGCCAGCACCTGCAGCTCGCCCGACTGACCCCAGGTGTTTTGATAACGCAGCCGGTAGCGCTGGGGGTCCAGCAAGAACTGGCTCACCACGTGGTAGTTGGTGATCACATGCCCCTCGGGGCTGACCACAAAACCTGAACCCACGGTGGCTTGACTGTCTTGATCCACCAGCACCGTGCGCACTTGCAGCAAGTGCTCGCGCTTGTGCTCGTAGAGGCGCTTGGCGTCAGCGGAAACGACGGGCGGCGAGGCCACCGCACTGGAGGCGGCTGCGGCGGGCAGTGGGCTTACGTTGCCCTGCGCCGCCGCGGCACAAGCCCAGCACAACGCTGCCAGGGCCCACAGTGCTTGGCGCATGGCGCCTTGCTGGATGGCGCTGAGAAACCCAGCGCGAAGGGAAGCGACGATTGTCATCAGGCGCACTCTAAGTGGTGCGCCCGAGTAAAACCATCAGGTCAAACCAGCTTCCAGGCCAAGCTGTCGCCGCCGCGCAAGGGCTTGAGGCTGGCGTCACCAAAGGGCACGGCCTCGGGCAAGGTCCACTCCGTGCGCCGCAGCACGACCTGCGCCGTGTTACGCGGCAGGCCGTAGAAGTCGGGGCCATTGAAGCTGGCGAAGGCCTCGAGCTTGTCCAGCGCGCCCGCCGCTTCAAAGGCTTCGGCATAGAGCTCCAGGGCCGACAAAGCCGTGAAGCAGCCAGCACCGCACACCGAGTTCTCTTTCATCACGCTGGCGTGCGGGGCGCTGTCGGTGCCCAGGAAGAATTTGTGGCTGCCGCTGGTGGCTGCTTGCAGCAAGGCTTGGCGATGCACTTCGCGCTTGAGCACGGGCAGGCAGTAGTAGTGCGGGCGCAGGCCGCCTGTGAAGATGGCGTTGCGGTTGTAGAGCAAGTGCTGCGGCGTCAAGGTCGCGGCGGTAAAGCGGTCGGCCGCCGCCACGTATTGCGCGGCTTCTTGCGTGGTGATGTGTTCGAACACCACCTTGAGCTCGGGGAAGTCGCGGCGCAGCGGCTGCATGACACGGTCGATGAACACGGCCTCGCGGTCAAAGATATCGATCTCGCCGTCCGTCACCTCGCCGTGCACCAGCAGCAGCAAGCCTTCGCGCTGCATGGCTTCGAGCGTCTTGTAGGTCTTGCGAACATCGGTCACACCCGCATCGCTGTTGGTCGTGGCACCTGCGGGGTAGAGCTTGAGCGCCACCACCCCGGCGTCACGCGCGCGCTTGATTTCGTCGGGCGGCGTGTTGTCGGTGAGGTAGAGCGTCATCAGCGGCGTGAATGCCACGCCTTCGGGCACGGCAGCCACGATGCGCTCGCGGTAGGCCTGTGCCTGCGCTGCGGTGGTGATGGGCGGGCGCAGATTGGGCATGACGATGGCGCGCGCAAACTGGCGTGCCGTGTAGGGCACCACGGCCTGCATTGCAGCGCCGTCGCGCAGGTGTACATGCCAATCGTCGGGTTGGGTGAGGCGGATCTCGTTCATGGGCGCAAATTGTCGCACCCGAAACCCCGCGCAGTGCAGCGCAAAGCGCAGCAAAAGGCCCGCCCGGCGCCTGGCTGAGCCGCGGCCGCGCGGCCCCCCGAATCAGTGCTGCAAGATTTTCGAGAGGAAGTCCCGCGCGCGCGGCGAGCGAGCCTCGGGCTGACCGAAGAAGTCGTCCTTCTTGCAGTCTTCAACAATGCGCCCGGCGTCCATGAAGATCACGCGGTGGCTGACCTTTTTGGCAAAGCCCATTTCGTGCGTGACGCACATCATGGTCATGCCCTCCTGCGCCAGCTGCACCATCACGTCCAACACCTCGCCCACCATCTCGGGGTCCAGTGCCGAGGTGGGTTCGTCAAACAGCATCACCACCGGGTCCATGGACAGCGCGCGTGCAATGGCCACGCGCTGCTGCTGACCGCCCGAGAGCTGGCCCGGGAATTTGTCCTTGTGCGCCAAGAGGCCGACGCGATCCAGCATTTTGAGCCCACGCGTCTTGGCCTCGTCGACGCTGCGCCCCAGCACCTTGATCTGCGCCAGCGTCAGGTTCTCCGTCACCGACAGGTGCGGGAACAGCTCGAAATGCTGGAACACCATGCCCACCCGGCTGCGCAGCTTGGGCAGGTTGGTCTTGGGGTCGGCGATGCTGATGCCGTCCACCACGATATCGCCCTTCTGGAAGGGCTCCAGCGCATTGACGGTCTTGATGAGCGTGGACTTGCCCGAGCCCGAAGGGCCACACACCACCACCACCTCGCCTTTGCTGATGGTGGTGCTGCAATCGGTCAGCACCTGAAAGGGCCCGTACCACTTGGAAATGTTTTTGATATCGATCATGTCCGCGCCCTCTCAACGGATAACGGCGATTCTCTTCTGCAAGCGACGCACCAGCATCGACAGAGAGAAACAGATGATGAAGTACACCAAAGCCGCGACCAGATAGGCCTCGACTGGGCGGTTGAAGTTTTTGCCAGTCACCTCAAAGCCTTTGAGCAAGTCATAGGCCCCAATGGCGTAGACCAGCGAGGTGTCTTGGAACAAGATGATGGTCTGCGTGAGCAGCACCGGCAGCATGTTGCGAAAGGCCTGGGGCAACACCACCAGCTGCATGGTTTGGCGGTAGGTCATGCCCATGGCGTAGCCGGCATAGGTCTGACCCTTGGACACGCTCTGGATGCCCGCACGCATGATCTCGGCGTAATAAGCTGCCTCGAACAAGGTGAAGGTGAGCACGGCCGAAAACTCTGCGCCTATGGGTCGGCCAATGAAAAACGGCACCAGCAGGAAAAACCACAAGATCACCATGACCAGCGGGATGCTGCGCATGGTGTTGATGTAGGCCGCTGCCGGAATCGCCAACCAGGGTCGGCCCGACAGGCGCATCAGCGCCAGCACCGTGCCCAGGGCAATGCCGCCCAACATGGCCACCAGCGTGAGCTGCAGCGAGAACCACAGGCCGCTCAGCACATAGTCAGCCAGCACCTGCTGCGTCAGGAAGGAGAAGTCGAGATTCATTGCGCGCTCCCAACCATGCCCGGCACGCGCACACGCAGCTCAATGAAGCGAGCGATGGCAAACACAATGATCG
Organism: Roseateles rivi; assembly: GCF_043555845.1. Classification (NCBI taxonomy): domain Bacteria; kingdom Pseudomonadati; phylum Pseudomonadota; class Betaproteobacteria; order Burkholderiales; family Sphaerotilaceae; genus Roseateles; species Roseateles rivi. The sequence goes on along the minus strand of NZ_JBIGHZ010000001.1, from coordinate 392,098 downwards.
ACGACAGAAAGTACAAACCCGTCACGGCCATGTATATCTCGATACCCCGCGAGGTTTCCTCCTGGGCCTGACGCGCGAACATGATCAGCTCAGCCACCGACACAGCAAAAGCCACGGCTGAGTTCTTCACGATGCCCATGGCCTCGCTGGTCAGCGGCGGGATGACGATACGCAGCGCCACGGGCAGCAGCACGTAGCGGTAGGTCTGCGGCAGCGTCAGCCCCATGGCCAGACCAGCCAAACGCTGGCCCCTGGGCAGGCTTTGTATGCCCGCGCGCACCTGCTCCGAGATGCGTGCAGAGGTGAAGAATCCCAGGCCCAACACGACCAGCAAAAAACTCGGCACTTGCTTGAGCACCGGCACAAGTTCCGGGATCACGAAGTACCAAAGAAAGACTTGCACCAGCACCGGAATGTTTCGGAACAACTCCGTCCAGCACTCGCCCAGCAGCACCAGCCAGCGATTGGGCACCGTGCGCAAAACCCCCATCACACAGCCAAAGCTCAGCGCCACCAACAGCGCCAGCACAGACACACTCAGCGTCCAACCCCAGGCCGACAGCATCCAGTCCAGATAGCTGATGTCGCCGCCCGAACCCAGGCAGCGTGCGATGGGTTCACCATCGATGGTATTGCGGCAGAAGACCTGCCAGTCCCACGTCATGCTCATGACGAGACCTCCTAAAGCCGACACGGCCACCCGCGCTGGGTGGCCGCGCCCTGATCAGCACAGCGCTGCAGCCCAGGGCTGCAGCGCGCAGCGTGCCATCACTTCTTGTTGTAGTCCTCGGCAGGACGGTCGTTGGGGTTGGCCAAAGCGGCTTTGAGGTTGTCGCTCATGGGCAGGCCCACGCGGGCATTGGCCGGCGGGATGGGCTGCAGCAGCCATTTGTCGTAGAGCTTGGCCAAGTCGCCCGAGGTGATCAAGGTCTTGATGCTGTCGTCCACGGCCTTCTTGAAAGCCGGGTCGTCTTTGCGCAGCATGATGGCAATGGGCTCCACGGAGAGCACTTCGCCAACAATCTTGTAGTCCGCCGGGTTCTTGCTCTTGGCAATCAGGCCAGCCAGCAGCGAGCCGTCCATCACAAAGGCATCGGCACGGCCGGACTCCAGCAGCAAGAAGCTGTCGGCGTGGTCTTTGCCAAACACTTCTTTAAAGTCCACACCCGTGGCGCGCTCGTGCTTGCGCAGGGTTTGCACGCTGGTGGTGCCCGTGGTGGTGGCCACGGTCTTGCCTGCGAGCTGGTTGATGGACTTGATGCCCGAGTTGGCCTTCACCGCAATGCGCACCTCTTCAACAAAGGTGGTCACCGCAAAAGCCACGTCCTTCTGACGCGCTTGGTTGTTGGTGGTGGAACCGCATTCGATGTCCACCGTGCCGTTGACCACCAGCGGGATGCGGTTTTGCGAGGTCACCGGCTGGTACTTGATGCTCATGCTCGACAAGCCCAGCTGCTTGCGCACGCTGGACAGCACGCGCTCGCACACATCAACGTGGTAGCCCACATAGCGACCATTGCCCAGGGTGTAAGACAGGGCTCCAGAAGACTCGCGCACCCCCATGGTGACGCTGCCGGTTTCTTTGATTTTGGCCAGGGTGTCGGCTGTAGCCACCCCTGCGATCAGCAGACCCAAACTCAGCGCAAGTACAGACTTCTTCATGAATACTCCTAGTGAACGGAGACAACAACGAACACCCCATATGGAAACATGCCTATGCATGTGGGGATAGGGAACAAATACTCATATCCCCTGAAACAGGGGAGCACTGCATTTCGGGGCCGCCGCGCAAGCGCCCGCACCACATGCCTCAGCCGATCGAGGCTTGAGGCTGGGCCAGAAAGTCCCACAGCGCTTGCGCCGCAGGCTTGCTGCGCCGCGCCACACCCGGGCGCTCGCGATACATGCGCAGCTCGATGTCCAGCTGCAACTCGCCCGGTGGTGCGGCCAGGGCCAGGCGGCCCGCACGCACTTCGCGCTCCACCGAGCTGGTGGGCAAAAAGGCCAGACCGTGCCCTTCCAAGGCCATGGCCTTGAGGCTTTCTGCCATGTCGGTTTCGTACACCGACTCCAACGCCAGCGGCGCGCTGGCGTGCTTGACGATCAACTCCACCAAGCGCCCCAGGTAAGCGCCCGAGGCATAGCTCAGAAAGGGAATCTTGCGCCCGGGGTGGCCCGGCAGGCAAAACAGGGCCGCACCTTGCGCATCGGCGCGCGCGAATGGCGCCAAGGTGTCCCGCCCCAGCGAGACCGATTCGTAGCGCTCGGGGTCCAGCTGCAGGGGTTGGCTGGGGTGGTGGTAGACCAGCAGCAAGTCGCAGTTGCCCTCGCTCAGCTGCAGCGTGGCGTCATGCACATTCAAGGCGTTGAGTCGGCACTTCACGGCGCCAAAGCGCTGGCGCAGCGACATCAGCCAGTGCGGGAAAAAGCTGAAGGCCAGGGAATGCGGCACAGCGAACTCGATCATGTCCTGCCCGGCCGACTGGTGGCTGCGCAGCATATTGCGCGTGGCTTGCAGCTGCGCGAGCAGCTCCACCGCCTGCCCCAGCAGCGTCTCGCCCGCTGCGGTCAGCCGCGTGGGGTAAGACGAGCGATCCACCAAATCCACCCCCGCCCACGCCTCCAGCGCCTGAATGCGGCGCGAGAACGCGGGCTGGGTGACGTGCCGCAGCTGGGCAGACCGCGAAAAGCTGCGTGTCTCTGCCAAGCTGACGAAATCTTCAAGCCACTTCGTTTCCACCAAACCAGTGTAGCCGCTGGCCCGGTGCTGGGGGCCAGCCCTCAGCCCGCTGGCTCGTGACGCTGTTGCTGCAACGCCCACATGCGCGCATAACGCCCCTGGGCTGCCAGCAGCGCATCGTGGTTGCCGCGCTCGACGATGCGCCCCTGGTCCATCACCAGGATTTCATGCGCACCCACCACGGTGGAGAGCCGGTGCGCAATCACCAGCACGGTTTTGCCGCGCCCGGCGGCATCCAGCTCGGCCTGAATGGCGCGCTCATTGTGGGAGTCCAGCGCCGATGTAGCCTCGTCAAAAATCAAGATCGGTGGGTCTTTGAGCAGGGTGCGCGCAATCGCCACGCGCTGTTTCTCGCCCCCAGAGAGCTTGAGCCCACGCTCGCCCACCATGCTGTTGTAGCCCTGGGGCAGCGCGGCAATGAAGTCGTGCACATGGGCAGCGCGCGCAGCGGCCTCAATCTCTGACTGGCTGGCGCCGGGGCGGCCATAGGCGATGTTGTAGGCGATGGTGTCGTTGAACAGCACCGTGTCCTGCGGCACGATGCCGATGGCGCGGCGCAGCGAGGCCTGCGTGACATCGCGCACGTCCTGCCCGTCGATGGTGATGCGCCCGCCCTGCACGTCGTAGAAGCGAAACAGCAGCCGCGCCAGCGTGCTTTTGCCCGAGCCGCTGGCCCCCACCACGGCCACGGTTTTGCCTGTAGGCAGCTCGAAGCTGAGGTCATGCAAGATGGGGCGTTGCGGCTCGTAGGCGAAGTCCACATGCTCAAAGCGCACGCTGCCACCATGCGGCTGCAGCGCCGGGGCGGAGGGGCGGTCCGCCACTTCCAGTGGGCGCTCCAGCAGCGTGAACATCTTGTCCAAATCTGTCAGCGACTGCTTGATCTCGCGGTAGAGCACGCCCAGGAAGTTCAGCGGCATGTAGAGCTGGATCATGAAGGCGTTGACCATCACCAAATCACCCAACGTCATGCGCCCGGCCACCACGCCCTCGGTGGCACGCCACAGCAGGGCCACCAGCGCGGTGGCAATGATGAGCTGCTGGCCGGTGTTGAGCAGCGACAGCGTGGACTGTGCCTTGAGCTGGGCGCGGCGCAGCTGCTCCAGGCGCTGGTCGTAGCGCTGCGCCTCAAAGGCTTCGTTGTTGAAGTACTTGACGGTCTCGTAGTTCAGCAAAGCGTCAATAGCGCGGCTGTGCGTGACCGAGTCGAGCTCGTTGAGCTCGCGCCGGAACTTGGTGCGCCACTCGGTGACACGCACCGTGAACACCACATAGACCGTGAGCGCCGCGCCCGTGATCCAGGCGAACGAGGCATCAAAGCGCGTGCTCAGCAGCGCCAGCACCAGCCCCACCTCGATAAAGGTGGGCACCACGCTGTAGAGCGAGTAGGACACCAGCGACTGCACGGCCCGCGTGCCACGCTCGATGTCGCGCGTCATGCCGCCGGTCTGGCGCTCCAGGTGAAAACGCAGGCTGAGGTTTTGCAAATGCCCAAACACCTGCAGCGAGATGGCGCGCGCACTGCCCTCGGTGGCCTTGGCAAAAATCAGCTCGCGCAGCTCGGTAAAGAGCGAGGTGGACAGGCGCAGCAAGCCGTAGGCCAGCAGCAGCCCTGCGGGCACCACCAACACGGCCTGCGCCGCACCGGGCGTGATGTTGAGGGCGTCCACCATCTGCTTGAGCAAGAGCGGCACGGCCACATTGCTGAGCTTGGCCGCCACCATGAACGCCAGGGCCAAAGCCACGCGCCAGCGGTAACGCCAGAAGTAAGGCAGCAGCTTGACAACGGCATCGGCATCGCGCCGCGGGGCTGAGCTTTGGGGCATATGAGGTTCGGGCAGTCTGGCGGAGCGTCTCATGACACGGGCTTGACGGACAATGAGCGACATTGTCTCTTGCCAAGCGAGCCCGCGATGTCTGCCTCCGCTCCACCCCCCTCCGCTGCCTCAGATGCCACAACTTGGCCACGCGAACTGGTGTTTCGCGTCATGCCGCTGCCCAAAGACGCCAACCACAACGGCGATGTCTTTGGCGGCTGGATCATGGCCCAGGTCGACTTGGCCGGGTCCATCCTGCCCGCACGGCTCTCGCGCGGACGCATTGCCACGGTGGCCGTGAACGAGTTCCTGTTCAAGCAACCCGTGGCCATTGGGGATTTGCTGTCGTTCTACGCCCAGGTCACGCGCGTGGGGCGAACCTCCATCAGCGTGAAGGTGGAGGTCTACGCCGAGCGTGACCCGGCCAACCCCCATGTGGTCAAAGTCACCGAAGCCAACCTGACTTACGTAGCCATCGACGGCGAGGGCAAACCCAGAGTCTTCGCCCAGCCAGGCTGATCCACACCGCTGCCGCCATAAGCGCTGCGCATTTGCACATGCGAAGCGCCTATTTGCAATCAAGACATGCCCCCCTAAAGTCGAGAAATCCCTACACAAGAACTGAAGGAGGCTCTCATGACTGCAAATCAAACCCAGCGTGCCATCAAACGCTTGGTGCTGGGCTTCGTCACGGCGGCGGCTTGCAGTGCGGGCGCCACCGAACTGAGCGCACAAGGCCAGGACGCGGGGTATGGCGCGAAACGCACACTGAACTTAAGCGCCAATGGCGTCACCGCACAGGACGAATTGCAAGGCCTGCGCGAGACGACACACATCACCTGGTTGGAGCAGAAAATCCTGGTGCAGCGCATTTCGGCCACAGGGCACAACAGCACGCTGATCGATATTGCCGCGGCGCAGGCGCTGGCCCAGCAGCGACCTGAGTTGTCCAGCGTGCCTGGTGGCGCGCCAGCGTCTGCCTTCCAATGGGTGCGCCCCGCCACAGCGCGGGCCGTAGCACTGCAAAGCGCAGCCTGCGTGGCGGCGCAGAACACCTTGGTCGCCATCGCAGACCGGCTGGTGAATTACTGCAGCAGCGCAAGCCCGGTCGATACCAGCCGCTGCCTAAGCGTGCTGGCGGACTACCGCAAAGCACAGGCCAGCCACAACCAAGCGGCCTGCAGCCCTGACTGAGGGGCACGCCGCCAAAGTCCCGGCGCAGGCGCGGTGCCTGCGCTCAGGGGCGCTCAATCGAATTGCGAGAAGTCCGGTTGGCGCTTTTGAAAAAAGGCCTGAAAGGCTTCTTGCGCCTCGGGGCTGCGCAGGCGCTGCACAAAGACGGCCGCCTCAGTGCGCACCGCCTCTAGCACTTGCTCACGGCTGTGGCTGCGCAACAGGCGTTTGGCCTGGCGCACGGCTGAGGGGGGCAAGGCGTTGAAGCGCTCGGCTACGCGCCGCGCGTGAGCCACCACTTCTGAGGCCGGCAACACCGCGTTGGCCAAGCCCCATTCAGCCGCCTGCTCGCCCGTGAAGGGCGTGCCCAACAAGAGCAACTCCGATGCCCGTGCCGCGCCCACCAGGGCAGGCAGGGTCAGGCTAGAGCCAAACTCGGGCACCAGGCCCAGGCTCACAAAAGGCATGGCCAGGCGCGCGTCGTCGGCCACATAAACCAAATCGCAATGGGCCAGCAAGGTGGTGCCCACGCCGATGGCTGCACCGTTGACTGCGGCCACCACAGGTTTTTCACAGCCCATCAGGGCAAACATGAACTGGAACACCGGCGCTTGCTCGTCGCGCGGTGGTGCGCCCATGAAGTCTTCGATGTCGTTGCCCGAGCTGAAGATTTGAGGCTGCCCCTGCAGCAGCACCGCGCGCACGGTTTTGTCGGTGTTGGCCGCCACCAAGGCGTCGGCCATGGCTTGATACATGGCGCCGGTGAGGGCGTTTTTCTTCTCGGGGCGGGCGATTTCAATGGTCAGCACACCTTGGTGCACGCCAGTTTTGATGCTCATGACACTCAGTCCTTCAAGAGGTGCCCCATCATGCCAGCCACGCTGGCACTTGGGGCCACAGCGTGGACTGGAATCTGGAGCGGAAAAATCCAAAATGCCCGATGCGCTGCCCGCCTACATCAGCCGGACGCACGCAGCGGCTCTCGGCCCGTGCGGCCGCGTAAAAGCGAATCAGCGATTCGGTGTTGCGCCGTGACATGTACTCATCGTCCGCAAAGCTCAGCGCCAGCAGCGGCAGACGCAACTCTGCGTACTGGCGGCGCAGCGCCTCACCGCCCTCGCCCATCATGTAGTCGGGCGACAGGCACCAACGCCGCCACTGCGCCATGACACCGCGCGGCAAATCCCCCACCTTGCGCAAACGCCGCCCCGGGAAGTAGCCAAACAGCGGCAGGCTCAAGGGCACCACCACGTACCACAGCCACCAGACATAGCGCTTGAGTTGGGCGGCGTTTTCGCGCCAATAGCCGCTGCCCGAACTCACTGTCACCGCACGGCCGACTCGGGCACGATTGGGCAGCAGGCCCAAAATCTGGCCGCCAAGGCTGTGGCCCACCCAGTGAATGGGCCGCTCGGCCTCGCTCCCAGAGCTTTGCAATCGCCGGCTCAGCTCATCCAGTGCGGCTGCGGCATCCAGCTCCGCCCAGGTGCGAATGTCCGCCTGCAAGCCACGCAGCGAGTGCTCGCAGGACGCAGGACGAGAGGCGCCAATGCCTCGATAGTCAAAACACAACACCAGCCAGCCCTGCTGAGACATCCAACGCGCGAACTCCCAGTAATAGCGCTGCTCCACGCCCATGGCGGGGGCAATCAACAGCCCCGCACGGGCACTCGTCGGGTTGCCAAACAGGCGGCCACCCAGCTCAAAGCCGTCATTTGCGCTGAATCGAATCATGCTGAGCTCCAGGGATCGAACCGGAATCTTGCATGAAGCTGCGCAGCCCTCGAGAGGCAGAAGACCGCGCAAATCGGGGAGTTACACGCGCTCCAAAATACCTGCAGCGCCCTGCCCGGCTCCCACGCACATGCTCACCATGCCCCAGCGCGCCCCTGTGCGGCGCAGGCCATGCACCACCGAAGCAGCGCGGATGGCACCCGTGGCACCCAGGGGGTGACCCAGGGCAATCGCACCGCCATTGGGGTTGACCCTGGCGCGGTCGATGGCAATGCCTTTGGCGTCCAGGTCGTTGAGCACGGCCAAGGCTTGTGCGGCAAAAGCTTCGTTGAGCTCCACCCAACCCAGGTCGCTGGCCTTGATGCCCGCCAGGCGCAGTGCAGCCGGTATGGCTTCGATGGGGCCAATGCCCATGATTTCGGGCGGCACGCCGCGCACCGCAAAGGACACAAAGCGTGCCAGCGGGGTGAGGCCAAAGCGCTTGACGGCGGATTCCGAGGCCACGATCAAAGCGCCCGCGCCATCAGAGGTTTGCGAGCTGTTGCCCGCTGTCACCGTGCCCAAGCCGGTGGCCTTGCCCGTGGGGTCTTTGGCCGCAGCGAACACCGGACGCAACTTGGCCAAGCCTTCCAGGCTGGTGTCGCGCCGCGGGCCTTCGTCCACATCAACGGTGCGCGTGCGCAACTTCACCTCGCCGGTGGCCAGGTCAGGCTGGCGATCGATCACATCAAAAGGCGTGATCTCGTCCTTGAAATGCCCGGCCTCAATGGCCGCCAGCGCGCGGCGGTGCGATTCCAGCGCGAAGGCGTCCTGCGCCTCGCGGCTGATCTGCCACTGCTGAGCCACTTTCTCGGCCGTCAAACCCATGCCGTAGGCAATGCCCACGTTGGCATCTTGCGTGAAGATGCTGGGCGACAAAGACGGCTTGTTGCCGCCCATGGGCACCATGCTCATGGACTCCACGCCACCGGCGATGAGCACCTCGGCTTCACCCACGCGAATGCGGTCGGCCGCCATTTGCAGTGCGGTGAGGCCCGAGGCGCAGTAGCGGTTCACCGTCACCCCGCCCACGCTGTGCGGCAAGCCCGCCAGCACGGCGCCAGCGCGCGCGATGTTCATGCCCTGCTCGCCTTCGGGGAAGGAGCAGCCAATGATGGCGTCCTCAATGGCCGCTGGGTCTAGGCCCGGCACCTGGGCCAGCGCGCTTTGAATGGCGCGCACCAGCATCTCGTCGGGGCGGGTGTTGCGGTAGTAGCCGCGGCCTGACTTGCCAATGGGCAGTCGGGTGGCAGCGCAGATATAGGCTTCTTGAACTTGTTTGCTCATGTCGGGCTCCTGTGTCTTGGCTTGTTCAGTTGCGCACCGGCTTGCCGGTTTGCAACATGCCCATCACGCGCTCTTGGGTCTTGGGATGCTCGATGAGGCTGCAGAAGTACTTGCGCTCCAGCGCCATCACGTATTCCTCGGTGACCACGCTGCCCGCCTCCACCTCGCCGCCGCACAGCACTTCGGCGATGAGGCGCGCCAGGTGGAAGTCGTGGGCGCTGATGAAGCCGCCGTCACGCATATTGACCAGCTGACCCATGATGGTGGCCAGGCCCGAGCGGCCCGCCACTGCAAAGCGCGCCTGCTGCGGGGGCCGATAGCCCGCCGCCGCCATGGCGCGCACCTGGGCCGAGGCCACGTGCAGCAGCTCATCCTTGTTGGGCACGATGAGGTCCGAATCCAGCAGGTAACCGATTTGCCGCGCCTCCACCGCACTGGTGGAAACCTTGGCCGTGGCCGCGTTGGTGAAGCCGTCCTTCAAGAAGGCCAGGATGTCGGCGTTGGCATTGCCCGCAGCGGCCATCTCGGCAGCACGACGCGCGATATAGGTCAGACCACCGGCACCCGGCAGCAGCCCCACACCCACCTCCACCAGGCCCACATAGCTTTCCATATGGGCCACACGGCGCGCGCAGTGCACGGCCAGCTCGCAGCCGCCGCCCAGCGCCAGACCGCGCATGGCAGCCACCACCGGCACCTGGGCGTAACGCACGCGCAGCATGGCGTCTTGCAGCTTTTTCTCTTCGCCCGCAATGCCCTTGGCGCCCTTCATCATGAAGACCGGCATCAGCGCTTCGAGGTTGGCACCAGCCGAGAACACATCGTCCGGCGACCAGATCACCAAGCCCTGGTAGCGCGCCTCGGCAATCTCCACGGCCTTGAGCAGGCCTTCGGTCACTGCCGGGCTGATGAGGTGCAGCTTGGCGGTGATGGAGGCAATCAGCACCTCGCCGTCCAAACTCCAGACGCGGATTTCGTCGTTGCGGAATTCCTCCGTGCCCGCGCTCAGCGGTGCGGGTGAGCCATCGCCCACCAGGGCTTCGGGGAAGGCTTGGCGTGCGTACACGGGCAGGGCCGTGCGCGGCTTGAAGCAGGCCTCGGCGGCACTCCACGAGCCCTGCGGCCCATGCACGCCACCGTGCTCGGCCACCGGGCCTTCGAACACCCAGCGCGGCAGCGGCGCGCTGCTGAGCGCCTTGCCGGCGGCGATGTCTTCCTCGATCCACTTGGCCACCTGGGTCCAGCCTGCGGCCTGCCACAGCTCGAAGGGGCCTTGCTGCTGACCAAAGCCCCAGCGCATGGCGAAGTCGACTTCGCGCGCGGTGTCGGCCACGCTGTGCAGATGCACGGCCACGTAGTGGAAGCTGTCGCGCAGAATGGCCCACAGGAACTGCGCCTGCGGGTTGCTGGACTCGCGCAGCAGCTTGAGCCGCTCGGCCGCGGGCTTTTTGAGCATGCGCGCCACGATCTCATCGGCCTTGCCGCCGCCGCTGACATAGCTGGCCGTGGCAGGGTCCAGGCGCTGGATGTCTTTGCCGACCTTTTTGTAAAAACCCGCACCCGACTTTTGGCCCAGCGCGCCTTGCGCGATCAGACCTGCCAGCACGGGCGGTGTGGCGTAGGTGGCGTAGAAGGGGTCGTCATGCAGGTTGTCCTGCATGGTCTTGACCACATGGGCCAGCGTGTCCAGACCCACCACGTCGGCGGTGCGGAAAGTTCCGCTGGAGGCACGGCCGAGTTTTTTGCCGGTGAGGTCGTCCACCACATCCACGCTGAGGCCGAATTTCTCGGCCTCAATCATGGTGGCCATCATGCCGGCAATGCCCACGCGGTTGGCCACGAAGTTGGGCGTGTCTTTGGCGCGCACCACGCCCTTGCCCAGGTGGGTGGTGACAAAGGCTTCGAGCTGGTCCAGCACTTGTGGCTGCGTGGCCGGTGCGGGGATCAACTCCACCAAGTACATATAGCGCGGTGGATTGAAGAAGTGGATACCGCAAAAGCGTGGGCGCAGCACTTCAGGCAGCACTTCAGCGAGCTTGCCAATGGACAGGCCCGAGGTGTTGGAGGCCACGATGGCATGCGAGGCCACGTGTGGCGCGATCTTGGTGTAGAGATCGAGCTTCCAGTCCAGCCGCTCGGCAATGGCCTCGATGATGAGGTCGCAGTCTTGCAGCAGCTCGAGGTGTTCCTCGTAGTTGGCCTGCTGGATCAGGGCTGCGTTATCCGCCACGGCCAAGGGCGCGGGCTTGAGCTTTTTGAGGCCCTCAACGGCCTTGCTGACGATGCCGTTTTTGGGCCCCTCTTTGGCCGGCAGGTCAAACAGCACCACCGGCACGCGCACATTGGCCAGATGGGCTGCAATCTGCGCCCCCATCACGCCCGCGCCCAGCACGGCGACTTTGCGAACTAGAAATCGACTCATAGGACGTCCCTCTGAAGAAATTGGCTCAACGATGAATCTCACTCAACGCGAATCCAGGTCTGGGTGCGGCCCAGCACAGGCATGCCGACGTAGCCGCGCACTTCCAGCTTTTTGCCGCCGTCGACCGGGCGCAACAGCACCTTGTAGACCTTGCCGTTGTTGGGGTCGAGGATGTCTCCGCCATCCCACAGGCCTTCCTGCGCGGCGTTCTTTTTGACGTTGCGAATGATGGTCATGCCCAGCACGGGCTGGTTTTTGCGCTCGTCGCTGCAGGCCTCGCAACGTGCTTCTTGCTTGCTGGGGTCGAAGATCTTCTCGATCTTGCCGCTGAGCACACCGCCTTGCTCGCTGACGCGCACCAGCGACTTCTCTTGCTTGGTCTGATCGTCGACGGTTTTCCAAAGGCCGCTCGGAACTGCTTGCGCCAGCGCTACGCCGCAAGTCAGCATGAATGCGGCACCAAGCCAAAGTGCTTTCATGGGTCTTCCCTCCGTTGCCAGATGTGGCGCTTTAGAACAGGTTCTCATCCATGGCCATGAGCGGCTGCAGCCCCGTGCGGCAGCTGCGAATCAGCCCCGCAGTCTCGGGCAGGAGCTTGGCAAAGTAAAACCGTGCCGTGGCCAGCTTGGCGGTGTAGAACGGATCACCGCTGGCTTGCTTTTGCAGCGCCACTTTGGCCATGCGTGCAAAGAAGTAGGCAAAGCTCAAATGCCCCACCACGCGCAGGTAGTCCACCGCAGCCGCGCCCACCTCGTCGGGGTTCTGGAAGGCCTTCATGCCCAGCTCGGTGGTGAGCTTGGTGACCTTGTCGCCCAGGTCTGCCAGCGGGTTGACGAACTCCTGCATGGCTTCGTCCACGCCCTCTTCCTCGACAAAGGCGGCAATCTTCTTGCCAAAGGCTTTGAGCGTGGCGCCGTTGTTGGCCAGCACCTTGCGGCCCAGCAAATCCAGCGACTGCACGGTGTTGGTGCCCTCGTAGATCATGTTGATCCGGGCGTCGCGCACGAATTGCTCCATGCCCCACTCGTGGATGTAGCCGTGGCCGCCAAACACCTGCATGCAGTGGCTGGTAGCGATCCAGCCGTTGTCGGTCAAAAAGGCTTTGATGATGGGCGTGAGCAGCGCCACTTCGGCCTCACAGGCCTGGCGCTCGGCCGCATCGCTGCTGGCCAGGGATTTGTCCAGCTGCAAAGCCACATAGGCCGACAGCGCCCGGCCGCCTTCGGCGTAGGCGCGCGCCGTGAGCAGCATCTTGCGCACATCGGGGTGCACGAGGATGGGGTCGGCGGGCTTGTCCGGCGCCTTGGGCCCGGAGAGCGCACGCATTTGCAGGCGTTCACGCGCATAGGCCACGGCGTTTTGATAGGCCACCTCGGTCAGGCCCAGCGATTGATTGCCCACACCCAGGCGCGCCGCGTTCATCATCACGAACATGGCTTGCAGGCCCTTGTGGGGCTCGCCCACCAAGGTGCCCACGGCTTCTTCAAGCACCATCTGGCAAGTGGCATTGCCGTGAATGCCCATCTTGTGCTCCAAGGCGGAACAGAAGATGCCGTTGCGAGCACCCAGGCTGCCGTCGTCCTTCACCACAAACTTGGGCACCACAAACAGCGAAATGCCCTTGGAGCCGGCCGGCGCATCCGGCAAGCGCGCCAGCACCAGGTGGACGATGTTGGCGGCCAAGTCGTGCTCGCCTGCGGAGATGAAAATCTTCTGCCCCGTGATGGCGTAGCTGCCGTCAGCCAGCGGCTGGGCTTTGGTGCGCAGCAAGCCCAGATCGGTGCCGCAATGGGGCTCGGTCAGGCACATGGTGCCCGTCCACTCGCCGCTGGTGAGCTTGGGCAGGTAGAGGCGCTTTTGCGACTCGGTCCCGTGCGCATGCAGCGCCTCGTAGGCGCCGTGGCTCAGCCCGGGGTACATGGTCCAGGCCTGGTTGGCCCCGTTGAGCATTTCGTAGAAGAACTGGTTCACCAGCAGCGGCAAGCCTTGCCCGCCGTGGGCGGGGTCGCAAGACAGCGCGGGCCAGCCACCCGCCACATAGGTCTCATAGGCCTGCTTGAAGCCCTTGGGCGGCGTGACGGCGTGCGTGGCCACATCCAGGCGGCAGCCTTCGCTGTCACCGCTGAGGTTCAAGGGCGCAATCACCTCGGCGGCAAAGCGCCCGCCTTCTTCGAGCACCGCGTTGACCGTGTCCTCGTCCAAATCAGCATGAGGTGGCAACCGCTTGAGCTCATCGACCGCGTGCAACAACTCATGCAGCACGAACTGCATGTCACGCAGGGGCGGGTTGTACTGGGGCATGACGGTCTCCTTGTGGTTTGCTTGTCGTCAAAAGCACTTCAGCTGCGGCGCCGGCTCAGGCCCGGCTGGCCGACATCTTGCGCTGCAGGCGTGGCTCGCGCATCCGACGCCTGGGCCAGATACGGTTGAATCACACGCTCAAAGCCGCGTTGCGCGCGCTGCACCGCCCCCGGACTGCGCAGAAAACGCGCGTCATGGTGTAGGGACAAGATCAGGCCGTGCAGCTCAAACAAGATTTGTTGGGGGTCGGCCGAAGGGTTGAAATGCCCCATCTGGCGCGTCAAGTCGATGGCCTTGTGCAGTGCTGCATGCCAATCTTTGATCATGGCCACCAAGGCATCGCGCACCGGGCCAGGGCGGTCGTCAAACTCCACCGCACCGCTGATGTAGATGCAGCCAGAGTCGATTTCCACAGACACGCGGCGCACCCAGCGCTCAAACAACGCACGCAAACGCGGCAACCCACGCGCCTCGCGAATGGCGGGAAAGAACACTTCTTCCTCAAACCGCGCGTGATATTCCTTCACCACCGCAATTTGCAGCTCGTCGCGAGAACCAAAGTGTGAAAACACTCCGGATTTGCTCATCTTCGTAACGTCAGCCAGCAGGCCGATGGACAAGCCCTCCAGGCCCATCGACGAGGCCAAGCCCAGCGCGGCGTCCAAAATCACAGCCCGCGTGTGCTGGCCTTTTTGCAACACGCGCGGGCTGGCCGTCGACGCTGCCAAGCCCGAGCGTGGCGACCGCGCAGCCGCCGCGGGCTTGGTACGAGTCGAGGTATTGATCACCGGCACACCCTGCATAAAAATTCGAACGATCGTTCTATTTTTGCCCAAAGTCACACGCAAAAGCAAATCCCATAGCAACAACAGCGCCGAATGTCTCCCGTATCCCGCACTTGAGTGCCAGGGCAGACACAGCTACTCTTGCCGACGGAGGTCACCACCGTGGATGTTCTGCAGTTGGATATCTCGGGCCGACCGCAGGCCTGGATTTCGCCCCAAGCCGCCGCCGTGCTTTACGCAAGCGACGGCGTGGCGTGGACTTTGGGGCCCCCCTGTCGCGTGCTGCGTGGCGGCCTGCAACGCACCACTGGCTTGCAGTCTCGCATCGAAGTGCACCCCATCATCGCTGTGCGGGGCAGCGTGCCCAGCCGCGCTTGGCGCCAGACCCCTGCGCTAAGCAACACCAAGCTCTTTGCCCGCGACCGCGACATCTGCGCCTATTGCAGCCACCGCCAAGTGTTTAGCGAACTCACACGCGAGCACATCGTGCCCGTGTCTCGGGGCGGCGTGGACAGCTGGATGAATTGCATCACCGCCTGCCGCTGCTGTAACGGTCGCAAGGGCAGTCGCACCCCCGAAGAAGCAGGCATGGTGCTGCACTACCTGCCCTATGTACCCAGCCTGCACGAGGACATGATCCTGCGCGGGCGGCGCATCATGGCCGATCAGATGGAGTTTCTACTCGCCAGCGTCCCCAAGAGCTCACGGCTTCACGGGTGAATCGAATTCCGATGTCAACCCAATTTGACACCCCGGCGTTTTCAAATCTCCTACATGTGACGGAGTCCCCATGAAAACATTCGCCACGGCCTTGAGTTTGGTGAGCGCTGCAGTCCTTGCTGGTGGCCTGCTCAGCGGCTGCTCCACCTCCAGCCCGGATGTGATCCAGCGCAGCGACGCACAGCGCATGTCCCAGGTGCAGGACGCGGTGGTGTTGAACGTTCGCCCTGTCACCGTTGAAGGCAGCCAGAGTGGCATTGGCGGCATTGCTGGCGGCGTGGTGGGGGGTGTGGCCGGTTCTAGCGTGGGTGGGCGACGCGAAGGCGTGGTCGCAGGCACGGTCGCGGCCGTGGCTGGGGCTGCGCTGGGCAACATGATTGAGCGCAACACCACGCGCGAAGAAGCGCTGGAAATTCTCGTGCAGCTGCGCAACGGCGAGCGCGTGGCTCTGGTGCAGGCCAAGGGCAATGAAAACTTTCAGCCTGGCGACGCAGTGATTGTGGTGAGCACCGGTGGCAAACACCGCGTGGCACGCAACCCCATGGCCACCGCGGACAAGCCTGCCAAGGCCGAAGCCGAGCGGCCTGTGCGCCTGCAAGAACCCGCTCCAGCTACCGCCAAGTAACCAAACGCTGAGGCGACCGCTCAGTCGGGCGCCTCACTTCACGCGTTGCTTCTCGAGCTTGCGCGCCAATGTGCGGCGATGCATGCCCAAGCGCCGTGCGGTTTCGCTGATATTGAAATCAGTGGAAGCAAGCATCTCATGGATGCGCTCCCACTCCAGTGTTTTGATATTGGTAGTGCGGGCTGTGAGTTCCACATCCACATCGCCCTCGGAGCGGGCAAACGCGGCCTCGATATCGTCGGTGTTGGCGGGCTTTGCCAGGTAGTGTCGCGCCCCAAGCTTGACGGCCTCGACTGCCGTGGCAATGCTGGCGTAGCCGGTGAGCACCACGATCACACACTCGGGGTGGATGGCATGCAGGCACTGCACGCAGGCCAAACCCGATGCGCCGCCACTCAGGCGCAAGTCCACCACCGCATACCCGGGCCGTTGCTGTGTCAGAACTTCGCGCACGGCCTCCAAACTGTCGGCGCGCAAGACCTGATAGCCGCGCCTCTCAAACGAGCGTTGCAGCGTTCGAGCAAAGGCGTCGTCGTCTTCGACGATCAGTAGCCGAGGTTCATCTGGGGTATCCATGGTGAACATTGTCCCGCAGCTGCAGCGCAGCCAAGGGCAGCCTCACCATGACGTCTGCCCCCCCCTGCTGACGGTTACGTATCCCCAATTGCCCACCCAGACTGCGCGCCACATTGAGCGCCAAGAACAGCCCCAGGCCACGGCCATGTTTGTCTTTGGTGGACTGGTAGGGCTTGCCCACCCGGTTCAGCATGTCTTTGGCAAAACCAGGCCCCTGATCGTGCACCACAAGGTTGAGCCAATCGCCCTCGCAAGCCGCTTGCAGCACGATGGGCTGCCCGGGAGCCGCCTCCAGGGCGTTATCCAAGATATTGCCCATCATTTGGGTAATGGCCGCATCCGAGACGATGGGGATGTCGGGCACGTCCTTGAGCTGCAGCTGCAGCTGCCCGTGGGCACGGCGCTGGCGCCAGTCGTCCACCAGCTCGTCAAGAAACTCCCCCAGCGTGGAGTGCGTCGGGGACTCACCTCGCACCTCGCCGGCCGAACGCAAGATGCCACTGACGATGCCTTTGCAGCGCTCAATCTGACGCTGCATCTCTTCGATTTCCTCGCGCAGTTCGGGGTCTGCCGCAAAGGGCCCCATGCGTGACCAGTCCCCCAGAATCACCGACAGCGTCGCCAAGGGCGTGCCCAATTCATGTGCCGCCCCGCTGGCCAGCAAGCCCATGCGCACGATGTGCTCTTCCTCAGCCGCGCGCTGGCGCAAGTCCGCCAAATGCGCGTCGCGCTGGCGCAAATTCGTACTGATGCGCTGGATGAAGAGCACCACCAGCCCCGCACTCAACACAAAACACAGCAACAGTCCCACCACGTAGTGCACCGGCAAGCGCACCACCCCCAGCCCGGGCAGCACCAGTGGTCGAAACCACAGCGCCAGCAGCGCAAAACACACGCCACAGTAACCCACCAAAGCCCAGCCATAGCGCGGTGGTAACAACACAGCGCCCACCGTCAGCTGCAGCAGGAACAAAAAGATAAAGGGGTTGGTGATGCCGCCGGCGAGGTGCAGCAAGCCCGCCAGCACCGACACATCAACGAGCAGGCCAGCGAACAGCTCGGCGCTGGGCACGCGCTCCGCATACACCGCGCGCAACCAGCTCGCGACATTGAAGAGCGCCAGCACCGCCAGCAGGCTGAGCATGTCCCGCAGCGGCAAGGCAATGCCCATGGTGGGCGGCACACCAAGCACTGTGGCCAGCTGGCCCATCACGGCCAGCCAGCGCAGCTGCACCAGCTGCAGCAGGTTTTGGCGCCCCGCCAACAGCTCGGCACGACCCTGCGCGGTAGCGGGCATCTGGGAAGAAGAGGCTGAGCTCACACCGATACTCCCGCGCTTGTCACGAGGTCGTTGGGGGACGGCGCGCGTCGCGCACCAACCAGACCATGGCACCCGCACACATCAACGCCAGGGCAAACCAAGTCAGCGCATACATGCGATGGTTGTTGCTGAAGCGCAGCACGGTCAAGCCTGGATAGGGCCAGGGACCTTTGACATGCCGTCCACCCAACTCGGCCAAAGCCTCCTGGGTGGCACCTCGCTGCTGCTGACCTTGCGGCCCTGGCCACAGCTCCACAAACACCGGCGCGATGCTGGGCGCCTGGGCACTGGCAGACAAGGTCTGCACATCACGCGAATACCAACGCCGCTCTTGCGGCAGATTGGCCTGCAAGCGGCTGCCTGCGGGCTCAGTCAGGCGCACCAAGCCCTCCAAACGCTGCAGCCCCTGAGTGGCAGCCAGTGGGTCGTGCCCAGCCTCGCGGCGCTGCACTGGGTCGCGCCAAGCCACAGGCACAAAGCCACGGTTGACCCACACCCAACGGTCTTCGGCCACACGCAGGGGCGTCATCACCCAATAGCCGCTGCCCAGCACCGTGCTGGCGTGGACATGGCGTTCGCGCTCGTGGTCCAGCACGCCTTGCACCACCACGCGGCGGTATTCCCAATCCGCCCAGTCCTTGGCGGGCGTGGGGCCCGCCAGCGGCAAGGCCACGGGCTGCGCCTTGAGCCCGTGCTCCAGGCGCTGAATCAAGTCCTGCTTCCAGGCCAGGCGTTGGAGCTGCCACACCCCTAAAGAAGTGAAACAGGCCGCCAAGGTCGCACACAGCGCCAGGGCGGCCCACAGCAGCCAACGCCGCCGGGCGCGGGGCCCAGCGTCGACAGCTCCAGTCATGACATCACTCAGGGCATGGCCCGCATATCGTGGGTGGGCATCATGTTGGTGTTCATGTGGTACATGACCCAAATCGAACCCGCCAGGATGATGGCCACGAAGATGACCGTGAAGATGGTGGACAACAGCGTCCAGCCGCCTTCCATCTTGCCGTCCAAGTGCAAGAAGTAAACCATCTGCACCACGATTTGCACCGCGGCAAAGACCAGGATCACCAGCTTGGTGGCCTCGGG
This sequence comes from Roseateles rivi, assembly GCF_043555845.1. Taxonomy (NCBI): domain Bacteria; kingdom Pseudomonadati; phylum Pseudomonadota; class Betaproteobacteria; order Burkholderiales; family Sphaerotilaceae; genus Roseateles; species Roseateles rivi. The sequence goes on along the minus strand of NZ_JBIGHZ010000001.1, from coordinate 373,472 downwards.
CGGCAGCACCTTGGCCATCACCAGCCAGAACGGAATGATGGTCAGAATCGCCGAGAGCAAAAAGCCCACCACATAGCCTTTGACGGTGGCGTGGTAGCCGTCCAGCGGATCGTCATGGTGGCCGTCGTCGTGGCCATGTGTGTTGTGTTGAGCCGCCATCACAGCACTCCCATCAGATAGACAAAAGTAAAGACGCCAATCCAGACCAGATCCAAGAAGTGCCAGAACATGGACAGGCACATCAGTCGGCGTTTGTTCTCCACAGTCAGACCGAATTTACTCACCTGAATCATCAACACCACCAGCCAGATGATGCCGAAGCTCACGTGCAGGCCGTGGGTAGAGACCAGCGCGAAGAAGGCGGACAGGAAGGCGCTGCGCTCCCAGCTCGCACCCACATGCAGCAGGTGGTGGAATTCGTAGAGCTCAATGCCCACGAAAGCGACACCAAACAGCGCGGTGATGGCCATCCACGTCAGCACCGCCTGTTTCTTGCCGTGCTTGGCCGCAATCATGGCAAAGCCATAGGTGATGGACGACAGCAGCAGCATGGCCGTGTTGAGGGCAATGAGCTTCAAGTCGAACAAGTCCGCCCCCGAGGGGCCGGCCGCGTAGCTGCGCCCCAGCACCGCGAAGGTGGCAAACAGCACCGCGAAGATGAGCAAGTCGCTCATCAGGTAAATCCAGAAGCCCAGCAGCGTGCCCTGTTGGGGGTGGAAGCTGCCGTCGTCCCAGAAGCGCGGACGCCCGTCCGCGGTGGTGAATTGGTAAGTAGCTTGCATGGCGTTGAGTCCTTACTGCGGCTGACCCAGAGCGGCCAGTTGACGGGTGCGCTCGTTCTCGACGCGGGTCACCTCATCAGCGGGGATGTAGAAATCGCGCTTGTAGTTGAAGGTGTGAATGATCGAAGCCAACACCGTGGCAAAGAAGGTCACACCCGCCAACAGCCACATATGCCAGATCAGGGCAAAACCCAGCAGGGTCGACAAACCCGCGATCACCACACCCGCAGCCGTATTCTTGGGCATGTGGATGGCCACAAAGCCAGAGGTCGGGCGCTCGCAGCCGCGCTGCTTCATATCGTGCCAAGCGTCGAGGTCATGCACCACGGGCGTGAAGGCAAAGTTGTAGTCTGGCGGCGGCGAAGAAGTCGCCCACTCCAGCGTACGACCGCCCCAGGGGTCGCCCGAAACATCGCGCAGCTGCTCGCGACGCAGGAAGCTCACCACGAACTGAATCAGCATCGAGCCAATGCCCAGGGCAATCAGCACCGCACCCAAAGCCGCCACCTGGAACCAGATTTGCAGCGAGGGGTCTTCGAAGTGACTCATGCGGCGCGTCACACCCATCAGGCCCAGGGCGTACAACGGCATGAAGGCCATGTAGAAGCCCACCACCCAGAACCAGAACGAGCACTTGCCCCAGAAGGGATCGAGCTTGAAGCCAAAGGCTTTGGGGAACCAGAAGTAGATGCCGGCAAACAGCCCGAACAGCACGCCACCGATGATGACGTTGTGGAAGTGCGCAATCAGGAACAGCGAGTTGTGCAGCACAAAGTCAGCCGGCGGCACAGCCAGCAGCACGCCCGTCATGCCGCCGATCACGAAGGTGATCATGAAGGCCACGGTCCACATCATGGGCAGTTCAAACTGGATGCGACCACGGTACATGGTGAACAGCCAGTTGAAGATCTTGGCGCCGGTCGGGATCGAGATGATCATGGTCGTGATGCCGAAGAAGGCGTTCACGCTGGCCCCTGAGCCCATGGTGAAGAAGTGGTGCAGCCACACGATGTAAGACAGCACGGTGATCACCACCGTCGCGTACACCATCGAGGCATAGCCAAAGAGGCGCTTGCGGCAGAAGGTGGCAACCACCTCAGAGAAGATGCCAAAGCAAGGCAGGATCAGGATGTAGACCTCGGGGTGACCCCAAATCCAGATCAGGTTCACATACAGCATGGCGTTGCCGCCGAGGTCTGTCGTGAAGAAATTAGTGCCTAGGTAACGGTCCAGCGTCAGCAGCAGCAGCGTGACGGTCAACACCGGGAAACTGATAACGATCAGGATGTTGGAGCACAGCGCCGTCCAGGTGAAGACGGGCATCTTCATCAGCGTCATGCCCGGCGCACGCATCTTGATGATGGTGACGATCAGGTTGATGCCCGATAAGGTCGTCCCTACCCCGGCCACCTGCAGCGCCCAGATGTAGTAATCCATCCCCACGCCTGGACTACCCAGAATGCCTGACAGCGGCGGGTAAGCCAGCCAGCCGGTGCGCGCAAACTCACCCACGAACAACGACACCATCATCAGCACCGCGCCACCGGTGGTCATCCAGAAGCTGAAGTTATTCAGAAAGGGGAAAGCCACATCACGTGCGCCGATTTGCAGCGGCACCAGGTAGTTCATGAACCCGGTGATGAAGGGCATGGCCACGAAGAAGATCATGATCACGCCATGGGCCGTGAAGATCTGGTCGTAGTGGTGCGGCGGCAAGAAGCCTGCCTGATCGCCAAACGCGATGGCCTGCTGGGCGCGCATGAGCAGCGCATCGGCGAAGCCGCGCAGCAGCATCACCAAGCCCAGCACGATGTACATGATGCCGATCTTCTTGTGGTCGATGCTGGTGATCCAGTCGCGCCACAGCGGCCCCCAGGCCCTGTAGCGAGTCATCAGGGCCACCATGGTGGTGCCGCCCAAAACCACCGCAATGAAAGTAACCAGGATCACCGGGTCGTGAAAGGGAAACGCGTCCCAGCTCAAGCGCCCCAGCAACAGCTGGCTGAGTCCTTGTGATTCATTCATGTTGAGCCTCGCTCAATCGAAAACTTGACGCGCCACAGGCCGGTATTTCGAGCCGTGGCGCCACGTGTGTTTCGCATCCTGACCTGCGGGTCGCAATGCGGGTGGTGTCGCCGTTGCAGGGCCTCAGTTGCCCGTGCTAGGCGGCTGTGTGGGCAACGCCACAAAGCTGGCCGCGTTTGCTGGAGTGCATTCTGAAGACACCACCAGACGGCGACCCTCTCGCCAAGTCGTGACTGTCAAACCTTCCACGCTACCGCGACCTGCGCCACCAGCTTTATCGATGGCCATGATCTGGCCCATGCACATGCGTCGGCTGTCCACGCATTGATTGAGCACGGCGTCAAACAGGCCCTTCTCTACCGTGGCATATCGGCTCACGGGCACGCGGGCTGAGGGCTTTTCCAGTTCCAGGTACTTGCTGCGGTCCAAGGTCTGACCTTCGGCTTGGTTGCGCTGCACCCATTTTTGGAACTCAGCGTCAGACAGTCCGTGGAACTTGAAGCGCATGTGCGAGAAGCCGTCACCGCTGAAGTTGGCGGAGAAGCCCTCGTAAACGCCAGGCTCATTGATCACGGCATTGAGCTCGGTTTGCATGCCCGGCATGGCGTAAATCATCCCAGCCAGGGCTGGCACATAGAACGAGTTCATCACCGTTGAGGCCGTGATCTTGAACTGGATAGGCCGATCAACGGGAGCAGCCAGTTCGTTCACCGTCGCCACACCTTGCTCCGGATAGACGAACAGCCATTTCCAGTCCAGCGCCACCACCTCAACCACCAGCGGCTTGACGTCAGCAGCCAAGGGGCGACCCGGCTCAATGCGCTCCAGGGGGCGGTAGGGGTCCAGTTTGTGGGTACTGATCCAGGTCAGCGCGCCCAAAGCCAAAATAATCAGCAGTGGCGCACCCCAAATCACCAATTCCAAGCGTGTGGAATGGTCCCAATCGGGCAAGTAAGTGGCATTCTTGTTGCTCTGGCGATAGCGCCAAGCAAATAGCAAAGTGAGTGCAATCACCGGTACGATGATGATCAGCATCAGCAAGGTTGAAGCCACAATCAGCTTGGCTTGCTGTGCCGCAATGTCGCCCGACGGGTTCATCACGACGGTGTTGCAAGCACTGAGCATCATCGCCAGTGGCAGTGCCGCAGCCAGTCGAGCCCATCGGCTCCAGTGGCTTCGGTCTCTTAACGGAGTGGATTGGTGGGACATCGGGGTATTCCAGAGCCGCGGGAAAACGCCAGTTGCGCAGATTGCTGGAATGTAACTTGATTGACCCATGTCAACGATAGGACATTTTGTCCCAGGTAGGCACCATGAGCAGCACCAGCACCCTTGCCTCCCCTCTGACGTCCAAGGACTCAGCCCCTGACAACAGTCACTTGGCCCCCGGTGACATCGCCGTCGGGGTGGTGATTGGCCGAGCGTCGGAGTACTTCGACTTCTTCGTCTACGGCATCGCCTCAGTGCTGGTGTTCCCAGCGCTATTCTTCCCCGACCTCTCGAAGCTCAACGGCATTTTGTGGTCATTTGCCATCTTCTCGCTGGCCTTCATCGTGCGCCCCTTGGGGTCCTTGGCCAGCATGGAGCTGCAGCGTCACTTCGGGCGCTCGGTCAAACTCACCGTCGCGCTCATATTGTTGGGCAGCTCCACCGTCAGCATGGCCCTTCTGCCCAGCACCCAGGAGGTGGGCGCGTTGGCTGTGGTTTTGCTTGCCGCATGCCGCATCGGGCAAGGCCTCGCTCTGGGTGGCAGTTGGGACGGGCTGCCCTCGCTGCTGGCACTCAATGCCCCGGAGCATCGCCGCGGTTGGTACGCCATGTTGGGGCAACTCGGCGCCCCCATCGGCTTCCTGATCGCCTGCGCCTTGTTCGGCTACCTCTGGCGCGAGCTCAACGCGCAAGATTTCCTCGACTGGGGCTGGCGCTACCCCTTCTTTGCCGCTTTCGCACTCAACGTCGTGGCCTTGTTTGCCCGTCTGCGTCTGGTGGTGACACACGAATACGAGCGCGAACTCCAGGCCAATGAGCTGGAGCCCTGCGCAGTCACCGACCTGGTTCGCCAACAGGGTCATAACATCTTCATTGGCGCCTTTGCCGCCCTGGCCAGTTACGCACTTTTCCATCTTGTCACTGTCTTTCCGCTGTCCTGGATCAGCCTTTACTCAGAGCAAAGCGTGGGCCAATTTCTGGCCGTGCAGCTGGTTGGGGGGCTCTTGGCGGCTGCGGCCATGCCTGTCTCCGGCTGGCTGGCTGACCGAGTCGGGCGACGTTCCTTGCTAGGTTATCTGGCCGTGGCGATTGCCCTCTTTGCCTTGATCACGCCCAGCTTGCTGGGTGGCGGCACGGTGGGGCAAAACGCCTTCATCATGATTGGCTTTGTGCTCATGGGACTGTCATACGGGCAAGCTGCCGGGGCTGTCACCAGCAATTTTCTGCCCCACTTCCGCTACAGTGGTGCGGCGCTAACGGCTGATTTGGCCTGGCTCATCGGCGCCGCCTTCGCCCCCCTTGTGGCGCTGGGTTTGTCCTCGCACTTCGGGCTTTGGGCGGTCAGCGCCTACCTGCTGTCGGGCTGCGCATGCACCCTGCTGGCGCTACGTGCCAACCGTCAACTCACCGGACAGCGCTGATGCTGCCAAAGGGGCATTCTTGCTTCAGAACCTTTCTTGCACACGCCACATGCCCCAATCGCTGCCACGAACCGCCGCCCTCCTTTGCCTGACGCTGGGGGGAGGCCTCCATGCTCAAGCGGGCAACTTCGATGTTCTCAAACCCTTCCCGGCCGCAGAACCAGGCATGCGCCGTGTTGTGATCGAAATGCCGGAATTGCCCGACCAGCGCGACAGACGCGTGGAAGTTGTCATCGGCCAAACTCTGGAGGCCGACTGCAACAAGCAGCACATGAGCGCCAAGGTCGAGCGGCGTGTGCTTCAAGGCTGGGGCTTTGACTACTACGTGGTGCAGGAACTCTCCGCCCCTGCATCGACCCAAATGGGCTGCCCCGAGAACCAAAAAGCCCGGCGCGAGTTCGTCTCCGCTGCGCCCGAGCTTCTGCGCGCCTTGCGCTACAACCCTCGCCTGCCCCTGGTGCTCTACGTGCCCGACAATAGCGAAGTTCGTTATCGCATCTGGGCGCCTGGCGCCTTCTCTACAGCAACTGCACGCTGAGTGCCGGCACCACGGTGCCAAACTATCAGCAACAGGATTTGCCTGAGCAACGCTGAGAGAACAGCGAAGTATCCGCACACACAAGAGCGGCAGCTGCTGGCATGCTCACAAGCGCGGATCTCCGCTTCAGATTCCATCTTTGACACCCACCTGAGCACCATCACACCGATGAAATCGATCACGCTGATGCTGATTGGCGCCGTCTTGAGCGCCAACCTGATCTCCACAGATGCCTATGCAAAACGCCTGGGCAGCGGTGGCATGAAACGCTCGACCCCTACCCAGCAAAGCACCCAGCCGCACACGCCAGCGCAAGCGCCAACCCAACAAGGTGCTCCCGCACAGCAAGCCGCCCCGGTGAACGCTGGCACGGCCGCCGCTGGCGCTGCTGCAGCACCCAAACGCTCATGGATGGGTCCCATTGCAGGGCTCGCCGCAGGTCTGGGCTTGGCCGCGCTGGCCAGCCACTTTGGTTTCGGTGAGGAACTCGCCAGCTTCATGATGATGATGCTTCTGGGCGTGGTGCTGATGACTGTTATCGGCTACTTCCTCAAGCGCCGTGCCGCCAACCAAGCCGGCCAGGCCAAAGCCCCGCAGGCCATGGGCATGCAATGGGCCACCGCAGGCGCCCCCGCCTCCCTGCCAAGCCAGCCGGCAGCCGACCCCTTCAAGGCACCGGCGACGTTTACCGCTGCACAGCCGCACAGCGCACCCGCCAGCACTGGTGCCGCGCCCGCAGGCTTTGACGTCCAAGGGTTTGTGCAAGTCGCCAAGCGTGTGTTCATTCGCATGCAGGCCGCTAACGATGCGGGCGACCAGGCTGACCTGCGCCGCTTCACCACGCCCGAGATGTACGCCGTCATTCAGCAAGAGCTGCTCGAGCGCAAGGGTCCGCAACAGACCGATGTGGTTCAGCTCGACGCCCAGGTGATTGAGGTCACCGAAGAAGCTGGGCAAAACATCGTCAGCGTGCGTTTCAGCGGCCTGATCCGGGAACAGCAAAATGCCACCGCAGAGCGTTTCGACGAAGTTTGGCACCTGACCCGCCCGGTGGACGGCAGCCGGGAATGGGCCATTGCCGGCATTCAAGCCAGCGTTTGATTGGCACGGGTTTGGGGGGTATTTGCCTCAACCGAGGCATTAGCACTCCCCAAGCAAGAGTGCTAATATCACTTGGCACAGAACCTTGTGTTCTGGACGGCGCATCTCAAGGAGCTTGATCTGCCATGTCCCAAAGCCTTGCACTGCGTGACCCTTGGTCCATGGTGCCCTCGCTGGGCAATTTGGACGCTTACATCTCTGCGGTCAATCGCCTGCCCTTGCTCAGTGCAGACGAGGAGCAGGAGTTTGCCTCGCGGCTGCGCGAGCATGGCGATCTGCAAGCTGCCAGCCGCTTGGTGATGTCTCACCTGCGCTTGGTCGTCTCGATCTCGCGCCAATACCTGGGTTACGGCTTGCCTCAAGGCGACTTGATCCAGGAAGGCAATGTCGGGCTCATGAAGGCCGTCAAGCGCTTTGACCCATCTCAGGGCGTGCGTTTGGTGTCCTACGCCATGCACTGGATCAAAGCCGAGATCCACGAGTACATCCTGAAGAACTGGCGCATGGTCAAGGTGGCCACCACCAAGGCCCAGCGCAAGCTGTTCTTCAACCTGCGCTCCCTCAAGCACGGCATGAAGGAAGACGCGCCGGACGACCAAAGCCACCGCAACAGCATGTCTGTTGCGGAGTTGGATCGCGTGGCACAGCAGCTGCAGGTGCGGCGCGAAGACGTGTTGGAGATGGAAACCAGGCTGGCTGGCGGCGACGTTGCCCTGGAGGCTCAGACCGACGATGACGGCGAGAGCTTTGCGCCCATCGCCTACCTGAGCGATGAATCGTCCGAACCGACTCGCGTGCTGGAAAGCCGCTCGCGCGACATGCTGGCTACCGAGGGCCTGAAAACTGCCCTGGCGGCGCTGGACGAGCGCAGCCGCCGCATCGTTGAAGAGCGTTGGCTCAAGGTCAATGACGATGCCAGCGGTGGCATGACGCTGCACGAGCTGGCTGCCGAGTACGGCGTCAGCGCAGAGCGCATTCGCCAAATCGAAGTCGCAGCGATGAAGAAAATGCGCAAGGCCCTGGCCCAAGCCTGAGCTTGGGCGCAAGTTCAGCGCGCTTCGTTCAGCAAGGCTTTGATGTCAGATGCCAAAGCCTGGGCGCCTGAGCCATAGCGGGAAAACACGCGCACTCGCCCCAGCGGGTCAAAGATGAAGCTCGCCGCCGTGTGGTCCATGGTGTAAGTGCCTGACGAGCTGCCGGGCACCTTGGCATAGAACACCTTGAACTCTTTGGCCACGTCGCGCGTTTGCTCAGGCGTGCCTCTGAGTGCCACAAAGCTTGGATCAAAGCCCTGCACATAGGGCTTGAGCAGTTCGGGTGTGTCACGCTCCGGGTCCACCGTGATGAACACCCCCTGCACCCGGTCGCCATCGGCGCCCAAGTCTTTCTTCACCTGTGCCAGCTCCACCAGGGTGGTGGGGCAAACATCCGGGCATTGAGTGAAGCCGAAAAACACCACCACCACTTTGCCTTTGAAGTCGGCCAAGCTGCGCACGCGGCCATCTTGGTCGGTCAAACTGAAGCTGCGGGCATAGGGCGCGCCAGTGAGGTCGACGCCCTCAAACTTCAAGCTGGGCGCAGCCTCTTCGCGCGAACAGCCATAGAGTGAGGCCAAGGCCGGCGCCAACATCAAAAACAAACGGCGTTTCATGGTGTGCTCAAGTCCAGTAGGGCTTCAGGTAGTGATCCAGCAAGAGCGCCGCAAACAACAGCGACAAATGCCAGATGGAAAAACGAAAGATGGAGCGCGCCAGCTCGTCTGAGTACTGACGCCACAGGCGCCACGCCAGCTGACAAAACCGCAAGCCCAGCACCAGTGCAGCCACCAGGTAGAGCACCCCGCTCATGCCCGTCAGAAATGGCAGCAGCGTGGCCGCCAGCAGCACCCAGGTGTAGAGCAGCACTTGCAGGCGCGTGTATTCATTGCCGTGGGTGACGGGCAGCATGGGCAAGCCAGCCTTCGCGTACTCCTGGGCCCGATAGAGCGCCAGCGCCCAAAAGTGCGGTGGCGTCCAGAGAAAAATAATCAGGCACATCAACCAGGCTTCGTAGCCCACCTCGGCCCGCACCGCCGCCCAACCCAGCACCGGCGGCATGGCGCCCGATGCTCCGCCAATGACGATGTTCTGAGGCGTGAGCGGCTTGAGCAGCACGGTGTAGACCACCGCATAGCCGACAAAGGTCGCGAGGGTCAGCCACATCGTCAATGCGTTGACCTCGAAATACAGCAATGCCATGCCCAGGCTGCACAGCACAGCCGAGAAGACCAATGCTTGCAAGCGGCTCAGTTCACCTTTGGCCGTGGCGCGCCAAGCGGTGCGCTTCATCTTGGCGTCAATGTGCTGCTCGACCAAACAGTTGAAAGCTGCGGCGGCTGCCGCCACCAGCCAGATGCCTGCAGAGCCCGCCAACATCTGGCGCCACTGCTGGGTCGTCGGCCAACCCGGTACGGCCAAAGCCATGCCAATGACGGCACAAAACACGATGAGCTGTACAACACGGGGCTTCGTGAGCTGGTAGTACTGCGACCATCGACTGGCCGGCACTGGTTTCGAAGCAAGAGAGCTCATGTATGCAAAGTTCTATTCGTTGAAGTCTGGGTAGAAGCGTTCAGTGCACTTGTGTTGGCCCTGCGACCTTGCCGCAGGCGCGCCAGCAATACCGCCAGCAGCGTGAGCAGGGCCGCCGCACCCGCCGTGTGAGCCAAGGCAGCCAGCAAGGGCCAGCCCAGCACCACGTTGGACAAGCCCGACACCACCTGCCAAAGCACCACCCCCAGCAAACACCAAGACCAGCGCCGTCCTTGCGCACCACCCCATCGGCGCAGGGCCCAAACCACACCCAACAACACCAGCACCACCAACAGCGCACCAAGCCGATGAGTCACATGGATGGCTGTGAGTGCAGCAAACGGTAGCCATCCACCATCACGGCCCGCACCCAACTCCCGCCACAGGGTGAAGCCATGTGCAAAGTCCATCTCAGGCCACCATTGTCCCTGACAGCTAGGGAAATCCCTGCACGCCAGCACGGCATAGTTGGTACTGACCCAGCCGCCCAGTGCGGCCTGCAGCACGCACAGCGCAAACAGCACGGCCACAGCCTTGCTCAGCACGGCGGCGCCCTCGCGCATGGGCTGCGGTCGATAGGCCTGCCATTGCCATGCCAACAACACCAGCAGCCCCAAGCCCCCCATCAAATGCAGCGTGACGATGGCTGGAAAGAGCTTCATGGTCACCGTCAGCGCGCCAAAAAGCCCCTGTGCCAAAACCCACACCAGCGTCACACTGGCCCACCACGGCGACACCTGCAGGCCCACATGGCGCCGCCAACGCCAACTCAGCACAGCCATCACCAAAATCAAAAAACCCACGGCACTGGCCAAGTAGCGGTGGATCATTTCCACCCAGGCCTTGCCATGTGTCACAGGCCCCGTCGGCATGGCCGACTGGGCAGCGTGAATTTCATCGCGCGCACCAAGCGGCGACGCACTGCCATAGCAGCCCGGCCAATCGGGGCAGCCCAAGCCTGAGTCAGTCAAGCGGGTAAAGGCCCCAAAAACAACCAAATCAAAGGTCAGAAACAAGGTCAGAAGTGCCAAGGCGCGCAGGCGCAAAACAGGCGTGTTGTGCCGCTGCCTCCGCACCCACCACAGCAAGGGCAGACCGCCCAGCACAGCGCCCAATGCAAGCAGCTCAAGCAATGGAGCCAGATCAAATCCCGTCATCGATATACCCTTAGCGACCCGGCCTGTCCCAGCCTGCGTTGGCTTTGATGAGGCGGTCCAAGTCTTTCTTGATCTTCATAGGGTCAGCATCCACAGGAGCGCGCCACATCCAGCGCCCCAGGGGGTCGACCAGGTAGAGGTGGTCTGCAAGCGCGCGACCCGCGTCTGGCGCCAGCCATTGCTGCAGCGCCTCAGCGGGAATGCGCAGCACGGTGGGCGGCAGGCCCTGCGACAGCGCCTGCGTCAGCTCGGGGCGAATCGCCACGGCGTCCGAGACGATCCAAACCTTGTCCAGCTTTTCACGCTCCTTGCCCAGCATGTCGCGCAGCTGGCGCTGCATGAACAGCTGGCGTTCGCACTGCTCAGGACACGCACCGCCGCTGACCACGACCAGCAACCACTGGCCTTTCAAAGATTCTGGCTTGAGGGCCTGACCTTGCCCGTTGTGAATAGGGAGCTGCTGCGGTATTTCCCGCGTGGGCTGAATCAAGGTGCCGTATGCCGAACCCCTGACCTCAAACACATAAAACGCCATGTAGGAAGCCACCACCGGTGCCAAGCACACCAGCACCACCAGCCACAGTTGCAAAAGCGAACGACGCGGTACCGATGCGGCATCAGGGAGGCTATGCACCGTCATGGACAAAGGCTCAGACACGGCGCCGGGGAAGGATGATTTGGAACCAGACATAGAGACCCGCAATCAGTGCGCAAAGCGCGAACCATTGAAATGCATAGCCGTAGTGTTTGTGAACATCAACAGCCGGCGCTGGCAAATCCCTGCGCAAGGGGTCGGTACCCTCAGTTTGCAGCAGCACCAAAGGCGCTAGCTTCAAGCCTGACTCCAAAGCGTAAGCAGGCAAGTCGAGATTCTGCCGGATCAAACCTTCCGACTTAACGCCCTGAAAGTCCATCAAACGCGAAGGTGCCGCCGCCAAGCGCCCCACCACTTTTTGTTCGCCTGCGGGCGCACGCAGATCGGGCAGCGCCTGGCGATCTTGCAGCTGACGCGGCACCCAGCCGCGCTGAACCAAGACGCCATGCGACTGTCCCGTCAGCTGCAGGGGCGTCAGCACAAAAAAGCCCGCCTGGCCATTCATGGAACGGTTTTCCAGCACCACCGTTTTGTCGTTCAGCCACTGGCCCTCAAGCACGGCACGCCGATGCAGAACACCCACCCCACCGCCTAAAACTTGCGCACTCGTGAGCACCGGCGCCTCTCGCTGCTGCGCCATCGCAGCCTCAAGCGAGCGCTTGAAAGCCGCACGCTGCAGTTGCCACACACCCAGGGCTCCGGTCAACAAAGCGCCCAGCAGCGCAGCGACGAAGATCAATGTTTTAGAGCGCATGTGAAAGGGCAGTGGAATAATCGGCGCCCATGAAACTGCTCATCGTGTTGGCCTTGATCGGGGTGCTTGTTGCCTTTACCGGCGCAGGGTACTTCATGCTCAAACGCGGTGCAGACCGCGGCCAAATGGCCCGGGCGCTGGCGTGGCGAGTCGGCTTGTCGATTGGTTTGTTTGTATTCATCCTGCTGGCCTACGCACTTGGCTGGATTGAGCCCCGCACCCTCGCCAGCTGACACCGCTCAACAAGCGCTCCTACAAAAAAATACGCCGCTTGACGCGGCGTCTCCAGGGTTGGGCTCCGGACAAGAGCCCAAGCATCCCCGCCCTACATCCAGTAGACAACGATGTAGAGGCCCAGCCAGACCACATCCACAAAGTGCCAGTACCAAGCTGCACCTTCGAAACCGAAGTGGCGCTCGGCCGTGAAATGGCCTTTTTGCAGGCGTAGCGTGATGAACAGCAGCATGAGCATGCCCACGAAAACGTGGAAGCCATGGAAGCCCGTCAGCATGAAGAAGGTTGAACCGAACACACCTGAGCTGAGCTTGAGGTTCAAGTCACGATACGCATGGCTGTACTCGTAGCCCTGCACGATGAGGAACACAATGCCCAGCAAAACCGTCACCCACATAAAGCGGATGGTCTTGGCCCGGTCGCCAGCAATCAGGGCGTGATGCGCCACCGTCAAAGTCACGCCCGAGGTCAGCAGCAAAGCGGTGTTGAGCGTAGGCAGGGGCCATGGGCCAATGGTGGAAAAGGGTTCAACCGTGCCAGCCGGGGAGGTCGTCGCGCCCGCAGCCACGCTGGGCCACAGGGCTTTGAAGTCCGGCCACAGCAGTTGATGCTCCAAGTCACCGAGCGTAGGCACCGAATGAACCCGTGCCCAATAGAGCGCGCCAAAAAAGGCCGCAAAGAACATGACTTCCGAGAAGATGAACCAGCCCATGCTCCAACGGTAAGAGGCATCGATACGGTCGCCGTACAAGCCCCCTTCGCTCTCACTGATGGCATCACCAAACCACTGCTTGAGCGTAAAAGCCCACCACAGCAAGCCGAACAGCAGCGAATACATGCCCCATTGCTGCCCGTTTACCCATTGCCCAGCACCCAGCACCACCCAGAACAGGCCAAATGCAGCCATGACTGGGTGACGCGATGGATGCGGCACATAGTAGTAGGGCGTCTTGTCGTGAGTGGTCACAGCCGACATGCCGGTTCTCCTAAATATTCAAACACTTCGCTTGAAATCACTCAGCCACCAGTGGCCACACCACTGGCAACAATCCACTGAACCAACAGCACCAACACCAGGACGAAGAGCACGGCGCCAAGAACGCCAGCGATGATCACGTGCACCGGGTTGAGCTGAGATACATCTTGGTCATAGCCGGACTTTTTTCGAACCCCGAAAAACGACCAAGCGACGGCTCTCAAAGTCCCCAAAAACGAGCCCTTGCGCGAGACCGCCTGACGCAAATCGCCGCCCTGCGGGGTTGGTTCGTCCTGCATCAAACACCTTTGCTGCCACCCAAAGCCAAGGGCTTTGCTTGCCCCTTGCCTGCCACCTCAAAGAAGGTGTAGGACAAGGTGATGGTCTTCACATCACGAGGAAGCTTGGGATCAATGACAAACACCACCGGCCACTGCTTGCGCTCACCGGGCGCGAGTGTGTATTCATTGAAGCAAAAGCATTCCAGCTTATTGAAATACGGCATCGCCTGCTTTGGCGCATAACTCGGGATGGCCTGAGCCGACATGGTTCGGTCTTGCGCGTTACGGAACTCGTACATCACCGTGGTCAGCGCCCCGGGGTGAACCACCATGTGATTCACAGCTGGCTTGAAATCCCAAGGGCCGCGGGCGTTGGCATCGAACTCAACCGTGACCGTTCGGCTCTGATCAACCTGGGTATTGCGCAGCTCGGCGACTTCCACGCGCTCGCCCTGACTCAGCACATTGATGCCCAAAGCAGCGCAGATCGCTCTGTACATCGGCACCAGGGCGTAGCCAAACCCAAACATCAGTACGGACACAAGCAGCAGCTTGACCACCATGGTCCGGTTCGCATGCAGCAATCCGCGGGACATCCAACTGCGCATGGCGTGTGTCTCAGCCCCGTCCGAGCAGAACAATCTTGGCCACAAAGCCCAGCCCGAAGACCAAAGCCGCACTGACCAAGATGAGCGCCAAACGGATGTTGGCTTTGCGCTGCTCAGGTGTTGCCATGGTCACATCCCCCCGGCGATATCAAGCCACGATTCGGGTTGCCGTCGCGTCAAGCTTGGGCGGTGTCTCGAAAGTGTGGAACGGCGCGGGCGAGGGCACTTCCCACTCCAAACCTTCAGCGCCATCCCAGGGCTTTTGCGGCGCCTTCTCGCCCTTGCCACGCAACAAAGGCAGGGCCACGGCGAAGAAGAAGTACACCTGCATCAGACCAAAGCCAAATGCGCCGATAGACGCCAGCTGATTGAAGTCAGCAAACTGCATCGGATAGTCGGCATAGCGACGAGGCATACCCGCCAACCCCAGGAAGTGCATGGGGAAGAAGGTGATGTTGAAGAAGATCAGCGAGCCCCAGAAGTGAATCTTGCCGCGGGTCTCAGAAATCAGCACCCCGGCCCATTTGGGGCCCCAGTAATAGACGCCTGCATACAAAGCGTACAGAGAGCCTGCCACCAACACATAGTGGAAATGCGCCACCACGTAATAGGTGTCTTGAATCTGGATATCGATGGGTGCCATGGCGCAAACCAAGCCAGTGAACCCACCCATGGTGAACACAAAGATAAAGCCGACGGCCCACAGCATGGGCGTCTCAAACGTCATGGACCCGCGCCACATGGTGGCCAGCCAGTTGAAGATCTTCACGCCCGTGGGCACGGCAATCAACATCGTGGCGTACATGAAGAAGAGCTGCCCAGTCACCGGCATGCCCGTGGCAAACATGTGGTGCGCCCAAACGATGAAAGACAAGATGGCGATAGAGGCCGTGGCGTAGACCATAGAGGCGTAGCCAAAGAGCTTCTTGCGCGCAAAAGCCGGCACGATTTGGCTCACGATGCCAAAGGCGGGCAAGATCATGATGTAGACCTCGGGGTGCCCGAAGAACCAGAAGATGTGCTGGTACATGATCGGGTCACCGCCGCCAGCGGGATTGAAGAAGCTCGTCCCGAAGTGGCGATCAGTCAGCGTCATGGTGATGGCACCCGCCAGCACAGGCATGACGGCAATCAGCAAGTAGGCGGTGATCAACCAAGTCCAGCAGAACATCGGCATCTTCATCAGCGTCATGCCAGGAGCGCGCATGTTCAGGATGGTGACGATGATGTTGATCGAGCCCATGATGGATGAGGCCCCCAGGATGTGCATGGCAAATATGCCCGCATCCATGGAAGGACCCATCTGCAGTGTCAGCGGGGCATACAAGGTCCAGCCTGCAGCCGGAGCACCGCCCGGCATGAAAAAGCTGGCCACCAACATGAGGGCTGCCGGGATCATCAGCCAGAAGCTGAAGTTGTTCATCCGGGCAAAGGCCATGTCCGAGGCGCCAATTTGCAGCGGGATCATCCAGTTCGCGAAACCCACAAAGGCCGGCATGATGGCGCCGAACACCATGATCAGGCCATGCATGGTGGTGAACTGATTGAACTGTTCGGGGTTGAAGAACTGCAAGCCCGGCTGGAACAGCTCGGCGCGGATGAACAGCGCCAACACCCCACCCACCATCAGCATGGTGAAGGCAAACAGCAGATACAGCGTGCCGATGTCTTTGTGGTTGGTGGCAAACACCCAGCGGCGCCACCCCGTGGGCGCGTGGTGGTGGTCGTCATGCGCATGGCCGTGAGCCTGGCCGTGGTGATCAAGCACTGCACTCATGTTGCTTCCTTAGATGACGTCCAGTATTTACTTGCGCGCTGCCACAACTTCGGCGGGCTGAACCAGCTGACCAGTCTTGTTGGACCAGCTGTTCTTGGTGTACGTGGCCACAGCGGCAATCTCGGTGTCGTTGAGCTGCTTCCAGGCCGGCATGCCATTGCGGCCATTCAGCAAAACCTGGATTTGGTCCATGTGCTTGTCAGACAAGACCACCGCAGAGCCATCCAGCGGCAGGATGGGGCCCGCACCTTTGCCGTCCTCGCGGTGGCACACAGCACAGTTGGCTTTGTAGACCTTTTCGCCACGTACGAGCAAGTCCTCAATTTTCCATTCCTTGCTCGGATCATCGGCCTTGGCGGCAAGCTTCTTCTTCTCACCCTCCACCCATGCGCTGTATTCGACAGCAGAGACCACTTTGACGTGGATGGGCATATAGGCATGCTCTTTGCCGCAGAGCTCGGCGCACTGGCCGTAAAAGTCGCCTTCTTTCTCAGCCTTGAACCAAGTGTCACGCACAAAGCCCGGGATGGCATCTTGCTTCACACCGAAGGCGGGGACCATCCAGGCATGGATCACATCGCTGGCGGTGGTGATGATGCGCACCTTTTTGTTGACCGGAACCACCAGGGGGTTGTCGACCTTCAACAGGTAGTTGTCCACCGCTTGCGGGTGACCCGAGTCAGACATGGCACGGTGGGTCGGGTCCAGCGAGGACAGCATGGCAATGCCCTCCCCTTCACCCTTGAGGTAGTCGTAGCCCCACTTCCACTGGTAGCCGGTGACTTTGATGGTCAGGTCCGCGTTGCTCGTGTCTTTCATCGCCACGACCACTTTGGTCGCTGGCAAAGCCATCAAGATCACAATCAAAAACGGCACCACGGTCCAGGCAATTTCGACCTTCACGCTCTCGTGAAAGTGGGCTGCTTGATGGCCGCGTGATTTGCGGTGTTTGAAGATGGAATAGAACATCACCCCGAACACCGCGACGAAGATGCCCAGGCAGATGTAGAGCATCATGTCGTGCAACCAGATCTGGTCGGCTGCGATTCGCGTTGCCGGCGGATGCAGATTGATCTGATTCACAGCCGGACCACCGGGCAGATCGTTGACCGCCTGCGCAGCCTGCGCGCACAGGCAAGCCCCCCAGCCAAGAGCAACTTGGCCGAGACGGCGCAAGTCCAAATACGCGCGCGTATTCAACATCGTCATGGTCGTCACATTTGCTCCAATTCGCTTGGGTCGCCCGACAGTGAGCCAAGCATGACTCATATCAACACTATCGCAACAGGCGTGCGATAGAAACCATCCTAGGGGGTGCAAAGAAGCTGCGCTATTCGCACCACCCCTGAGAAGAAAGCAGGTATTGCTCAAAACAACACATTGCGGGCATGCCGTGCCCGGCAACAGCCTCAGCGTGGCGTTGTGCGCCGCACCATAGACCGCATGTGCTCAAGCGAAACGGCGGTTTCAGCCGCCACTGTCAAACGGGGCTGGCCTTTGAAGGCGTGGCCATACACCACCTCGAGCGTCAGTGCCAAACGCCCATCGCCACCCCGAAGTTGCTCCAGCGCCTGAAGCACCATGTCGCGCCAGCGAGGTGTGCGCAAGCCAGCGGACCGAGCAGGGGCGGTATTTCCCCCCAGAGCACGGAGGTCTCGCAGCAAGCCTTCGGGGCGTGACCAGGTCAGACGTATCGCCTCCTGGTCCATGACAGGGTCTTCAAAGCCTGCACGCACCATGGCGTCACCCAAGTCGTGCATGTCCACCCAGTCCGGCGCGACGGCACCCCAGCCGCGCTCTTGCCAGAGTTGACGCAGCTCCTTGAAGCTGTCGGGACCGATGGTGGAGAACATCACAAAGCCACCCACGGCCACGGCCTCTTGCCACTGCTTCATGCGCTGGCCCTGAAGGGCGCACCAATGCAACTCCATGTTCGACCACAGCAGCTCGGCAGCCGGGCTGGCGGGGTTGCGCCAATGTGCCGTGCTGGCCCCACGCCAACGCGCCCACCAACCGGGCGCGAGGGGCAGCTCTGTCTGGGCTCTCAGGGCGGGCGAAGCCTCCCACCACCAGTGCTGGGCATCGGGGTAGGCCGCCAGCAGCTGAGCGTGCCCGCCACCCAGCGCCGGAGAACTGTTCAGCACATGCGCAGGAACGCGCTTGATGGCCTGCAAGCGCTCGGCCATGCGCGAGGCCACTTCCTCATGCAACCAAGGCACCACACGGCTTTGCAACAGACGCCTGCGCTGGTGCAGCGCGGCTTGCTCGTCCAGAGGCAATACATCGTGTGCCGCTACGACGGAGGGCTGCTGCCCCCCCTCGGAACTGGGCTGGGAAGGCTGATCCGTGTGCATGGTGCGGCAGTATATTGAGCCATGTTCCGATCAGCAGTCATGGGGGCATTGCGTCAGGCCCGCAGCACTTGGCCTGGGCTGTGCGGTGTGTGCGACCGCTGGTGCCGCGGGCCTATCTGCCCGACCTGTCTTGAGCAGTGGGCCAAGCCGCAAACGCGCTGCCAAACCTGCGCCCTCCCCCTCCCTCCCAATGCCCGATTGAACACCTGTGGCACCTGCCTCATCCAGCCCCCGCCGCTGGACGCCTGCGTGGCAGCCCTGGACTACGCTTTCCCTTGGGTGCGGCTGATTGCGGAGCTCAAATTCCAGCAGGGCCTGCACTGGGTGCCGTTGCTGAGCAGCCTGCTGGAGCGCGCCCTTCCAGCACAGCTCTCTTGGCCGGCGCAGGCTTGCCTCGTGCCGGTGCCGCTTTCGCCCGAGCGCCTGTGCGAGCGCGGCTTCAACCAGGCGCTGGAGTTGGCGCGGCCGCTGGCGCAGCGGCGACAATACGCGCTGGCCCCCGAACTGTTGCGCCGCACCCTGGCCACCGAGCAACAAGCTCGCCTGGACAAGGAGGCCCGGCAACGCAATATGCACGGCGCCTTCCATTGCCCCATGCCATTGGCGGGGCGGCACTGCGTGCTGCTGGACGACGTGATGACCACCGGCGCCACGCTGCATGAGGCCGCTCGCAGCCTACGCCGCGCTGGCGCGGCCAGCGTCAGCGCTCTGGTGTTGGCGCGCACGCCCGCCCCTTGACCCCTGAAGACAGCGTATGTTCCACATCGTTTTGGTCCACCCGGAAATTCCACCCAACACTGGCAACGTGATTCGCCTGGCAGCCAACACGGGCTGCCAGCTGCACCTGATTGAGCCTTTGGGTTTTTCGATGGAAGACCGCCTCATGCGCCGTGCAGGCCTGGACTATCACGAGTACGCGCCGGTGCTGCGCCACGCCAGTTGGGAGGCCTTTTTGCAAGCGCAAAGTCCGGATCCACTGCGCATGTTTGCCTTCACCACGCATGGCAGCCAGCTGCTGGCGCAAGTGAATTTGTGCGCGGGGGACTATCTGGTGTTTGGCTGCGAAACCGCTGGTCTGCCGCCGGAGCTGCGTGAGCAGTTCGCGCCCGCACAGCGTGTGCGCCTGCCCATGCGTGCGCAGCAGCGCAGCCTCAACCTCAGCAACGCCGTGGCGGTGGCGGTCTTTGAAGGCTGGCGCCAAAACGGCTACGCAGGCGGCCAGTAAGCCCGCCCAAGCCGCCGCGCAACATCACCACTCAGAGCGGGCCTGGCGGCCCATCAACCGCTCCAGCGTCTGCGCCACCGGAATGCGGCCTTGCAGCACATCCACCACCGCCTCGGTGATGGGCATGTCCACCCCCAGCTGCTGTGCACGCGCCAGCACCGTGGGTGCGCTGTAAACGCCTTCCGCCACATGGCCGAGCCGCTGCAGGATGTCCTGTACGCTCAGCCCCTGGGCCAGCATGAGCCCGACACGGCGGTTGCGCGACAAATCGCCTGTGGCCGTCAGCACCAAATCCCCCAGGCCTGCGAGCCCGAGCAGGGTTTCCGTCTGGGCGCCCAGCGCCAGGGCCAAGCGCTGCATCTCGGCCAGACCACGCGTGATGAGCGCGGCGCGGGCATTGAGCCCAGGACCTAGCAAGCCTTGCTCTTGAGCCTGCAGACTGAGGCCGTCGCCTATGCCCACCGCAATGGCCATGACGTTTTTGACGGCACCACCCACCTCAACGCCCACAGGGTCGGCCGAGGAATAGACGCGCAGGCGCTCGCCATGAAATGCCTCAACGCCGCTGCGAGCAACAGTGGGGTCCGCCGAAGCTGACACCAGTGCAGTGGGCTGGCCTGCGGCCACTTCTTGCGCAAAGCTGGGGCCTGAGAGCACGCCGCAGCGCAGCGAGGGCGCGACTTCGCGCGCGATTTCATGCCCCAAGCGCGCAGTGCCCGCCTCAAAGCCCTTGCACAGCCACAGCACCGGGGCTTGAACCTGCAACTGCTGCAGCGCTGCCAGAGTCTCACGCAGTCCCGACATGGGTGTGGCCACCACCAGCACGCCCTCGCGAGCATGAGCGACCGCGGCATGGAAATCCGCACTGAGCGCCAAGTCCGGGGGGAATGCAACACCGGGCAGGTATTGCGCATTGCTGCGCTGAGCCTGCATCCGCGCCACAGCCTCAGCGCTACGCGCCCACAGCAGGGTGTCATGCCGCCGCGCTGCGGCCAGGGCCAAGGCCGTGCCCCAGGCACCAGCGCCCAGAATAGAGATCTTCATGCGTACTACGGGCGGCAGCGCCTGGACTTCAGTTGACAGCGGGAGGCTGTTGGTTGCCCTGTGCTTGAGCAGTCAGCTGGGCTTGTTGGGCCTCGAACATGGCTTGGAAGTTCACTTCCGTCAGCACCACGGGCGGGAAGCCGGCGCGGTTGCAAACGTCAGAGACCACAGCGCGCAGATAGGGGTAGATCATCTGCGGGCAGACGATGCCCAAGATGCCTTCCAGCTGCTCTTGCGGCAGGTTGCGCATCTCGAAGATGCCAGCTTGCTTGGCTTCGATCAGAAACAGCGTCTTGTCGTTGACCTTGGTGGTCACGGTCGCCGTCACGCAGACTTCGAAGATGCCGTCAGCCACCGGCTCCGCCGCCAGCGCCAGATTGATGTCGACCTGGGGTTGGCCTTGCTCCAGCAGGATTTGCGGGGCATTGGGCTGCTCCAAGGACAGATCCTTCAGGTACATGCGCTGGATCTGAAATACGGGGGCGTTGTTCTCGTCGGCCATGATGTGTTCCGTAGAAGAAAAAGCCCGCCAGCGGCGGGCCGTGACGGGCATTATCAATCAAGGGCTGCAGCCCTCAGATCAGGGTGCGCACGCTCACTCCCCCTGAAGCAGGGGCAGCAGACCACCGCGTTGATCCAGCGCGACCAAGTCGTCGCAGCCGCCCACGTGGGTGTCACCGATGAAGATTTGCGGCACGGTGCGGCGCTGGGTCAACGCCATCATGGCGTCGCGCTGAGCGGGGTCCAGATCGATGCGAATTTCTTCGATCTGCGTCACGCCGCGCTGCTTGAGCAAGGCCTTGGCACGCACGCAGTACGGGCAGACCTGGGTGGTGTACATCTTCACATGAGCCATAAGCGCTTTCTTGCAGTTCAACAGCGGCTGGCGCCCGTCTTCAGGCGGCCTTATCAACCGGCAGGCTGGCTTCGCGCCAGGCGGTCAAACCACCTTGCACTGCCACGGCCTTTTCATAGCCAGCCTTGCGCAGAATGCCAGCGGCACGATGGGCGCGCGTGCCATTGGCGCAAAACAGGACCAGCGGCAGGGCCTTGTTGGTGGGCAGTTGCTTATGCCCTTCAACTTTGGCAGTCAATGCCGACAGCGGCAGGTGGCGCGCGCCCTTGGCATGCGCGCGACCGAACTCCTCGCCTTCGCTGACATCCAGCACCACGGCTTTTTCACGGTTGATCAGCTGCACGGCATCTGCCGGGCTGATGCCGGAAGTCTTGCCGCGACCACCCGCAAACAGCAGGGCGCCAGAGGCCACAGCTGCAAGAACCAAATACCAGTTTTCGATCAGAAATTTCAAAGCAGCCCCGCCAATGTGCGTCCACAAAACAAGGGCGCGATTATAGAAAGAGGCCAGCGCTCGCGTCCGCGCGAAAACGGCAACCTAGAATTCCACAGCCTCTCATCAACACCTTGCCTTCTTCAATATGTACAAGCTGGTACTCATTCGCCACGGCGAATCGACTTGGAATCTGGAAAACCGCTTCACCGGTTGGACCGACGTGGACCTCACCCCCACCGGCGTGGAGCAAGCCCGCCAGGCCGGCCGCCTGATCAAGGCCGCGGGGCTGGACTTTGACGTGGCCTACACCTCCATGCTCAAGCGCGCGGTGTGGACGCTGTGGCATGCCCTGGACCAAATGGAGCGCACCTGGCTGCCCGTGCAGCACCGCTGGCGGCTCAACGAGCGCCACTACGGCGCGCTGCAAGGCCTCAACAAAGCCGACATGGCCAAGCAATATGGCGAAGAACAGGTGCTGGTGTGGCGCCGCAGCTATGACACCCCGCCGCCCGCACTGGAAGCCAGCGACCCGCGCAGCGAGCGCGGCGATGTGCGCTACGCCGCGCTGCAGCCCTCTGACATCCCGCTGACGGAGTGCCTCAAAGACACCGTGGCACGCGTGCTGCCGCTGTGGAATGAAGAAATCGCGCCGCAGATCAAAGCCGGGCGCCGCGTGGTGATTGCCGCCCATGGCAACAGCATCCGTGCGCTGGTGAAGTACCTGGACCAGATCGCTGACGACGCCATCGTGGGCGTCAACATCCCCAACGGCATTCCGCTGGTGTACGAGCTCGACGCCCAGCTCAAGCCCATCAAGAGCTACTACCTGGGCGATGCTGAAGCCGCCGCCCGCGCCGCAGCGGCCGTGGCCACGCAAGGCAAGGCCTGAGGCCTCAAGCCAAACGACCGCACAGGTGCGCCTGTGCACGCCGTGCGGTCGTTGATGTTTCAGCAGCCCTGACGCACAGGGCTATCCAATGCGGTTCAGTGCGAATGCGCCGCAGCCTTCTCCGGCATGGCCGATGAATGGTGATGGCTGATCAGCCACTGGCCGTTGACGAATTCGTACACATAGGTGTAGCGGCCGCTGACCTTGCTGCCGTCTTTGAAGGTGAAGGTGTAGGTGCCGACGTCTTGCGCCAGATTGCAGCCGATCTTGACGATGCGGGTGTCAATCTTGCCCTGAGGACCTTTGTCCAGGAAGTGCACAAAGTAGTCGCGGATTTCAGCGTGATTGGTGCGCACCTTGTTGGACACCGTGGGCGAGAGCACGCCATCTTTGGCGTAGTTTGCCACCACCTGGTCGGGGTTGCCAGTGGCCAGCGAGGCGTTCCAGCGGTCGAACAAGGCCGAGATTTCCTTCGCATCGGTCTTAGCACACGCAGCAGACTGCGCCTGCGCTTGAGCGGTGGCAGCAGCGGCAATCAACAGCGTGGCAATCAACGACTTTTTCATGGTCTATAGCTCCGGGTTGTGGCGCCAGACCCCCTGGCCTGACGCGTCACCCGCACTTTGCGGTGCTGAGGTGAACGCCAAAGTGTGCGATTCATGAACACAGACCAAGCTGCAAATGAACGCCAGATGAACAGAGCACCAAAGGCAAGTGCTCGGAGCGGGTTCAGTCCTCGGCTTCAATCTTGTAGCCAATGCCGCGCACGGTGCGCAGCAGTGGGGAGAGCCCGTCCAAGTCAATCTTCTGGCGCAGGCGCCGGATGTAGACGTCCACCACATTGGTCAGCGGATCCTCGCTGACACCCCAGACGTTGGAGAGGATGCGCTCGCGGCTGAACACACGGCCCGGCGCGCTCATGAGCAGCTCCAACAAAGCCAGCTCTTTGGCAGTGAGGCTGATGAGCTCTCCGGCGCGGCTGACGCGCAGGCGCTCCCGATCCAGCTGCAAATCGCCCACGCACAGGGTGCTGGCGCGCACGCGGGTTTCGCGCCCACGTCGGCACAGCGCCTCCAGGCGCGCCAACAGTTCGTCAAAAGCAAAGGGCTTGGTCAGGTAGTCGTCCGCCCCCAGGCGCAGCCCCGTGACTTTGTCTTCAAGACTGCCCATGGCAGTGAGCATGAGCACAGGCACTTGAGAGCCTTGGGTGCGCAGCTGCTGCAGCACATCCAGGCCATTGAGGCCGGGCAGCATGACGTCCAACACCATCAGCGTCCAGTCCTGAGCGCGCGCAGCCTCCAGGGCCGCATGCCCGTCTCTAACCACGCTCACGGTGTAGCCCTCGGCGCGCAAACCGCGCTCCAAAAAGTCAGCCACACGCGTGTCGTCTTCAACGATCAAAAGAGTGTTCATGAACTTGCGTCACCCATGGAGGTCAGCCGGCTCAAAGGCAGGCGAATTTGCACCACCGTGCCTTGCTGAGCGGCACTTGTGAGCTTGATGTCACCCTCGTGGGCTTGCACGATGTAGCGGGCAATCGGCAGGCCCAGGCCCAGGCCGTCAGGCCGATGGCGCCGCGCGGCCTCGCCGCGGAAATGGCGCTCAAAGACCTCAGGCAGCTCTTGCGCGTTGATGCCTATGCCCTGGTCGCGCAGCGTCAACACCAGGCGCTGTTCCTGCACCTGGGCACGCAGCTCGATCTCGGTGCCTGGGTTGGAGTAGCGCCGGGCGTTGTCCAGCACGATGCCCAGCACCTGGCGCAAGCGTTTGGCGTCGGCGCGCAAACCCCAGCCCGACGGCGTGGTGGCGTCAATCTGCCACTGCATGCGCAGACCCTGTGCGCGGGCCAGCACCTCGGCTTGCTGGCACTGGGCCTGCAGCCACTGCGGCCAGTCCAGCCACTCGCATTGCAGGGCGAGTTGCTGGACTTCGGCGCGCGCCAGCAAGGACATGTCCTCCAGCACCTGCGAGAACTGCTCCACCGTGGCCACGATGTGTTGCAGCGCCTGGCGGTACTCGGCCGCACTGCGGTCCGGGCCGCGCAGGGTGATTTCTGCTTCGCCACGGATGGCCGTGGCCGGCGTGCGCAGCTCGTGGCTGATTTCCGCAAAAAAACGCCGCCGCCGCCCATCCATGGCTTGCAAGGTGTCGTGGGCCTGGCGCAGTTCGGCGGTGCGCGACTGCACCATCTGCTCCAGCATGGCACGGTCGGCCTGCTCTTGCAGGCGGTGCTGCTGCAGCTCGGCCGCCATGGCGTTGAAGCCGCGCGCCACCTGACCGAACTCGTCGCCCCGGCTCTCACGCAGCCGCACGTTCAAATCCCCGCCCTGCAGGGCCTGCACGCCGTGCATCAGCTCGTCCAGCGGGCGGCGCAAGCTCAGCATGAAGTAACTCGCCAGAGCCACCGTCATCAAGGCCGCGGTGACCGACAAGCCCACCACCACGGCACGCATGGTGGCCAAGGCGCGGTCGGCCGCCATGCGCGAGGCCGAGGTGGCGCTGCGCTCCTGCTCGATTTCAGCCAAGAGCAGACGGCGCAAGTCTTGCCCGCGCGACTCATCAAACACCGAGCGCATGCGGCGCCACACTTCTGCGGAATCAGCGCCCGGCAGGGTGGGCGTCATGCGATGCAAGGCATGGGCGAGGTCGTCGACGTGCTGATCCAGCACGTTGAGCGAGCGCTGGCGTTGTTCACGCCGCCCCGACTCGCCAAGCTCAGACTCCAGCGCATCCAGCGCCAGGGAGCGCTCGTGCAGCTGTTGCAGCTCGCGGCGCATATCGGCCAGCAAGGTCGTGCGCACGGCCAGATCCGCCTCACCGGTCAGCAGCAGCTGCGCCGTCCAGCTGCGCAGGCGCTGCTTGTTGGCCGAGAGCTCCACAAAGCCGGTCAGGATGTCGCTGGTCAAGCGCCCGCGCTGCACCTGCTGCGCCGCCGTGTGTTGCGCCCACAGCGCCACCGCGCCTTGCAGTACAGCCAGCAGGCCCAGCACGCTGAGTGCGAGCAAAAGTTTGGTGCGAAACATAGGCGCACTTTAGCCGCGGCCCGAAGCGCACGCTTTCGCACCGTGCGGATTCAGTCGCCTTGGGTGCGCTGTGACAGGGCTTGCTCCAGCACGCCACGGGCCTGGTCGGCAAGCTCGCGGCGCTGCACACCTGCGCTCGCCAGCGGCGCGAGCACCTCAATCTCCACCGCCAGACGCTGGGCGCAAAGAATGCGCCAGAGGCTGGTCAGCAAGGTGGTGTCACCCACGTACTGAGCCGCCGCGGCAAAGCGCTCGCCCGGGGCATGCCAGCGCAACATCACCGGCTGCACGCCCAGCTGTGCCTCAATGGCCGACTGCAGCAAATTGGCATGGAAGTGCAAGATGGGCCAGCCCGGGCCGGTGGTGCCTTCGGGGAATACAGCCACCGTGCCCCCGCTCGTGAGCCGGTCACGGATGACGCTGACCATGCGCGCGGCGTCGCGTCTTGAGGTGCGCGCGATGAACAAGGTGTCGACCGCAGCCACCAGAGGGCCCACCACGGGCCAGTGGCGGATGTCGTCTTTGGCCACAAAACACACGTGCGGCATGACGGAGTGCAGCGCCGCAATGTCCAGCCATGACACATGGTTGGCCACCACCAGCCGCGCGTCGGTGCTGGCCACACCGCGCACCTGCAAGCGGATGCCCAAGACCTTGAGCAGCTTGAGCGACCACCAGCGCACCAGCGCATGGCGCTGCGCCGTGCTGCGCCCCGACCAGCCCCAGTGCGCCAGCGCCAAGCCGTGCAGCAAATGCGTCAACAGCCGCAGCAAACGCCACGGTGCCCGCACCACGCCCAGCACACTCATGCGTTGGCGGCTTCAAATGCCAGCGTACCGGCCACCAAGGTGTAACGCACGCGCCCGGGCAACTCAAACCCCGTCATGCCAAAAGCAAAAGGCGTGTGGGTGCCCTGGCTCCGCAGCGCCTCGGGCTGCACGGCCCAGCGCGCGTTGGGGTCGAACACGCAGACATCAGCCACACCACCCTCCATCAAGCGCCCAGCGCTGGCCCCCAGGGAGCCCAGGGCCGAGCCCAGCACACGCACTGGCTCAGCGCTGACCAAGGCCAGCGCACGCGCCATGGGCACACCCTCGTCCTGCGCCCACTTCAGGGCCAGGCTCAGCAGCAGCTCCAGACCGCTGGCCCCGGGCGTGGCCTCGGCAAAGGGCACGTTCTTTTCGTCTGCACTGACCGGCATGTGATCCGACACCAGGGCGTCCAAGGTGCCGTCAGCCAGCGCCGCGCGCAGCGCGTCGCGGTCGCGCTGCTGGCGCAACGGCGGCGTGAGGCGCATGGCGGTGTTGAAGAACCCGATATCCATATCGGTGAGGTGCAGCGAGTTGATGGACACATCGGCCGTAACCGGCAGGCCGCGCGCCTTGGCCGCGCGCAGCAGCTCCACGCCCGCCGCACTGGAGAGGCGGCAGAGATGCACCCGTGCGCCGGTGACTTGCACCAGCTCAAAAATGGTGTGCAGCGCCAGGGTCTCGGCCGTCACGGGCACGCCCGAGAGGCCCAGACGCGTGGCCACCGCACCGCTGGCCGCCACACCGCCGCCGAGCCACGGGTCCAGCGGGTGCAGCCAGACGGTGTAGCCGTAGGTGGCGGCGTATTGCAGCGCGCGCAGCAGGAACTGGGTATTGCGGATGGGCACTTCGGCTTGCGAAAAGCCCACGCAACCGGCTTCAGTCAGCTCGGCCATTTCGGTGAGCTGCTCGCCCTTGAGCCCGCGCGTGAGCGCGCCCAGCGGGAAGAGCCGGCAACGGCTGAGCTTGCGGGCGCGGAACTTGAGCATTTCCACCAGACCCGGCTCGTCCAGCGTGGGGTCGGTGTCGGGCGGGCAGACCAGGCTGGTCACGCCACCGGCAGCAGCGGCGGCCAGCTCGCTCTCCAGCATGCCCTCGTGCTCGTGCCCGGGTTCGCGCAGCCGTGCGGCCAAGTCCACCAAGCCTGGCGCCACCACCAGGCCCGTGGCGTCGATGACGCGCTGCGCCTCAAAGTCCTTGGGCACATCGCCCAGAGCCACGATGCGGCCCGCGGCAATGGCCAGGTCGCCCACGCGGTCCAGATTGCCAGCGCCATCGAGCAGCCGGCCGTTACGGATCAGGATCTTCATGTCTGCTAATTCCTTTTGGTCCTGTGGTCGCGTGGCCTCAGGCCTCGTTGCCGGCCAAGATGCTCATCACCGCCATGCGCACGGCAATGCCAAAGGTCACCTGCGGCAGGATCACGCTGTGCTTGCCGTCGGCCACCTCAGAGGCGATTTCCACACCGCGGTTGATGGGCCCGGGGTGCATGACGATGGCATCGGGTTTGGCCAGCTGCAGCTTTTCGGGCGTGAGGCCAAAGCTCTTGAAGTACTCGCCGCTGGAGGGCAGCATGGCGCCGCTCATGCGCTCGTTTTGCAGGCGCAGCATGATGATGACGTCGGCATCGCGAATGCCTTCATCCAGGCTGTGACAGACACGCACGCCCATGTCCTTGAGGTCGCCGGGCACCAGGGTCTTGGGGCCCACGGCGCGAATCTCGGGCACGCCCAAGATGCTGAGCGCATGGATGTCCGAGCGCGCCACGCGCGAGTGCACGATGTCGCCCACGATGGCCACGCGCAGCTGCGTGAAGTCCTTCTTGTAGTGGCGGATGGTGTACATGTCCAACAGCCCCTGTGTGGGGTGGGCATGGCGGCCATCACCGGCGTTGACCACATGCACATGCGGCGCGCAGTGCTGGGCAATCAGGTAGGGCGCCCCGCTCTCGCTGTGGCGCACCACAAACATGTCAGCATGCATGGCGCTGAGGTTGGCCACGGTGTCCAGCAGCGTCTCGCCCTTGGCGGTGGAGGAGCGCGCGATGTCGAGGTTGATCACATCCGCCGAGAGGCGCTTGGCCGCAATCTCAAACGTGGTGCGCGTGCGCGTGCTGTTTTCGAAAAACAGATTGAAGATGGACTTGCCGCGCAGCAGCGGCACCTTCTTCACCTCGCGGTCGTTGACCGACAAAAAGGTGCTGGCCGTGTCCAGAATCTGGTGAATGACGGCGCGCGGCAGGCCTTCGATGGACAGCAGGTGAATCAGCTCACCGTGGCTGTTGAGTTGCGGATGACGTTTGGACAGCATGGAGGATCTCCTGACACCGCAGCCGGGCAAAGCGACAGGCCGCGAGGTCGGTTGGGTTCATTCGTTGCGCAGGTCAAAGCTGAAGTGGCCTTGCGCATCCCGCGCCAGGCACAGCCGCTGCGGCCCCGACAGCGCCACACGCGCGGCCGAGTAAGCGGGCTCGATGGGCAGCTCGCGGCCGCCGCGGTCCACCAAGACCGCCAGCACCACGCTGGCAGGGCGGCCAAAGTCGTAGAGCTCGTTGAGCACGGCGCGCGTGGTGCGGCCGGTGTAGAGCACATCGTCCACCAGCACGATGTGGCGGCCCTGCACTTCAAAAGGCAGCCGGGTGTGGTCGCTGGCCGTGCTCATGCCGCGCGAGCTGAAATCGTCGCGGTGCAGCGCGCTGGAGATCACGCCATGCGCGATGGGCAGCTGCAGGTCCGCACACAGGCGCTCGGCCAGCCAGGCGCCACCGCTCCACACGCCCACCAGGGCCACGGATTGCGGGTCACGCCCTTGCAGCAGCTGGCGCACGCCACCGAGCAAATTCACATAAAGCGCCTCAGCATCCAGTTGCAAGCAACTCATGAGCTCTCCCTCAGGAACTGTTCCAAGATCAGCACTGCGGCGGCGGCGTCCAGGTCCTGTGCACCCTCGTCTTGGGCGCAGGCACTGGTGTAGCGCTCGTCCACCTCAAACACCGGCAGATAAAAACGCCCGCGCAGCTGGGCAGCGAATTTGCGCGCCCGGCGCGTCATGTCGTGCTCAGCGCCATCGGGGTGGCGCGGCACGCCCACCACCAGAGCCTGAGGCTCCCAGGCCTTGATCAGCACCGCGATGGGTTCAAACACCGCCTTGCCCTCGGCCTTGATGGTGGGCAGCGGCATACCATGGCCGAGCTGACGCAAGCCCTTGGCCACGCCCACACGGCGCAGGCCAAAGTCAAACGCCATCAAAGACTGAAAAGAAGCGGGGGATGGGGCAGTGTTGGGCGGGGCAGTCATGGCGTGAGGCCTCATGCGTGCCCGGCCTCCTGGCTGAGCATGCGCGGGTCAAAGCCCAGCAGCGCCAGCGCGCGGTCATAGCGTTCGTCCACCGGCGCGTCAAAAATAATGTCTGGCGAGGCGTCCACCGTCAGCCAGCCATTGCGCCCAATTTCTTCTTCCAGCTGCCCGGCCGCCCAACCGGCATAGCCCAGCGTCACCAGCAGCTTGCGCGGGCCCGCGCCATGCGAGAGCGCTTCGAGCACATCGCGGCTGGTGGTCATCTCCAAACCACCAGGAACGGCCAGCGAGGCGTTGTAGTGCCCGCCTTGCTCGTCCAGGCGCTCATGCAGCACAAAGCCACGCTCGGTCTGCACCGGGCCGCCGAAAAACACCGGCTGCGCGGCCAGTGTGTCGTCGGGCAGGTTCAACTCGACTTTTTCAAAGAGATTGCCCAAGGTCAGAGAAATGGGGCGGTTGATGACCAACCCCAATGCGCCGCGCTCGTTGTGCTCACACAAATAGACCACGGTGCCTGCAAAGGTTTCGTCCTTCATGCCGGGCATGGCAATGAGGAATTGGTTGGTGAGGTCGATGCGCTCCGAGGACATGGGGGCATTCTATTTCACCGACACTGCCCCCATGCCTGACCGCACCGACAACTCCAGCCCCGCCCTGGTGTGGCTGCGCCGCGATCTGCGCGCCCACGACCATGCCGCCCTCAGCCACGCGCTGCGCCAGCACTCCCAGGTGCATCTGGCCTTTGTGCTGGACAGCGACATCTTGTCGGCCCTGCCGCGCGAAGACCGCCGGGTGAGCTTCATCCTGCAAGCCCTGCAGGAGCTGGACACCGCCCTGCAAGCCCTGCGCCCCGGCGCCGGGGTGATCGTGCGCCACGGTTGTGCGCGCACCGTCATTCCTGAACTGATGCAGGGCCTGGGTGCGAGCCACCTCTACCTCAACCACGACGACGACCCTTTCGCCCTGGCACGCGATGAGGCGGTCACACAGGCTGTGCAGCGCACAGGTGCTGTGGTGCACAGCCACAAAGACCATGTGATCTTTGAGCGCACCGAGCTGCTGACGGGCCAAAAACGCCCCTACACCGTCTTCACGCCCTACAAAAACGCCTGGCTGCGCCGTCTTGCGGCCGAGCCCGCAGTGCTGGCCGAGCACCAAGTGGCCGCCCACGCCCACAAACTGGCAGCGCGCCCGCCGCAAGAAAGTGGCGCGCCCGATGCGAGTCGCCTGGGCTTCGAAGCCATGCCGCTGGCGCCATCTCTGCAAGGGGGCTGCGCGCGCGCGCAGCTGCTGCTGTCAGACTTTTTGCTGCGCATCGACGACTACGACCAGCTGCGCGACCACCCCGCA
This sequence comes from Roseateles rivi, assembly GCF_043555845.1. Taxonomy (NCBI): domain Bacteria; kingdom Pseudomonadati; phylum Pseudomonadota; class Betaproteobacteria; order Burkholderiales; family Sphaerotilaceae; genus Roseateles; species Roseateles rivi. The sequence goes on along the minus strand of NZ_JBIGHZ010000001.1, from coordinate 342,162 downwards.
CGCAAAGGCCCCAGCTACCTCAGCCCGCAGCTGCGCTTTGGCACGGTGTCGATTCGTGAGCTGGCCCGCGCCGCCTGGCAGCGCGCGCAGGCGGGCAGCCGTGGAGCCGAGGTGTGGCTCAGCGAGCTGATCTGGCGCGACTTCTATCACCAGGTGCTGTTCCACCACCCGCAGGTTGTTGGCGCGGCACTCAAGCCCGAATACGAGCGCATCCGCTGGGCCCAGGGGCCTGAGGCCGACGCGCATTTTCAAGCCTGGTGCGCAGGCCAGACCGGCTACCCGCTGGTGGATGCCGCCATGCGCCAGCTGGCGCAAACCGGCTATATGCACAACCGCCTGCGCATGGTGGCGGCGAGCTTTCTGATTAAAGACCTGGGCATCGATTGGCGCCGGGGCGAGGCCTGGTTTGCGCAGCTGCTGCTGGACTTTGACCTTGCCGCCAACAACGGCGGCTGGCAGTGGGCCGCCTCCAGCGGCTGCGACGCACAGCCCTGGTTTCGCATCTTCAACCCCGTGGCGCAAAGCGAAAAATTCGACCCCCAGGGCCAATTCATTCGCCGTTATGTGCCAGAGCTCGCGGCCCTGCCCGCACCGGCCCTGCATGCGCCCTGGCTGGCCAGTCCGCTGGAGTTGGCCAGTGCCGGCGTGCAGCTTGGGCGCGACTACCCGCTGCCCCTGGTCGACCACGCCGCAGCGCGGCAAACCACACTGGCGAGGTACGCCGTGGTCCGCCAAAGCTAGCCGCTGCCTGCAACCTCCGCTCACACCTTGCCCCCGCCTCCCGATCAAAGCGACAGTGGGTGCGGGTTACAGTCGACTCCTGCCGCAAATTGCGGCCCAATGCGCAACATCTCCCATTCTCCCTACCCTCCGTGGACGCCCTTCAGGTCGAACCGAACCCTTCAACGCTTTCGGGTGTGGCCCGGATATTGGCCCATTCGGGTCGGCTGCCGGCGGCCCAAGCCCAAGAGCTTCTCAAAGCTGCCGCTCAGCAAAAGACCAGCTTCACCCAGGTGCTGCTGGCCACCGGATTGCTCAGCGCATCGGAGTTGGCACACATCCTGGCCCATGCGCTGGCGCTGCCGCTGCTAGACCTCGATGCCCTGGACCTGCGGCGCATGCCGCTGGATTTGATCGACCCCAAGCTGATGACTCAGTACCAGGTGGTCCCCCTGGCGCGGCGCGGCAGTCGCTTATTCATGGGAACGGCAGACCCCACCCACGTGGAGGTGGCCGAGCGCATCAAGTTCGCCACCCAACTGGCCCCGGAGTGGGTGATTGTTGAGCAGGACAAACTGCACCGGCTCTTGAGCGAGCGCGGAGCCACCACCGCCGAGCAAATCGAGGCCGCGTCGAAAGTCGATTTCGATTTCGAAATCGCCGAAGAAACCGCCGCCCAACCCTCAGACAGCGCTGACCTCAGCGAGGTGGAAGACGCACCGGTGGTGCGTTTTTTGCAGAAGATGCTGGTGGATGCCATCAATATGCGGGCCTCGGACTTGCACTTCGAGCCCTACGAGCAGAACTACCGCGTGCGTTTTCGCATTGACGGCGAACTGCGCGAAGTCTCGCAGCCGCCCATCGGCATCAAAGACAAGCTGGCCTCGCGCATCAAGGTGATTTCGCGGCTGGACATTGCCGAGCGCCGCGTGCCCCAGGACGGGCGCATGAAGCTCAAGTTCGGCAGCAAGCCCATTGACTTTCGTGTCTCCACGCTGCCCACGCTGTTTGGCGAAAAAATCGTCATCCGCGTGCTCGACCCCTCGTCGGCCCGCCTGGGCGTGGACGCACTGGGCTACGAGGCGGTGGAAAAGGATCGGTTGCTGGCCGCCATTCGGCGCCCCTACGGCATGATTTTGGTCACCGGACCCACGGGCTCGGGCAAGACGGTGTCGCTCTACACCTGCTTGAACATCCTCAACCAGCCCGGCACCAACATCTCCACCGTGGAAGACCCGGCGGAAATCAACCTGCCCGGCATCAACCAGGTCAACGTCAACGAGCGCGCGGGCCTGACCTTTGCAGCTGCGCTCAAAGCCTTTTTGCGCCAAGATCCGGACGTCATCATGGTCGGCGAAATTCGCGACTTGGAGACTGCCGACATTGCCATCAAAGCCGCGCAAACAGGTCACTTGGTGATGTCCACACTGCACACCAACGACGCACCGTCCACGCTCACGCGACTGCGCAACATGGGCGTGGCGCCGTTCAATATCGCCTCAAGCGTGCTGTTGATCACGGCACAGCGCTTGGTGCGGCGCTTGTGCGAAAGCTGCAAAACCCCGGCCGACTATCCTCGCGAGGCTTTGCTGCGCGCCGGATTTCAGGACGATGAGCTCAACAGCACCTGGCATCCCTACAAGGCCGTTGGCTGCAACAGCTGCAACAACGGCTACCGTGGACGCGTGGGCATCTATCAAGTCATGCCCATCAGCGAGAGCATTCAAAAAATCATCTTGTCAGAGGGTACTGCCGTCGATATTGCCAACCAGGCTCGTGCAGAGGGCGTGCGAGACCTGCGCCAATCAGGCTTAGTCAAAGTCCGTGCGGGATGGACCACGTTAGAAGAGGTCCTGGCAGCCACCAACGAGTAGACACTCCCTAACAACACTACCCCAAGCGAGGGCAGGAGCACATATGGCCACCACGAGTAGCAGCGCCAGGAAAGCCAAAGACGTCAAGGAATCCATCTTTGAATGGGAGGGTAAGGACCGCAACGGCAAGATCGTGCGCGGGGAGTTGCGCGCAGCCAGTGAGGCCGTGGTCAGCGCCACGCTCAGGCGCCAGGGCATTTTGGTCACCAAGATCAAAAAGCGGCGCGTCAGCGGTGGCAAATCCATCAAGCAAAAAGACATCGCCATCTTCACGCGCCAGCTCGCCACCATGATGCGCGCTGGCGTGCCCCTGCTCCAGGCTTTTGACATCGTGGGGCGCGGCAGCACCAACCCGCGCCTGACCCGCTTGCTGTCTGACATACGGCAGGACGTCGAGACCGGCACCAATTTGTCTGCCGCGTTTCGCAAGCACCCGATGTACTTTGACGCGCTTTACTGCAACTTGGTCGAAGCCGGTGAAACCGGCGGCATTTTGGAGACCCTGCTCGAGCGCTTGGCCATCTACCAAGAAAAGACCGTGGCCATCAAGGCCAAAATCAAATCCGCCCTGACCTACCCCATCGCCGTGCTGGTGGTGGCTTTTGTGGTCACGGCCGTGATCATGATCTTCGTCGTGCCCGCCTTCAAAGACGTGTTCACGTCCTTTGGCGCCGACTTGCCTGCGCCTACGTTGATGGTCATCGCCATCTCTGAGTTCTTCGTCAGCTACTGGCCCGTCATCTTCCTGGGTATTGGCGGGGGCTTGTATTTCTTCTTCCAGGCTTGGCGGCGCTCAGAGAAGATGCAAAAGGGCATGGACCGGCTGCTCTTGAAAGTCCCCGTGTTTGGCCAGCTCCTCTACAAATCGGCCGTGGCGCGCTGGACACGCACGCTGGCCACCATGTTTGCTGCGGGCGTGCCCCTGGTCGAGTCGCTGGACTCTGTGGGCGGGGCCGCGGGCAACGCCGTGTTCCTGGAAGCCACCGAGAAGATTCAGCGTGACGTCGCGACCGGGGCCACTCTGACCAACTCCATGCAAAACACCAACATCTTCCCCGCCATGGTGCTGCAGATGGCCTCCATTGGCGAAGAATCGGGCTCGCTGGACCACATGCTGAGCAAGGCGGCAGACTTCTATGAAGATGAAGTTGACGAGGCCGTGAAGTCGCTGTCTGCGCTGATGGAGCCCTTCATCATCGTCTTCCTCGGGGTTTTGATCGGCGGCATCGTGGTGTCCATGTACCTGCCCATCTTCAAGTTGGGACAAGTGGTTTGAGCATGGTTGCAGAACTCGATTTTTGGTTGTCGCCCTGGGTGCTGGGTTTGCTGGGCCTTTGCATTGGCAGCTTTTTGAACGTCGTCATTCATCGCCTGCCGCGCATGATGGAGCGACAGTGGCTGCACGATTGCGCCGCACAGCTGCAAGACGATGCGTCCTTGCAAAACACAGGCCTGTCCCCAGCCGCCTGCGCGGCACTCAAGACCCAGGCCGAGCAGTTGCAAACCGCGCTGGAAGGTCAGCCGCGACTGGGGCTGGCCATGCCGCCCTCGCGCTGCCCCCAATGCCAGCACCAGCTGCCGTGGTACCAGAACATTCCCGTGCTGTCTTGGCTGCAGCTCAGGGGCAAATGCGCCTCCTGCCGCACCCCTATCGGCATGCGCTACCCCTTGGTGGAACTGCTCACGGGAGCGCTGTTTGCCGCACTGGCCGTGCTCATGGGCCCCAAGCCCGAGCTGCTGCTGTGGTGCGGCTTTGTCACAGCTCTGGTCGCCCTGGCAGGTATTGACTGGGACACCACCTTGCTGCCGGACGACATCACCTTACCCTTGCTCTGGGCCGGGCTGCTGGCAGCCTGGGCAGGTTGGACCTTGCCTCTGAGTGAGGCCCTGCTGGGCGCTGTCGTGGGCTATCTGTCGCTGTGGACGGTGTTTTGGCTCTTCAAGCTGCTCACCGGCAAAGAAGGCATGGGCTATGGCGACTTCAAACTGCTGGCCGCGCTGGGCGCGTGGCTGGGCTGGCAGATGATTCTGCCCATCGTGCTCATGGCCTCCATCATCGGCGCTGTTGTGGGCTTGGTCATGAAGCTGCGCTCAAGCCTGCGTGAAGGCCGCTACGTGCCCTTCGGGCCTTTTTTGGCCGGTGGCGGCTTGGTCGTACTTTTGGCTGGCAACCAGCGCGTGCTGGGCTGGCTGGGCTGGGCCTGACACCGCGGTCGCGGCATGAGCAATTCAGCAAGACGCATCGGGCTGACCGGTGGCATTGGCAGCGGCAAAAGCACCGTGGCGCGCCTGCTGACGCAGCTCGGCGCCCTGCTCATCGACACCGACGCCATTGCCCGCAGCCTCACGCAAGCCGGAGGGGCGGCCATTGCACCGCTGCGCGAGCAGCTGGGTGAGCGCTTTATCGCGCCCGACGGCGCACTGGACCGCGCCGCCGTGCGTGAACGGGTGTTCCAAGATCCGCAAGCCAAGCGCCAACTCGAAGCGGTGTTGCACCCCCTCATCTTGGCCGAGTGCGATGCGCGCGCGGCTGCTGCGCCGGCCCATCAGCGCTTGGTGTTTGATGTGCCCCTGTTGGCCGAATCCGTGCAGCGCTGGCGTGCACGCGTAGACCGCATCGTGGTGGTGGACTGCAGCGAGGCCACCCAGGTGCAGCGGGTCATGGCGCGTTCAGGCTGGACTCAAGACGCTGTGCAGGCCGTGATCGCCCAGCAAGCCAGTCGTGCACAGCGGCTGGCCATCGCCGACGATGTGATTGCCAACGACGGCCTCAGCCTCGACGCTTTGCAGGCGCATGTCCTGGCGCTATGGCAGCGCTGGAATCTCAACAACTGAGTACATCACCGAAGGGCGCAATGCCGCGCGCCTGTGGAACAATTGAGCCCAGCGCGCACGCCCCTGGCGCGTCTCACTCGCACCTGGGATACCCCAATTGGTCCTGTACGAATACCCGTTCAACGAGAGCATACGCACGATGCTCCGCCTGGAGCACCTGTTTGACCGGCTGGGCCAGTTGATGGCCCGAGAGTCCGCGCTGGACCACCACTTCGCGCTGCTCACTGTTTTCGAGATCATGGACGTGGCCGCGCGGGCCGACCTCAAGTCCGACTTGCTCAAAGAGTTGGACCGCCACCGCACCCAGCTCAGCGGCTACCGGGGCAACCCCGCCATTGCTGAGGCCGTGCTGGATGAGGTGATTGGCCGCATCGACCACGCCTTCCAGCGCCTCAACAGTCTGGCGGGCAAGGCCGGGCAGTCGCTCACCGCCAATGAGTGGCTGATGAGCATACGCAGCCGCATCTCCATCCCAGGCGGCACCTGCGAATTCGACTTGCCCGCCTACTACCACTGGCAGCAACACCTGCCGGTGCGCCGACGCAATGACTTGGCTCAATGGACCCAACCCTTGATGCCCTTGGCTGAAGCCTTGAACGTGCTGCTGGGCTTGCTGCGCGACAGTGGTTCACCACAGAAAGTAGCGGCCGTGGCCGGGCACTTCCAGCTCAGCCTGCCGCAGCACCGCAGCTTTCAGCTGCTGCGCCTGCGCATCGACCCCAGCCTGGGTTTCATCCCGGAAATCACCGGCCACCGCCTGATGGTGTCGGTGCGCCTGATGCGCCAAGACGAAGATGGGCGCCTCAGACCCGCCCAACAAGACGCCAGCTTTGAGCTGACCCTGTGCTCATGACCTCCCCTGCCGCACCCCAACCGGCCGCTGGCGCGGCACGCCAAGTGCCCTGCCCCACCTGCGGCGGGCCCAGCCTGTTTGCGCCCACCAACACCTGGCGCCCTTTTTGCAGCCAGCGCTGCCGCCAGATCGATCTGGGCGCCTGGGCTGAAGAACGCTTTCGCGTGCCAGCGCCGCCGCCGGACCCCGACAGCGGCAACGACGGCCACTGAATAGGGCTCAGCCGCCGAGCAGCCCGCGCGCGCGCAGCAGGGGTCGCAGCGCATCAGCGCTGGTGAAGAGTTCGGCCTGCCAGCCCAAGGCACGTGCCGCCTCCACATTGGCCGGGTGATCGTCCAGAAACAAGCACTCCGCTGCCGGTGCGCCAATGCGGCGCAGGGCCTCGTCAAAAATCGGCTGCTGGGGTTTGGACTGCTTCACGCGGCTGGAAAACACACCGCTGACAAACCACTCCTGCAAGGGGTAGGCGCGCTCCAGGTGGTCGGCATAGGGCTGCGGCATGTTGGAGAGGTAGTGCAAACGATGGCCCGCCGCTTTGAGGTCCAACAGCAGCGCCACGGTTTGCGGCACGGCCTGCAGCTCTTCAGGCACCTCGGCCATCACCTGCTGCACTTCGGCCAGCGGCCAGCCGGTGCGCTCGGCGATGCGCCCAGCCGTTTCATCGGCGTCAGCCAAACCCTGGTCAAACGCCCCCCAGTCACCCGTGTAAGCCTGGAAGAACTCGCGCGCCACGGCCTCCGCCTCCTGGGCATTGCGCACGCGATGCGGCCAGACACGCGCCAAAAACGTGGGCGGGTGCCAGTGAAACAGCACTCCGCCAAAGTCAAAAACAATATTCATGCCTGTGAGTGGGAAGAATCCAGGAGATAGCGCATCAAGCCCGCCGTGGAGGCATCAAGCCCTGCCACGTCGACGCTGCCGAAGCGCGGCAACAGGCTGTTGCACAGGGCTTTGCCCAGTTCCACACCCCATTGGTCGAAGCTGTTGATGCCCCACAGTGCGCCGCTGACAAACACGCGGTGCTCGTACATGGCAATCAAGGCCCCCAGCGCACGCGGCGTGAGCTGATCCAACACCAGCGTGGTGCTGGGGCGGTTGCCTGGGAAGCTGCGGTGGCGCGCCAGCACGTCGGGGTCCAGCGTGGGCGAGGCCGTGGGCGCCGCTTCACCACGCGCCTGCGCGGTGGACTTGCCCTGCATCAGTGCTTGGGACTGCGCCAGGCAGTTGGCCAGCAACTTGCGGTGCTGGTCGTCCAGACGCTGGCGCAGCTCGCCCTGGGGCGCGTCGCCGTAATAGGGCTGGCGCACCGCGATGAACTCCACAGGGATCACATCCGTGCCCTGGTGCAGCATCTGGAAATAGGCGTGTTGGCCATTGGTACCGGCCTCGCCCCACACCACCGGGCTGGTGGCGTAAGACAGCTCATGGCCCTCACGGTCCACGCGCTTGCCATTGCTCTCCATCTCCAGCTGCTGCAGATAGGCCGGCAGGCGACGCAGCCCTTGGTGATAGGGCGCGACGGAGCGGCTGGTGTAGCCGTGGAAGTTGCGGTACCAAACATCGAGCAAACCCAGCAACACCGGCAGGTTGTGTCGCAGCGGCGTGCGCCGGAAATGCTCGTCCATGGCACGAGCACCAGCCAGCAGCTCCTCAAAGCGCTGCGCGCCAATGGCAATGGCAATGGGCAGGCCGATCACCGACCACAGCGAGTAGCGCCCGCCCACCCAGTCCCAAAAACCAAAGGTGGTACTGATGCCGAACTCGGCTGCAGCCGCCACATTGCTGGTGGTGGCCACAAAGTGGCGCGCCACATCGCTGCCACCACGCTGCACAAACCAGGCCCGCGCGGCCAGTGCATTGGCCAGGGTTTCTTGCGTGGTGAAGGTCTTCGAGGCAATCACGAACTGCGTGCTGTGCGGTCGCAGCTGGCGCAGCACCGCGAACAGGTCGTGCCCGTCGACGTTAGAGACAAAGTGCAAGCGCAAATGCGGCGCCACAAAAGGCTGCAGGGCTTGCACCGCCATGGCCGGGCCCAGGTCTGACCCTCCAATGCCGATGTGCACCACGTCGGTGATGCCGCTGCTGGGGTCGCGCAGCGCATCGGCATAAGCCAGCATGCGCTGCAGCGAGGCAGCCACCTCGGCGCCTACCGGGCTGGCCTGCGCAGGCGCACGCAGCGCCGTGTGCAAGACCGCGCGACCTTCGGTGAGGTTGATGGGCTCGCCCGTGAACATGGCCTCGCGCTGCGCTTCCAGCCCGCAGTCCCTGGCCAAGGCCAGGAGCAGCTCCAGCGTCGCATCGTCGATGCGATTCTTGGACAGATCCGCCAGCAGCTCAGGCGCTTTGAAAGACCAGCGCGCAAAACGCTGCTCGTCGTTAGCAAAGGCTTGGCGCACGTCAAATTGCGCGCCGTGGTTGCGGTAGTGGGTTTGCAGCGCAGCCCATACGGGGCTGGCGTCGCAACGCAGAGGCAGTGACATCAAAGGCTCTCGATCATCTGATCCAGCTTGCCCGAATCGACGGCAAACAGGCGGATGCCTTCGGCCAGTTTTTCAGTGGCCATGGCGTCCTGGTTGAGGGCAAAGCGGAAGGCCGCTTCGGTGAAGGTGACTGGGGGCAGATCCATGCGTCGGGCAGCGTCGGCGTCGAGCTGGCGCTGCAGGGGCGCCTCGCTGGCTTGCAGTTGGGCCAGCAAGTCGGGGCTGATGGTCAGCAAGTCACAACCGGCCAGAGCTTGGATTTGACCGATGTTGCGGAAGCTCGCACCCATCACCTCGGTGGCAATGCCGTGGCGCTTGAAGTAGTGGTAGATGGCCGTCACCGACTGCACGCCAGGGTCGTTCACGCCCGCACGCGCAGCCTCGTCCCAGGCGCTGCCTGCGGACTTTTTGTACCAGTCGTAGATGCGGCCCACAAAGGGCGAAATCAGCTGCACACCGGCCTCGCCGCAGGCCACGGCCTGGCAGAACGAGAACAGCAAGGTGAGGTTGCAATGGATGCCGTCGCGCTCGAGTTCGCGTGCGGCTTGAATGCCTTCCCAGGTAGCGGCAATCTTGATCAGCACGCGCTCGCGGCCAATGCCCGCAGCTTCGTACAAGGCCACCAGGCGCCGCGCGCGAGCCACAGTGGCTTGGCGATCAAAGCTCAGGCGTGCATCCACCTCGGTGGACACGCGGCCGGGCACCACCTTCAGGATTTCCAGACCAAAGCGCACCAGCACATGGTCGACGATGTCCGCCAGCGGCTGCCCGCGCTGGGCTTGCACGGTTTCTTTGAGCAAAGGCGCGTAGTCGGGCGACTGCACGGCCTTCAAGATCAGCGAGGGGTTGGTGGTGGCGTCGCGCGGCGTGAACTGCGCCAGCTGCAGGAAGTTGCCGGTGTCAGCAACCACCGTGGTCAGGGCCTTCAGTTGTTCGAGCTGGTTCATGAGAGACATCCGAAATAGGGAGAAATTGCAGCCCGTATTAGAACCGCGGTCACCGCACCAATGCCTCGAATCTGGATTGACCGGCCGAAGAAACTGATGCATCATAAATCCCGTAACTTCGTTACATCAAGAGATCAACCAACCTCACGCCTCCCCTGAAGAGGCCACAGCCGCATGTCCTTTGATCTGGTGTTTTTCGGTGGAACCGGCGACCTGACGTGGCGCAAGCTCATGCCCGCCCTCTTCCAGGCGTTTCGTCATGGCAAGTTGCCTGAAGGTGGCCGCATCCTGGCTGTCGCGCGCGACGAGATGCCCGACGAGCGCTACCGCGAGTGGCTCAAAGAACGCTTCCGCGAAGTCGATGGTTCCAAGCGTCCCAGCGACGAAGAGTTCGAGCGCTTCGCGGCCATGGTGTTCTACCGCCGCATGGACCTCTCCCAGCCCGAGCACTACCAGCGCCTCAAGGACTGGCTGCAAGAGCGCCAGGCCGACACCGTGGTGCTGTACCTGGCCACCAGCCCGCACCTATTCACGCAGATTTGCGAACAGCTCGGCGCCGCCGGGCTGAACGAAGCGCGTGTGCGCGTGGTGCTGGAAAAGCCGCTGGGGCACGACCTGCGCAGCGCCCAGCAAATCAACAAGGTGGTGCGCTCGGTATTCAGTGAGAGCCAGGCCTATCGCATCGACCACTACCTGGGCAAGCCCTCGGTTCAGAACCTCATGGCCCTGCGCTTTGGCAATGCCTTGTTCGAACCGCTGTGGCGGCGCGAGAGCATTGCCAACATTCAGATCACGCTGGCCGAGGGCCTGGGCGTGGGCACGCGCGGTCCGTTTTACGACGGCACGGGGGCCCTGCGCGACATGGTGCAAAACCACGCGCTGCAGCTGCTGACCATGATTGCCATGGAAGCCCCTTCGAGCAACGACGCCGACGCCATCCGCGACGAGAAGCTCAAGGTGCTGCGCGCACTCAAGCCCTTCACGCCCGAAAGCGTGGAGCGCGACGTGGTGCGCGGCCAATACCGTGCCGGCACGGTCGATGGCAAAGCCGTGGTGGGCTATTTGGACGAAGCCAAAGTACCCCAGGACAGCCGCACCGAAACCTTTGTGGCGCTGCGCACCGAGGTGCAGAACTGGCGCTGGGCAGGCGTGCCCTTCTATCTGCGCACAGGCAAACGGCTGGCGGCGCGCGACGCGCAAATCGTCGTCAACTTCCGCCCCGTGCCTCACCCCATCTTCCCTGGCGCCAACCGGCCCAACCAGCTCATCATCAAGCTGCAACCCGAGGACGGCCTGGAGCTGCGTCTGCAAGCCTCCAAAGGCAGCGCCACGGGCGAGGCGCTGTCTTCGGTGTCTTTGGATCTGGACTTCGACAAGGCCTTTGCCGCCAACCGCGTGGGCGCTTACGAGCGCCTATTGCTGGACGCCATTGCTGGGCGCTTGAACCTGTTCGTGCGCAGTGACGAGCAAGAGCAAGCCTGGCGCTGGGTGGAGCCCATCCTCGACGCCTGGGCGCAAGACGCAAGCGGGCCACGCACCTATGTGGCGGGCAGCTGGGGGCCACCCGCGGCCAGCGCATTGGTCGCGCGCGAAGGTTTTTCCTGGGCTGAGGAGAGCTGATGAGCATGCTTGAGCGCATCAAAGCAGCCCTGCCCGCGCTGCCGCCAGCCGAGCAGCGCGTGGCCAAGCTGCTGCTGGCCGATGCCCGCGCTTTTGCCAATTTGCCCGTGAGCGAGCTGGCCGACCGCGCCCATGTCAGCAAGCCCACGGTGGTGCGCTTTTGCCGCAGCGTGGGCTATGACGGCTTGGCCGACTTCAAGCTCAAGCTCGCAGGCAGCGTCAACGAAGGCGTGCCCTTTGTGCACCGCGCCGTGGACGAAGGCGACAAGCCCGCTGGCCTGATTGTGAAGGTGGTGGACAACGCCGTTGCGGCTCTGCTTCAGTACCGCAACGACGCCACCAGCCACGCTTTTGAGCGCGCCATCACGGCGCTGGCCGAGGCCTGTGCACAGAGCAAGCGCATTGAGTTTTACGGCGTGGGCAACTCAGGCATCGTGGCGCAAGATGCGCAACACAAATTCTTTCGCCTGGGCGTGAACACCATTGCCTGCAGCGACGGGCATGTGCAGCTCATGAGTGCCACCATGCTGGGGCCGGGCGACTGCGCGGTGGTGATCTCCAACTCCGGCCGCAGCCGCGACCTCATGGACGCCACCGAGATTGCGCGAAAAAAAGGGGCGACCACCATCATCATCACCACCAGCGGCTCGCCGCTGGCGCAGATGGGGCAACTGCCAGGCCAGGTGCTGCTCGCGGTGGACCACCCCGAGGACTACGACCGCTACAGCCCCATGGTGTCGCGCCTGCTGCACCTCACCACGGTGGACATTCTCACCACGGGTGTGGCGCTGCGCATGGGCCAGCAACTGCGCCCCATGCTGCAGGAAATCAAGCGCAATTTGCGCAGCAAGCGCTACACCAGCTGAGCGCCAATCATCAGGGCCACAGCAGCTGCTGCAGGCCGTAGACGCGCGCCAGCTCCTGCAAGCGCGGCGCGGCGTTGAGCAACAGCAGCTGACGCTGCTGTTGCTGGCACCAGCGCTGGGTCTGCAGCAAGAGGCTTAGGGCGCTGGAATCAAACTGCTGCAGCGGCGCCAAGTCCAGCACCACCGGGGTGGCGCTGACGGTCTGCGCTTGCAGATGCTGGCGCAGGCTGGCTTCCAGCGCCAGCCAAGCCTGGGGCTGGTCGTCCATCACCAGGCGGCTGGGCAGAGGCAGGGCAGCTGCAGTCACAGTCGTCATGGGTTCAGGACTTGGTCTGAGCGGCTTTTTGATTGCGCTCGGCCAAAGACTTGATCAAGCCATCAATGCCCTTGGCATTGATTTCCTGAGCAAAGCTGTTGCGGTACTGATCGGCCAGCCAGATGCCCAGCACGTTCATGTCGTAAATGCGCCAGCCCTGCTCGCTCTTTTCCAGGCGGTAGTCCAGCTGGATGGGTTCACCCTTGCCGCGCACTTCGGTCTTGACCACCACTTCCTTGTCCTCGGGGCTGGCACGCAAGGGCTTGAGCGCCACTTGCTGGTCCTTCACCTGCGCCAGTGCGCCAGAGTAGGTGCGCAACAGCAGGGTTTTGAATTCGTCCTGCAGGCGCTGGCGCTGCTCGGGCGTGGCCTGACGCCAGAAGCGCCCGACGGCAGAAGCCGTCATGCGCTGGAAGTTCACGTGGGGCATGACCTTGGCGTCGACCATGGTCATCACGCGACCAACGTCGCCAGCCTGGATGGCTTTGTCCGTCCGCACAGCGTCCAGGGTTTCTTGCGAGAGCTGGCGGATGAGCAGGTCTGGCGCGGAGTTGTCAGCTGCGTGTGCCGTGACCCAAGGCAGTGCCACTGCGGCGCTCAAGAGCGCTTGAATCAACCAACGTTTGCTTGCTTTCATTGCTTAGTCCTTAGATGGGGCCACATGCGGCGTGGCTCGAGCACGCCGACTTATGGCTGTGGCCTGCCACTACAACGCGGCAGATCAGGTTTTGGTTCACAACGCCAGCATCAGCGCGCTGGCGGGGGTGCGCTGGCCGGTGCCGAAGCAGCACTGGCCGCTACTGGTGCCGTTTCAACGAGTTCGTAGTCGTCTTCATCGTCAGCGGCCTGCACTTTACGGCGCTGCAAATAGGCATCACGCACAAAGGTGTATTTATCCAGTGCAATGCCGTCGAGCATGTCGGTGACCCGTAGCAAATTGGCCCGCACGTTGACCAACTGCAGTGAGAACACGCTGGCTTTGTAGGCGCCATCCTGATAAACAAAAGACGGCGAGACCGACAGATTCAACGGCAAGGCCACGGTATCGCGCAGCGTCGACGGACCCAGCAAGGGCAGCACCATATAGGGCCCGCCATCAAAGCCCCAGCGCCCCAGCGTCATGCCGAAGTCTTCGCTTTGCTTTTCGATACCGGCCGCCGATGAAATGTCGATCAAGCCGCCCAACCCCAATACGGTGTTAAACACCACGCGAGCTGACTGCTGCACACCGGCTTTGACGCGCCCTTGCAGCAGCAGGTTGACGGCTGACCATGCGTCCCCGAAGTTGCCAAAAAAATTGTCAACAGCCGTGCGCGCTGGGCTGGGAACAAAGCCGCTGTAGGCCTCAGCCACAGGCCTCAAAAGCGTGGCGTCGAGCTTTTCGTTGAAGCGAAACACCTTGCGGTTCCAACGCTCCCAAGGGTCTTGCTTGTGCCGGACGTTGGGCAATGGAAACTCATCCTCGACGCCCTCAGCCACTGATTCCTGGGCATGGGCCACGGACCCCACACTGGCCACACCCAACAGGAAGGCCAGCGCCCATACCTTGCCGCGCGAGGCAGTTGGCGCGCTTGGAGGCAATGTCCTGCCCATGCTCACTTCTCCGTGTTCGAGGCGTCAGCGGCCTTGTTGTAGAGGAATTGCCCAATCAGGTTTTCAAGCACCACGGCCGATTGCGTGCGGCTGATGCGGTCACCCTCGGTCAAGTTGTGCTCGTCAGCACCGGCCTCCAGGCCGATGTACTGCTCCCCCAACAAGCCCGAGGTGAGGATCTTGGCCGAGCTGTCTTTGGGGAAGGCCGCGGCGCTGTGCAGCTTCAGCACCACGTGGGCTTGATAGCTCTTGTCGTCGAAGCGGATGGACTCCACACGCCCCACCACCACACCGGCGCTTTTCACTGCGGCGCGCGGCTTGAGGCCACCGATGTTGTCGAACTGCGCGCTCACCGTGTAGGTGGGCTCACCCCAGTTCAGGCTTAGAAGATTGCCCGCCTTGAGTGCCAAAAACACCAAGGCTGCTGCACCCAGCAGCACAAAGGCACCGACCCATGTGTCATAACGGGAAGCTTGCATGCTCCACTCCAAATTTCAAATCGAAAACATCATGGCGGTGAGCACAAAGTCCAGGCCCAGCACCGCCAGAGAAGAAAGTACAACCGTGCGCGTTGTGGCTGCAGCCACGCCCTCGGGCGTGGGCTTGCAGGTCCAGCCCTGCAGCAGCGCGACGAAGTTCACCGTCAGGCCAAACACAACGCTTTTGACAACGCCGTTGCCGACATCGCCCCAAACGTCAACGCCGCCCTGCATTTGCGACCAGAAAGAGCCGCCGTCAACGCCGATGAGCGGCACTGCCACCAGCCAGCCGCCCAAAATGCCGACCGCCGAAAACACAGCGGCCAGCAGCGGCATGACCAAAGCGCCGCCCCAGAAGCGAGGAGCGAGCACGCGCCGCACGGGGTCCACAGCCATCATCTCCATGGCCGTGAGCTGCTCGCCCGCCTTCATCAGGCCGATCTCCGCCGTCAGCGACGTGCCCGCTCGCCCGGCATACAAGAGCGCGCACACCACGGGGCCGAGTTCGCGCACCAAGCTCAGCGCCACCAGCAGGCCCACAGCCTCGGCCGAGCCATAGCGCTGCAGCGTGTAATAGCCCTGCAGGGCCAGCACAAAGCCCACAAACAGGCCCGACACGCCGATCAAGGACAGCGAACGGTTGCCCAAGTAATACATCTGCTCGCGCACCAGCGCCATGCGCATCAGGGCGGCAGGCAGCAGCCCCAAGAGGCGCGCAAAGAGTCGCGCGGCGTAGCCGTAGTCGGCCAGTTTCAGGCGCAGATTGCGGCCCAGGGATGTGGCCAGGCGCTGCATCATGCCTGCCCTCCAGCAAAGCCAAAGTCATGGGCCACATCGGGTGCGGCCATGTGAAAGCGCACCGGGCCATCGGCCTGCGCGCCCACAAACTGCACCACCAGCGGGTCGGTGCTGTTGCGCAACTCATCGGGACTGCCCTGCGCCACGATGCGGCCATTGGCCACCATCACCACATGGTCGGCAATGGCAAAGGTTTCATGCAGATCATGCGACACCACCACGCTGGTCAAACCCAGTGCGTCGTTGAGGTCCCGAATCAAGCGTGCAGCCACCCCCAGCGAGATGGGGTCCAGGCCTGCGAAGGGCTCGTCATACAAGACCAGCTCGGGGTCCAGCGCAATGGCTCGCGCCAGCGCCACGCGCCGCGCCATGCCACCCGAAATCTCCGCCGGCATGAGGTCGCGCGCGCCGCGCAGGCCCACGGCGTTGAGCTTCATCAGCACCAAGTCGCGAATCATGGATTCCGGCAAGCGCGTGTGCTCGCGCAGCGGGAAGGCCACGTTTTCAAACACCGACAAATCGGTGAACAGCGCTCCGAACTGAAACAGCATGCCCATGCGGCGGCGCACGGCGTAGATGTCCCGCGCGTCCAGCACGCCGATGTCCTGCCCATCAAACAACACCGTACCGCGTGTGGGACGGATTTGGCGCGACATCAAACGCAGCAGCGTGGTCTTGCCCCCACCGGAAGACCCGATGAGTGCCACCACCTGACCGCGATGCACTTGCAGGTTCACACCTTCCAAGATGGTGCGCCCTGCGTAGCCGCACTCCACAGCTCGCACATCGATGAGCGGCGCGCGGCTTGAAGAGTCCAGTGAACTGGGGGATATGCCGATATAGGACATGCAAGCGGTGAGGCCAAAGGGGCCAATCATAGGGGAAGCCACTGGTGACAAGCTGGCAGGTATGCGTCAGCGCCATCCCCGCCACTAAGGGGGGGTAGGCAGCTATGGTGCAGCCCCACCCAAAGGCCAGACAGCGCGTGGACAAACGGCATGTCTTTCCCCGACAAGCGGCACGACACAGGCAGTTGAAGGATCCCAAAATGGCCATCAATCTTTTGAACAGACGCTGGCACGCAGGCATGGGTTCAACTCGTTTCAGAGCTGCCCTTCATGGCTTGGGCTTCACGCTCATGGAGGTGATGATCACGGTGGCCATTGTGGGCATCTTGGCTGCCATCGCCTTGCCCAGCTATCAGGACTACGTGCTGCGCGGCCATTTGGTGGATGCCAGCACCGGCCTGTCCACCGTGGCGGCGCAAATGGAGCGGCACTATCAAGACAACCGCAGCTATGCCACGGTCGGTGCCTTCACCAGCCCTTGCCAGGGCCGTACAGCGGAGCGCACCTTCAACCACTTCGTGGTGAGCTGCGCAGAGGACCCCACCGCCCTCACCTTCAGGCTGCAGGCCGTAGGCAGCGGGCCCACGGCGGGCTTTGTCTACACCCTCGATCAAGCGGGCGGGCGCTCCACCACCTCCGCGCGCACGGGATGGAATTCCTGTGCAAGCAAATGGATCTTGCGCAAGGGGGAGCCATGTTGAGTGCTCACGCCCGCCAAGGTTTCACCCTGATTGAGCTGATGGTGACGCTGGCCGTGTTGGCCACTCTGACGACATTGGCCACGCCCTCGTTCATGCGCTGGCTGGCCAACGCGCAAACACGCGCCATGGCCGACGAGCTGCAAAACGGGCTCAAGCTGGCGCAGGCCGAAGCCCTGCGGCTGCAGCGTCAAACTCTATTTTTTCGCAGCGCCGTCGTGGCCTGCGACGACCGCGCTCAGCCCGATAGCGCGGGCACGCACTGGGTGATTCGCACCATTCCCTTGTTGGCCGATGAGGCGGCACGCATCGTCCAATGTGGCGCCCTCAATGGGGCCAGCACCAATGTTCTTGTGGACGGTCCGGTCGCCCTGTGCTTCAACTCGATTGGACGACCGGTGGCCAACCCCGCCCCAGGGGTAGACGGGTTGCAGTGCGTGGTACCGAACAACGGACGGCTTCAATTCGACGCATCCAACGCCAAGGGCGATCGGGCCTTGCGCGTCACGGTCAGCGTCGGCGGAGGCATACGCATGTGCGACCCCAGCCGTGAGCGCAGCGTCGCGCCCGAAGGCTGCGAATGATGCCCAAGTGCACGAGCGCCCGGCGCTGCAGGCCTGCCAAGCAGCTGGGCATGTCGTTGATCGAGGTACTCACCGCGGTGCTGTTGATCTCCCTGAGCCTGTTGGGCTTGGTAGCGCTTTACGCCAGGGCAACACAGTACTCGGTCGAATCAGAAGACAGCTTGCGCGCCGCGTCGCTGGCCTCCGAGCTGGGCGCGCGCATGTGGGCCTGCAACACGGTCGAGCTCAGTGATGCGCAATTGCAAGCTTGGCAAGCGCGGGTGGCTGACGCACCCGCCGCCGGGCTGCCCCAGGGCACAGGCACGGTCACGCCAGGATCGGACAGGCAGAGTGCGCGCGTCACCATCAGTTGGCGCCCGCCCAGCGCCACCGCCGCAGCGGCAAACAGCCGCTATGAAACCGACATCGTGCTGGCGCAGCGGCCAGGCGCTGGCGCAGCTACGGCCTGCACCCTGCCGTAGAGAACACCATGCCGTACCTCCCCGCTTTGCAACACCGTCGGCGTGGCTTCTCGCTGGTTGAGTTGATGGTGGCCCTCACGATTGGGATCGTGTTGGTGTTGGTGGTTACCACCATGATGGCGCGCTACGAAGGCAGCCGCCGCACACTCACCAGCACCAACGACGCGGCCCAGACCGGCGCCTACCTGTCATACCTGCTGGACCAAGAATTGCGCAGCGCGGGCTCAGGCCTGACGCAAAACCGCGCGCAGGTCTGGGGCTGTGAAATCCTGGCCGCGCGCGCCGGTGTGCAAATCCTGCCGCACCCGGCCGCATTTGCGGCCCCTTTTGCTGCGTTGCCGCGTTCGGTGCGGCTGCTGCCCGTGCTCATTCATGCGGGCGCGGGCGCGGGCGGCTCGGACGTGCTGGCCATTGCATCGGGCGCGCATGGCATGGCCGAGGCCTCAATGGTGGTGGCCAACGCGGGCATCACTTCCAACAGCTTGCGCTTGGGCAACACGGTAGGGGTCTCGCCCAACGACTTGCTGCTGCTGAGCGGCAGCTTGGGCCGGTGCATGGTGCAGCATGTGTCTGAGGTGGAGCAAGCCGAGAATGCCGCCCCCAGCGTCGGCCTGGGTGGCACCTATCACGCCGAGACCATCAGTGGCACGCACCTGACGGACTTCAACCATACCCCTGTAGCGCGCATCTCGATGTTGGGCAGTGCAGCGCCCACAGCCAACCCGCCGCGCCTGCTGTTGCTCGGGCTGGGCAATGGCGGCCAGCTGATGAGCTTGGACCTGCTGCAAATCAACGGCAATGCGGTACCCACTTTGATGGCCGATGGCGTGGTGGCGCTGCGTGCCCTCTACGGGGTAGACGCCAATGGCGATGGGATGGTAGACGCCTGGGTGGCGCCGACCGCCGCCGGATTTGACGCTGCCACGCTGGCCGTAGCGCCCTTGCAGCGCTTGGAGCAAATCATGGCCGTGCGAGTGGACATGGTGCTGCGCAACGACTTGGTGGAGCGCGCTGCGGTCGCGCCCGCCTCGCTGACCCTGTTCGCCGACTTGGCGGCCGAGCAGCAGCAGGTCTACAACATCCCCGAGGCACAGCGACAGCAACGCCACCGCCTGGTGAGCGTGAGCGCGCCGCTGCGCAACGTCATGACCGCAGTGAGGGGTCTATGAAACAGCCCTTGCAGCGGCGCGCCCTCAGCGGCCCCCAACGCGGCGTTGTGCTGGTGTTCGCATTGATCGCACTCGTGCTGCTGCTGATTGGTGCCGGTGCCGTGGTGCGCTCCATGAATACCTCGCTGTTCAGCGCGGGCAACTACGGCTTCAAACGCGACCTGACCCACCAAAGCGACCGCGGCATGGTCGCGGTACTGAGCCACTTCACGGGTACGGGTGCGCTGGCCACGGAGGCGCCCCGGCGCACCTCTGCTCCGGCGCTGAACTACAGCGCCGCAATCTTGCCCACCAATGCCCAAGGCATTCCCAGGGCGTTGCTCAGCGAGGCCGACTTTGCCAACACAGGCAGCGCGGCCAACGACATCGTGGTGGCCGACATGGGGGTGAGCATCCGTTGGGTGGTCGATCGCCTGTGCAGCGCAAACGGACCGGCAGACCACGCGCATTGCGCCTCCGCCCTGGATATCCCCAAAGGCGGAAGCGCATCGCAGGAACAGCGCCCTGAGTTGTCTGGCGCTGGCGTGGCCGGTGCCGCGCCGGTTCAGATTGTTTACCGCGTCAGCATGCGCATCAGCGGCCCGCGCCATACGCAGGCGTTTGTGCAATCCACCTTCACACCTTGACGGCGCGCCCGCGTGCGCCCAATGCCGATATGAAGTCACCCCGCATCTCCCCTTGGCTTGGCTGCGTCGCGGCGCTGGGCGCTGGGCTGTCGCTGGGCGCCGCAGCGCAAACGGCGCTGGCCGATGGCCCGGTGTTCACATCCGTCAAAGTGCCCGGCAATGTCGCGTTGGCGCTGTCGGTGGAGTGGCCCACAGCCCTGAGCCCCGCCTACCCGGCGGCCTTGGGGGGCTACAACCCGGACAACGAATACATCGGCTACTTCGACGCCAACAAGTGCTACCGCTACAACTGGGGCGGCGACGCCAATTCGGCGGACAACTACTTCGACCCCGCCGGGCAAGCCAACAAGCACCGCTGCGCTGGCAAGTGGAGCGGCAACTTCCTCAACTGGGCCACGATGCACACCATCGACCCGTTTCGCCAGGCGCTCACTGGCGGAGCTCGGGTGCGGCAAGACAGCATCACGCTGCTGCAAAGAGCCTGGGCCTCCGGCCAGGGGGGCGGAAAGACCAGCTGGACCACCAACGGCGTCGCTGAGGCCACCCCCTTTGATGCATCAGGCATTCGCGTGCAGTCCGGAGGCTTGGGGTTCAAGTTCCGATTTAGCTTCACCAACGCTGCCATCAACACCGCGGTGGCCTACAACGGCAGCACGACTGCCGCCAACCAAAGCTATGAGGCCTTTGTGCGGGTGCGGGTGTGCAACCCCGCCGACAACGCTGGCGGCTTGGAGCGCAACTGCGTGCGCTACCCCTCGGGGGACTACCGGCCAGAGGGGCTGATTCAGGAGTACTCCGACCGCATGCGCTTCAGTGCCTTTGGCTACCTCAACGACAGTCGACTCGCGCGCGACGGCGGGGTGCTGCGCGCCAGCCAACGCTTTGTCGGCCCCAACCACCCCGTGCCCGGCGGGGTGGTCCAGGCCAATGCCTTGGCCGAGTGGAGCGCCTTTGACGGCAAGATTGTCTCCAACCCCTCGCCCGCGGATGTGGCCACCACCCAGGCCAACTTTGGTGTCACTGTAAGCAGCAGTGGTGTCATCAACTACCTGAACATGTTCGGGATGCTGAACACCGGCAACTACAAGTCCTTTGACCCGGTCTCGGAGCTCTACTACGCCGTGCTGCGCTATTTCCGCAACGTCGGCAATGTGGCGGCGTGGACGGACATGGGCGGGCAAAGTGCAGCGACAAAAGCCGCATGGCTTGACGGCTTCCCTGCCCAACGCCAATGGGACGACCCGATTCAATACGCCTGCCAGCGCAACTTCGTGTTGGGCATCGGGGATGTCAACACCCATGCCGACCGCAACCTGCCTGGCGCCACCGGCAGCAACGAACCAAGCAAGCCCTCGGAAGTCGCGAGTGACCGCTATTGGGACGACCGCACGCAAGCTTTTGTGCCACTCAATGCCGTGGCCTGGACCAACAAGGTGGGTGCCCTTCAGGGCTACACGGGTACAACCCTGGGCGAACGCTCGCCCCTGGGTTGCTGCAATGGCAACGGTGCTCTTATCGCAGGGCTGGCCTATTACGCCAACACCATGGATTTGCGCCCTAGCAAAAAGCCCGATGGCAGCGCCGACAACGTCGCCAAATCCAAAGGCCGCCAGTCGCTGCAGACCTATTGGATTGACGTCATGGAAAACGGCAGCCTCAAAAGCGCCACGGGCAACCACCAGTTTTATGCCGCAGCCAAATACGGTGGCTTCAATGTGCCCGACGGTTTTGACCCCCTGGCACGCAGCACCGACATCCCGCCTGAGTGGTGGCGCACCACCACCGAGCTGCTGCCCCTGACCAACGACCCCAAGCCGGACACCTTCTTTGTGGCGTCGCGTGCCGACTTGATGGTCAAGAGCCTGCACGACGCCTTTGAGCGCATGTCCCTGGCCATGAAGGCCTACACCACGTCCTTCTCGTTGTCAGCGCCTCAGGTGACGCAAAGCGGCACAGCCAGCTACAGCACGCAGTACGACGCTGAGAACTGGAGCAGCGAGCTCAGCGCCAGCAGCCTGTCCTTCGACCCCCAGTCTGGCGCCCCCACCAACGCCTTCCGTTGGAATTTCTCTGAACAGCTCAATGCATTGACCACCGCCGACGCTGGGCGTGGGTGGGATACGCGACGACGCCTCTTCAGCTACAACCCCCAACGACGCCAAGGCGTGCCGCTGCGGCTCAACCAACTCAGCAGCGCGCAGCAAGCAGCGCTGGACACCTCAGCCCGCGCGGGCAATGACGCAGCAGACTTCCTCAACTACCTGCGCGGCGACCGCAGCAAGGAAGCGTCGCGACTGCCCAGCACCGACAACGCGGGTGGCTACCGCAACCGCAACAAGCTGCTGGGCGATGTGGTCAACGCCAAGATTCGCGTCGTTGGCCCACCGCAAGCGCCCTATGACAACACCGCCAACCCTGGCTATTCGCAGTTCCGCGCCACATGGGCAGGGCGCAAAACCGTGGTCTATGTGGCCTCCAACGGCGGCATGCTGCACGCCATACAGGGTGATCTTGACGTTGCCAACGGCGGTGGCCGTGAACTCTTTGCCTACCTGCCATCGGCCGTGTTCAACGGCCCCAGCAACACACCTCAAATTGATGGCTTGGCCGCCTTGGCACGCACCGACTACACCCACCGCGCCTATGTGGACGCCACCCCGGTGGCCGTAGACCTTGACCTGGCCAACACCGTCAGCGGCGGGCGCAGCAGCGGAGATTGGCGCACCCTGCTGGTCGGCGGCTTGGGCAAGGGTGGGCGCAGCATCTATGCCCTGGACATCACCAACCCCACAGCCATCAGCAGCGAGGCCGATGCCGCCGCCCTGGCGCTGTGGGAATTCACCGACCCCGACTTGGGCTACACCTATGGCGAGCCCCTTGTGGTCAAAACCAAAGCGCATGGGTGGGTGGTGCTGCTGGGTTCGGGCCACAACAATCCGGATGGTCAGGGCTACCTCTACGTGCTGGACGCGCGCACCGGCGGGCTGCTGAAAAAGATTCAGGCCACCACCACAGGCAACACGCATGTGGTGGGCACCCCAGCCGCACCAGCGGCCATCTCCGCCGTGCAAGCCTACTTGCCTGACTTCGGCAGCCGTGAAGCCGAGACGGCCTATGTCGGCGACCTCAAAGGCAACCTCTGGCGCTTTGACCTCACCGATGCTGATGGCGACTACCCCAGCCCTGTGCACCTGGCGGCATTGGAAGACCAGGACGGCCGCCCCTTGCCCGTCACCAGCCGCCCTTTGGTG
Organism: Roseateles rivi; assembly: GCF_043555845.1. Classification (NCBI taxonomy): domain Bacteria; kingdom Pseudomonadati; phylum Pseudomonadota; class Betaproteobacteria; order Burkholderiales; family Sphaerotilaceae; genus Roseateles; species Roseateles rivi. The sequence continues at coordinate 319,144 of NZ_JBIGHZ010000001.1, read as the reverse complement.
GTGCTGCTACCGGGCAGCAACCGCCGCTATGTCACCGTGGGTACAGGCAAGTTGCTGGACCCCAGCGACATGAACAGCACCCAACAGCAGCGCTTTTTTGCCATCTTCGATGGCTACGGGTCTTACTACGTCAAGGAGGACGAGCTTCCGCAGGGCATGAGCTATCCACTGCGCCCCAGAGACCTGCGCCACCTCAGCGATTTGACACAAAAACACATCTTCAACGACGCCACCGAGCGCGGCTGGTACATCGACTTGGACAGCTTTGGCCAAGGCAGCGGCTGGCGCTTGGTGTCAGACCCTGTGTCCTTCTTCGGCGCTGTCGCCTTCGCCCCCATGATGCCCAGCACGGCGGACGTCTGCCAGCCCTCGGGCAGCAGCCGCGTCTTTGCCATCGAGCTGGGCAGTGGGCAAACCGCCTTGTTGAGCGGGGCCTCCAGAGTGCCCTATGCCAGCGTGGACAGCGTGGTGACCGACCTGCACTTCTTGAGCGTAGAAGGCCTGGCCACCTTGATTGTGGGCAACGACCAGGGGCGAACCGGAACCATCTCCGGCACCTTCAACGAAACCCCGCCGCTGCGGCGTTTGAACTGGCGTCAGGTGCCCCTGCCGAACTGAGCGGGCGCAGCGGCGCGCGCGGCAGGTCAGCCCTTGTGGGCCCCACTGCCGCGCGTCGGCGCCTTCAGCGCGGCAGTTGGCTATGGCCCATCAGGAAGGCGTCCACCGCGCGCGCGGCTTGGCGGCCTTCACGAATGGCCCACACCACCAGCGACTGGCCACGGCGCATATCCCCCGCCGCAAAGACCTTGGGCACATCGGTGGCGTAGCCGCCCTGCTCGGCCGTGCTGGCGCGGGCATTGCCACGTGGGTCCTGGCTCACGCCAAAAGCCTGCAGCACCTGGCCCACGGGGGCCACAAATCCCATGGCCAGGAAGACCAGGTCGGCGGGGATGAGTTCCTCGCTGCCCTCGACCTCGCTCATCTTGCCCCCGCTCCACTGCACGCGCACCGTCTGCAGCGCAGCCACACGGTTTTTGTCTTTGCCCTTGCCGGGCAAAAAGGCCTTGGTGGCAATGCCAAAAGTGCGCTCACAACCTTCGTCGTGGCTGGAGGAGGTGCGCAGCTTCAACGGCCAGTAGGGCCAGGTCAGCGGTTTGTCTTCCTGCTCGGGCGGGCGTGGCATGAGTTCAAACTGCGTCACGCTCACAGCCCCGTGGCGGTTGCTGGTGCCCACGCAATCGCTGCCGGTGTCGCCACCGCCAATCACCACCACGCGCTTGCCATCGGCGCGAATCGGGGCTTTGAGCTTGTCGCCCGCATTGGCCTGGTTTTGCTGTGGCAACAACTCCATGGCGAAGTGCACGCCCTCAAGATCACGCCCGGGAATGGGCAAATCGCGTGACTGCTCGGCGCCACCGGCCAGCAGCACGGCGTCGAACTCCTGCAGCAGGGCCTGTGCCGACACCTGCTCCTGCGCGTGGTTGGTGACCTTGCTGTCGGCCGGCCATTCCCCCACCAGCACGCCGGTGCGAAACACCACACCCTCGGCCTGCATCTGCGCCACGCGCCGGTCGATGTGCGACTTCTCCAGCTTGAAGTCCGGAATGCCATAGCGCAGCAGCCCGCCCACGCGGCTGTTCTTCTCAAACACCGTCACCGCATGGCCAGCGCGCGCCAGCTGCTGCGCTGCCGCCAGGCCCGCAGGCCCTGAGCCGACCACGGCCACACGCTTGCCGCTGAGCTGAGCGGGCGGCTGCGGGCGCACCCAGCCCTCGGCCCAGCCGCGGTCGATGATGGCGTGCTCGATAGACTTGATGCCCACGGCGTCGTTGTTGATGTTGAGCGTGCAGGCCGCCTCGCACGGCGCGGGGCAGATGCGCCCGGTGAACTCCGGGAAGTTGTTGGTGCTGTGCAGCACCTGCAGCGCCAGCTCCCAGTCTTGGGCACTGCCGCGGTAGACCAAGTCGTTGAAGTCAGGAATGACGTTGTTGACCGGGCAGCCGTTGTTGCAAAACGGCGTGCCGCAGTCCATGCAGCGCGCGCCTTGTTGCTGGGCCTGTTCGGCATTGAGGCCGATGACGAACTCTTTGTAGTTCTTCACGCGCTTGGCGACCGGGGCATAGCCCTCTTCCAGCCGCTCGTACTCCATGAAGCCGGTGACTTTTCCCATGATGTGTAGGCTCCTTGATCGGGTCAGACGCGGGTGGTGGGCTTGGCTGCAGCGCGGGCGCTGTCGCTGGTGTGGGCGATGGCCTGTGCGGCCTCGCGTGCAGCGTGCAGCTCGCCCAGCGCGCGGCGGTACTCATGCGGGAACACCTTGACGAAGCGCGCACGCGATTCGGCCCAGTGGTCCAGGATGTGGCGCGCACGCGTGCTGCCAGTCCAGCGGTGGTGGTCTTCCACCAGCTTCTTGACGATGGCCTCATCGCTGAGCGCCTCGGCCTGTGGGCTGAGACGGTGCCAGGTCGAGCGGTCTTGCAGCGCTTCCTGTTCGGCCGCAGGCAGCAAGGGGCCCAGGGCCACCATGGACTTGTTGCAGCGTTTGGCGAAGTCGCCATCTTCGTCGTACACAAAGGCCAGGCCGCCGCTCATGCCCGCGGCAAAGTTGCGCCCGGTCTTGCCCAGCACCACCACCGTGCCGCCGGTCATGTACTCGCAGCCATGGTCGCCCGTACCCTCCACCACAGCGCTGGCGCCAGACAAGCGCACCGCAAAGCGCTCGCCCGCCACGCCACGGAAGAAGGCCTCGCCGCGCGTGGCGCCGTAAAGCACCGTGTTGCCGACGATGATGTTGTGCGTGGCCTCACCGCGGAACTCGATGGAGGGGCGCACCACCACCCGGCCGCCCGAGAGGCCCTTGCCGGTGTAGTCGTTGGCGTCGCCAATCAGGTAGAGCGTGAGCCCCTGCGCCAGGAAAGCACCAAAGCTCTGCCCGCCCGTGCCTTCCATCTGGATGAAGACGCTGTGGTCCGGCAAGCCTTGCGGCAGGCGGCGCACCAGCTCACCGCTGAGCATGGCGCCCACGGTGCGGCGCACATTGCTGACCTGCTCCATGAACTGCACCTTCTCGCCGCGCTCGAATGCAGGCAGGCACTTCTCGATGAGCTTCACGTCCAGCGCCCGCTCCAAGCCGTGGTCCTGGCGGTCCTGGTGGCGGCGGGCCACTTCCGCCGGCAGGGTCGGGCGGTGGAAGACGCGGCTGAAGTCCAAGCCCTTGGCCTTCCAGTGGCTGATGCCTTTTTTGGTGTCCAGCAAATCGGCGCGCCCCACCAAGTCTTCGAACTTGCGAATACCCAGCTGCGCCATGATTTGGCGCGCCTCTTCGGCCACGAAGAAGAAGTAGTTCACCACGTGTTCAGGCTTGCCTGCGAACTTGCGGCGCAGTTCGGGGTCCTGCGTGGCCACACCCACGGGGCAGGTGTTGAGGTGGCATTTGCGCATCATGATGCAGCCCTCCACCACCAGCGGCGCGGTGGCAAAGCCCACCTCGTCAGCCCCGAGCAAAGCGGCAATCACCACGTCGCGCCCGGTCTTCATCTGGCCATCGGCCTGCACGCGCACACGGCCGCGCAGGCGGTTGAGCACCAGGGTTTGTTGCGCCTCGGCCAAGCCCAGTTCCCAGGGCGTGCCCGCGTGCTTGATGGAGCTCCAGGGCGAGGCACCCGTGCCACCGTCGTGCCCGGCAATCACGATGTGGTCGGCCTTGGCCTTGGCCACGCCCGCAGCGATGGTGCCCACACCGACTTCGGACACCAGCTTGACCGAGATGTCGGCGCGCGGGTTGACGTTCTTCAGATCATGAATGAGCTGAGCCAGGTCTTCGATGGAGTAGATGTCGTGGTGCGGCGGCGGGCTGATCAAGCCCACGCCCGGCACCGAGTAGCGCAAAAAGCCGATGTACTCGGACACCTTGCCGCCAGGCAGCTGACCGCCCTCACCGGGCTTGGCGCCCTGGGCCATCTTGATCTGGATTTGATCGGCGCTCACGAGGTACTCGGCCGTGACGCCGAACCGCCCCGAAGCCACCTGCTTGATGCGCGAGCGCAGCGAGTCTCCGGCCTGCAGCTCGTAGTCGGCCTCCACCACATGGCTGCCCACCACGTCTGAGAGCTTGGTGCCGCTGTGGATGGGAATGCCCTTGAGTTCGTTGCGGTAGCGCGCTGGGTCCTCGCCGCCCTCGCCGGTGTTACTCTTGCCGCCGATGCGGTTCATGGCCACGGCCAGCGTGGCATGGGCCTCGGTGGAAATGGAGCCCAGCGACATGGCGCCCGTGGCAAAGCGTTTGACGATTTCTGCGGCCGGCTCGACCTCGTCCAGCGCGATCGCTTGCGAGGGGTCGAAGCGGAACTCAAACAAGCCGCGCAGCGTCATGTGGCGGCGGCTTTGGTCGTTGATGATTTGCGCGTATTCCTTGTAGGTCTCAAAGCGGTTGGAACGCGTGCTGTGCTGCAGCTTGGCAATGGCGTCGGGCGTCCACATATGCTCTTCGCCGCGCGTGCGCCAAGCGTATTCGCCCCCGGCGTCCAGCATGCTCTCCAGCACCGGGTCGCGCTGGCCTTGCGCGTTGCCAAACGCGGCTTCGTGCAGGCGAATGGCCTCTTGCGCTACCTCGAACACGCCAATACCGCCCACCTGCGTGGGTGTGCCGCGGAAGTACTTCTCGACAAACTCGCTGCGCAGCCCAATCGCTTCGAAGATCTGCGCGCCGCAGTACGACATATAGGTGGAGATGCCCATCTTGGACATGATCTTGGACAGCCCCTTGCCCACTGCCTTGATGTAGTTGGCAATGGCTTTTTGCGGCGTCAGGCCCCACTGCGCGGCAGCGTCGGCCAGGGTCTCCATGGTCAGATAGGGGTGCACGGCCTCAGCGCCAAAGCCCGCCAGCACGGCGAAGTGGTGCACCTCGCGCGCCGTGCCGGTTTCCACCACCAAGCCCGCCGTGGTGCGCAGGCCCTCGCGCACCAGGTGGTGATGCACGGCCGACAGCGCCAGCAGTGCCGGAATGGCCACGCGCTGCGCGGCCAGGGCGCGGTCACTCAAGATCAAGATGTTGTGGCCGGTCTTGATGGCGTCCACCGCTGAAGCGCACAGCGATGCAAGCTGTGCCTCCACGCCCTCACGCCCCCAGGGGCGCGGGTAGGTGATGTCCAGCTCATAGGCCTTGAACTTGCCACGGGTGTGGCCCTCAATGGCGCGCAGCCGCGCCATGTCGGCAAAGTCCAGCACCGGTTGCCCCACCTCCAGCCGCATGGGCGGGTTCACGGCGTTGATGTCCAGCAGATTGGGCTTGGGGCCCACAAAGCTGTTGAGCGACATCACGATGGCTTCGCGTATCGGGTCAATGGGCGGGTTGGTGACCTGCGCAAACAGCTGCTTGAAGTAGTTGTAGAGGGGCTTGTTTTTGTCGGACAACACGGCCAGGGGCGAGTCGTTGCCCATGGAGCCAATGGCCTCCTCACCCTGCTGTGCCATGGGCTGCAGCAGGAATTTCAAGTCTTCCTGCGTGAAGCCAAAGGCCTGCTGACGCTTGAGCAAATCAGCACCCACCCCTGGCGCCTGAGCGGGCTCGGCGCAGGCAATGGCGTCGAGCTTGACGCGCACGTTTTCAATCCACTGCCGGTAGGGCCGCGCGTTGGCGTATTGGTTCTTCAGCTCCTCGTCGTCGACGATGCGGCCTTGCTCCAAGTCGATGAGGAACATCTTGCCCGGCTGCAGGCGCCACTTCTTGACGATCTTGCTCTCAGCAAAGGGCAAGACGCCGGATTCGGAGGCCAGCACCACGAGGTCGTCGTCCGTCACGCAATAGCGCGCCGGGCGTAGGCCGTTACGGTCCAGCGCCGCGCAGACTTGGCGCCCATCGGTAAAGACCATGGCGGCCGGCCCGTCCCAGGGCTCCATCATGGCGGCGTGGTATTCGTAGAAGGCACGGCGGCGCTCGTCCATGCCCTCGTGCTGCTCCCAGGCCTCGGGGATCATCATCATGGCGGCATGGGCCAACGGATAGCCCGCCATGGTCAGCAGCTCCAGGGCGTTGTCAAAAGTCGCGGTGTCGGACTGGTGCTCAAAGCTGATGGGGTAGAGCTTCTTCAGGTCTTCACCCAGCACGGGCGACTTCATCACGCCCTCACGGGCACGCATCCAGTTGAAGTTGCCCTTGACGGTGTTGATCTCGCCGTTGTGCGCCACCATGCGGTAGGGGTGGGCCAACGGCCACTCGGGGAAGGTGTTGGTGGAAAAACGCTGGTGCACCAAGGCGATGGCCGAGACGGCGCGCGGGTCGGCCAAATCACGGTAATAGCTGCCCACCTGGTCGGCCAGCAGCAGGCCTTTGTAGATGACTGTGCGGCAACTCATGCTGGGCACGTAGTACTCGCGGCTGTGCGTCAGGTGCAGCGCCTGGATGGCGCTGGAAGCCGTTTTGCGGATGACGTAGAGCTTGCGCTCCAGCGCATCGGGCACGATGACATCGGGCCCCCGCCCGATGAAGATCTGGCGAATCACCGGCTCCTTGTCCCGCACCAGCGGGCTCATGGGCATGTCCCGGTCCACCGGCACATCGCGCCAACCCAGCAACACCTGGCCTTCAGCACGCACCGCCCGCGCCAGCTCCTGCTCGCAAGCCAGGCGCGAGGCGTGTTCCTTGGGCAGGAAAATCATGCCCACGCCATACTCCCCCAAGGGCGGCAGCGCCACGCCCAGGCTGCCATCGGGCGCCACGCCGTTGCGTGCCATGTCCTCGCGGTAGAGCGCGTCGGGGATTTGGATCAGGATGCCCGCCCCATCGCCCATCAAGGGGTCCGCGCCCACGGCGCCGCGGTGGTCCAGGTTCTCCAGAATCTTCAGGCCCTGCTCAATGATGGAGTGGGACTTGACCCCCTTGATATGCGCCACAAAGCCCAGACCGCAGGCGTCTTTTTCTGACTGCGCTTGGTAGAGCCCATCGCGCCCCAGCGCAGCCCGCTCGGCGGCTGTGGCCTGGGTGGACGCCAATACTTCCAGCTCCTGCTTTGCGGCCTGATGGCCCTGGGGAATCGCTGCCGACATGGGTAGCCTCCGACACACTGAGTTCTGAATAAACCCAATTTAGTGCAGCGCACCATGAGCAGCAAGACAAATTAATTGGGGTCAGACCCTTTGTGTTTGCAAGTCAACTTTAAGCAGAAGTTATTTAGGGACAGACTCATCCTTGCGCGGTCGTCCCCTAGGCCTGGGCTGTAGAGGGCGACCTCCCGTCAAGGCCAGCTGCGTCAGAAAGGGCTCGGTTCCCAGCGCCCAGCCTTTGAGCGCAGCCTCCACATGCCGCTGCCGCTGGGCGCTGGACTCGCCCTCTTGCAGCCACTGCTGCCACGCCAGCTCGCGCTCAAAAGGCGTGTTGCCCAGGGCCCAAAATTCCGCGGCATCGGTGACTAAAGGGTCGCGCTGGCGCCCCAGATGGTGTGCGCAGGAGGACCAGCCATAGTGCTCAGGAGCCGCCACCAAGCCCTCCCACACTGGGCAGAGCTCGATGCTGCGCATCACCGCCAGGGCGTAATGACGCGCATCGATGGGCGCGGCACGAAAGCGGCCGTCCCACAAAGTACCCCGTCGCCCGTGTTTGCCGTTGAAATAGGCCACATAGCGGCGCCCCAATGCTTGCATCCAGCCACTGAGACCCTCTGCTGTGTCCGGTGTGGCCAAGATGTGCAGTTGCTTTGGTAGCACGGCATAGGCATGCACAGTGACGGCATGCAGCTGAGCTGTGTCACGCAACACGGCCATCAGCTGCTGTGCGTCTTGTTCGTCCCGAACAATCTCAGCGCCGTTGTGACCGCGGTGAATCAAGTAGTGGCAGTGTTTGGCAAAAGCCAAGCGGGGCAATCGGGCCATGGGGAATCCTGCGATTGGAATCTGTCCCCATTATGCGAGCGCGCCGTTAACCCAAAAGCCGCTTGCCCGTGAGCCGCTCGTGTTCCCGCAGCGCGTAGCGGTCGGTCATGCCCGCGATGTAGTCGGCACAAGCACGCGGGTGATCAACGGCACCTTGCACATCCAGCTTGAGCTGGTCGGGGTGTGCAAGATAGTGCTCGAACAACTCACGCAGCACCTGCTCGGCGCGCAGGCGCTTGTCGTGCACCTGCGGGTTTCGGTAGAGGTTGGCAAACAAAAAGCGCTTCAATTCGGCGCTGGCGGTGCGCATGGATTCGCTGAAGCGAACCAAGCGCGGCAGTTTGCGCACAGCATCGGCGTCCGCTGGCGCGGCGTGGGCCAGGGCTGCACGCGTGGTGTCAATCACGTCATAGACCTGTTGCGACAGCATTCTGCGAATGGTTTCGCTGAGCAATCGACGCCCTTGCAAGGCCGGGTATTCGGCCAGCGTTTCACGCAAGTAGTGCTGGACCAAGGGCACGTCTTCCAGCTGCTCCAAGGTCAGCAAGCCCGAGCGCACACCGTCGTCCACATCATGCGCGCTGTAAGCCAGCTCGTCCGCCAAATTGCAAAGCTGGGCTTCCAAGCTGGGCTGACCACCGTGCAAAAACCGGTGCGCCACACCCTGGGGCTCCTGGGCCTCAAGGCGCAAAGCGTCCGCCTTTGAGCAATGCTTCAAGATGCCTTCGCGGCTTTCAAAGCAAAGGTTGAGCCCGTCAAAAGCCGCGTAGCGTTGCTCCAGGGAATCCACCACGCGCAAGGACTGCAAATTGTGCTCAAACCCTCCGTAGGGCTTCATGCAGTCATTCAACACATCTTGGCCAGCATGACCAAACGGCGTATGCCCCAAATCATGGGCCAGCGCGATGGTTTCGATGAGATCTTCGTCCAGACCCAGGCTGCGCCCGATAGAGCGCCCGAGCTGCGCCACCTCCAGGGAATGCGTGAGCCGGGTCCGAAACAGGTCCCCTTCGTGGTTCAGGAAGACCTGGGTTTTGTACACCAGCCGCCGAAATGCCGTGCTGTGGACGATGCGGTCACGGTCACGTTGAAATTCGCTACGTGTGGGCGCCGGGGGTTCGGCCACACGCCGCCCTGCGCTGCGATAGGGGTCGGACGCGTAAGGGGCGCGCTGCATGGCGCGTCAGGCCTCGGTGTGCGCGGCAATCACCTCTCGCACCAAGGGCTCGGGAGCACTGCGCAGCACGGCCTTGCCAAGCTGCTCAATCAACACAAAGCGAATATCCCCGGCCTCAGCCTTCTTGTCCAAGCGCATCAGCTCGACAAATCTGTCCAACCCAATATTGGGCGCACGCACAGGCAGGCCGGCACGTTCAATCAATGAGCGAAGTTTGGTCACAAACTGCTCGGGCATCAGGCCCAGGCGAACCGAAAGGTCAGCCGCCATCACCATGCCGCATGCCACGGCTTCCCCGTGCAACCATTGGCCATAGCCAACGCCAGTTTCGATCGCATGCCCAAAGGTGTGCCCGAAATTCAAAATAGCGCGCAAGTCGGACTCACGCTCATCTTTGGCCACCACATCGGCCTTGATTTCGCAGCTTCGCTTCACCGCATGAGCCAGTGCCTCTGCATCGCGTCGCATCAAAGCTTCGATATTTCCGTCGAGCCATTCAAAGAACTGCGCATCAGCAATGGGGCCGTACTTGATGACTTCGGCAAGACCTGCCGAAAACTCGCGCGCAGACAGGGTCTCGAAACAAGACAGATCCGATATCACCCTCACTGGCTGGTGAAAGGCTCCCACCATATTCTTGCCAGAAGGGTGGTTGATCGCCGTCTTGCCTCCGACTGAAGAATCAACCTGAGCCAAAAGTGTCGTAGGCACCTGCACAAAGGCAAGGCCACGCATGTACACAGCCGCAGCGAAACCAGTCAGATCACCGATGACCCCTCCACCGAGTGCCACCAACACCGTCTTACGGTCGGCCCCTCTGGCAATCAAAAAGTCGATCACCTTCTGAAGGGACTCCCAACTCTTGAACGCCTCACCATCCGGCAGCGCAATGGTCTCGATACGTCGAAAGTGCGGAGCCAGCCCACGAACACATTGCTCCAAATACAAAGGCCCGACGGTCTCATTGGTCACAACAACAGCCATGGCGGCAGCGGGAACACCGCGCCACGACTGCACATCACCCAATAAACCCGACCCAATGTGAATATCGTATTCACGGCCAGGAAGATCAATACTTACCAGGGCGATTGACCCTTCAAGTCCAGCCATTGCTCAAGACTTCCAAAATATGGAAAAAAACCGATCAACCCAGCACACCAACCGTAGCAGGAACACGGGAGGAAGAAATAGAGCCGTCCAACTCCAATTGCATCAAAATCATATTGCAAAGGGTGTGAACCGCAGGACGACCCGTTTCCACAGCGTAGTGCGAGCATCGTCTGTAGAACGGATCTCTTTGGGCATACAGGTCCCGCAATTTCTGCTGGGGATTGGGCACTTGCAGCAAAGGACGCTGTGTATCACCTCGCAGGCGACGAAATATCTCATCTGGTGACGAGCGCAGATAGATCACCGTACTGTGGGTACGTAACAGCTCGCGATTTCGCTCCCGCAAAACCGCCCCTCCTCCTGTCGCAAGCACCCACTCGCCACCTCGGCCGACCAATTCGGCCAAAACTTCACTTTCAAGATCCCGAAATGCCTCTTCGCCGCAACGTGAAAAGAACTGTTTGATGGTTTCGCCGCATAAACGCTGTTCTATCACAGCATCGCTATCAAAGAACTGAACCTTAAGCTGCTTGGCCAACATCCTTCCTGCGGTCGACTTCCCGACACCCGGCATGCCAACCAAGCAAAGCCTAATTTCATTGATCATTGGTCGATCAATTTGGATTCGTGCAGTCCGATAGAAGCCCATATGGACTCAGCATGAATGGGGGCGTGGCCTCATTCTTGATGACATCCAAAGGAACACCAAGGAATCTTGGGGTGCCCACTAAGCCACTGACCGTCTTGATAGAAACTTTAGCTTGCCGACCCCAAATTGCAGGCGGACTGACAACACCCGAAGCCGTGACGCGAAGAGAATACTCAACCCAACTTCCCAAGCTCATCGGGTATTCAATCCGCAGGGTCGCGAGCCCGCTGGCGTTGGTCCTGGTGGAGCCAACAAAGCTGATCGAGACATCAGACTTCCGCGGATCAAGCGCACCGTTTCCGTTCACATCCTCAGAAACACCATTCACTGTTTCAATCGTGTTGTTTCTGAATCCAGAGTCGCTATTGTCTTCGTTGATGCATTGCGCAGCCGCATTCCGCACCCAAGCGGTACCGGCATACACATAGCGACCTTTTTCGTAACTTGGCAGATCCAACACAGCCGACAGCTGAACGTCCGCTTTGGGCTGTCCGGCAGCATCAACCACCAAAACAGTAAATTCTTGGATGTAAGTAAGTTTCGAAGAGCCAATACCAATCAATTCATTTGTACCGATAGAAATGGAAACCGGCTCCTCAACCACCGTCAATGCAGTGCTCCTCAGCCTATCGGCAGGGCAGGTCTTCACTGACTCAACAGCATCATCCTTTCCAAAGCACATGCTAATCAGCACTTGATTGGTAGGGCTAGATCGCTGCCCAGGCACGAAGCTGGAGAGCGCAACGCCCAAGCTATCTGCGACAACGATCTCGTCCTCGCCGGAGCTCACAACACCATCAGAACCCGACAGATTTGCGCCAAGTCCAAATCGCGCCCTAACGTTCGGGATAGGAACGTTATTAGCATCTTTGAACAGAGCCCGCAACTCAACCCTGTTCTCTGAGGAGCCAGGCGAGTTCACCTTCACAACAACAGGACTAGCGGTAAATGTTGCCGACGCAATTGACACAGTGTCCGGAACTACTGCAACCGCAGCATCGACTTGAACCGTACTCTGTATCGATACATTTCCTGGTGCCGCGGCAGAAATCAGCTGCGGACCACTGCCTTTTGCAATATATCTGTAAGTATATTTACCTTGAGAATCAGATACACCCTGCGCAGAATCCCCAGCGGGCCCATTGACGGAAATACCGACTCCCGGTATGGGATTGCGGGCCGCATCCACCACCTGGTACTCCACAACACCGGGTGCTCCGGACTTGACTTTTGCCGGCAACAGAGTGCCCGTCAGCTTGGTCCCTGTGATCATGAAGGACGCACTAGAAGGATCGGGCAGACTTGCTGTGGACGCTGTCACAGTAACCATTCGGTCAGTTTTATCCGCACCGATGCGAATTATTGCTTTTGCCTTACCACTAGCATCAGTCTTGGCGTTGACAACTTCCATTTCCGTCTGGTTACTGGCAGAGAACCGAACATCAATACCTGCAACAACTTGGCTATAGCCATCGACAGCTGTCGCAACTGCCTCAACAAATTCACTTCCAGTATTCTGGATACTAGTCTTGCTCAATACCAAAGTTAAGCGCTTGATATTTGGAGCGCCCTTGATTGGGTCGGACGTCCTCAACGTCAATTGCTTGGTCACAGTCCCACTTTTGGCCTCAAGCACGATGTCGCGATTGACTCCCGTGGCGCCGACTTTCACAACGCCGGTCAACACACCTGTAGTCGGATCAGTCACCAACGCTGCAGGAACCACATATGCAGCAGACTGCGAATCCGTTACCGAAAACTTAACACCAGCGCCACCAACGGCGATTCTTTGCGAGTCCAGGCTCGTCACCGAAAGGACTGCTTGCTCGCTTCCGTCATTGGCGACACTCAGTTTGTCCAAACTCATGACAAGGTCAGCAACCTTGCCTCCAGTGAGGCTATCGACCACATTGAACGATGCTTCTGACGTCACATTTCCGCTTGCCGCACGAATCTTTACGGTCCGATTTGTTCTATCGACCAATTGCACTGTAGCGGTCATGCGTCCTGTGGCCTTGTCGGTAACACCTTTGCTGGCGGTAATCACTGCGCCGTCGTCGACCCGCAATTGCACCGGAACCTCAACATTGGTCAACGCCGAATTGCCGCTCCCCAACGCCGTAACGGTAACCGTCACAAGGTCAGAAGAATTGTTTGCCACCGAAGCCCGATCCGTGACAACACTCAAGGCCACCAAGCCCGTGGGCGCAGTACCTCCATTGCCCCCGCCGAAACCAGACGTGCCACTACCCGAACCACCCGCACCACACGCCACCATCGCGCCTGCAAAAATTGCGACAAGCAAACGCCCTGAGTTTTTGAGCCAGCCATCAAGGCGGCCATTGCATAAATTTTTCACCCTACCTCCGCCTGCATTGATCTAGGCAAATGCCACTCACTTCTTTACAGCCAATTTTTCCGAAATCACTTTGGGTGTCAAAAACACAAGCAACTCTGTCTTATCCATAGAACGCACTGTGTTTTTAAACAAATTCCCCACCACAGGAATATCACCAAGAAATGGCACTTTATTTATGGTCTCGCCCTCAGTCTGAGTAAATATTCCACCAATCACCACAGTACCACCATTCTCAACCAATACCTGTGTTTTTATACGCTTGGTGTTGATTGCAGGGCCCGCCGGCGTCAGATCACCGCGACTATCCTTCGTGATAAAAACATCAAGGATGATGTTCCCTTCAGGCGTAATCTGTGGCGTCACCTCTAGGCGCATGCTAGCCTTTTTGAATGAAATTGAAGTCGCGCCTGACGAAGTAGACTGCTGGTAGGGAATTTCCTCCCCTTGCTCAATCTCTGACTTTGCCTGATCAGTTGCAATGATGCGAGGACTGGAGACGATCTTTCCTTTTCCGTCGGCCTCAAGAGCAGACAACTCCAAATTCAAAAATCTGTTTGCGCTGGCACTGAATAGGGTAAGTGCCAAGTTCGCCGGCGCGACAGCACCCAAGGCTGCAGCGGGCAAGTTGACAAACTGGGTATCGTTATACTTCATATCTTCGGGCTTCATCTGCAATGTCTGCCCGCCAACAGCATTGTAGTTCCCCCCCAAGGTAAGGTAGTTACCCCCACCCACCCCATACCCAGGAATTCCGGACCGCAAGCCGCGCATATCAGAGCCGCCCAACTTCACGCCAAGGCTTCTCCCGAATTTGTCGTCAGCCTCAACGATACGCGCCTCAATCAATACCTGCCTGATAGGAATATCAAACTTACCAACCATTGCACTGATTTCCTCCAGCTTGGAAGGTGTATCAGTAATAAACAGCTGGTTCGTTCTCGCTTCAAACACCACACTGCCCCGTGGCGAGAGCAATCGAGTCGCATGATGACCGTTGCCAGAAGTTCCCTCCACGTTGCCAACAAGTCCCTTCGCAACCTCTTCAGCTTTCGTGTAGTTCAACTGAATTGCCTGGGTACGCAATGGTTCAATTTGGGCAATCTGGGCCTTCGCCTCCAGATCGGCCTTTTCCTTTGCATTGATTTCATCCTTGGGTGCTATCCAAAGGACATTTCCGGCCTTGCGCAGACCCAAACCTTTGGCCTGCATGATGATGTCGAGGGCTTGGTCCCATGGCACATCTTTCAAACGCAAGGTGATTGAACCAGTCACCGTATCGCTGGTGACAACGTTAAATTTTGTGAAATCGGCAATTACCTGCAGTAGCGCCCTGACCTCGATACTTTGAAAATTCAGGCTGAGCTTTTCCCCAGAAAATCCAGGCCCTTGAACCAGTTTATTGGGATCCACCTTTTGGGGGCGGACCTCGAGCACGAACTGGCTGTCACTCTGATATGCGGAGTGCTCCCATGAACCTTTCGGCTCAACAACAATCCTCACCTTTTCGCCAACTTGAGAGACCGAAAGACTTTGCACCGGACTCCCGAAGTCACTCACGTCCATACGACGCTTCAAATTCGCGGGGAGCAACACACGGGAAAACTCCATCACCAGCTTTTGACCTTGCTGCTGGATGTCGACACCAACTTGGCTGCTAGGGAGCCCAACAATCACCCGACCCGCACCATCTTGGCCTTTTCGAAAATCAATGTCTTGAATAGGCTTCCACTTTGCTCCAGTCACCCCTGGCAGGGACGCTTCAGATGAGGCCCCCGCAACCTCTGTCGCATCAAAGATGAGCAGCAGGGTGTTTCCCTCAAGCACAGACCGGTACGACGCTGCCTGACGCAGGCTAAGCACCAATCGAGTTCTCTCATCGTTTTGGGCAACCGTTGCAGTCCTTAAATTTCCTAAGCCAAACTCAACAACACCTTTTCCCATAGAATTTGCGACACCGGGCAAATCTATGGCAACCCTGGGCGGATTCTGAACCACAAAGCCCTTCGGGACATCCTTGACGGGCTGCGAGAATTCGACTCGGACGACGTCAGCACCGCCGGCTTGCGAGGCCGATATTGAACGGATTTGGTTCTGAGCTAGCGCCTCTTGTGAAATAAAAATAGCCACCAACAAAAATAGCGGAAGCATTCGCCAAACGCTTAATTTATTTCGCACAAGTTGCCCTATATTGATGTAGTTAAAGCTCATTGCCCCTTCTCCTGTAGCTGCAATGTGGCATTACGCTCAATCCACTCCCCAGCAGCATCCTGCACTATTTCACGCAGAGACAATTCAGCTTCGCGAATAGTCGTAATTTTCCCGAAATTCTGCCCCAAGTAGTCACCTACTTTTACCTGATAAAGCAGCCCTTCAACTTTCAGGAGAGCATAGTATTTGCCATTCTTTACCAGGCTACCTACCATTTGAACCCCATCTAAAGGATGTGCCTCCAAAGGCTCTCGGCGCCTTTTCATCTCGGAAGCCAGAAGCGAATTCGGATGAACCGTATCGTTCTTATAGGCAACTGCAAGCTTTTGGACACTGAAGGGGTCGACCAAGCTTTGGACCTCGTAAGCCACAGGTTTGTAAGTTTTTGGAGCTTCAAGGGGGTGGACTGCGGACTTCACGTTGGAGCGTTGCTGCTCCACCCAATGCCTGAAATCGCCATCATCGGCCGAACAAGCTGTTAACACCAAAATTAGTGCGAAGGCTGTAGCCTTTGCGAATTTGGAATGCAAGAAAGCCTTTTTCATTTCTTCTTCCCAGCCAGACTTTCGCGGACCAAGCGCTTTTGCTCTTCAACCTCCGAAGCGTCCAAATACCGATAGGTGCGCGCAACAGCAGCCATCGTTAGCACTCCGGGATTTCCGACGGCTCGGCCGGAACCGTCTTTGGTCGCTACCTGGGAGACCTGTATGTCGTGCAAAGTCACAATTCTGGACAAATTCGCCATATCTGAAGCGAATGCGCCCAAATCATGATACCGACCGGTCACCTTGAGTTCAATTGGTTGCTCTGCGTAATAGTCTTTCACCACCACAGGACCGGGCTTGAATAGGTCTATTTGCAAACCGCGCCCCAGACCGGCCTGGTTGATATCCGAGAGTAACGAGTCCATTTCCGCCTTGCCAGGAAGCTGCTTTTCCAGCTGCTGGACATACTCTTCCACCTGGCTCTTTTGCTTTCGCAGATCTGACAAACTCGCCGCTTGGCTCAATTTCGCGACAAATTCATTTTTTAGTATGGGCTCCTTGGTGGCTTCCGCACTGAGCAACTCATACTGGGAAGCAAGCAAGAGAAACCACCCGAATATCAAAGCCACGACGCCGGCCACAATGCAGGCTGCGAATTTCGGAGCAGGCGGCCACTGCCCTGGCTCTTTGGGATTTAGCCCTTGGAATTGGGCAGCCACACCTTCCAGGTATTGACTTATTCCAGGCTTGTCTGCACCGGTCAACATATCTATTTCTTTTGTGTATTTAAATGACTTTTTTCAGCAGCTTTCCCAGAAGCCTTCTGACGAGTTTGATGGTATTTGTTTCCATCTTTTTTTCCGCCAACACCAGCATCAGGCAGAGGTGAGTTCGCCTTAATACGAACCTTCATATGAAAGTCAAAAAGCCGCCTTTGATCTCTAACATTGGCACTCACATTTCCCACTTTAATTTCTGTCAAATCGGGCGCATCTATTGAATCCGCCCCCCCAACAGCGCGAAGAAACTCCGAAACACGTTCCGTGCTGGTCGCAACGCCTGCGATGACAACTTGTTCAGAACTCTGCTTTACAGATGTCAAGTAGACGCCATCCGGCGTGGATTTTGCCAAGTCATTCAACAGCCTAACCGGTGTATTTCTATCCGACTGCAAACTTTCCACAGCCTTTTGTCGAGCCTTTAGCGCTTCTAAATCTCGACTCAGCGTTGATATGTCTTTTATTTTTGCATCCAGACCGGAAATTTCTTCTTTCAACATGCGATTTTTCGCCGTCTGCGACTCGATCATGTGTTGGGTGGCAACATATATCACCCCAACAAGCACAACGCCGAGTACAAACGAAAAACCCACAGTCGCATAAAATGCAGACTGCTTTTGCTTTTTTATTTCCTCACGATGGGGCAGTAAGTTTATTAGTATCACCGGAAATATCTCCGCATTGCCAGCCCACAGGCCGTAAGGTATGAGGAGGCTTCTTTCTTCAGCTTTGCCTCCCGAACCGCCGCACCCATTTTCATTCCATCAAATGGATTCACCACCGAGCAAGCAAAACCAGTCAAATCCTTGACCTTCTCATGCAAACCAGGGAGAGACGCAGTACCTCCGGCCAGCATTACATAGTTCACCTTGTGGTGTGGCGTGCTGGTAAAGAAATACTGCAATGCTCTGCCAATCTCCTGAGACAATGTCTCCACAAATGGCTTCAGTACCGTGGACGGGTAGTCCTCAGGAAGTCCTCCGGAAATTTTCTTAATCTCTGCTTCCTCGTATGAATATCCGAAGACTTTGGATATTTGATGCGTCAACTGAGAGCCACCAAAGGCCTGATCACGGTCGTAAATTAACTCATCGCCACGCAATACTTTCAGACTGGTGGTTTCTGCGCCAATTTCGAACAAGGCAAGCAGCGCATCCGCCGCCCCTGTCTTGCTTGATGTCAGCCGCCCAATTGCCATTCTTGAGGCATAGGACTCGACATCCAGGATCACTGGCTTCAGTCCAGCAGCCTCAGCCAACCCTTGCCGGTCTTGCACACGGTCCTTGCGGGAGGCGGCGATCAACACATCGACATCGTCGGTCGAGCCGGAGGAAGGGCCGATGACACAGAAGTCCAGCGCCACTTCGTCCAATGAAAATGGAATGTATTGGTTGGCCTCAGCCTCGACTTGAAGCTCCAACTCCTCATCCCTCAGTCCACCAGGCAGAACGATCTTCTTCGTGATCACGGCTGACTGCGGCATGGCCAAGGCAACGTCTCGTGTCTTGGTTCCACTCTTTGCCACCGCGCGGCGGACAGCATCGACGACAGCTTCGAAATTCTCAATTTGCCCGTCGGTGATCCAGCCGCGGTCGAAGTTTTCCGAAGCGAAGCGCTCCAGGACGAAGTCGCCGCTCGCGTTTTGCCCCAACTCAACCAGCTTCACGCCAGAAGAGCTGACGTCCAAGCCGATCAACGGCGAGTGACGGCGCCCACGTACCAGGTCCAATATCCCCACTGATTTCCCCCAAGAATTCTTTGCCCAAGCATTTACGCATTCCGTGTCAGGGCTTGCGGATGCTAGCAGTTCACCTCACCCGCCCTCACGGCAGCGAGTCACAGCAGGTAACGCGTCGTTGCGAAACATACACGGGCCTCATGCAAAGTTGCTCAATTGGACTGCATGTTTTTGACCACTATGAGCAAAGAAGCACAGCTTTGCGGGCCAATTTCCCGCCTCACCGTCCACTAAGATGGGGGACAAGTGCAGCCCATCGTGCTCAGTCGGCCCTCGGCTCGCTGACCGCACCGCCCCTTTCTCACCCACAAGTACATGTACGCAAAACAGCCCCTGCTGCGCGTTTTCGCCTGGCTCTTTGGTTTGACTTTAGCCTCGGCGCTTGTCGTCATTGCGCTTTTGTCCATCGCATTGACCTTTGCTTACGCCAATGTGCCGGATGTCAAAGGCCTTCTGGACTACCGTCCCAAGCTGCCGCTGCGCGTGCTGTCGTCCGATGGGGTTCTGCTGGCAGAGTACGGGGAGGAGCGGCGCAGCTACGTCAGCATCCAACACATCCCCAAGGTCATGAAGGATGCGGTGCTTGCGATAGAAGACGCGCGCTTCTATCAGCACAGCGGTGTGGACTACATGGGCGTCATCCGTGCAGGATTGGCCAATGTCGGCGAATCCCGCAGTCAGGGCGCATCGACCATCACAATGCAGGTGGCGCGCAATTTCTATTTGTCTACTGAAAAGACTTTCACGCGCAAGATTTACGAAATCCTCTTGGCGCTCAAGATTGAAAACACCTTGAGCAAAGACAGGATCCTCGAGATCTACATGAATCACATTTTCCTTGGTCACCGCGCCTACGGCTTTGCCGCAGCCAGTGACGTCTATTACGGCAAAAGTCTTAAGGACTTGACGGTCGCCGAGGCTGCCATGCTTGCTGGCCTGCCCAAAGCCCCTTCCGCCTACAACCCGCTCAACAACCCCAAACGGGCCACCATTCGGCAGCAGTACATCATCGACCGCATGCTCGACATGGGCTTCATCACGCCAGACCAGCACGCGCAAGCCAAAGCTGAACCCTTGAAGCTGCGGGCTGTTTCGGGGCCGTCCACTCACGGCGAGTTCGCTGCCGAAACCGCGCGTCAGCTCATCTACTCCCAATACGGGGACGAGGCTTACACCCGGGGTTTGAACGTCTATCTGAGCCTCGAATCTGAGGAACAAGAGCGCGCTTACCGGGCGTTGCGTCGAGGTATCTTGGACTATGAGCGGCGTCAGAACTATCGTGGACCTGAGGGCTTTGTTGACCTCCCCGCAAGCCCCAAGGAGGTTGACGTTCGCATTGCGGAGGCACTGGCTGACCACCCCGCCAATGACGAATTGCTCCCGGCCGTGGTTTTGAGCGCAGACGCTAAGCAAGTGGACGCCGTGTTGCCCAGCGGCGAGGCCATCACGGTGCTTGGCGAAGGTCTGCGCCCAGTTGCCTCAGGCTTGACTGACAAGGGCAACCCAAAATCCCGCATACGCCGTGGCTCCATTGTGCGCGTCGTCAAGCTGCCCGGCGCCAAGCCGCAGTGGAGCCTGACTCAGCTGCCCGAGGTCGAGGGAGCCCTGGTGTCGATAGACCCGCGCGATGGCCGCATCCGCGCCCTGGTTGGGGGCTTCGACTACGCCAAGAATAAGTTCAACCATGTCACCCAAGCTTGGCGGCAACCTGGCTCGGCCTTCAAGCCTTTCATCTACTCGGCCGCACTCGAAAAAGGGCTCACCCCCAGCACGGTGGTGAATGACGCACCGCTGTTTTTTGATGCAGGCACCACTGGCAGCCAGCCTTGGGAGCCCAAAAACTATGACGGCACCTTTGAAGGTCCCATGACCCTGCGCAGGGCCTTGGCAAAGTCCAAGAACATGGTGTCCATCAGGGTGTTGCAATCCGTCGGGGTGCATGAGGCTCAGCGGTGGATTGCCCGTTTTGGTTTTGAAGCAGAGAAGCACCCGCCCTACCTCACCATGGCGCTGGGGGCTGGGTCTGTCACCCCCATGCAGATGGCTCAGGCCTACAGCGTGTTTGCCAACGGCGGTCGGCTGCCAACACCCCAGCTCATCTCCCGCGTCACGGACCATCAAGGGCGATTGCTGTATCAGGCGCAGGCGCAGCCCCTGGAGGCCCTTCCCCAGGTGATTGATGCCCGAAATGCATTTCTCATGAGCCAGCTGCTCCAGGAAGTCACGCGTAGCGGTACAGCAGCCAAGGCACAGTCCACCCTCAAGCGCCCGGACCTGTACGGCAAAACAGGCACCACCAACGACTCTATGGATGCATGGTTTGCGGGCTATCAACCCGAGGCCGTGGGCGTCGTGTGGATCGGCTACGACCAACCGCGCAAACTGGGCTCGCGGGAAACCGGTGGCGGGCTGTCACTGCCAGTGTGGATTGACTACATGAGCTATGCCCTGCGCAATGCAGCCGTGGCAGAAATTCAGCCGCCGGAAGGTGTCATTCACGTCAACGGCGAGTGGTACTTCGACGAATACCAAGGCGCCCAAGGGGTCAAGGAGCTGGGGCAGAACGACAAGCTGCCTCCGCCGGCAACGGAGGAGGAGCGCAAGAGCATCCTGGACCTGTTCAAGCGCTAAGGATGCGCCGCTCGGCGGCGGCGCTCAACTTTCCGTCGAGCGGAACACCAAGGCTCGGCCGCACTGGGCCGAGGCCTCCTCAGACAAGCGCGAGAAAAACTCTGCGCCGTCGCGCGTGTCGCGCCAAGCGCCGTCGGTATAGCGGAAGTGAAATCCACCGCGGCGTGATGCCAGCCAAATTTCCTGCAGCGGAGGCTGAGTGTTGACGACCAGCTTGCTGCGGTCGGGGCATTCCAACTCCAGCAAGCCGCCCGTGCGCCGTTGATCCATGTCCACCACATCGGCATCGAGCCAAGCGTCGACCTGGCTTTCGATGGAGCGCAACACGGCTTCTGTCAGGCGTTCGTATTCAGCGTCGGTCAGTGGCAAGTCGGACATAGGAGCTGGGGGACCCGATAGACTGCGGGCCATGAAATCTAGCAAGTCCGCGAGTGTAGGTCTGCTGGCCGCTTTGTCCCTGAGCAAGCGCCCTATTCCCCTGTTGTGTGCAGTGCTGTGCGCCAGCAGCCTGCTGGTGGCCTGTGGGCAGAAACGGCCGCTGCGCCTGCCAGAGAGCACCAGCAAGTCCGCGCCGGCCAGTCCCGAGCGGGCCGCCAGTGCCGCTGATCAACCCTGAGCTCGCGTTCAACGACGGCTGAGCTTCACCTCTCAGCCACGGCCTTCTTGAACGGCGTGGCAGGCCACCCAACTGCCCTCAGACTCCAGCAGTGCGGGACGCTCACGACGGCAGCGCTCCTGGGCCAGTGGGCAGCGAGGATTGAAGCTGCAGCCACTGGGCGGATGGAGCGGATTGGGCACCTCGCCTTGCACCGGCGTGCGCGCACGGCCCGTCATGTGGATGTCCGGGATGGCATCGAGCAGCATGCGGGTGTAGGGGTGCCGAGGCCGCGCGAAAAGGGTGCGCTTGTCGGCCTGCTCCACCAAGCGGCCCAGATACATCACACCCACGTCGTCTGCCACATGCCGCACCACGGCCAAGTTGTGTGAGATGAACAAATAGGTCAGTCCATGGTCGCGCTGCAAGTCTTTCATGATGTTGAGCACTTGCGCCTGCACCGACACATCCAGGGCCGAAGTGGGCTCATCACAGACCAGGAAGTCGGGCTTGCTGGCCAAAGCCCGCGCTATCGAGATGCGTTGGCGCTGACCACCTGAGAACTGGTGCGGAAACTTGACGCAGTCGGCGGGCGACAGCCCCACGGCTGAGAGTAGGCCTCCCACCCTGGCGCGAACATCTTCCCCCTCCCCCAGCAACCCATGCTCGCGCAGCGGCTCTGCGACGATGTCCTGCACCTTCCAGCGCGAGTTCAAGCTGGCATAGGGGTCTTGGAAAATCATCTGCACGCGCCGCCGCAAAGCGGCTCCGGACTTGAAGCGCAGCTGCTGCCCCATGTCCTGCCCGTCGAAATTCACCACGCCGCGTGTGGCTGGGTACAAGCCCACCAGCAAGCGCGCCACCGTGCTCTTGCCGCAACCAGACTCGCCCACCAGCGCCAGTGTCTTGCCGCGGCGAATGCTGAAACTGACCCCATCGACGGCATGCACAAACTGGCGTGGTTTGCGCTCGATCACGCGGTTCAGCCAAGGTGCCGAAACCTCAAAGGTTTTGGCCAGATCTCGAACCTCTACCAACACCTCGCTCATGCCGCCACTCCATGCAACCAACAAGCCGCCTGCGTACGCCCCGCGGGCAAAAGATCGGGCCGCTGCCTTGTGCAGGTTTCATGCACACGCGGGCAGCGCGGATGAAATGCGCAGCCCGAGGGCGTGGACCCGAGCCTGGGCATGGAGCCGTCGATTTGCGCCAGGCGATCGCGGTCTTCGTCCATCACCGGAATCGAACCCATCAGCCCGACCGTGTAAGGGTGGCCGGGGCGATGAATCACGTCCTGCACGGGCCCAAGCTCAGCCACGCGCCCGGCATACATGACCGCAACCCGATCGCAGGTCTCTGCAATCACACCCATATCGTGGGTGACAAGCATGACGGCTGAACCCTGCTCTTTGCAGACCTTTTTGAGCAAGCCAATGATCTGCGCTTGAATCGAAACATCCAAAGCCGTGGTGGGCTCATCGGCCACGATCAGCTTGGGCTGTGCGGCCAGGGCCAACGCAATCACCACGCGCTGGCGCATGCCGCCAGAAAAGTGGTGGGGGTATTGGTCCACCCGCAACTCCGGCGCTGGAATGCCGGTGGCTGCCAGCAGCTCGATGGCCCGCTCGCGCGCTTGGCGTCGATTGAGGTCCAGGTGCGTGACGATGGTTTCGATGAGCTGCTCGCCCACCGTATAGAGCGGATTGAGCGAGGTCAACGGGTCTTGGAAGATGGCTCCAATCTGCTTGCCCCGCACCTTGCGCATCTGCTCGGGGCTCAAGTTGTCGATGCGCCGCCCCTCCAACAAGATCTGCCCCGCCGCAACCCGTCCGGGCGGCTCCAGCAACCCAATGATGGCTGCCCCCGTGAGCGACTTACCGGCACCCGATTCGCCCACCACACCGAGGATCTCGCCAGGTGCAATCTCGAAACTCACATCATCGAGCGCCAGCAACGTGCCGCGCCGCGTGGGGAATTCCACGCGCAGATGCTTCACCTCCAACAAGGCCGTCATAAGACTCCCTCTCCCACTTCAGCGCAAACGAGGATTGAGCGCATCTCGCAGCCAATCACCGAGCAAATTCACCGACAACGCAATCGTCACCAACATCGCCCCGGGCCAGATGGTGATCCACCACTCCCCAGAGAACAAAAAGTCGTTGCCAACGCGAATCAAGGTCCCCAGCGACGGACTGGTGGGCGGCACCCCGACACCCAGGAAGGACAGCGTCGCCTCCGTCAAGATGGCCGAAGCCACCTGGATGGTGCCCAGCACCAGCACTGGACCCAGCACATTGGGCAAGACATGGCGCCACATGATGCGCAGTGGTCGCACCCCAATGACACGCGCGGCCTGGACGTACTCCTTGTTGCGCTCCACCAGCGTGGCAGCACGCACCGTGCGGGCGTAACGCACCCAGCCCGTCAAGGCGATAGCTAGCACCAAGACCGCAAACGCCAGCACGCCGTGGGCATCGGGAAACAAGGCACGCCCAACGCCATCAATCAGCAGAGCCACCAAGATCGAAGGGAAGGACAGCATCACGTCGCAGACGCGCATGATGAATGCATCCAGGCGCCCCCCCACAAAGCCCGCCAACAGCCCCAAACCCACGCCAATCAGCATCGACAAGAGCACCGAGGCCAACCCGACCAGCAAGGAAATTCGCGCGCCGTACATCAGCGCCGACAAGATGTCGCGCCCCTGGTCATCCGTCCCCAGCAGATAGGTGGCACGCCCGCCCTCCAGCCAGGCGGGCGGCAAGCGTGAATCCATCAATTCCAGCGAGGCCAAGTCAAAGGGGTCATGGGGCGCCAGCCAGGGCGCAAAAGCCGCACCGATCACGCAAATCAAGGCCACGACTGCGGCACCCACCGCTACGGGCGATTGAGTGAAGGAGTACCAAATATCGCCATCGAAAAAGCGCCGCCACGCGCCCATGGGCGCGTCCGGTGCTGACTGCGAAGAAGAGCTCATCGTTTCTCAATCCTGGGGAAAGGTGGCGCAGATCAGCGCCATCACAGCTGCCAAAGAGCCCCGTCAGACGGGGCTGCCTCATCAATGCCCGCTCGGCTGCACCCGCAAGCGTGGGTCCACAGCGAAGTACAGCAAATCAACGGCCAGATTGATCACCACAAAGATGAAGGAGATCAGGCACAGATAGGCCGCCATCACGGGGATATCTGCGAACTGCACGGCCTGGATGAACAGCAAGCCCATGCCCGGCCACTGGAACACCGTCTCGGTGATGATGGCAAAGGCAATCAAGGAGCCCAGCTCCAAGCCCGTGATGGTGATCACCGGCACCAAGGTGTTTTTCAAGGCATGCCCGAAATACACCGCCTGGTCGCTCAAGCCGCGCGCACGGGCGAACTTGATGTAGTCGGTACGCAGCACCTCCAGCATCTCAGCCCGCACCAAGCGCATGATCAAAGTGAGCTGAAACACCGACAGGGTCACCGCAGGCAAAAGCAAGTGCTTGATCCCGTCCCAGGTCAGCAACCCTGTGCTCCAGCTGCCCAACATGACCACGTCGCCGCGCCCAAAACTTGGCAGCCACTTGAGCTGCACTGCAAAGATCAGGATGAGCAAGATGCCGATCAGAAAGGTCGGCAAGGACACGCCCAAGAGCGACAGCGCCATGAGCAGCTGGGAGAAAAATCGCCCACGCCTCAAGGCCGCATACACGCCCAAAGGAATGCCCAGCGCCAGCGCAATCAGCGCCGCCACACTGGCCAGCTCCAGCGTGGCCGGAAACCGTTCAGCAATCAGCACCGAGACCTCACGGCCTTGGCGCAAGCTGATGCCGAATTCGCCGCGGACTGCGTTTCCAACGAAGTGGGAAAACTGAACAATGAAGGATTGGTCCAGCCCCAAGTCCTTGCGCAACTGCTCGCGCTGTTCGGGCGTTGCATCCTGCCCTAGCAGGTTGGCGACAGGATCGCCGACATATTGAAACAGCATGAAGGCGATCAGTGCCACCGCCAACATCACCACCAGCGCTTGCACCAGGCGGCGCAGGATATATACGAGCATCGTCTTAGGCCCAGACTTCGAAATTCAAGAAATCCGAGTCTTCATATCAACAAAACTCCATCTTCGTGGAGCACCCTGCACAAGGCAAAAGGGTTAGCCCTGAGACAAAAGCACAAGACCGCCCTTGAGGGCGGTCTTGTGCTCAGTGCAGACGCGGGGTCAAGTCAAAACCGGTGACGGACACCCGTCATCAAGCCCAGACGACTGGTACGCCCGTTGTCGTACGTCAGACTCCCCCCCAATCGCGAGTAGTCCATCTCAGCATACAAATCGGTCCGCTTGGACAGGGCGTAGTCCGCCACCACCGCGCCAAATGCGGCCGTACTGTTCCCACTCACCAAATGGTGAGTTTGCTTGGCGTACCAGCCCTGCACACCCAAATTCAATTCATTGGTCAGCTGATAGGTCAACCCAGCAGAGAACATGTCCCGATGACGCACATCCAGAGCGCGACCACCGAGCTTGCTGCCTGGACTGACGGTGTAGTTGGCTGTAAACAAGGCCTGAAGGGTGACCGCAGCCCTATCAAAGTCGTTGCGTCCCCACGCCGCGTTGACGTACAGCGGGCCAGCGGCATAACCCACACCTACCGTCATAGCCTTGGCCTTGGCACCACTCACTTCAGAGGCTTCCAAATAGCCCCCACCGACAGCCAAGCCGCTGTCCTCATAGCGCAAATAGCCACCTAAGGATTTATCAACCGACGTCCCCTCACCAGCACTAGCTTGGGCGGCAAAACGCAAACCGCCGGTTTGGCCGACGTACTTGACCATATTGCTCTGACGCCCCCCCAAAACCATCACGGTCTCGGGACGGAAGGCTTCGATATATGGCGAGTACTTGAATGAGGAATAGGTGCCGGTGTAGAGATCAAACAGCACGTTGTACTGACGACCCAGCGCCACACGACCGAAGTCTGAGGACTCCACCCCTACCCAGGCTTGACGCCAAAACTCCCCAGCAGCCTGAGCGCCGGTGTCAGAGTTCAATCGATGCTCCAAATTCACCAGAGCCTTGAGCCCTCCCCCCAAGTCTTCAGCCACATTGACCCCCAAGCGGCTGTTAGACATGCCACCGGGCACAACCTGTTTGAGTGAGGCCCCTGGGTCTGAGGCGCTGCCAGAGTTGGTCGTGAATCGAAGCCCAACATCGACGATACCGTACAGCGTCACGCTGGACTGAGCCCAAGAAGCTGTCGAGTGTGCTGCAAGAATTGCCAGAGCGATAGTTGCCAGTTTCATTCCGAATCTCCGGAAGTTGAGGGGTGGAAACATGTGCTGACCGATTCTGTGGCAGCTTGAGAATCAAGAACATACTGTGTTGCCCACAACATACACAGTGTCAATAGGACGAATTTCTATCGAAATCAAGTAATTCCGAGCAAAAAAAATGCCGCCCGAAGGCGGCAATTCATGTTCACACGAAGGTGAATTTTGATCAGAAGCTGTGCTTCACGCCCACATCGATGGCGCCAGAACGGCCACCAGCGTTAGGCTTCAGATCCACGCTGAAAGCGGCAGGGCTGTCGTTGTCAATAACCGATGCCGTGGTGTAGAACGCCGTGCGCTTAGACAGGTTGTGTTGGTAGCCCACGGTGAAGTGCTTGGCGTCGCCGACCTTGGCGCTGCCATTGGCAAACGACACCTGAGCCGAGACAGCGCCACTGCCGAACACGGGAGCCACAGCACCCAGAGTCCACACATCGATGCTATTCGCGCCAGACTTGTTCTGCGTGAACAGGCCGTTCAGTGCCACAGTGCCAAAGTCATAAGACGTACCAACGCTGAGGTGCTTGAACTTGTTGCTCACGCCAGACTCGGAATAGCCGCCGGCGATCTTAAAGCCACCGACCTTGTAGCCCAGACGGCCACCGATGGACTTGTTCAGCGGGTCGGTACCTTCACCTGCAGAGACATCCACCGAGCCGTACAGACCACCCAGCTCAGGCAGCACGTACTTGACTTGATTGTCAAAGCGATTGATGAACGAGGCACCAGGCAAGCCGTAGACCTTGTTCACAGCGCCGTTACCCACGGTGCTGTAGATGTCGAATTCGTCCACAACCAGACGCGACGAACCCTTGTCACGACCCAGGCGAATTTCACCGAACTCACCAGTCAGGCTGATGGTAGCGCGGCGGTTCCAGAACTTGCCGTCAGCTCCAGCGGAACCAGCATCCGTGCCCAGTTCGCTTTCCAGCCAGAAGCCAGCCTTCAGACCACCACCCAGGTCCTCAACACCACGCACGCCAAAGCGAGCCGTGCTGCTGCCGCCCGAAATCAGGCTCTTTTTGTCTTGGCCGCTGGCCTTGGAGTAGCGCGCAGCCGCGTCCACCACACCAAACAGGGTTACCGACGATTGAGCTGCAGCGGAGCCAGCGATACCGGCCAGAGCTGCCAGCGCGACGAGAGATTTCTTCATTAGGTCACTCCTATATCTTCAGTGAGGCCCGCCCCCGAGGGGATTGCACCCCAGGATGGACCAACCTCCTCGACGGAAGTTGTCCGTATTGCAACAGACGCCCATGACACTTGCCAGCAAGGACCCCGCATTTGCCCCAATTTCGTTGCTGAGCTGCAACGGACCCACCTCGTCATCAAAGGGACATCTGACGGGGGCAGGCCTATTGAGGCTACGGGCTTGGCGCCAAACACGGGCAGTAAGTTCAGCGCAAATCACAGGCTCGAGTCACCTGGCCTACGCGTACGCATGCCGCACACAGCCGCACTTACAGCTCAAGTAGCCATCCGCTCCAGCTTGCAGACAACACCACACAAAATTCAAACAACATCATTCATCAGCCCTCAAGAACGTCGATTGACGTCGAAATTTTTGCCGTTTTGGCAAGCATTGCTGTGGCCGAGCAGTACTTTTCGTGCGACAGGGCCACGGCGCGCTCAACAGCAGCCGGAGGCAAGGCCTTGCCCGTCACCAAGAAATGCAGGTGAATGGCTGTAAACACTTTGGGATCCGTTGACGCCCGTTCTGCTTTAAGTTGGACGCGGCAGTCAGTCACCTCATGGCGCCCACGCGTGAGGATGAGAACCACGTCGTAGGCCGCACAACCGCCAGCGCCAGCCAGCAGGGTTTCCATGGGACGCGGCGCCAAATTGCGACCGCCCCCCTCTGGGGCACCATCCATGGCCAACATGTGGCCGCTGCCCGTCTCGGCTACAAAACTCATGCCACCGCGGCCCGTCCATTGAACTGTGCACTCCATCGCCATCCATCCTTTCCAATACAGCCCCCCCCGCATGGCCCCAGCGCACAACCAAGTGCAAAGGCTGGGCGAAGCAGCCTTGCGCGCATTGTCTCTTGCCCAGCCAGAAAGCTTGAATTGACCCTTGTATGAGCGTTTTTGCCCGGCGCCCAGCTCGGGGCAAAAAGATGCTGCAAAAGAAGCATTGGCCAGCTCTCTTATCATGCTTGCCCCGCCCCTTTGTAAATTCACCCACCCAACATGGCCACCAATCGCCCACGCCGCCCTACACGCTCCCCAGATTTGGTGCCTGCAGGCTCCACCTATTTGCAGCGCATCTTGAGTGCGCGCGTGTACGACGTCGCCCGCGAGAGCCCACTGGATGAGGCCAAGGCACTGTCCCGGCGCCTCAACAACAAAGTCTGGCTGAAGCGGGAAGACACGCAAGCGGTGTTCAGCTTCAAGATTAGAGGTGCGTACAACAAGATGGCGCATCTCAGCCAGCAGCGGCTGGCTCGCGGGGTGATTTGCGCTTCAGCAGGAAACCATGCTCAGGGTGTGGCTTTGTCTGCACGCAAGCTTGGGTGCAGAGCGGTGATCGTGATGCCCACGACCACACCAAAGGTCAAAGTCGATGCCGTCCAGCAGCTCGGCGGCGAGGTGGTGCTGTTCGGCGAGTCGTATTCGGACGCCTATGTGCACGCCAAAGCAATGGAAGTCCAGCAGGGCTTGTGTTTTGTGCATCCGTTCGACGACCCAGATGTAATTGCGGGGCAAGGGACGATTGGCATGGAACTCCTGCGGCAACACCCGGGCCCCATTGACGCCGTGTTTGTCGCCATTGGCGGAGGCGGATTGATCTCGGGTGTCGCGGCCTATCTGAAAGCCGTGCGTCCTGAGATCAAAGTCATTGGCGTCCAAACCAAAGATTCCGACGCCATGCTCCGTTCGGTAAAAGCTGGCCGAAGAATAACCCTACCAGAAGTGGGTTTGTTCGCTGATGGCACGGCGGTCAAGCAAGTTGGCGAAGAAACTTTCCGTATCTGCCGGGAGTTGGTTGACGACTACGTTGTGGTCGACACCGATGCGGTCTGTGCTGCCATCAAAGACGTCTTTGCCGACACGCGCAGCATATTGGAGCCTTCTGGTGCACTTGGTGTGGCGGCGATGAAGAAGTACTGCGCCGAAAACGCCATCAAAGGCCAGACCCTGATCGCTATCACCTGCGGCGCGAACATGAATTTTGACCGCCTGCGTTTTGTCTCCGAGCGTGCCGAAGTGGGCGAAGAGCGCGAAGCCCTTTTTGCGGTCGAGATCCCAGAAGAACGCGGCAGCTTCAAGAGGTTTTGCGAGGTCATCGGGCCGCGCAGCGTCACGGAATTCAACTACCGCATTTCAGATTCCCAAAAGGCCCAAGTCTTTGTGGGCGTCGCCATCTCCAAAAAAGACGAGGCACAAAAACTGATCCGTCAGCTCTCACGCCAGGGCTTTTCTGCTTTGGATTTAAGCGCTGACGAACTTGCCAAGCAGCATTTACGACACATGATTGGTGGGCGCAGTGAATTGGCTCACCATGAGCGGCTATTTAGATTTATTTTCCCCGAAAGACCGGGGGCCCTCATGAGATTTCTATCCAACATGAGCCCAAACTGGAACATCAGCCTCTTCCATTACCGCAACCAGGGGGGGGATACAGGCAACATTTTGGTTGGCATACAGGTTCCTCGCGGCGATAGTACTGCCTTTAGAGAATTCCTCCAGACCTTGAACTACCCGTGCATTGAAGAGAGTAACAATCCCTCTTACAAGCTATTTCTTTCCCGCACTTAGCCTCTTGCGTGCGACCTTTCGTCATTAGCTGAGGGGCGTCCCCCAACCCGTTCGATTTGCCCCTGTGCAGACCCTGATCCAATTCATCACCAATCCTGAACTCGAAGTCAAAGTACAGGCTGCGCTGGAACGCCTGACTCCCGTTGGCGGTCATTTGGGCGCTCTCAATGCGTTGTGCAGCAAACTTGCGCTGATTCAAAATTCGGTTGCACCCACGTTTCATCAGCCCAGCTTGGTTGTCTTTGCTGCAGACCATGGCATGGCCGTTGAGGGTTTACCTTTGGTCGACGGACTCAGCACTCATGCTCATGCACTGCGCATGCTGACTGGGGACTCAGCAGCGCGAGCCATGGCTCGCGCTGTGGGTTTGTCGTTTCGTTTAGTGGATTGCGGTATTGCCGAACCATTGCCCAAGCATCCGCGATTGCTATCGCGCAAGATTGCACATGGCACGCGCAACGTCTGTCTCGGGGCAGCAATGAGTTTGGATCAAACCCAGGCCGCATTGCGCGTGGGCATGGAGGTTTCAGACCGTCTCCGAGGCAACGTGCTGGCTTGCGCAGGCCTAGGCCAAGGTGCCTATGAATCGGCAGCGTTAATTCTTTCTCGCTTATCGCAATTACCGGTCCGCAATTTTTTGGTCTCGGGGCCCAATATGCCCCAGGAATTGCTGACCCAAACCTTGCCGTCCCTGCATAACGCACTCAATCGCCATCGGGCAGCCATTTTGCCAATTGACGTTTTGGCGACATTGGGGGGGTTTGAAATCGCGGTCATGGCAGGCGCCATGATGGTGGCAGCATCCAAGCGGCATTTGATCTTGGCAGATGGTCTGCCTGCCTATGCAGCCCTCTTGGTTGCCAGCCGCATTGCCCCAGCCGTCCTGGACTACGCACTGCTATGCCGCAGCCACACGCACCGCGGTCTGGAAGAAGCTCAAGAGCTTTTGCAATGCCCAGCCATTCCCAATCCTGGGCTGGAATGCACACTCGACGGCGCTGGCGCAGCCGCGGCCTGGCCGACAATCCAAGTCTGCATGGGACTGCTCGGTCAGGTGAACCTGGAGCGCAACGACAGCAATGACAGCGGTGCGCAAGACTCCGGATTTGTCAACTCTGCGCCCCTGGGCGTGACTTCACGCTCCGCCGCAGAGCACTGAGTACGGCCTCTCCGCCATAGCGGCTCAGTGACGGATTGGCAGACGCGGGCCACCAGCGTTGGCTGGATCTGCCGGGGCTGAGCGTGCAGGGGTCGTGCTGTCGTTTTCAGTCTGAACGGTCTCGGCCTGATTTGGCGGCGGCACGAAGCGCGGGGCCATGGCCTGGGCATCAGGCGACAGCATCGGCGCGCTGGTATCGAGTTGAAGCGAGAGAGACGCGCCGTCCTTGGTCTTGATGTTTGCGCTATGCCGAGCCACCGACAGCAGATGGACGCCGTCCTCGATGCGTGCACCTACCTTGACTGCCTTGGGTGGCGCGCCGTCTACCGAGATCAGCGCAACGCCGCCACTGGAGACTGCAATGGAGGCACCTTTGGGTGCCACCACACCCAACAGACGGAAACGCGAGGCGCCACTGACACTGGTCGGCTCAGCTTTGAGCTCTGATTGGCCAAACAGCCGCGCCCAATCCCCCGCAGTCGGCGCCGTGGACTCGACCATCACCGCGCCCGGTGGCAGCGGCACAGACCCCGCACCGGCCGTGCGCAGGCCCCAAAAAGTCAGGGACGCCGCCACCAAGGCCCAGAGGGCAAATGCAGTCACTCGTTGCAACATGCGCCGATTATGATTGACCGCACTCGTCTGCGCGCATGCTCGCTCATGAAAGAACAGCTAATGAAAATCACAATGGCCAACACCACCCACAAACATCGGGGCTTCACTTTGATTGAGTTGATGGTGGTGCTGGTCATCATCGGCGTGCTGGCCGCTTTGATTGCGCCCAACGTGATGCAACGGGCCGACGAAGCCCGCGTCACTGCAGCCAAGACCGACATCAATGTGCTGATGCAAGCGCTCAAGCTCTACAAGCTCGACAACATGCGCTACCCCACGGCCGAACAGGGTTTGGACGCGCTGTTGCGCAAGCCCACGGCAGGCCCGATTCCTCAGGCCTGGAAACCCTATGTCGAGAAGTTGCCCCTGGACCCCTGGAAACAGCCCTACCAATACGCCAACCCTGGGGTGAAAGGTGAGATCGATGTCTTCAGTTTCGGCTCCGACGGCAAACCCGGAGGCGAAGGCGACGCCGCTGACATCGGCTCCTGGCAATAGTCGACCGCCTTCACATCTGATGCGCCCACAGGGCTTCAGCCTGCTGGAACTGCTGGTGGTGCTGGCCTTGTTTGCTTTGGCCAGTGCGGGTGTGGTCATGGCCATGCGCGACCCGCAGTCCCAACAACTGGAGCGTGAAGCCCAGCGCCTGACCACGCTGCTGGAAGTGGCACGTGCCGAATCACGCGCCAGCGGCATGGCTGTCACATGGCGCCCCGTACGCGACGACGGCTCGGCCGACCAGTTTCGTTTTCAGGGCCTGCCCGTCACCCGCACCATGCCCACACGCTGGCTGGCTGAGGCACCGCAAGTGCGCATCGAAGCGCCCGACCGCACGGCCCTGCATCTCGGCCCCGAGCCCGTGGTGGGAGCGCAGCGCCTACAACTGAGCCTGGGGGATTCCAGCGTGTGGATAGGCACCGACGGCATGGCCCCCTTCTCCTTGCAAAGTCCCCCGCCATGAAACCCTCAGGCTTCACGCTGTTGGAAGTGCTGGTGGCGCTGGCCGTGGTGGCCATCACGCTGGGTGCGGGGCTGCGCGCTTCGGCGGCACTGACGCAAAACGCGCAGCGCATGGTCGACGTCAGCGCGGCGCAGTGGTGCGCCGAAAACGAGCTGGCCGAGCTGCGCCTGCAAAGCCGTGCGGGCAGTGCGCTGCCGGGCCTGGGCGAAATCGAGTTCCCCTGCAAGCAGCTGGGCATGAGCTATGCCGGCAAGGTGCTGGTGGGCAGTACCCCCAACCCCAACTTCCGCCGCCTCGACGTGGTGGTGCGTGACGAGCAAGGCCAGATCGTCACGCAGCTGACCTCGGTCATGGGGCGCTACTGAGATGCGTGCGCGGCCGCTGCAGAGGCTCCGTCACAAGGGCTTCACCTTGATTGAAGTGATGGTGGCGCTGGTGGTCATGGCCACCCTCGCCGCCATGGCCTGGCAGGGCGTAGATGCCCTGGTGCGCACGCGCGACAGCACCTACGGGCGGCTCGACCAAATCGAGCAACTGCAAGCCGTGGTGCAGCAGTGGGAGCTGGACATGCGCGAGCTGCAAAGCAGCCAGCTGCTGCCGCCCCTGAGCTTTGACGGCGCCAGCCTGCAGCTGACACGCCGCCGCCCCGATGGGCTGCAACTGGTGGTGTGGAGGCTGGATCGCGGCCAGCTCAGCCGCTGGGAAGATACACCCGTGCGCAGCCGCCAAGCCCTGCTGGAGAGCGTGCAGCGCAATCAACGCATCCAGGCCCAGCCCAAAGGCGAGCCCACGCCCATGCTGAAAGGCATCAGCGCTTGGCAGATGTATTTCTACCGTGACAACGCCTGGAGCAATGCCATGTCGGCGGGCGACAAGATCGACGGCGTGCGCATGGTGCTGCAGTTTGAAGACAGCAGCGGCATGTCGGGCGAACTGACACGCCAAATCATCCTGGACGCCTCGCCATGATGCGCGCACAAACACCACCGCCCCGCCGCCAGACGGGCGCCGCATTGCTGCTGGCCATGCTGATCGTCACGCTGGTGGCCACCATGGCCGGGGCCATGATGTGGCGTCAGTACCGGGCCGTGCATATAGAAGCGGCCGAGCGTGCGCGCGCTCAAGCCGCTTGGGTGTTGCGCGGCTCACTGGATTGGGCCCGCATGATTCTGCGTGAAGACGCGCTGAACAACCGCCGCGAAAACATGGACCACCTGGGCGAGGTGTGGGCCGTGCCGCTGGCCGAAGCCCGCCTCTCAACCTTTTTGGCCGGTCCCGAAGCCAACACCGAGGCCGGCGCACCCGAGGCCTTTTTGTCCGGCAGCATTGAAGATGCGCAAAGCCGCTACAACCTGCGCAATCTCATGGCGCCTGGCGAGAACGCGGAGCAGGAGCTGCGCATCTTCACGCGGCTTTGCGAACTCGCCGGGCTGCCTGGCAGCCTCGCGCAGCAGGTGAGCACGCAGCTGCGGGCAACGGACATCTCGACGCCACGTCCATCGGGCAAGGGTGACACCCCCGCCGAGGCCACCGCCCCCCCTGCCAGCCTGGAGACCCTGCGCGCCGCCGCGCAGCTCAATCCTGAAGCGCCTCTGCTGCCTCAACGTCTAGAGCAGCTGCGCTGGCTGGGAGCGCCAGAGGCACAAATCCGCCGCCTCGCCGCCTGGGTGACGTTGCTGCCCCAAGCCACGCCGGTCAACATCAATACAGCACCACGTGAGGTCCTGGCGGCCCTGTTTGAAGGCATGGACTTATCCAGCGCTGAGCGCCTCGTGCAAACGCGCCTGCGTCAACCCTTCAAGAACCTGGAGGAGGTCAGCGCATTGCTGCCCAACATCACCCTCAAGCCCGAGCGGGCCGCGGTGAACTCCTCTTTCTTTTTCGTAGCGGGTCGACTTCGGCTGGAGCAGCGCGTGATCGAGGAGCGGTCCCTGATACAGCGAAGAAATCTGGACATCGTGGTCGTGCAGCGCGAGCGCATCAGTCATGCACCCCACGCCCCCTGAGTAAGGACAGACCCATGATTCACTGCTGCGCTAGGGTGAATTGGGGTTCAAATCCGCACGTTCCTACACTGGCGCACTCCTAGAATGCGCCTCCACGCATGAGCACGCTCCTAATCTTCCTGCCACCGCCGCACAAAGACCATCCAAGCCAGCGTGGTGAGGCTGCGCCGTTGCCTGCGACGGACTATGCCTTCATGCTCAGCGCCGACGAGCAGCATGTGACCCAGCGTGGCCGCGCCGCGCCGCAGGACTTGCCCTCAGCCCAGCAATGCGTGCTGGTGCTGCCCGATGGTGCCCTGAGCTGGCTGCGCGTGCAGCTGCCCAAAGTACCGAAGGCGCGGCTGCGTGCCGCCCTGGAAGGAGCGCTGGAAGAACAGCTGCTCACGCCCAGCGAGCAGTTGCACATGGCCGTGGCCGCCGAGCCCGACGCCGCGCACCCCAGCTGGGTGGCGGTGTGCCTCAAAGCCTATTTGCAGCAACACTTGGCGGCGTTTGAACAAGCCCATGTGCATGTGCAACGAGCCATTGCGCTGGCCTGGCCCGAGACCCCTGGCACCGGACACTTTCACACCGCTCCTGGCCACACCGCGCCCACGCTGAGCTGGGCCAGCCCAGAGGGCGTGGTGGAGCTGCCCCTCAACCCAGGCAGCCGCGCCCTGATCAGCGACGAGCTGGTGCAAACCTGCCAATGGAGCGCCGAACCTGAATCTGTGGCCCAAGCCGAAGCTTGGTTGGGCCGCAATGTGCTGAGCCTGGTGGCAGCCGACCGCGCCTTGCGCGCGCTGCGCGACGGCGCCAACCTGTTGCAGTTCGACCTCACACCGCGCACCCAAGGCCTGCAGCAAATCCAGCAGTGGCTGCGCGATTTCCGCCAACCCGCTTGGCGCCCCACGCGCTGGGCCCTGGCTGGCCTGGTGGCCGTGCAGCTGCTGGGTCTGAACCTCTACGCCTGGCAACAAAACCGCCTGCTGCAAGAGCGCAAAACCACGCGCGACGCGCTGCTGACGCAAACCTTCCCGCAGGTCAAAGTCGTGCTGGATGGCCCGGTGCAAATGCAAAAGGAATTGGCCCTGCTGCGCCAGCGCACCGGCCAGCTGAGCCAGGCCGACTTCGAGCAACAGCTCGCCGCGCTGGCCAATGCCTGGCCCCCGGGCCAAGCCGCGCCACAGGGGTTGGACTACCAGACCGGCAAGCTCACAGCACAAACACCGGCACTGGGGCCGCAAGACATTGAGTCCATACGCCAGCTTTTGAGCCCAAGCGGCTGGCACTTGGAGGCCGAAGCGGGCCGCCTGACCCTGAGCCCCAACACCGCACCATGAACCCAGACACCCCCACCGCTGCCGACACCCCGGCGTCCCAGCCGGAAATCCTGCAGGCTGCACGGGCACGCTGGGCTGCGCTGGCGCAGCGCGAACGCCAGGCCTTGCAAGCCCTGGCCTGGCTGCTCGGTGCGGCCCTGCTGTGGGCCGTGGCCCTGGCCCCGGCCTGGCGCACACTGCAGCAAGCCCCAGCGCAGCAGTTGGCACTGGATGAACAGATCTTGCGCATGCAAGCCATGGCTCGCGAAGCCCAGCAGCTGCGCGAGCTGCCCCAAGTCAGCGCGGCGCAGACCCAAGCGGCCCTGAGTGCCGCCGTGGCCCGCTTGGGCGACGCCGCACAGCTGCAGGTGCAGGGCGAGCGCGCCGTGCTGCGCGTGCAAGACCTGCCCGGCACAGAGCTGCTAAGGTGGCTGCAAGAGGTAAGGCTGGCCGCCAAGGCACGACCCGTCCAGGTGCAGCTGCAGCGCAGCGCCAACGGCTACTCCGGCACCCTGACACTGAGCTGGGAGCAACCATGAAATTCGCGGCGCGCCGCACCACCCCGGCCCTGCCCTCGCACAGCCGCAGTCCCTGGGGCTGGGCTGTGGCCGGGTTGCTGTGCGGCAGCCTGCTGGCCACCCTGGTGTGGGCACCGGCGCGCTGGCTGGCCCAAGCCGTGGCCAGCCTGACCCATGAGCAAGTGCTGCTGGCGCAGGCCCAGGGCACGGTCTGGAATGGCAGTGCCACGCTGGTGCTCAGCGCCGGGCAAGGTGCGGCCGATGCCAGCCTGCTGCCGCAGCGCCTGAGCTGGGCCCTGCGGCCCACACTGCGCGGGTTGCGCCTGGACCTCTCCCACCCCGGCCACCTCAATGCCGTGCAAAGCCTTGAGGTGCAGCTGGGCTGGCAAAAGCTGCGCCTGAGCGTGCCCGACGCCCAGCCCTGGCTGGGCCAATGGCCTGCAGCACTGCTGACGGGCTTGGGCACGCCCTGGAACACCTTGCAGTTGCAAGGGCAGCTGCAGCTCAGCACCCAGCAATTTGCGCTGGAGCGCGTGGCCGGGCGCTGGCAGCTGCAGGGCCAGCTGAACCTGGAGTTGCTGAACATAGCCTCCCGCGTGAGCACCCTCGCGCCGCTGGGAAGCTACCGGCTGCAACTCACGGGCGACGGGCAAGGCGGCGGGCAATTGCAGCTCAGCACCCTGGGCGGTGCGCTGCTGTTGAATGGTCAAGGTCAGGTGGGCGAACGCCTGCAGTTTCAAGGTGAGGCCTCAGCGGCCCCCGGCACCGAGGCGGTGCTGGCCAATGTTTTGAACATCATCGGGCGGCGCCAAGGCGCTCGCTCCGTCATTTCGGTGGGATGAGATGAGCACAAGGCGCAAACTTCTGGGGCGGCGGGTCATGGCCCTCACGCTGTCGTTGACCACGCTGACCCAGCCCCTTTGGGTGCAGGCCGCACCGGCGGCCAAAGACACGCAGTGGCGCAACCCGGTGACGCTGAACTTCGTCAACACCGATATCGAAGCGGTGACGCGCGCCATCAGCGCCATGATCAACCGCAACATCCTCGTGGACCCCCGCGTCAAGGGCACCCTGACCCTGAACAACGAGCAGCCGCTGACGGTGCGCGAGGCCTACCTGAACTACCTCGCCGCGCTGCGCGGTCTGGGCTTCACGGCCGTGGAAGTGGGCGGGCTGATCAAGATCGTGCCCGAGGCCGACGCCAAGCTGCAAACCGGCAGTGTTTCGGTGGGCGATGCCTCCGCGCGTGGCGACCAGGTGGTGACGCAAATCTTCAAGCTCACGCACGAGAACGCCAACAACCTCGTGGGCGTGTTGCGGCCGTTGATCAGCCCCAACAACATGATCAACGCCAACCCGGGCAACAACAGCCTGGTGATCACCGACTACGCCGATAACCTGCAGCGCATTGCCCGCATCATCGCGGCCATGGACACCGCGGCCAGCACCGACATCGAGGTGCTGCAGCTCAAACATGCGGTGGCCTCGGACATTGCGCCGCTGCTGCAGCGCTTGCTCGATGCTGCGCCTGCCGGCCCAGGTATGGCACCCACCCCCAGCGGCGTGACAGTCATGCCCGACCCGCGCAGCAACGCCCTGATTCTGCGTGCCAGCAACGCCGCCAAGCTCGCCAGCGCGCGCGCCATGGTGAGCAAGCTGGACCAGCCCGCATCCGAGCCCGGCCAGAGCATTCGCGTGGTGTATCTGCGCAATGCCGACGCCACCAAACTCGCCACCGTGTTGCGTGCGGCCTTTGCGGCCCAATCCAGCGGCCAAGGTGGTGGCGCAAGCAGCAGCGGTGGCCTCAGCGCTGCCTCGCCGCTGACCCAGCCCAGCAGCACAGCAGCACAGAACAGCGGCGCAACGGGCGGCATGTCGGCCGCGGCCACAGCACCCTTGGCGCCCTCGCCCAGCCCGAGTACGGGCGGCTTCATCCAGGCCGACCCCTCCACCAACTCGCTCATCATCACCGCCGCCGAGCCGCTGTACCGGCAAATTCGCGGCGTCATCGACCAGCTCGACACGCGTCGCGCCCAGATCTATGTGGAGTCCATGATCGTCAAGGTCGACGCCAGCAAGGTCGCGCAGTTTGGCGTGCAGTGGCAAAACCTCTGGGGCCAAAAGGGCGACGCCACGCTGGTGGGGGCGGGTACGAACTTCGGCGGTGGCGCCAACAACATCGTCACCCTCGGCGCTGCGGTCACCCAGGGCCGCTCGGGGATCAAAGAGGCTCTGGCCGCAGGCATCAGCACCGGCTTCAATATCGGCGTGCTGCGCAAGATCAGCGACTTCTACACCCTGGGCGCCATTGCCCAGATGCTGGAGCAGCAAACCGGCGCCAACATCCTGTCCACACCCAATTTGATTGCGCTTGACAACGAAGAAGCCAAGATCGTCATCGGTCAAAACGTGCCCTTCATCACCGGCTCTTACTCCAGCACCGGTGGCGGCTCGGGCAACAACCTGGCCAACCCCTTCCAGACCATTGAGCGCAAGGACGTGGGCCTGACACTGAAGGTGCGCAGCCAAGTGGGCGAAGGTGGCACGGTGCGCATGACCGTCTACCAGGAGAACTCCTCCGTGGTGCCGGGCGCCACCACCACCGCAGGCCCCACCACCGACAAGAGCGCCATTGAAACCACCGTGGTGGTGGACGATGGCCAGATCATGGTGCTGGGCGGCCTGCTCAAAGACGAATACACCGACGGCGAGGACAAAGTGCCGGGCCTGGGCAGCATTCCCCTCCTGGGCCACCTCTTCAAGAGCGAAAACCGCAAGCGCATCAAGACCAATCTGATGGTGTTCCTGCGCCCGGTGGTGATTCGCGACCAGGCCGGTGCCGACCAACTCACGCTGGACCGATACGACACCATCCGCGCCTTCCAGGGCCAAGCCCAGCCCAAGAGCAGCCTGGTGCTGCCCGACACCGGCGCCCCGCAGCTGCCCGAGCAACCCGCGCCCACGCCACTCTCACCCCGCACCGAGCCCAAGGCGGCTCCCGGCGGTGCAGCCCCCAGCTCCGCAGCGCCAGCCAGTGCGCCTCCGCCCAAGAGCAACCCCGGCAGCGCGGCAGCGCCCGAGCAAGGCCTGATGCTGCGCTTGAGCAACTCGGTCGACGGCGACGCGCTGGCCACGCGCACCCGCACGGCTTCGCGCTGAGGCACCGCCATGCCCGCCCGCTTTCCCCTGCCTTACTCTTTTGCCAAGGCCCAGCACCTGTTGCTGGAGGACGATGGCGAACAGTTCACGCTGTGGAGCCACGGCGCACCAGCGCTGAGTGCCCTCAGCGAGGTGCAGCGCCTCTACCGCGTGGACCGGCTCGAAACGCTGGCCGACGCCGAGCTGCAGCGCCGCATCCAGCACGCCTATGCCGACGCCGAGAGCAGTGCGGCCACCGTGGTGGGTGAGGTGGAGAGCGCTGTTGACCTCTCGCGCCTGCTGCAAGACCTGCCTGCGGTGGAAGACTTGCTGGAAGCCGCCAACGACGCGCCCATCATCCGCATGCTCAATGCGCTCCTGACGCAGGCAGCCAAAGACGGCGCCAGCGACATCCACATCGAGCCCTTTGAGCGCGAATCCAGCGTGCGCTTTCGCGTCGACGGCACGCTCATCGAGGTGGTGCGCCCCAACCGCGCGCTGCACGCGGCACTGATCTCGCGCCTGAAAATCATGGCCGAGCTGGACATCGCCGAAAAGCGCCTGCCGCAAGACGGGCGCATCTCGCTGCGCATTGGCGGGCGCGCGGTGGACGTGCGCGTCTCCACCCTGCCCTCGGCCCATGGCGAGCGCGCCGTGCTGCGCCTCTTGGACAAGAGCGAATCCAAGCTCTCGCTGCAAAGCCTGGGCATGGAAGGGCAGATGCTGACGCGCTTTGGCCATCTGGTGCAGCAGCCCCACGGCATCGTGCTGGTGACCGGCCCCACGGGCTCGGGCAAAACCACCACGCTCTATGCCGCGCTGCAGACGCTGGACACCAGCACCGCCAATGTGCTGACGGTCGAAGACCCCATCGAATACGAGCTGGCGGGCGTGGGGCAAACCCAGGTCAACGCCAAGATCGACCTGAGCTTTGCCAAGGCCTTGCGCGCCATCCTGCGCCAAGATCCGGACGTGATCATGATCGGCGAGATCCGCGACTTTGAAACCGCGCAGATCGCCATCCAGGCTTCGCTCACCGGCCACTTGGTGCTGGCCACGCTGCACACCAACGACTCGGTCAGCGCCGTCACGCGCCTCACCGACATGGGTGTGGAGCCCTTCTTGCTCAGCTCCAGCTTGCTGGGCGTGCTGGCTCAGCGCCTGGTGCGCAAGCTCTGCCCGCATTGCAAGCAGCCTGAGGCCCACGCCACGGGCGGCGCGACGCGCTACCGCCCGGTGGGCTGCGCGCAGTGCAACCACACCGGCTACAAAGGCCGCACGGGCGTGTACGAACTGATGGTCTGCAACGAGATGGTGCGCGGCCTGGTGCATGAGCGCGCGGCCGAGAGCGAAGTGCTGGCCGCCGCGCGCGCCAATGGCCTGAGCACCATGCGCGAGGACGGCGCCCGGCTCGTGGCCCAGGGCGTGACCTCCGAAGAAGAAGTGCTGCGCGTCACGCGCGACTGACACCGCCCCCCCCGGAGTAGCCCCCCATGCCTGCATTCAAGTACGAAGCGGTTGACGCGCAAGGGCGCACCCAGCGCGGGCTGCTCGAGGCCGACAACCCACGCACCGCGCGCGCGCAGCTGCGCGCACAGGCCCTGGTGCCCCTGCTGGTGGAGCAAGTGCAGCAAGCGGCCAAGCGGCCCGGGCTGTTTGTGCGCCGCCGCCTCAGCGCCACCGAGCTGGCGGTGTGGACGCGCCAAATGGCCGGGCTCATCGTCGCCGGTCTGCCCCTGGAGCGCGCCCTGGCCGCCCTGGTGGAAGAAGCGGAAGACGAGCGCCAGCGCGAGCTCATGGCGCAGCTGCGTGCCGAGGTCAACGCCGGTGCGCCGTTTGCGCAAGCCCTGGCCCACGCGCCCCTGGAGTTTGACGAGGTCTACCGCGCCGTGGTCGCCGCAGGCGAGCAAAGCGGCGCGCTGGGTCAGGTGATGGAGCGCTTGGCCGACGACCTGGAAGACCGCCACGCCCTGCGCTCTGAAGTGATTGGCGCCCTGGCCTACCCGGCGGTGGTGTCGGTGGTGTCGGTGCTCATTGTGGTGTTTTTGGTCACCTATGTGGTGCCCCAAGTTGCCAGCGTGTTTGAAGGCGGCAAGCGCTCGCTGCCCTTTTTGACCGTGGCCATGATGGGCATTTCGGGCTTCATCCGGCACTGGGGTTGGCTGCTGCTCTTGCTCTTGGTGGGTGCGGCGCTGCTGCTGCGCCACGCCTTGCAGCAAGAGGCCTTTCGGCTGCGCTTTGACGCCGCCTGGCTGCGCCTGCCGCTCTTGGGCAAGCTTTCGCGCGGCTACAACGCCGCGCGCTTTGCGGGCACCCTGGCCATGCTGGCCGCGGCGGGTGTGCCGATTTTGAAAGCCCTGCAAGCCGCCGCCGAAACCCTGGCCAACCGCGCCATGCGCGCCGACGCGCTGGATGCGCTGGTGCAGGTGCGCGAGGGCGCGCCCTTGGGCGCCGCGCTGGCGGGCAAGAAGCGCTTCCCCGGCATCCTGGCCATGTTCGCGCGGCTGGGCGAGCAAACCGGCCAGCTCTCGCCCATGCTCTCCCGCGCCGCGCGGCAGCTCAGTCAGGAAGTCAAACGCCGTGCGTTGGCTGCGGCCACCATGCTGGAGCCCCTGCTCATCGTGGGCATGGGCGGCGTGGTCATGCTCATCGTGCTGGCCGTGCTGTTGCCCATCATCCAGCTCAACAGCTGGTTCAAGTAAACCTCACACCACCCCACCGCCATGCCAGCCACTTTGGACGGACAGTTGGTTGTCGCCATTTCCTCGCGCGCCCTGTTTGACTTTGAAGAGGAAAACCAGCACTTTGAGGCCACGGACGACCACGCCTACATGGCGCTGCAACAAGACCGCCTGGAGCAGCCCGCCGGGCGCGGTGTGGCCTTCTCGCTGGTGCAAAAGCTGCTGGCTTTCAACACGCCGCAGCACCAGCAGGTGGAGGTGGTGGTGGTCTCGCGCAACGACCCCATCTCGGGCCTGCGCGTGTTCCGCTCCGCCCAGCACTACGGGCTGCCGATTGCCCGGGGCGTGTTCACGCGCGGGCGCAGTGCCTGGCAGTATTTGCGCCCCTTCAACGCCGGGCTGTTTTTGTCGGCCTATGAGTCCGACGTGCGCGGCGCGCTGGAAGCAGGCGTGGCCGCAGCGCGCGTCTACCCGCAGTCGGCCCACGCCTCGGCCCACCACCCGCACGAGCTGCGCATTGCCTTTGACGGCGACGCCGTGCTGTTCTCCGACCAAGCCGAGCAGGTCTACCAGCGCGAGGGGCTGGACGCCTTCCAGCAGCACGAGCGCCAACACATGCTCACACCGCTGCCACCGGGCCCCTTCAAACCGCTATTGGCCGCATTGCAGCGGCTGCAGCAGACCCAAGCAGGCAATATGCGCGTGCGCACGGCGTTGGTGACGGCACGCAGCGCACCGGCTCATGAGCGCGCCATTCGCACGCTCATGAATTGGAAGATCGAAGTCGACGAGGCTCTGTTCCTGGGCGGCTTGCCCAAGGGCGAATTTCTGCGTGAATTTGAGCCCGATTTCTTCTTCGACGACCAAACAGGCCATGTGCAAAGTGCTGCCGCTCACGTGCCCGCTGGCCATGTCAGCATGGGCGTGACCAACGCTGGTTGACGATTTCATCACCGCTCACATCTCTAGCGAAAACACCATGTCTCGATTGACCTCTCTGACTGGCCTGAGCGCCATCGGTCTGGCCTGCGCACTGGCCAGCCACGGCGCGCATGCGCAAGCCTCCGGCTACTACCGCTACCCCGCGCTGCAGGGCGAGCAACTTGTTTTCGTGGCCGAGGGCGACCTCTGGCGCAGCGCCAGCGGCGGCGGCACGGCCCAGCGCCTGACCACCCACCCTGGCACCGAGAGCTTCCCGGCCCTGTCGGGCGACGGGCGCTGGCTGGGCTTTGTGGGCCAGTACGACGGCAGCGCGGGCGACATCTACGTCATGCCCGCTGCCGGTGGCGTGCCCAAGCGCCTGAGCTGGGAGAGTTCCAACCAGCTGCGCGTGTGGGGCTTTAGCGCCCAGGGCGAGCTCATCTACAGCGGCCCCACGCTCAGCGGCCAGCCCGGCACGCAGCTGTTTGCCGTGAACATCACCAGCGGTCAACGCCGCGCCCTGCCCGTGGGCCAGGCCAGCGACGGTGCTTTGAGCGCCGATGGCAAGACGCTTTACTTCACCCGCAACGGCCTGCGCGGCGACAACGCCCGGCTCTACCGCGGCGGCGCGCTGGCGCGGCTGTGGCAGCTGGACCTGAGCGGCCAGGCCGAGGCACGCCC
Source organism: Roseateles rivi (assembly GCF_043555845.1). Lineage (NCBI taxonomy): Bacteria > Pseudomonadati > Pseudomonadota > Betaproteobacteria > Burkholderiales > Sphaerotilaceae > Roseateles > Roseateles rivi. The sequence continues at coordinate 274,498 of NZ_JBIGHZ010000001.1, read as the reverse complement.
GCTGCTGGACGACGGCCACAACAACCGCCTGCCCCTGCTTTGGCGCCAAGCCAATGGGCAGCAGCGCGTGGCCTTTTTGTCCGACCGCGACGGGCGCTTCAACATCTGGTCTGTCAATGCACAAGGGCAAGACCTGCGCCAGCACACCCATCACAAAGACTGGGATGTGCGCCACGCCAGCCTGGACGGGCAGGCACTGGTCTACGCCCTGGGCGCAGACCTCTACCGCCTGGACCTGAGCAAGGGCAGCGAGCAAAAGCTCGCCATCGCGCTGGGCGGCGACTTTGACCAGCAGCGCCAGCGCTGGGTCACCAAGCCGCAAGACTTCCTCACCCACAGCGCGCTGTCGCCCGACGGCGAGCGCGTGGTGCTGACCGCACGTGGCCGCCTCGCCACCCAAGGCGTGGGCGCCCTGCGCCGCGCCGAGCTGCCCGCCCCCGCCCAAGCCCCCGACGCGGGACGCTGCCGCGAGGCCAGCTTCAGCGCCGACAGCAAGAGCGTTTTTGCGCTGTGCGACTACAGCGGCGAGGTGGAGGTCTGGCGCTTTGCCGCCAATGGCCTGAGCGCGCCGCAGCAAATCACGCGCGACGCCAAAGCCATGCGCATGCGCCTGGCGCCATCGCCTGACGGGCGCTGGCTGGCGCTGGCCGACAAAGAGGGCCGCATTCAGCTCACCGATCTGCAGGCCAAAGACCCGGCATCGGCCACGCGCGAGATCGACCGCGACCGCATTGACAACAGCTGGGACGCGCTGCGCTGGTCGCCCGACAGCAAGGCCCTGGCCTATGTGCGCAACACCAGCAACCCCTGGCGCAAGCAGCTCATGCTCTACACCTTGGGCGACGGCCAAGTGCAGCAGCTCAGCAGCGACCGCTACGACGCCCAGCAACCGGCCTTCAGCCCCGATGGGCAGTGGCTGTACTTCCTCTCGCGCCGCCACTTTGCGGTGAGTGCGGACTCCAGCGTCTGGGCCGACCGCAATATGGGCCCGCACTTCCCCAAGGGCTGGAAGGTCTACGCCCTGGCCCTGCAGCCCGGCCTGCGCTCGCCCTTTGCCGTACCGGATGAACTCGCCCGCGGCGAGGACAAGGCCGAGAGCAAAGCCCCGGCCAAAACAGAGGCCAAAACAGATACCAAAGCGGACGGCAAGGCCGACGCCAAAGCCGCCAGCAGCAAGCCCGCGCTGCCCGCCATCGTCAGCGCTGGTGTGAGCCAGCGGCTCTACGAACTGCCCGTGCCCGCCAGCAACTGGCAGCAACTGCAAGTCAGCGCCAAACGCCTGTGGCTGCTGGACCATGAAGGCCGCAGCAACAGCCTCAAAACCGTGGCCATCGACCCGCTGGACAACAAGCCCGAGACGGTGGCCGAACAGGTGCAGGACTTCGAGCTCAGCGCCGACGGCAAAAAGCTCATGCTGCGCCGTGGCGCCGCCACGCCTGAAATCCTCATCGTCGAAGCCGCGCCCAAGCTGCCCGCCGACACCGCCAAGCAGCAGGTGCGCTGGGCCGACTGGCACATCCGCACCGAGCCCAAGGCCGAATGGCGCCAGCTCTTTGCCGACGCATGGCGCATGCAGCGCGACTACTTCTACGACAAAGACATGCACGGCGTTGACTGGGTCGCACAGCGGCGCAAGTACGAGCCCCTGGTCGAGCGCGTGACCGAGCGCGGCGAACTCACCGACTTGATGCAGCAAATGGTGGGCGAGCTCAGCCTGCTGCACAGCCAGGTGGTTGCGCGCGATGTGCGCAAAGCCCCCGACGAACCCGGCCTGGCCGGTCTGGGCGCGCAGCTGGAACGCGACCCCAAAGGCTGGCGCATCGAGCGCATCTACCGCCACGACCCCGAGCTGCCCAGCGAAGCCGGGCCTCTGGGCGCAACCGGCCTGAACATCGCGCCGGGCAGCGTCATCACCGCCATCAACGGCCAAGCCGCGGCCAATGCGCCGCACCCGGCAGAGCTGCTGCGCGGCCACGCGGGCAAGCAGGTGCTGCTGCAGCTCAGCGAGCCCAACGGCAAAAGCCGCAGCGTGGTCGTGACCCCGGTGGACGGTGCGCGTGAAGGTCAGCTGCGCCTGCAAGACTGGCGCCGCAGCCGCGCCGAGCTGGTGGAGAAGGCCGGTCAGGGCCGCATTGGCTACCTGCACCTGCGCGCCATGACGGCCGAGGACATTGCCGACTTCGCGCGTGAGTTCTACGCCCAAGTCGACCGCGAAGGCCTCATCATCGACGTGCGCCACAACGGCGGCGGCAACATCGACAGCTGGATTCTGGAGAAGCTGCTGCGCCGCGCCTGGGTGTTCTGGCAACCGCGCTCGCCCGAAGGCGCTGCGCCCTACCCCAATATGCAGCAAGCCTTTATGGGCAAGGTGGTGGTGCTGGCCAACGAGGACACCTACTCCGACGGCGAAACCTTCACCGAAGGCTTCAAGCGCCTGCAACTGGGCCCAGTGATTGGCAAAACCACCTCCGGCGCGGGCGTGTGGCTGTCTGACCAAAACCGCCTGCTGGACAACGGCATCATGCGGGCCGCCGAAACCGGCCAGATGCTGATCGACGGCCGTTTCGTCGTCGAAGGCCTGGGCGTGACCCCGACCATCGAGGTCGACAATCCACCGCGCGCCCACGCCCAGGGCCGCGACGCCCAGCTCGAAGCTGCCCTGGCCTGGCTCAAAGACGCCAGCGCCCAGCAAGCCCGCCAGCTGCCCAAGCCCGGCCCCTATATGCGGCCGCTCCAGCGCTGAGCGCAGGCAGCACACCCACCAAGCACAAGGGCCCCTCGGGGCCCTTGTTGTTTACTTCTTGGCATGACCTGGCTGTTGCCCTAGACACGCGGCATATCTGAATCGCGACAAGCACTCATGCCGCCTTCGACCTGGTACAGGGGGTGCCCTTGCACCTGGGCTCGCGTGCTCAGGAAATCGACAAAGGCCTTCACCTTTGCACTGGCCAGTCTGCGCGATGCATGCAGCACCCACAGTTCTGCAGGGCGGTCGGAGGCCGGCCCCCAACTGACCAGCCGTCCCGAGGCCAGATCTTCGCAGACTGCCAGCTGCGGGAGCCTGGCGATACCCAGGCCGGTGAGGGCTGCGTCGCGCATCATCAGCAGCGTGGGCAATTCCAGCACCGTTTGGACCGCGAACTCCCGCGCACCCGCACCGCCCAGGCGCCACTGCGCCAAGGGCCGAATCCCGCTGCGGGCGATCACCGGCACGGTCAGTGCGGTGCCACTCCCTTCCTGGCCGGCGCGAGCGTAGCGGCGCTTGAGCTCCGGGGTGGAAACAACGAGCACCGGGTCCTTCCGGAAGCAACGCCCGACCAGCGCCGAGTCCGGCTCCGGGTTGACGCGGATGACCACGTCATAGCCTTCGCTCACGAGGTCCACCGGCCGGTCTTCCAGCGTGATGGCCAGTTGCACCTGCGGATAGGCCTGGGTGAATTCGGCTGCCACGCGCCCCATCACCAGTTGGCCGGTGAGCACCGGCGTGTTGACGCGCAGCAACCCATGCGCCTCGGTGCGGCCTTCGCGCAGCGCCTCGGCTGCCTCAGCAATTTCCCGCAGGGGCCCACCCGTGCGTGCCAGCAGCATCTGGCCTTCTTCCGTCAGCCGAACCGCTCGTGCGGTGCGCTCCAGAAGCCGCACCCCCAACGCTGATTCCAGCTCCATGACGCGGCGTGACAGGCTGGCCTTGGGCCGACCGCTGAGGCGACTGGCCTGCGCAAAGCCGCCATGCTTGGCCACGAGAAGGAAGTCTGTCAGTTCATCCAGATTCATATTGATCCAAATTCGAGACGTAGCGTCTTGATCAATGGTATGTCGACTCGAATTTGGGTTCCTATCATTTCTTCGCCCTGAACCGCGCCGCCGCGCACCAACACTCCACGGATACATCGCCATGACCATGCTCATCACCGGTGCCACCGGCTCCATCGGCAGCCTGCTGCTGCAGCAGCTGACCGATGCCAGGACCTCATCTGCACGCCCTGCCGAAGGGCTCACGATCCGCGCCCTGACGCGCGACCCATCGAAAGCCCGGCTGCCGCAGGGCGTGGTGCCAGTGGCCGGCGACATGCTGAACGTGTCGGCCATGCGCGAGGCCCTGCAGGGCGTCAAGACACTCTTCCTGCTCAACAGCGTGGCCACCGACGAGTTCACACAGGCCGCGCTGACGCTCAACCTGGCCCACGAAGCTGGCGTGACACGCATCGTGTACTTCTCGGTCTTCAACGGCCAGCGCTTTAGCAATGTGCCGCACTTCGCCGCCAAGGCCAGCATCGAGCGACTGATTGCAGACCTGGGCCTGCAGGCCACCATCCTGCGCCCCAACTGCTTCATGCAAAACGACGCGGCCTACTTCCAGCAGGTCCTGCTGGGCCCGGGCCTGTACCCCTTCCCGATCGGCGACCAAGGCGTCTCCATGGTGGACACGCGCGACATTGCCGAGGTGGCAGCCAAGGCCTTGCTGCAACGGCACCAGTCTGCTGACCTTCTTCCCACCGAGGTGATTCCTCTGGTCGGACCCGATGCCCTCACTGGCGCGGGCATTGCCGCCATTTGGTCGAGCCTGATGGGCAAGACCATCACCTACACCGGCCCCCACACCACGACCTTTGAGGCCAACCTGGCCCAACACCTGCCGAGCTGGATGGCCATGGACATGCGCCTGATGCTCGACCGCTTCTGCCACGACGGCATGGCCGCTTCGGCCGATGACTTGGCCCGGATGACCCACTGGCTGGGCCGCGCGCCACGCAGTTACGCCGCGTTTGCCGCCGAAACGCTGGCGCAGTGGCAGGCCTGATCACGCGTAGCCCAAAGGGACTGGCCTCTGCACGAGTCGTTTAGCTGAATCTGACAGAACATTGCATGAATCACACGCCCTCCGTCTGCGCGCCGACCGTCATCGGCATACCCGCCAAGATCGGCGCTTGGCTGTTCGTGCTGTGGGGCGTGCTGCATGTGTGGGTGGGTGCTGAGGGCTTGCGCCAGGTCCGCTGCTCACGTCATTTCTTTTTCTTCTTCCCCTGGTCGTAGTGCCACTTGATCGCGAAGAACATGCCCGTGCCGAACACGAGGACCTTGAACGCGAGGAGGAAGATGGGGATCAATTCCATGATTTTTGTAGGTCCGGTCTGTGACTGACAGGGTCAGTTTTGAATGGATGGATCGCAAAACGCAGCCCTTGCATCGTAAGCCCGCAAGGACTGAGCAGCAGGCAATGCCGCGGGGCAGATTCCGGGCTCATGCGGTCATCCGGCACGCCCAGGCTCAGAGCAAACCGGTGCTGGGGCGTTCGTGCTGCGCACCCACCTCGGGCTGGGTGAGGAACTCCACATAGAAGCGCACCTCGCCCTCAGGGGCCACGCTGTGGAGTTCTTCAGGGCGAATCACACCCGGGGCGGACTCAGGCGTGAGCAGCTCTTGCCACGCGATGCCCGGCACGCGGTACCAGAGCTGGCCTTGCAGCACGTGGATCAGGGCCCAGGTGCCAGCGCGCGTGTGGTGGTCGCGCAGCAGGCCTGCGGGCAGGCTGTCCCGGGTGAATTCGGGCGTTCGGCGGTAGGCCTGCAGCCCTGCGGGCAAGGTGGGTGCGTGGGGCGGACGGGGCGTCATGGCAGTGTGTCTCCAGGGTCAGGAACCATGGCACAGCCGCAACTCCGCGGCACGGGCATGCGCCTGCAAGCCCTCGCCATAGGCCAGCGTGGCGGCAATCGGGCCCAGCACCTGGGCGGCAGCCGCACTGACCTCGATGAGGCTGCTGCGTTTTTGGAAGTCCATGACGCCCAGCGGCGACGAGAAGCGCGCCGTGCCGCTGGTGGGCAGCACGTGGTTGGGGCCCGCGCAGTAGTCGCCCAGGCTCTCGCTGGTGAAGGCGCCCAGAAAAATGGCCCCGGCGTGGCGCAGCAGGGGCTCCCAGCGGTGCGGGTCGGCGCAGCTGATTTCCAGGTGCTCGGGCGCCACGCGGTTGGACAGCGCGCAGGCCTCTTCCATGCTGCGCGTTTGGATGAGCGCACCGCGCCCTTGCAAGGAGGCGCGGATGACGGCCTCGCGCGGCAGCGTGGGCAGCAGGCGCTCCATGGCCTGGGCCACGGCGTCGAGGTAGGCGGCGTCCGGGCACAGCAGCAGGCTTTGCGCGAGCTCGTCGTGCTCGGCCTGGCTGAACAAGTCCATGGCCACCCAGTCCGGCGGCGTGCTGCCGTCGGCCAGCACGAGGATTTCGCTGGGGCCGGCAATCATGTCGATGCCGACTTGGCCGAACACATGCTTTTTGGCGCTGGCCACATAGGCATTGCCCGGGCCGGTGATTTTGTCCACGCGCGGCACGGTGGCTGTGCCGTAGGCCAGCGCGGCCACGGCTTGTGCCCCCCCGATGGTGAAGGCGCGGTGCACGCCCGCCACGTGCGCAGCGGCCAGCACCAGGGGGTTTTTCTCGCCCCCTGGCGTGGGCACAACCATGACGATATCGCCCACGCCCGCGACCTGCGCGGGAATGGCGTTCATGAGCACGCTGCTGGGGTAGGCCGCTTTGCCGCCGGGCACGTAGATGCCCACGCGGTCCAGCGGCGTGACTTTTTGGCCCAGCAAAGTGCCGTCTTCATCGCGGTAGCTCCAACTCTGGCCGCAGGCCTGCAGCTGGCGCTCGTGGTAGCGGCGCACGCGCGCGGCGGCGGCCTGCAGGGCTTCGCGCTGGACGCTGCCCAGGCTCTCAAACGCCGCGCGCAGCTCGGCGCTGGAGAGCTCCAGCGCCGCAGCGTGATCGAGGTGCAGACGGTCCCAGCGCGCCGTGTATTCCAGCAAGGCGGCGTCGCCGCGGCTGCGCACATCGGCCAGGATGGCCTGCACGCCCTGCTCGATAGCGTCGTCGGTCTCGCCGGACCAGTGCAGCACGCGCGCAAAGCGGGCCTCGAAGTCAGCGTCCTGGGTGTTGAGGCGGTGCATCAAGCTCATGGGGGGCTCCTTATTGCGGTCGGGGCTCAGGCGGCGGGTGCGGCAGACACGGCGCTGGCAAAAGCGTCCAGCATGGGCCGCAGGCGGGCGCGCTTGAGCTTGAGGGCAGCCTGGTTCACCACCAGGCGCGAGCTGATGGCGCAGATCTGCTCCACCTCCACGAGCCGGTTGGCGCGCAGCGTGGCGCCGGAGGACACCAGGTCGACGATGGCATCAGCCAAGCCGGTGAGCGGGGCCAGCTCCATGGAGCCGTAGAGCTTGATCAAGTCCACGTGCACGCCTTTGTCGGCAAAGTGCTGGCGCGCGATGTGTGTGTACTTGGTGGCCACGCGGATGCGCGAGCCCTGCTGCACGGCGCGGGTGTAGTCGAAGTCGGCACGCACGGCCACGCTCATGCGGCAAGCGGCAATGCGCAGGTCCAGGGGTTGGAACAGGCCCTGGCCACCGTGCTCGATGAGCACATCCAGGCCCGCCACGCCCAGGTCGGCACCGCCATGCTGCACATAGGTGGGCACATCGGTGGCGCGCACCAGCACCACGCGCACGTCCTCGTGGTTGGTGCTCAGAATGAGGCTGCGCGAGTGCTCGGGGTCGTCCCGCACCTCAATGCCAGCGGCGGCCAGCAGGGGCAGGGTCTCGTCAAAGATACGGCCTTTGGAGAGGGCCAGGGTGATCATGTCGCGGGTCCTTCGTGCGTGAAAAGTGGTTCACGGCGGGAGGACGGCGACGGGGCGAGCTGACTGCGCTGACCGCGCCGCCACCCGCCACGTGTTGCGGGAGGCGGCTAGCCGTGATGGTGGTGGGAGCTGGGCGCAGCGGCGTGCTCGGCCGGCGTCAGCGTCTTCATCGACAGCGCGTGGATCTGCTCGCGCATGCGTTCGCCCAGTGCCTGGTACACGCGCTGGTGGCGGCGCACACGGCTCAGGCCTTCGAATTCGGCGGAAACAATGGTGGCAAAGAAATGGCGTCCATCACCCTGCACTTGCAACTCGGTGCAAGGCAGTCCATCGGCGATGTATTGCTGAACTTCGGTAGGGGTAGGGTCGGCCATAGTGGGAGGGATTCTACTCAGCCCCGGATCTTGTAGCCGCGCGCCAGCAAGACCAGGGTCAGGCTGGAGACCGCCACAAACGCCGTGCCCACCACGCTCAGGCTCAGCCAGGGCGAGACATCGCTGACGCCAAAAAAGCCGTGGCGAAAGCCGTCGATCAAATAGAAGATGGGGTTGAAGTGGCTCAGCCCCTGCCAAAACGGCGGCAGCGAGTGCACCGAATAGAACACGCCGGACAAAAAGGTCATGGGCATGATGACGAAGTTCTGGAACGCCGCGAGCTGGTCGAACTTCTCAGCCCACAGCCCCGCCACCACGCCCAGGCCACCCAGCGTGGCCGCGCCCAGCAGCGCAAAAACAAGCACCCACAGCGGCTGCACCAGCGGCAGCGGCGCCATCCAGAAGGTCACCAGCAGCACGCCCAAACCCACGCACAGACCACGCACCACCGCCGCCCCCACATAGGCCGCAAACCAGGCCCAGTGCGACAGCGGCGTGACCAGCAGGAACACCAGATTGCCGGTGATCTTGCTCTGGATGAGGCTGGAGCTGCTGTTGGCCACGGCGTTTTGCAGCACCGTCATCATCACCAGCCCGGGGATGAGAAAGCTGGTGTAGGGCACGCCGCCCCACACCGTGACGTGGTCTTCCAGCACATGGCCAAAGATCAGCAGGTACAGCAGCGAGGTCAGCACCGGGGCCGCCACGGTCTGGAAGCTGACCTTCCAAAAGCGCAGCACTTCTTTGCGAAACAGGGGCAGAGCGCCAGCGAGCATCACAGCCCTCCTTGTGCGGGCGCGGGGGCCTGCATGATGTCCAAGAACACGTCCTCCAAATCGGCGCGGCCGATCTCCAGGTCCTCCACCCCCACCTGGGCTTGGCGCAACTGCGCCAGCAGCTGCTCCACCTCGGTCGCGTGGTGGGCTTTGATTTGCACCAGGCGCCCCGTCACCCGCGCCTGCGCGGCCAGCGCGGGCGGCAGCGCCGCGTCGGTCTTGAAGCGCAGCATGGTTTGCGCCGTGCCTGCCAGCAGCTCGGAGGTGGCCTTGAGCGCCACCAGGCGCCCACCCTTGAGCATGGCAATGCGCTGGCACAGGGCCTCGGCCTCTTCCAGGTAATGCGTGGTCAGCAGCACGGTGTGGCCCTCTTTGTTGAGCCGCGCAATGAAAGCCCACAGCGTCTGGCGCAGCTCCACATCCACGCCAGCCGTGGGCTCGTCCAGCACGATCACCGGCGGGCGGTGGACCAGGGCCTGCGCCACCAGCACGCGGCGCTTCATGCCGCCCGAGAGCTGGCGCATATTGGCCTTGGCCTTGTCCGCCAGGCCCAGGTTTTCCAGCAGCTCGTCGATCCAGGCGCCGTTGTTCTTCACGCCGAAATAGCCGCTTTGGATCTCCAGGGTTTCACGCACATTGAAGAAGGGGTCGAACACCAGCTCCTGCGGCACCAAGCCCAGCGCGCGGCGCGCGGCGGCGTAGTCGCGCTGCACATCGTGGCCCAGCACCGTGACGCGGCCCGCACTGGGCTGCGAGAGCCCAGCCAGGATGCTGATCAAGCTCGTCTTGCCCGCGCCGTTGGGCCCCAGCAGGCCGAAGAACTCGCCGGGGCGGATGTCAAAGCTGACATCCTGCAAGGCCTGCACTTGGCCGGATCGGTAAGTCTTGCTGACGTGTTCAAAGCGCACAGCGGCGCTGGGTGCGGAGGGCGGGGACTGGGTCATAGCGGGCCATTCTAGGGAGCAAAGCGGCGCCCTCCTGCACAAAGGCGCAGTGGTGCCAGAATGACCGTGCACCGCAACCCACACCCATGGTCACCAAGAAGCCGCGCCGTACCGCCGAACGCATCCTTGAAGTCACGCTGGACTTGTTCAACCGCTTTGGCGAGCCCAATGTGTCGACCACGCTGATCTCGTCGGAGCTGGGCATCAGCCCGGGCAACCTCTACTACCACTACCCGGCCAAGGACGAGCTGATCAACGCACTGTGCGGCCGCTACGAGGCCGAGCTCAATGCGCTGCTGGAAGCGGCCGACAACGTGCAGCATGTGGAAGACGCCTGGCTCTTCCTGCACATGCTTTTTGAGCTAATCTGGCGCCACCGCTTTCTCTACCGTGACCTCAACGACCTGCTCTCCAAAAACCGCATGCTGGAGACCCGCTTTCAGTCCGTGCTGCGCAACAAAACCGACGCCATGCACCACCTGCTGCATGGGCTGCAGCGCAGCGGTGCGCTGACCATGCAGCCGCGTGAGCTGCCGCCCACGGCGCACGCCATGGTGGTGCTCTTGAGCTACTGGATGAGCTACGAGTACGTGCGCGCGCCGCGCGATGCGCTCGAACCCAGCGCCGCAGCCAGCGGCATGATGCGTGGCGCCTTTCACGTGCTAGGCCTCTTGCTGCCCTATCTGGAGCCCAGCTCCAAGCAATATCTCTTCACCCTGGCCGCGCAGTACAAGGCTGACGCGCCGTTTTAAGCCCTGCCCACCGGAGTTCTTCATGGACTTGCAAGCTCAGTTCGAAGCCGCTGCGGCCGCTTCGCAAACCCTGGAACAGCGCCCCGACAACATGACGCTGCTGCGCCTCTACGCGCTCTACAAGCAAGGCAGCCAGGGCGACGCCAGCGGCGAGCGCCCGGGCATGACGGACTTTGTGGCGCGCGCCAAATTCGACGCCTGGGCCATGCTCAAGGGCACGGCACAGGACGAGGCCAAACGCGCCTATATCGAGCTGGTCAACGAGCTGCGCGGCTGAGGGCGGCGCAGCCCCTCAGGTCGGCGCCGCCTCGACCTGCACCAGGCAGTCGTAAAACGTCGCACCGGCGGCGATGTCGGTGAGGCCCTGGTGCGTCACGGCGTTGACGTTGCGCCCGCCCGGCGAGAGCTTGTGCCACCAGATGCCCAGGCCGTTGACCACGCCGGGGCGAGCGCGGGCGTTGAGCGCCAAGCGGCACACCAGGCTGCCGCGCTCATTGAAGATGCGCACCATGCTGCCGTCGGCCAGGCCGCGCGCAGCGGCGTCTTGCTCGTGCATTTCCAGGCGCGGCTCGGCCTCGATGTCGCGCAGGCTCTTCACGTTCACAAAGCTGCTGTTGAGGAAGTTGCGCGCAGGCGGGGAAATCATGGCCAGCGGGTAGCGCTGCGCCAGCTCGGGGCTGCTGCGGGCGCTTTCGTAGTTGGGCACATGGTCGGGCAGGCCCCATTGCGGGCTGAGGCATTGCACCTTGCCGTTGGCAGTGGGAAAGCCGCCTTGGGCAAAGGGCGCGTCCGGCAGAGGAATGCTCCAAAAGCCCTGCTCGCGCAAGGCCGCCTGGTCCACCTCGGCGGTGAAGGCCTGGGCGGCCAGGGCTTCGTCACTTTCTTGCAGCAAGGGGTCGTCCAGGCCCATGGCGCGGGCCAGCTCGCGAAAGATCTGGGTGTTGGGCTTGGCCTCGCCCAGCGGTGCGATGGCCGGGTTGTTGCGCAGCAAATCGGTGTGGCCGTAGCTGGTGTGCACGTCCAGGTGCTCCAGCTGCGTGGTGGCGGGCAGCACGTAGTCGGCGCAATCGGCGGTGTCGGTCATGAAGTGCTCCAACACCACCGTGAAAAGGTCGCTGCGCTGAAAGCCCGCCACGACCCGGCTGCTGTCGGGTGCGACGGCCACGGGGTTGCTGTTGTAGACCACCACGGCCTCGATGCGCGGGCCAAAGCTGCCACCGCCGCTGTGCAGCAGGGCGTCGCCCACGGCGCTCATATTGATCAGGCGGGGCTGGCGGCCACGCAGCAGCTCGGGCCGGTTCAGGGCCTGACTGTTTTTGAACGGCGCGGCCCAGCCCGATGCTGACAGCAAGAGCCCGCCCGCAGGGTGCTTCCAGGCCCCGATCAAGCAGGGCAGCAGCGCAATCAGGCGCACGGCATTGCCGCCGCCGCGCACGCGCTGCATGCCGTAGTTGAGCCGGATGGCCGCCGGCGCGCTGTGGGCGTAGTCGTGGGCCAGCTGGCGCACCTCCTCGGGCGTGAGGCCGCACACCTCGGCGGTGCGCTCAGGCGGCCACTGCAAGGCGCGTTCGCGCAGCAGCGGCCAATCGTCCACATGTGCTTCGATGTAGGCGTGGTCCAGCCAGTCGTGGGTGATGAGCTGGTGCATCAAGCCCAGCGCCAGCGCCCCATCGGTGCCGGGCAGCAGGGCCAGGTGCTGGTGGCATTTCTCGGCCGTTTCGGTGCGGCGCGGGTCGATGCAAATCAGCCGCGCTCCGGCGCGCTTGGCCTGGTTGGCGTAGGTCCAGAAATGCAGATTCGACGCAATGCTGTTGCTGCCCCAGATGAGGATGAGCCGGCTCTGCGCGAAATGGCGCAGGTGCATGCCCACGCGGCTGCCGTAGGTGGCGTTGAGCGCCTCGGCACCCGCGCTGGCGCAGATGGTCTCGTCCAGGATGGATGCACCCAGGGTGTGGAAGAAGCGGTTGGCGATGGAGCCGCCCTGAATCAAGCCCATGGTGCCCGCGTAGTGGTAGGGCAAGATGGCCTCGGGCGCGCGCGCCGCGATGTCTTTGAGCCGCGCAGCAATGTCTTGCAGCGCCTCGTCCCAACTCACGCGCACGAAACGCGGCGCCTCGTGCTTGGCGCTGACGCGCTTCATGGGGTGCAGCAAACGCTCGGGGTGGTAGGTGCGCTCGGTGTAGCGCGACACCTTGGTGCACAGCGCGCCGTGGGTGCTGGCGTGCTCGCTGCGGCCCTGCACTTTGATGGCCACACCGTCTTGCACGGTGATTTGCAAAGCGCAGGTGTCGGGGCAATCGTGGGGGCAGGCACCGTACACGGTGCGCACGGTGGCGGGCGGCAAAGTGGGGGTTGCGTCAGCGGTGCTCATGCGCCGCATGATGGCATAGCGCAGGCGCCGAGCCTACACTGCCCTCTCCCCAAACGCCCGTGCCTGACACCATGAAGTTGATCGAACCCATCGTGCGTGAAGCCGACGCGCTGGCCGCCCTGCGCCGAGACCTGCATGCCCACCCCGAGCTGTGCTACGAGGAGCTGCGCACTTCGGAGCTGATTGCCAACACCCTGGAGCAATGGGGCATTGAGGTGCACCGTGGCCTGGGCAAAACAGGCGTGGTGGGTGTGGTGCGCGGGCACAGCGCGCCCGAGCGCTTGCTGGGTCTGCGTGCCGACATCGACGCCCTGCCCATGACCGAGGTGAACCGCTTTGCGCACGCCAGCCGCCATGCCGGCAAGATGCACGCCTGCGGCCACGACGGCCACACCGCCATGCTGCTGGCCGCGGCCCAGCACCTGGCCGCGTCGCGCGACTTCGCGGGCACCGTGGTGCTGGTGTTCCAGCCCGCCGAGGAAGGCGGCGGCGGCGCGCGCGCCATGATCGAAGACGGATTGCTGCAGCGCTTCCCGGTCGAGGCCATGTTTGGCATCCACAACTGGCCGGGCTTGGCTGAAGGGCAATTCGCCGTCAGCCCCGGCCCGGTGTTTGCCTCCAGCAATGAATTCAAAATCACCGTGCACGGCAAGGGCGCGCACGGCGCCATGCCGCATCTGGGCGTGGACCCCGTGCTGGCGGCCTGCCACATGGTGCTGGGCTTTCAGAGCATCGTCAGCCGCAATCTGCGGCCCATCGACACCGGCGTGATCTCCGTCACCATGGTGCAAGCGGGTGAAGCCACCAACGTCATTCCCGACCACTGCGAGCTGCAAGGCACGGTGCGCGCCTTCCGCCCCGAGGTGCTGGACCTGCTGGAGAGCCGTATGCGCCAGCTCGCCGACAGCACCGCCACCGCCTTTGGCGCGCGCTGCGACTTCCACTTCCACCGCAACTACCCGCCCACCATCAACCACGCCCGCGAAACCGCCTTTGTGCAGGCAGCGCTCAGCGACTGGCTGGGCCCCCAACAGGTGCTGCCCTTTGAACCCACCATGGGCGCGGAAGACTTCAGCTACTACCTGCAGCAGGTGCCGGGCTGCTACTTCCTCATCGGCAACGGCGAAGGCCAACACCGCCACGCCGGCCACGGCCTGGGCCCCTGCATGCTGCACAACCCCAGCTACGACTTCAACGACGCCCTCATCCCCCTGGGCGGCTCCATGTGGGTGGAGCTGGTGCAGCGCTGGTTTGCGCAGCCCCGCTGAGTGCCCCAGCGCGCGACAATTGCAGCCTCCCCCGCCAGCCAGCGGCCCGGCCACGGGCCCCGACGTATTGCCATGCCCATCACCCTCAGCCCCGAGCAAGAAGCCCAAATCCAGCAAGACACCCAAACCTGGCTGGAGCGCGCTGTCATTGGCCTGAACCTCTGCCCCTTTGCCAAAAGCGTGCATGTCAACGGGCGGCTGCGCACCGTGGTGAGCCTGGCCGACACGCCTGAAGACCTGCTGCGCGACCTCGCCCGCGAACTGCTGGCGCTGCGCCGCGCCGACCCCGAGGAACTGGAAACCACCCTGCTCGTGCACCCGGGCGTGCTCACTGACTTCCTGGACTTCAACGACTTCCTGGATGCCGCCGACGGCCTCATCGACGAACTCGAACTCGGCGGCGAGCTGCAAGTCGCCAGCTTCCACCCCGACTACCAATTCGCAGGCACCGAGCTGGACGACATCAGCAACTTCAGCAACCGCTCGCCCTACCCCACGCTGCACCTGCTGCGCGAAGACAGCATCGAACGCGCCGCAGCCTCCATGCCCGACACCGACGCCATCTACGAAGCCAATATCGCCACGCTCGAAAAACTCGGCCTGGAAGGCTGGCAGGCCTTGGGATTGAAAACCCGCGGCTAGCGAGCCGTCAGATTTGACGTCGCGCAGTCCCTGGCTCAAGGCCAGCGCGCCAGCAGGCGCCACCCGCACGGCAGATAGAATGTGTAGCAAAATCAAATTTTGTACACACAATGCGAACCAATATCGAAATTGACGACAAGTTGATGAGCGACACCCTGCGCGCCACAGGCTTGAAGACCAAGCGTGAGGCCGTGGAGCTGGGGCTGCGCACGCTGCTTCTCTTGCGCCAGCAGGAAAAGATTCGACAGCTGCGCGGCAAGTTGGCGTGGCAAGGCGACTTGAACGCGATGAGGACTGACAAGTGATTCTTGTCGACTCCAGCGTCTGGATCGACTACTTCCGTGGCGCCGCAACGGCGCAGACCGAAAAGCTCGACAGCCTGCTCGGGCGTGAGCCGCTGGCCATAGGAGATTTGATCCTGGCGGAGGTCTTGCAAGGGTTCGCCAGTGATCGCGAGTTCAACCAGGCCCGAAAGCTACTCGACGCCCTGGAAGTTGTTGAACTCGGGGGCAAGGACATCGCCATCCAGGCCGCCAAAAATTTCAGGCTGCTGCGCGCGCGTGGCGTCACCGTGCGCAAAACGATAGACACGATCATTGCCACGCGCTGCATCGAAAGCGGATACACGCTGCTGCACGCTGACCGCGACTTCGAACCGTTTGTGCAGCATCTGGGCCTGCGCAGCGTGGTTCAAGGCGTCTAGCGCAGGCATTGAGCTGTCGGCTGCTGCGGGCTGCGCAGAGCGGGCTGGCCACAGCCCCAGGACCATGGCCCCCAAAAGATGTCCTGATTTGCCCCAACTGGGTCGGCATGTGGCGCGACACGGTGGGTGCGTGGCGGCACCATGAGCGTGTTCTTTCTTCCGCACCGGACCACGCCATGAACACCGCTTTGCTTTTGATTGACGTTCAAGAATCCTTCCGCCACCGCCCGTATTGGAACGAGGCCGAGTTGCCCGCTTTTCTGGACCGCTGCAATGCGCTGGTGGCGGGCGCACAGGCGGCGGGCATTCCCGTCGTGCGCGTGCTGCACAGTGATGGACCGGAGAGTGTCGACAACCCCTTCGCGCTGAAGTCGGGGCAGGTGCGGCCGCTGGAAGGCCTTGTGCCCTATGAGGCAGCGGCCGAATTCATCAAACACCGGCACAGCGCGCTGGTGGGCACGGGCTTGTCGGTGTGGCTGCATCAGCAGGGCATCAAGCGGCTCATCGTGGCGGGCATACGCACCGAACAGTGCTGCGAGACCACCACGCGCCACGCCAGTGATGAAGGCTGGGAGGTGGACTACGTCACCGAGGCCACGCTGACCTTTGCCATGCGCCACGACAGCGGCGTGTGGCTGAACCCAGCTGACATCAAGCTGCGCACCGAGACCGTGCTCAAAGACCGCTTTGCCCGCATCTGCACGGTGGCGCAGGCTTTGCAGCAAGCCGTGTCCTGATTTGACAGGCACACTGGCCGGCATGAGCACCACCCCTGAGCTGACTGAGGCGGTATTCCTGCTGGAACCGCACACCCTGCTGCTGGATGTGGCCGGGCCGGCCGAGGCGCTGCGCCTGGCCAACCAGGCTTTGCAACGGCAGGGGCGCCCGCCCGCCTTCAGGCTGCGCTATGTGGCGGCGCAGCCTGATGTGTTGAGCTCGGTGGGGCTGAGCTTGGGCCCGCTGGAGCCGCTGCCGCAGGCCTTGCAAGCCCAGAGCTGGCTCTTCCTGCTGGGCTGCCGCCACGCCCAGCCGGGTGAGCCCGCACCGGGCAGCGCGCAGCGCGCCGATGCCCTGCGCACCCAGCGCTGGCTGCATGGGGTGGGCCAGCAGCTGCTGCAGCAAAAGCAAGGCCGCTTGGTGGGCATTTGCTCGGGCACTTTGCTGGCGGCCCAAGCCGGCTTGCTCAGCGGGCGGCGCTGCACCACCCATCATGAGTTGCTGGACGCGCTGCGCCGGCACGCACCGCAGGCCGAGGTGGTGGACAACCGCGTGTTCGTGCTGGATGGCGCGCTGGCCAGCAGCGCGGGCGTGACGGCGGGCATCGACCTCACGCTGCATTTGATTCAGCTGCGCTGCGGCGATGCCATTGCTGCCAGTGTGGCGCAGACCATGGTGGTGTACCTGCGGCGCAGCCCGCAGGACCCACAGCTCTCGCCCCTGCTGGCGCACCGCCACCACCTGCACCCGGCGGTGCACCGCGTACAAGACGCGCTGTGCGCGCAGCCGGGCAAACCTTGGTCGCTGCAGAGCATGGCCGAGGTGGCCCATGTCACACCGCGTCACCTCGGGCGCTTGTTTGGCGAGCACGCGGACACCACGCCGCTGCGCTATTTGCAAGCCATACGTCTGGAGCTGGCACGGCGTGCCCGCCAACAGGGCCAGAGCCTGGCCGATGCAGCCGCGCTGGCGGGCTTCAGCTCCGAGCAGCAGTGGCGGCGTACCCAGCGCGCCCACGCGGCGCTGGGTGTAAACACCGCCCCTCGCAAACCCTAGTTTGAACGGCTATCGCCCAGTCCCCAAGAACGGCTTCATAGACTGGACTGGCGCCTGCATTGAGGCCACGCCCTATGCAGGCGTTCCTATTCGTCGTTCATTCAAGAAGTCATGTCCTACACGTCCGCTTTCAAGCTCAGCCTGCTGAGCGCCGCTTTGCTCTCCACCGTGGCCCAGGCTGAAGTCCGCACCGACTACCTCAGCAAGGTTCGCCCTCAAATCAAGTTCAATGAACTGACCCGCCAGGACAAGCAGGTGCTGGCCGAAGAGGCGCAAAAACTGCTGCGCGACCTCTACGTCAACCGCTACGACAAAGACCTCTACTACGGCACCAGCCCGAATTTCAAAGGCCACGTCAATCCGGCGCTAGCGGTGCAACAGGTGGTCAACCGCCTGGACAGCATCAGCACCGCCCAGCTGCACGCACAGCTGAGCCAGATTTTTGTGAATCAGCGTGACCTGCACCTGAACTACAACTTCCCCGCACCGCACTCGGCCTTCATCACCTTCTTGCCCTTCCAGCTGACACGCACCAGCTCGGCAGCTGATGCCAACGAGGTGCGCATTGGTTCGCTGTTCCGCGGCTTCTTCGAGGCCTTCTACCCCGGCCAGCGCAAGCCCGCCGTGGGCGACCAGGTGCTGGAGTACAACGGCCTGCCCATCGCTCAGGCGGTGCAAAACGCCGTCATCTCGGGCAATGGCGCCAACCTGTACGCGGGCTTTTCGCGCGCACTGCAGCACCTGACTTTTGTGTCGCAAGCCTCGGCCCTGCCGCCCAGCAGCGATGCCGTGAGCCTGAAGCTGCGCTCGGCCCAGACCGGTGAGGTCTACAGCGTCAACCTGCCCTGGCTGACCCAGTACGACGACGCCGACCTGGCGCCCTCCACGCAGACCGCCGCCGCCAGCCAGGACGCCCTGGTGCAAGCTACGGCACTGAGCCAAGACAACTACCAGGACCGCTACAACGCCTTTGTGGCGCGCAACAGCCAGATCAGCGACACCGAGCTGGGCGCCATCACCAAGCTCGCCACGCCCGAGCCCAGCATCAAATACGCGGTGGTGAACAAGGGCGACAAGAAGGTGGGCTACATCAGCATCGGCAGCTTTGTGCCGCAGCTGGGCGACAACAATGCGCTGGCCATCATCAGCACCTTGCTGCGCAACCAACTCGCCGCCACCGACGCGCTGGTGATCGATGTGCGCAACAACGGCGGCGGCAGCATCGTCTACGCCGACAAGCTGCCCCAGCTCTTCATCCCGGGCAATGCCAAGACCAACTCGGCACGCTTCCTCAACACCAAGCTGAACTTTGATTTCCTCAACCAGGACATCTTCAAGTACTACTGGCCCAACTGGGTGAAGGTCATCACCGAGGCCCAAGGCACGGGCCAGCGCTTCAGCAAGACCGAGGTCTTCACCTCGCCCACCGACGCCAACTTGCTGGGCCAGGCCTATTACAAGCCCGTGGGCGTGCTGGCCAACGCACGCAGCTACTCGGCCACCGACTTGTTCACCTGCGCCATGCGCGACAACGGCGCAGCCACCATCTTTGGCGAAGACGCCAAGACCGGTGCAGGCGGCGCCAACGTGCTCACGCAAGACTTCTTTGCCGCCCTGGCCCCGCAGTACTTCAAGCCCCTGCCCGGTGGCGTGAGCATGCGCGTGTCCTGGCGCCAGAGCGTGCGCAACAACTACAACAACGACATCATCGAAGACCACGGCTGCGATGCCCAAGTGCAGGTGCCGCGTACCCTCAGCGACCTGAGCAACGGCGACCAAACCCAGTTCGACAAAGTGGCCGCCACCCTGCTGGCCCAGCCCGCGCCCAAGTCCACGCACCGCGTGAGCCTGCCCGCCACCAGCACCGTCACGCTGCCCGCAGCCACGCGCAGCCTGTCGCTGGAGGTGAACAACACCGAGCACGTGCTGGTCTACGTCAACGGCGCGCTGCTCAAGCGCAGCTACGTGGGTGTTTATGGCGGTGCGCGCACCGTGGCCGTGGACTTGCCCGCCAAGGTCGCCGGTGAGCGCTACCACCTGGCCATCGTGGGTGTAGACGGCGGCCAGCGGCCGCTGTGGAACACCAAGCGGGTCGTTGTGGTCGGCAACTAAACCAGACTGAGCCCCGCCAGCGCCTTGTGCCGCCGCACAAGGCGCTTTTTCTTTGGGCGTTTGCACCACAGCGCACCGCGCCGGGTCACAACAGTGCAGCAGCCGTGATGGGCGCCGCAGCCCTGCAAGTTCAAAACAAAGGCGGACATGTCCCCTGTCAAGCAGCCTCCACGGACTTCTGTTACCTTGCCGGGAAATCAAGATTCGAGGAGCCCAATTTGAGCAACTGGCAGCAGCGACTGAACGCGCTGGACCGCACACGACTGCAAGGCATGCGCCGCGGCGTCGAAAAAGAAAGCCTGCGCGCGCTGGCCGATGGCTCATTGGCGCTCACCCCTCACCCGCGTGCGCTGGGCTCGGCGCTCACCCACCCCAAGGTCACCACCGATTTCAGCGAGTCGCAGCTGGAGCTCATCACTGGCGTGCACGCCAGCGCTCAAGACTGTGTGCAAGAGCTCATCGAGATCCATCAAGCCGTCTACCACTGCCTGGACGACAGCGAGTGGATGTGGGCCTCCTCCATGCCCTGTCGGCTGCCTACGGACGAAACCATTCCGCTGGGCCGCTACGGGCACTCCAACATCGGGCGCGCCAAAAGCATTTACCGCATGGGCCTGGGCCACCGCTACGGCCGACGCATGCAAACCATCTCGGGCATTCACTACAACTGGTCGCTGCCGGGCTTGAGCAATGCCGAGTATTTCGGGCTCATCCGCAACTTCCGCCGCCACAGCTTTTTGCTGCTGACGCTGTTTGGCGCCTCGCCCGCACTGTGCGGCAGCTTTGTGCAAGGGCGCCAGCACGAGCTGCAGCCCCTGAGCCCCGGCACACTGCACATGCCCTGGGGCACCTCGCTGCGCATGGGGCGGCTGGGCTATCAAAGCGATGCACAGGCCGAGCTGGCCGTGAGCTACAACTGCCTGGACGGCTATGCCGCCTCGCTGCACGGCGCCATGACCCAGCCCTACCCGACCTACGAACAGGTGGGCGTGCGCAACCCCGGCGGGGACTACAACCAGCTCAGCACCGCGCTGCTGCAAATCGAAAACGAGTTCTACGGCACGATCCGCCCCAAGCGCACCATACGCCCGGGCGAACGCCCGCTGCACGCCCTGCGCGAGCGCGGTGTGGAGTACGTGGAAGTGCGCTGCATGGACCTCGATCCCTTCGAGCCCGTTGGCATTTCAGCCGACACCATGCGCGTGCTGGACCTCTTTTTGCTGCACTGCCTGCTGCACGACAGCCCGCCCGACACGCCTGAGGAAATCGCCCGGCTGGGGCGCAACCAGCTGCGCACCGCCAACCAGGGCCGCCAGCCCGGGCTGGAGCTCGAAGGCCCGCAGGGCCCGGTCACGCTGGCCGCCTGGGGGGCCGCGCTCTTGCAAGAGTTGCAACCCATTGCCCAGTGGCTGGACACCCAGCTGGAGCACAGCGACTACAGCCGCGCCCTGGCCCAGGCCACCCAGCAGTGGCAGCAGCCCGAGCAACTGCCCTCGGCGCGCGTGCTGGCGCAAATGCTCTCGCACCACGAAGGTGCTCACCTGAGCTTTGTGCGCACGCAGTCCGAACGTGCGCGCGATTGGGTGCGCGCCCAAAGCGCCCCGGCTGACCTGGCCGCGCGCTTTGCCCAGACCGCCATGCAGTCCCTGGCCGAGCAAGCACGCATCGAAGCCGCGGACCACCTCAGCTTCGAAGAGTTCCGCCAGCGCTATATGGACCCAGCACAGCTGGGGGTGTGAGGGTGGAGACGGAGCAAGGCT
Source organism: Roseateles rivi (assembly GCF_043555845.1). NCBI lineage: Bacteria > Pseudomonadati > Pseudomonadota > Betaproteobacteria > Burkholderiales > Sphaerotilaceae > Roseateles > Roseateles rivi. The sequence continues at coordinate 253,398 of NZ_JBIGHZ010000001.1, read as the reverse complement.
GAGATAATCGCCCGCCTCCCACTGCCCAAAACCCTGCTCATGACCGCAGCTCCTGTCGTCCTTGTCACTGGCGCGGCGCGCCGTATCGGACGCCAGATCGCCCAAACCCTGGCTGCCCGCGGCTGGCGGCTGGCCCTGCACTGCCACACCTCGCTGGACGACGCGCAGGCGCTGCAGGCCCAATTGCAAAGCCAAGGCTGTGAGGCCGCCGTGTTCCAGGCCGACCTCGGCGACGAGGCCGCCTGCCTGGGCCTGGGTGCGGCCGTGCTGGCGCAGTTCGGGCGCTGGGACGCGGTGGTGAACAACGCCTCGCTGTTCGAGCACGACACCGTGTTCAGCGCCAGCGCCGCGTCGCTGGACCGGCATTGGCGGGCCAACACCCTGCCCGCGCTGCTGCTGTCGCGCCAGTTGCATGCGCATTGCCAGGGCGCCCAGCGCCAGGGCTGCGTGGTCAACATCTCGGACCAAAAGCTCTGGAACCCAAACCCAGACCACCTCTCCTACACCCTCTCCAAGGCCGCGCTCGAAGCGGCCACCACGCTGCTGGCCCAAGGGCTGGCGCCGTGGGTGCGTGTGTGCGGTGTTGCACCCGGGGTGAGCCTGCCTTCGGGCCCCATGACTGCGGCGCAATTCCAGGCCGCGCACCAACTCACGCCGCTGGGCCGTTCTTCAACCCCCGAGGACATCGCGCGTGCGGTGGCCTTCATGCTGGAATCTCCGGCCATCACCGGCAGCACGCTGCTGGTCGACGGTGGGCAACACCTCGCTGCCCAGCCCCGTGATGTGCTGTTTCTGACCCCTGACCCTCAACCCACCTCCTGATTTATGCCAGCCGCACTCTCCCATCCCGCCCTGATCGACTGCCGGCGGCTCTTTTTGCGCAACTACGAGGTGTGGATCAACATCGGCGTGCACGACTTCGAAAAGCGCGGAGAGCAACGCATCCTGATCAACGTCGACCTCTACATCCCTCTGTCCAGCTCCACGCCGCAGCGCGATGAGCTCGACGAGGTGGTGGACTACGACTTCATCCGCCGCACCATTGCCGAGCGCGTCAGCCAGGGGCATATCCACCTGCAAGAAACCCTGTGCGACGACGTGCTGCGCCTGATGCTGGCCCACCCGCGGGTCAAAGCTGCCAAGGTTTCCACCGAAAAGCCCGATGTCTACCCGGACTGCGAGTCGGTCGGTGTTGAAGTGTTTGCCCTCAAGTCCACCTGAGCCCCAGGTCTGCCGTATTGCCATGAACGCCACGCCTCCCGCCGACGCCCTGAGCCCCGCAGCCGCCGCTGACGCCGCCGAAAAGAAACACCAGCACGAGATGAACAAACTCTCCAAGCGGCTGCACCGCTTGGTGGGACAAGCGATTGCCGACTTCAACATGATCGAAGACGGCGACAAGGTCATGGTGTGCCTCTCCGGGGGCAAGGACAGCTACTCGCTGCTGGACGTGCTGCGCAATCTGCAGCAGCGCGCGCCCATCAAGTTCGAGATCGTGGCGGTCAATCTGGACCAGAAGCAGCCGGGCTTTCCTGACCATGTGCTGCCTGAGTACCTCAAGAGCATCGGCGTGGATTTCCACATCGAGACGCAGGACACCTACTCCATCGTCAAGCGCCTGGTGCCCGAGGGCAAGACCACCTGCAGCCTGTGCTCGCGCCTGCGCCGCGGCATCCTCTACCGCGTGGCCAAGGAGCTGGGCGCGACCAAGATTGCGCTGGGCCACCACCGCGACGACATCGTCACCACGCTGCTGCTGAACATGTTCTTTGGCAGCCGCATGAAGGGCATGCCGCCCAAGCTCGTCAGCGACGATGGGCAAAACGTGGTGATCCGCCCGCTGGCCTATGTGCGCGAGAGCGATCTGGCGCAATGGGCCCAGCACCGCGAGTTCCCCATCATTCCCTGCAATCTGTGCGGCAGCCAGGAAAACCTGCAACGCGCCACCGTCAAGGCCATGCTGCAGGACTGGGACAAGAAGTTCCCCGGCCGTGTCGACAATATGTTCACGGCCATGGGCAATATCGTGACCTCGCACATGATGGACCGCAAGCTCTTCCCCTTCGAAACCATTCGCGCCACGGGTGCGCCAGTGGCCGATGGCGATATCGCCTTTGACGAAGAAGAGCACTGCGGCGAGCCCGCACCCAGCAGCGTGATCCGCATGGTGCGAGAAGGCGACTGAGCCCTATCGCTGCGTCCTCGCGCCAGGGGGTCCATGCGTTACGCTAGGCGGCACCTCGGCGGCCCGTTTTGGGCCACTTGCTGTTGCCCCATTGGAGTTACACCATGTCCATGAACCGCCGTCACAGTCTTTTGGCTTTGGCCAGCGCCGCTGCGGTGCTGAGCCTGGGTGGCTGCGCCACCTTGTCGCAAATCAGTGTCGATGCGCAAAGCTTTGGCAGCTGGCCCAGTGGGCGCTCGCCCGGGCGCTACGCGTTTGATCGTCTGCCCTCGCAGCAAAACCCCGACAGCAACCAGCAAGCGCTGGAGCAGGCCGCCAGCGTTGCACTGGAGCGCGCGGGCTTCAAGCCCGTGGCCGACGCCAAGGAGGCCGACGTGCTGGTCTCGGTCGGCGCGCGCGTCTCACGCACCGACCCTGCCCCTTGGGATGACCCGCTGTGGTGGCGCGGCCGCAGCTCCTATTACGAATGGCGCCGCGGCTACTGGCAACCCTACTACCCGCGGCGTACACCCTATGGCTGGGACCCCATGCTGGACAGCCGCTATGAGCGCTCCGTAGCCCTGCTGCTGCGCGACCGCACCACCAGCGAGCCGCTCTATGAAGCACGCGCCAGCAGCGATGGCTTCAACCCCGGCGACAGCGAGCTGCTGCGCACACTCTTGGTGGCCGCGCTCTCAGACTTCCCGCGCACCCGGCCCGACGTTCACCGCGTGCGCCTGCCCCTGGTTGCGGCACCGGCGCAGCCCTAACCCGACACCACCTCTACTCGTTTGAACCTCCATATGGCGCTGAACATCGTTGTCATGGCCGCGGGCAAAGGCACCCGCATGAAATCGGCCCTGCCCAAAGTGCTGCAAAAACTGGCCGGGCGCAGCCTGGTGCAGCATGTACTGGACCGCACGGCCGCTCTGGCCGCGCAGCAGCGCATCATCATCACCGGCCATGGCGCCGAGCAGGTGGAAGCGGCGCTGAGCAGCAGCGGCGCGAGCTTTGTGCGCCAGATGCCGCAGCTGGGCACGGGCCACGCCATCCAGCAGGCCGTGCCGGTGTTGAACGACGAGGGCAGCACCCTCATCCTCAGCGGCGACACGCCCCTCATCACCGCCGAGACCACCGCGCGCCTGGTGCAGGCCTGCGACGGCCGCGCGCTGGTGCTCTTGACCATCGACTACAGCGACCCCAGCGGCTATGGCCGCATCGTGCGTGAAGGCCAGGCCGTGCAGGCCATCGTCGAGCACAAAGACGCCAGCCCCGCCCAGCGCGAGATCCGCGAGTGCTACACCGGCGTCATGGCCGCGCCCACAGCCTTGCTCAAGCGCTGGGTCATGGCCCTGAACAATCAAAACGCCCAGCAGGAGTACTACCTGACCGACATCGTGGCCATGGCCGTGGCCGAGGGTGTGCCCGTTTTGGGGCTCAAGACCGAGCGCGAAAGCGAGGTCCTGGGCGTCAACAGCCCCAGCCAGCTCGCCGCGCTGGAGCGGCTGTTCCAGGCCGAGCAAGCCCAGCAGCTCATGGAAGCCGGCGTGCGCCTGGCCGACCCCGCGCGCTTTGACCTGCGCGGCCAGCTGCGCTGCGCCCAGGATGTGGAGATCGACGTCAACTGCGTGTTCGAAGGCCAGGTCGAGCTGGGCGAGGGTGTGCGCATCGGCGCCAACTGCGTCATCCGCAACGCCCGCATTGCCGCAGGCGCGCGCATTCACGAGTTCACCCACATCGACGGTGAGGCCGCAGGCGTCACCGTGGGCGAAGGCGCGCTCATCGGCCCCTTCGCGCGGCTGCGCCCGGGTGCCCAGCTCGGCGCCGAGGTGCACATTGGCAACTTCGTGGAAGTGAAGAACGCCACCCTGGCGCGCGGCGCCAAAGCCAACCACCTGGCCTATCTGGGTGACGCCAGCGTGGGCGAGCGGGTGAACTACGGCGCGGGCTCGATCACCGCCAACTACGACGGCGCCAACAAGCACCGCACCACCATTGGCGACGATGTGCACGTGGGCTCCAACTGCGTGCTGGTGGCACCCGTCACCCTGGGGGCGGGCGCCACGGTGGGCGGCGGCTCCACCATCACCAAAGACGTTGCCCCCGGCGATTTGGCCGTGGCGCGCGGCAAACAAGTGGCCTTGAGCGGCTGGCAACGGCCCAGCAAAAAGCGCTGAAGGCTCCGGCCAAGCCCAGGAAATACCCTCAAATCCGCCCACCACCCGCGTGGGCGTGTGAGAAGAAACACTGGGCTTGCGCCCTGAAGCGTGCCACACTGAGTCCCGTGTCCAAGCCTTTGCCGTACGCCAACGACCCGCAATCCAGCCCCAGCACTGGGGAGGAGCGGGCCGACACTGCCGCCTCCACACAGGTTGCGGCCAATGCCTCCTTGCCTTGCGAGGACGCGGCGCAGGCCTGCTGGTATTTGTGCCGCAGCCTGGGGCTGGCCCGCCAACAACGCAGCGAAACCACGGACCTGGGCTTTCTCTTCGACTTGCTGGGCGCCATGGCCGACCTGCCACCAGACCTGAGCGTGGACGAGGTCAGCGCCGCCGGCACCGACGCCGCCCACCTGCATCAGCTGTGCGAGCAGCTGCAAAGCGCGCGCAGCCGCGTGGAAGCCGTGTGGGACGAGCAAAGCGACCGCGACAACCCAGCACCACCGGCGCAGGCGCCGCGCTCGCTGCACTGACACCCTGCCTTCAACAAGGCGCTGTCAGGCAAGCCGTGAGGGCGCGCATGACGCGCACCCCCAAGGTGCGATATCAGGTCACCAGCTCTTGCTTGCGCTCGTAGGCCGAGATCAAACGGCTGACGCGCGAGATGGACAAGTCCAGCTCCTGCGCCAAGTCCGACATCGACACCCCACCCACAGTGTGGGCGTTGTAGAGCGCGCGTTCACGGTCGCCCTGGGCTTCCTTGAGCCAGTCCTTCCAAGGGCGGCTCGAGGGCGCACGCGGCTGCGTACGGCCCAGGTCGCGCAATTCCTGGATGAACTCATCGCTGCCCAAAAACACCTGGTGGCGGATGCGCGGCAAGATGTTGAGCTCAGGGTCTGAGTGCACCAAGCGCGTGTAGCGCTGTGCCGCGCGGCGCCGCTCAGCAGCGCTTTGCACATGGACGTCGGCGACGTAGGACCACAAGCCCTCGCAATCCAGCCAAGGCGGCGCCTCATCCAAGCCCGCATGGGCACGGAAGCTCGACCACATCCAGTTGGCAGGCGCATCCACCTCGCCCCAGCGCGCCGCACCCATGTCGATGTAGCGGCAAGCGTCCAGCAGCTGCGTCTCACGCTCCACCACCACCGCTTTGAAGCGGCCATGGAAAAGTTGCCCAGCGCGAGATTGGCGACGGTTGAAGGCCTGCGTGTACACCCCGTTGAGGTGGCGCATCAGGCGCGAGAGGTTGGCATGCCGCGTGAACAGCAGCAGCTCGTAGTGCTCGTGTCCTAAGCAATAGGCCAGGACCTGCGCATCAAAGCGCTGCGCCGCCTGCGCCATAAGGTTGAGCAAAGTGCTCCGGTCTTGGTCGTCTGCAAAGACAGGGAAATCTGCCTTCGAGCTGACGAAGTACACGGCGCCCGGGTATTCAATTCTGAGTGGCCTCACCATGAGAACCAAGTTAGGTCAGACGCATCCGAAATACAAGGGAGGTCAATGCGTGGCCCCTCGGCTAGGGGGAGTATTCAAATTGCAACAAGGGATGCCCTGCCCCTTGACAAGACCACAAACCAACAAGCGTATTGATGTAAAACCCACCCCTTTTGCACCTCCGCACGCCCATGGCCACCAGCTTGCTTGCTCTGCTCGACGACATCACCACCGTCCTGGACGATGTGGCCCTGCTCTCCAAAGCCGCCGCCAAAAAAACCAGCGGTGTGCTGGGCGACGATCTGGCGCTCAACGCCCAACAAGTCAGCGGTGTGGCCGCCGACCGCGAACTGCCCGTGGTGTGGGCCGTGGCCAAGGGTTCACTGCTGAACAAGGCCATTCTGGTGCCCCTGGCCCTGGTCATCAGCGCTATTGCACCCTGGGCGGTGACGCCACTTCTCATGCTGGGCGGGGCCTATTTGTGCTTTGAGGGCGCCGAAAAACTCGTGCATCGCTGGTTTTCGCACGAAGCGCCACCCCCCCAAAAGTCGGAAGCCAGCACCAACCCGCCCGATCAAGGGGGAGGGGATGGGGTCGAAACCGAGCGCGACAAGATCCGCGGCGCCATTCGCACCGATTTCATCCTCTCCGCCGAAATCATCGCCATCACCCTGGGAACGGTGGCCGACGCGCCCTTCATGACCCGCGTGATGGTGCTGTGCGGCATGGCTGTGGTGATGACGATTGGGGTCTACGGCCTGGTCGGCGGCATTGTGAAACTCGACGACGCGGGCCTGGCCCTGAGCCGCCGCGCCAGCCGCCTGGCCCAGGGCTTTGGGCGCGCCATCCTGGCCGCAGCGCCACTGCTCATGCGCACCCTGTCTGTGGCGGGCACGGTGGCCATGTTCCTGGTCGGCGGCGGCATCCTGACGCACGGCCTGCCCGCCCTGCACCATGCCTTGGTGGCCCTCAGCGCGGGCCTGCCCGGCTGGGCGCAAGGTGTGAGTGGCATGGCACTGGACGGCCTGGTGGGCCTGGCGGCCGGTGTGCTGCTTGTGGCCCTGCTGGCTCTGGGCCACAAGCTCAAGACCGCCCTGAATCGGCCCGCAGGACGGGCCGCATAGCGCCAAGGGCGGCCGAAGCTGCTACGCTTGCCGCCCTTTGTGCTCCTTCTGCCGCAGTCCGCCATGAATTTCCCTGCTTACACCCCCGAGTCCGCCGACGATTTGCCCCTGAGCGAGGCCGAATTGCAGGAGCTGGACGCGATCTTGGCGGCGCTGCCCGACGGCGCCATGAACATCGAGGCCATGGACGGCTACCTCTGCGCCCTGCTGCTGTCGCCCCAGGCCCTGGCCGGGCGCGCGGGTGCGGACTGGATTCCCGCCGTCTGGGGCGGTGGCGACCCCTTCCCCAGCGGCAAGCAGCGCAAGCGCGTGGTGCTCTTGGTGCTGCGCCACGTGCACAGCCTGGCCGTGCAACTGACGCAGCGCGCGCAGGAGTGGGAACCCATCTTCAGCGTGGCGCAGGAAGAGGCCCTGCAGCTGGTGGACGCCGAGGACTGGTGCATCGGCTTCATGCTGGGCGTGGACCTGGACGGTGACGCCTGGGTGCCCCTGTTCGAGCGCACCAAAACAGCCGCCGCCCTGGCCCCCATCGCCCTCTTGGGCGGCGACGACAGCGGGCTCGATGCCGAGCAGCGCGCGCAGCTCGAAGACCTGCACTACCGCGACGCCCTCAGCCGCGAAGTGCCCGAGAGCGTGCTCACCCTGTGGGCCCTGCGCGGCCAGTGAGCCCCTTCCGCCCCCCGCAAGACGGGGGGCCTGCCAACCCAAAACCATGACGCTGCGTTGACATGAGCATGCGCCGCTCCCGCCCCACCTCCGCCTTCGTCCAACGCCTGCCGCTGTGGCTGGCGCTGTCCGTCACGCTGCTGCTAGGCGGCTGCGGCACCACGGTGTTCAACCCCGTCACCGGCCAGGCCGAGCGCAGCGCCATGAGCGAGGCGCAAGAAGTGCAGACCGGGCGCCAGGCCCATGCCGAGGTGCTCAAAGAAACCCCGCGCCTGGCCAACGAGCCGCTGCAGGCCTATGTGCAGGCCCTGGGCAAAAAGCTTGCAGCGCAGTCCCACCGGCCGGAGCTGGACTGGCACTTCACCGTGCTGGACAGCGCCGAGGTCAACGCCTTTGCCCTGCCCGGCGGCTATGTGTATGTGACGCGCGGCATCCTCGCCCACCTCAACAGCGAGGCCGAACTGGCCGGCGTGCTGGGGCACGAGATCGGCCACGTCACCGCCCGCCACGGCGCACAGCGCGCCACCCGCCAGCAAGACGCTGGCCTGGGCGTGCTGGCCGCCACGGTGCTGGGCGCTGTGCTTGAAGCCAGAGGTGTGGGCGGCGCCACCGAAATGCTGGGCCAGACCGCACAAGGTGTGGCCGCTGGCCATGTGGCCAACTACAGCCGCGAGCAGGAACTGCAGGCCGACGCCCTGGGCGCCGAATACCTGGCCAAAAGCCGCTACGACGCGGTGCACATGGTGGACGTGATCCAGGTGCTCAAAGACCAGGAGCGCTACGCCGCCGACCAGGCCCGCGCGCAAGGCCAAACCCCACCCCCAGCGCCCGGCTGGCTGTCCAGCCACCCCAGCAACGACGAGCGCCTGGCGCGCATCCACACCGAAGCCGCGCTGCGCCGCCTGCCTCCAGACGAAGCGCGCAAAGCCGACGACGGCCAACAGCGCTTTTTGCAAGCCACCCAGGGCTTGATCTATGGTGACAGCGCCGAACAAGGCCTGGTGCGCGGCCGCCACTTCATCCACCCCGAGCTGAAGCTGGCGCTCACCGCACCGCAGGGCTGGCACATCGTCAACGGCGCCGAGCAGCTGCAAATCGTTGCCCCCGACCGCCAAGCAGCACTCATCCTGCAAGCCGTGCCACCCCAGGCAGGCCGCCAGCACGACGACATCCTGCGCCGCTGGGTGCGCGCCGAACAAGGCCGCAGCCAAGCCCTGCAGTTCAACGGCCTGGCGGCCACACGCTTTTCTGGCATGCGCCGCGATGCCCAGGGGCAGCTCAGCCCCGTGGCCCTGACCCTGGTGAGCAGCCCCACCGGCGCGGTCTACGCCCTGGCCCGCAGCGGCCGCGCTGCCCAAGGCCCCTGGCGCGCCGCACTGGACGACGCCGAACAAAGCTTGCGTCCCCCCAGTGCCGTCGACCTGGACCTGGCCAAGCCCTGGCGCCTGGCCCTGCGCCGCCACCCCAGCGGAGGCTTTGCCGAGCTGGCTCGCAGCGCCCCGCAAGGCGTCACCCCCGAGCTGCTGCGCCTGATCAATGGCCGCTACGGCCACACCGACCCCCAAGCCGAACCCAAGCCCGGCGAGTGGGTGAAGACCCTGCAAGCCCTGCAGTAGCCGCCCCTCGCGGCACGCCCCCACAAACAGCCTCCCCCTAATTTGCCAGTGTCCTGGGCGGCCCCGGCGCTCTAGCATGCAGGGCATAAAGACTGCTCAGGGGGACTTTCATGCCACGCTTACAACTGCAGGCCGGTACTGCCCGTTTGACCTTGGACGCGCGGCCGGATCGGCTGGATTTGCGTGACCGGCCCTACCGGCCGCGCTTGGGGAATTTGGGCTCGCAATTTCCCAGCGACGAGGAAATCCAGCTCTGGTTCGGCGCCTATGCCCAAGCCGGCATGGTGCTGAACCAGGGCGAGGAAGGGGCCTGCACCGGCTTTGGTTTGGCCTCGGTGGTGAACTACCTGCGCTTTGTGCAAGACCTGGTGGCGCACGGCGCGCCGCAAAACACCGATCGGGTGAGCCCGGCCATGCTCTACCAGCTGGCGCGTGTCTACGACGAGTGGCCGGGTGAGGACTACGAGGGCTCGAGCTGCCGCGGCGCCCTCAAAGGCTGGCACCGCCACGGCGTGTGCCGCGAAGTGCTGTGGCCCGACAAGATCGACAAGCACAACAAGCGCGTGCCCTGCGCACCGCTGGAAGACCCCGCTCGGCCCAACGACCCCCAGCACAACTGGGATGTAGACGCGCTGCGCTGCACCCTGGGCGTGTACTACCGGGTGGACGCCCGCTCGGTGGTGGACATGCAGGCCGCCATACGCGAGTGCGGCGCCATTTATGTGAGCGCCACGGTGCATGAGGGCTGGTGGCTGCCGCGCGTCAAACACCCGCTCAACGGCCATGCGGATCTGCCAGTCATCCCGGCCATTGACAAACCCCAAAGCCCCGGCGGCCACGCCTTTGCGCTGGTGGGCTACAACGAAACCGGCTTTGTGGTGCAGAACTCCTGGGGCCCGAAATGGGGCTGCTGCGGCTTTGCCGTGCTGCCCTACGAAGACTGGGCGCGCAACGGCCAGGACGCCTGGGCCTTCACCCTGGGCGTGCCGCGCCCGCAGCGCGGGGGTGCAGCACGCTCGCCGCGCTTCAGCCTGCCCAGCGCGGACCACAGCACGGGGGGTGGCACGCCGCAAAACAGCGGCATCACCCTGCTGGGCCAGGCCGATGCGGTGGACCAGCGCTACCGCAACGTGCGCAGCGCCGTGCAGCCGCTGGATGTGGACGGCGCCTACCGCCACACCCTGCTGCTGGACCGGGGCTTTCCGGTGCGCAACGACATCACCGCCGAAACCGCGCTGCAGGCCGTGGAAGCCGCCTGCTACACCCGCCCCAAAGCCTGGCTGAAGGCCAACAGCTGCCGCAAGCTGCTGCTCTACGCACACGGCGGGCTCAACAGCGAGAGCGCCTCCATCGCGCGCATCCGCGCGGTAGCGCCCTACGCGCTGAACAACGGGCTCTACCCGCTCTTCGTGACCTGGCGCTCAGGTGCGCTGGAGACACTGTCGGACATGGTCGAGGAGCAGTTCTCAAGCCGCGGGCTGGAACGCGCCGAAGGCCTGCCCTCGGGCTCCTGGCTGGACCGCATCACCGACAAGACCGACCGCCTGCTCGAACCCCTGCTGCGCGGCCCGGGTGGCGCCATGTGGTCGCAGATGAAGCTCAACGCCGTGCGCGCCGCCCAGGACGGTGGCGGCACGCGCATGCTGGTGCAGCAGCTGGCCCGCCTGGCGCAAGACCTGCCCGATCTGGAGCTGCATTTGATCGGCCATTCGGCCGGCGCCATCTTGCTGGGCGCCATGCTGGGTGAACTCACCCAGGTCAAGCTCAAGGTCAGCACCCTGCGCCACTTTGCACCAGCTTGCACGCTGCGCTTTGCCCTCGACACCTACGCCCCGGCCGTGGCCAAGGGCACGCTCGATGCGCGGCGCTGGCAGCTGCATGTCCTGTCAGACGCCAACGAGCTGGACGACAGCGTGGGCCCCTACCGCAAGTCCCTGCTCTACCTGGTGAGCCGCAGCTTTGAAGACCAGCACAAAACCCCGCTGCTGGGGCTGGACAAAGCCTTCGATCCCAGCACCGCCAAGCCCGAGGCGGCCGATGCGCTGTGGAACAGCGCCAGCATGGACGATGTGCGCCGCTGGCAGCAGTTCTGGGCCCAGCAAGAAGCAGCCGGGGCCAGCCGACTGGTGCTGCGCGAGCGCGAGGTGAGCACCGGCGCGCGCAGCATCCGCGCCAGCCACGGCTGCTTTGACAACGCCGTGGACCTGGTAGGCGACGCGCTGGGCTATGCCCTGGACCCAGACAAACCCAAGCGCATCAAGATCGCGCAGCTCGACTATTGAGGCGACGACACATCCCCAAGACTCACCGCCTGATTGGCTACAAATTCCGTACGCAGGTCACCCTCATCTCAGTCTTACCGGGCTTGTCCAACCAACAGCTCAGGTCGCAGCTTCGCGCGACCTAGCCTTATCCGTTGAGGCCGCACTCTTGGTCTTGCTTACCGCCCTGCAACCACAAGAAGCAGGCCAATTGCAGCAGGTAGGGCCTGAATAAACAAGATCCGCCTGCTCGCGGTGGCGGCACCGTACAGCCCGGCTACGAGGACGCAGCTCAAAAAGAAGACATTGAAGCTGTAGCCCTGCGGACCACCGAGCAGGAGACCCCAGAACAGACCTGCCGCGAGAAAGCCGTTGTAAAGCCCTTGGTTCGCTCCAAGTACTTTGGTCTCTGCTGCCTTCTGGGGAGTGAGGCCGAATGCCTTCATTCCCTGCGGCTTGTCCCACAGAAACATTTCAAGGACAAGGATGTACAGGTGAATCAGGCCGACGAGTGCTACGACGATATTGCCTGCAGTTGCCACGGTGTTCTTGTCCTTGTATTGAGATGGTGAGAGAAAGTGCGAGCGACGGCAGGTTGTGCTGACCTGCCCCTTCCACGGCGGCGGGTTTTGAAGGGGAAGCCCTTGTAGTTTGAGTTAACCGGCTTGCGACAGAGAGACGAAGCAGGCCGAGAATGAAATGACGGCCTGCGCACGAACGCAGCTGCAAGTCCGGCTGAACGAACGGCTAGGTTTTTGCGTTAATAGATGCCAGAACGGTGGCAATAAATGCAGATTTAGCCGCCCTATAGCCGTCGGCGCCAAGGTGTGAAGACTGTGACTTGACCGCGTTGTATTCCTCAACAAGTGCGGGATTTGCAAGCAAAGCGTCTCTGAACTGGACGAACCCTTCGAATTCGGAGCCTGCCGCCACCAGTTGAATGGCGTGCTCGGCCGCGGATGCTGGGGAATTGAGCATGCAAAGCTCTGGAGTGCGAAGCGTGTCCTGCTGCTCCTGGTAGCCCTGGGTGATAAGCCGTGAAACGATGCCTGCATGAGCGGATAGCGGAACGATGAGGCAAATGTCCAGGTCGCCTTTGGAGACTGCGCCTGGAATGGCTGAAGACCCAATATGCTCGACTCGACCCTCTGGAACCCATGTGCTGATTACAGCGCGCACGTCTTCGAAGCGTGCCGCAATTTCAGCTTGGTATTCGCTGGGCTTTAAAAGGAGCATGAAAACCTCTCAAGAAACTTCCACCGCCCATGCGGCTCTGACGCTGAGAGCGTTCATGTGATGGCGGCGGGGGCGGGGGCGGGGGTAAGTTCGAAGCCCATCTGACGGGCACATTGAGTCAAGTTTTGTACCACGCGCTGGCAGCACTTCTGCTCGTAGGCGCCCTGTCCAGCCTCGACATAGCTCCAACAAGCCCGACACCAGAAATGCTGTCTGTCTGATTCAGTGCCACCACCGCACGCGAACGCCCGAATTCTGTTCAGAGCTGATGCCTGGTGAACTCGGTAACCCGTTTGTGCCATAAGGGCCTGTTGTGCGAATGGAGCCCATGCGTCCGCTCGCCTTTGGCGTGGGGGACGGAATGCCCAAAGAATTCAATGACGGCTTGATTTATTGGGGAGTCCCACTAGAGGGGTTAGGCCCCACTCGCGACTTGGCTGGACAGGTACCTGCCGCAGTACACCGCCCACCCGAGTACAGCGAACTCCAGCAGGCGCTGGCTCAAGCCCGCGGTGGATGAGGTTGGCGAGAGAGTGAGCAGGCCGACTAGTGCGAGCCCGGCCGCCGCGTACCCAGCCACGGCCAGGTGACCTGCGCCCGGCCAGGTACGGGCAGCGCGTGCGAAGGTGAGCAGGAACGCTGGCGCGAGCAAGTACCCAAGCAGGCCAGCTGCGTTGTGGATGAGTTGCGAGGCAGTAGGCTTGTCCGGACGACAACCAAGGTCGCAGGGATACGCGGCGGCGACGAGGTAGCCGGCTGCATACAAGGCGAGGCCGACTAGAGCCAGAGTGGTGCCAGAAGATCGTGGGAGTGCGGCATAGGCAAACGAACAGAACGCCAGCAGGAGAATGCCCGCTGGTAGAAACCCGGCAAGTCGGACGCCCCACTCCTGCGGCGCACCGCGAGCACCAAGCTCGCTGATGTACTGCGACACGTGGCTGTACCCTGGCGTGAGGGCGCCTGCCACGACGACCGTGAGCGCCATGACGACGAAGCACGCCAGGGCTGTGACGGCGCTGAGTTTTGCTGCACGTTGAGAGAGCCAGGGCTGGGCCATGTGGGGGCTAACGAATGAAAGGGACTTCCCCGTCCCGAGCGGGCCGCATTGCGGCAAACGGCAACGGAGTGCCACGATGGGAAGTACGGTATCTCATCAACTGACTCGGAAGGGGAAATCATGGCCATTTTGACTGTGGGTATCGACCTCGCCAAGAACGTATTTGCCCTGCACGGGGTGAACGAGGCAGGCAAGGCGCAGCTGCTGCGCACAGCCGTACCACGCAAGAAGCTGCACACGCTGGTCGCTGCCCTGTTGACCTGCCCCTTCCACCCCTTCCACGGCGGCGGGTTTTGAAGGGGAAGCCCTTGTAGTTTGAGTTAACCGGCTTGCAACAGAGGGACGAAACAGGTCGAGAATGAAATGACCGCCTGCGCAGGAACGCAGCTGCAAGTCCGGCTGAACGAACGGCTAGGTTTTTGCGTTAATAGATGCCAGAACGGTGGCAATAAATGCAGATTTAGCCGCCCTATAGCCGTCGGCGCCAAGGTGTGAAGACTGTGACTTGACCGCGTTGTATTCCTCAACAAGTGCGGGATTTGCAAGCAAAGCGTCTCTGAACTGGACGAACCCTTCGAATTCGGAGCCTGCCGCCACCAGTTGAATGGCGTGCTCGGCCGCGGATGCTGGGGAATTGAGCATGCAAAGCTCTGGAGTGCGAAGCGTGTCCTGCTGCTCCTGGTACCCCTGGGTGATAAGCCGTGAAACGATGCCTGCATGAGCGGATAGCGGAACGATGAGGCAAATGTCCAGGTCGCCTTTGGAGACTGCGCCTGGGATGGCTGAAGACCCAATATGCTCGACTCGACCCTCTGGAACCCATGTGCTGATTACAGCGCGCACGTCTTCGAAGCGCGCCGCAATTTCAGCTTGGTATTCGCTGGGCTTTAAAAGGAGCATGAAAACCTCTCAAGAAACTTCCACCGCCCATGCGGCTCTGACGCTGAGAGCGTTCATGTGATGGCGGCGGGGGTGGGGGTGAGTTCGAAGCCCATCTGACGGGCACATTGAGTCAAGTTTTGTACCACGCGCTGGCAGCACTTCTGCTCGTAGGCGCCCTGTCCAGCCTCGACATAGCTCCAACAAGCCCGACACTAGAAATGCAGTCTGTCTGATTCAGCGCCACCACCGCACGCCTACGCCCCAATTCCATTCAGAGCCGATGCCTGGAGAACTCGGTAACCCGTCTGTGCCACGACGGCCCGTTGAGCGAATGGAGCCCATGCATCGGCTCGCCTTTGGCGTGGGGAACGGAATGCCCAAAGAATTCAATGACGGCTTGATTTATTGGGGAGTCCCACTAGATGGGTTAGGCAACTGGCTACACATGCTAACCCGGCAATGATTTCAGGTACTCAGCGATGGTTGTTTGACCACGTTCATTCGCGAACTCGATAGCACTCATTGACTTCATATGACGCCCTGAATACTTGATTCTGTAGTCAATCCCATGCCGAACGAGAAGCTCTACAATTGAGCCGTGACCACCAAAAATTGCTGCGAATAGTGGATTTCTCTCGGGCTCTGTTACGTCGAGTTCGGCCCCGCTATTGAGCAAGAAAACTACTATATCGTAGTGACCTGATGACGCTGCAAGGTTAATTGCGGTTCCATCAAAGGTTCCACCTCTGCGGTTTACCTCAATACCTGCAGCAACTAGATTCTTTGTGAGAACTAGGTCTCCCGACGAAGCGGCTACGTGTAGCCAGGAACCGAAGGGGGTTTCTATCTGCAAGCAATCAGGATTACGATGCAGTAGATCAAGCGCCTCGTCGGTTTTGCAAGATCTAACCGCGGTGAGGAGACTGCGACGAACTTCGATGTCGGTCGACATAGGCTGCCTAACGTTCGAGGTAACCGGGCGCCAACGGCGGGACGCCAGGCCCGGACTGGCGAAAATGTGCCGCGTACCGCCAGGCCGGGCCTGGTGGTCCGCCGTTGGTGCTCCGGTTGACCGAGGTGTTAGGCGTCACTCGGATGGGATCTACTTGAAAGTCCGATGCGCTAATTCGCGTGCCTATCTCTGAATGCTCACGGACTCCAGCCTGTAGCGGCTGGTGGTACGGGAATTTGTGTACTCGGTCTGAAATGCAACGCCAAGGTCGGATATCCACATCAACTTAGTCTTGCCGACAACGACACCATTCGCGCCCGTCATGGTGCATTCGAGCGGAATTGCGGTTCCGGAAAGGCTTGCGTGGACAGACGCTGCTTGCACCGCCTGGCTCGCAGTACAAACATGCTTCTCGTCGGAGAAGTTCATTAGTTGAGGTGCGTTCCCGGTTTTTGCGTCGATGCCATAGGTCTGCCCCGCCTGCGGTTTGCCAAGACCTCGATCGAACTTCGACATTTCCTTGGTGTCAAGTGGATAAAGCGCATTCGAGCGATCGACGAATGTGGTCTGTGTCTTCAGTCGATATATGCCTGCGAATGTCAGCGCGAGGTTAATTCGGTAGGGTACGCCATTGCGGGAGTACTCTGTCTTGTTCTGAATATATCCATTACCCAGATTGATGAACGTACTTGCGGAAGTGATTTGGTAGATCTTGCCTTCCTCGTCGAGGTCCGCAATTGTCTTGTATTCGATTCGATTGAACTGCTTGGGCAATTGCTCACCCTTTTCCACTAGCGTTCGCACTGGCTGCGCCAATTGGTCCGGCGTGAAATTGCTCGCCAAGTATGCGTCGCTGTTCGAGACAACTGTCTTGGTGTCAACAGTACCGCATCCAGCGAGCACTCCAACGAGGGAGAGTGCGATTGCCTTGGTGAGTTGAGCGATTTGAGTCATGAGTAAATGTTGCGTTTTGTGAATGGTCTCTTGATCTACTGCGTAAATGAAGTGTCTCTTTTGGTCGCAGATCCTCCTTATTGATCGGTGTGCGCGGCATTGGGGTCTATGTTCACATGATTTGCGACCGATGCGTTTGGTGACGCCTAACGTTCGACGTAAGGGGCCTGCCGCAGGCAGGTCCCCTTGACGGAGGGGTTAGGCGTCAGGCGTGACATACGGCAGCGAGCGGGTACGGAACAGCCCATGACGCTTCTCGGAGAAGTGAAAGGTCAACTCGACAAGTGTGCCCATTTGCGCCGACTGGGATAACCCGGAGACGTGAAAGCCCGCTTGCAGCTTGGCGATGATGACTGGATTGTTTAGTACCGAGTGCTGGGAACGAATGGCCACTGCGCCGTTGGCACTAGCGTACTCACGAATGGCCGACAGGAGAGATGAATAGACGCCCCTGCGCCGATGAGTGGACACAACGCCGCTATTCGCCATGTAGAAGACATTACCTCGTTCCATCCAGCCGCACGACCACCCAACCAACTCCTCCTCCAAGTAGGCGCCAAGGCGATACATTGGCGGATGGGCAAGACCACCAGAGGTGCTAGTAGAGGATTCGGCGGCAAGGGTCGACGCGAGCTCCACCGATGACTGTTGAATGTCGGCGAAGACTTCTCGACTCAGGCGTGAAAAGTCGGGCTCAGGGAACTTCTCGACATGACGAATGGCAACCGAATTCATGACGCTTAACGTTGGAATTCAGCCGACCAGCCAGCGAAGCTGGCGCAGGTCGGCTGCAATGAAAGGTTAAGCCGCATCACCAACACCTTGCGAATAGTCATTGGACAGCTCTACATGCTGGCCGACGCTGAGCTTGGGTAGGTCATTTGCCGTGACAAGCGTGAAGGCGAATACCGTCAAGTCAGGACTGCCGTCGGGCTTCAACGTTCGCGGCTGAGACAGATGCTGCCTGATCGGAACACCTCCAAGGCAGCTCGACGGTGAAAGCTGGATATTCCCCGCCTCAATCTGTCTTGCAAAGAGAAACGCCGGGCGCGCCTTCTGCGCGATGTACTCGATCCTGAAGAGCATTTGCGGCTTAACGTTGGAATTCAGCCGACCAGCCAGCGAAGCTGGCGCAGGTCGGCTGCAATGAAAGGTTAAGCCGCATCACCAACACCTTGCGAATAGTCATTGGACAGCTCTACATGCTGGCCGACGCTGAGCTTGGGTAGGTCATTTGCCGTGACAAGCGTGAAGGCGAATACCGTCAAGTCAGGACTGCCGTCGGGCTTCAACGTTCGCGGCTGAGACAGATGCTGCCTGATCGGAACACCTCCAAGGCAGCTCGACGGTGAAAGCTGGATATTCCCCGCCTCAATCTGTCTTGCAAAGAGAAACGCCGGGCGCGCCTTCTGCGCGATGTACTCGATCCTGAAGAGCATTTGCGGCTTAACGATAACCATCAGCCGCGTGCGTCTTCGCACGTCGGCTGCATGGTTTTGTTAGGACGCTCCCGCTCATTGATGCCAATACTCTGCGAGCGCCCGAAGGATGTTGGGCCTATCGAACAGATAGTCATCCTCTTCTGAAATGTACTCCAAGAAAGCCCGCACCGCGTCGCGCTGCTTTGGCGAGAGCAGCGCGAACTGCTCGGTGCGCAAATCTCCGATGTCAGTCAGACAGAAGGCCATACCGAACTCATAGGAACCACTCAGATCGGCGAGCAGGTACGCTGGCAGATGGAACCGCATCCCCTCTGCATCAAAGAAGCTCAAGCTGCTATTGCATTCGTTTAGCGCTGAGGACGGGATACGCGACCAATCGACTTTCTCATCTGACACTCGATAGGCGGCTAGTTCCTCCTCTTCTTCGTAGCCATCAATACCCTGCGCCTGTCGAAGGCCTACTCCTTGGCCAAGCTGCACTGCGAAGAAGGCTTCACGTATCTGAGCTTCGATCGCCTGGGCAAGATGCCAACGCTTCGACTCTTGTTCAGCCTTCTCAATAGTCGACGCTTCGTATCCTCGCGCTCGCATTTCCTCGATGTCTTTCGGGGATGGATACTTCTTCATAGAGTCCTAACGTGAAGGTGAGCGGACGCCGAAGGCGGTCCGCTCCACAGGCAGGTTATGCCTCCGGCCGCGATTACTGTTGGCCATCACAAGAAACTCCCCAATATTGCTTCTGCTCGTCTGCCTGCTCGACCGGCAGGGCTGCCCATTCGGCGCAGAGAAAGAAGTGGCCCGAAATCTTCCGGGTCTTTGGGTGCTCGTATGTCCAGTCCAATATCTGCTCTGGCCGGACCGCCACACGCTGGCCCAAACGAACACCTTCCGCGACGCGCGGAACCGAAGAGACAAGGCCCGAGTACCCGTCAGCATCCTCCCGAAAGTCATTGAGCCAGAAGGGCTCCCTACGAGCTCCAGTACCAAGCTCCACGTAGACGCGAAACCTTGATGCCCAATCCGGCTTGTCGTGGACTGCGGCCAGGAACTTAGGCAGGGCTCGTTGTGCAGACGCGCTGGGATTTGCCGAAGCTGCATCGGATGCGACGCTAAGGCTGGCAAATACGGCAGCGGCTAGTGAGACAGCGACGAACTTCATTGCAGAGGCATAACGTTTGAAATCACCGGCCTGCGCGGCTTTTCGCGCAGGTCCGGTGGAATGATGGGTTGGGCGGCAATCGATCATCGGTTCTGCTCCCAGTTATCTGCGGAGTTTGAGAGAACTTCGCAGTCGCAAAACCCACCGTGCTCGCGTAACCAAGCAAGAATTTCCGCCTCCGGTTGCTTGTGTTCTGCAATCCATGACTGAGTGAATCGCAATGTGTGGTCGCAGCCCGAGTTCTCAACTTGAGCATCCACAGCCTTGAACAGCGACTCCAGCAGCGCATCGGAGATTGGAAACGCGTCCTGCGCAAGCTTCCGCTGTTGCAGCTTCCAGGCCTTCTTTCGATCTCGGTCACTTGCGTCCATCAGCTTTCGCTCCTTGCCGCCCAACGTGCAAGCTCAGCGGGCGGCGGAGCCGTCCGCTGGAGCGTAGGGTTGAAGCGCATCAGCACGGCATGCTCCAAAGACAGTCGCGAACACGGTCCGCTTGCCCGTCGGCAATCAATCTGGCTGGCACTTGGTCGCCCAGTGCCGGAACGACGCGCTGAAGCCAGGCGAGGCTTTCACTCCGAAGATGGAAGAACAACACCCTAGCAATGTCCTCGCTGCCGCCGCAACTGATCACTAGCTCTTCCTTAAACGAGCATCCCGAAAAGTCGCGGCCGCAGATCTCCGCGAACGTGTACCAACGGATGTCCATGCGCTTCAACGTGTGAGCTCAGCGGGCGGCGAAGCCGTCCGCTGCAGTGAAAGGTTAGATGGCGGCTTCGCGACCATAGCCAACCCACCGACCGCCGCTGGAATTTACTCGGACAGCTTTGAAGCGAGGACTCCAGCACCATTGGACGATGCGCTCGACCGTAGCTGCATTTGGCTCATCGGGCGCGAGGCTCACAAGCTTTGGGCGCAGCGCAAGCATGTTGCCAACTGGAACGGCGTGCTGCTCGGCAGGAAACTCGCTGCCTACGACCAGCAAAGGCCCCAGATACCGATGAGTGCCATCGGAGTACTGCCCCGTAAGCACGCGGATAGCGACATCAAATCCAGTACCCGGCAGCGAAATGCGGAGCACGTCTACCCCCGCAGAATCACCAAAACGCTCCAATGGCTTGAACTCATTCGTGTTGGTCACGAACGACCACTCGAACGTTCTTCCCGCAATGATGGCTGTAGCCATACGCCGTCTAACGTTGGAATTCAGCCGACCAGCCAGCGAAGCTGGCGCAGGTCGGCTGCAATGAAAGGTTAAGCCGCATCACCAACACCTTGCGAATAGTCATTGGACAGCTCTACATGCTGGCCGACGCTGAGCTTGGGTAGGTCATTTGCCGTGACAAGCGTGAAGGCGAATACCGTCAAGTCAGGACTGCCGTCGGGCTTCAACGTTCGCGGCTGAGACAGATGCTGCCTGATCGGAA
Source organism: Roseateles rivi (assembly GCF_043555845.1). Classification (NCBI taxonomy): domain Bacteria; kingdom Pseudomonadati; phylum Pseudomonadota; class Betaproteobacteria; order Burkholderiales; family Sphaerotilaceae; genus Roseateles; species Roseateles rivi. The sequence continues at coordinate 232,872 of NZ_JBIGHZ010000001.1, read as the reverse complement.
CACCTCCAAGGCAGCTCGACGGTGAAAGCTGGATATTCCCCGCCTCAATCTGTCTTGCAAAGAGAAACGCCGGGCGCGCCTTCTGCGCGATGTACTCGATCCTGAAGAGCATTTGCGGCTTAACGTTTGAAATCACCGGCCTGCGCGGCTTTTCGCGCAGGTCCGGTGGAATGATGGGTTGGGCGGCAATCGATCATCGGTTCTGCTCCCAGTTATCTGCGGAGTTTGAGAGAACTTCGCAGTCGCAAAACCCACCGTGCTCGCGTAACCAAGCAAGAATTTCCGCCTCCGGTTGCTTGTGTTCTGCAATCCATGACTGAGTGAATCGCAATGTGTGGTCGCAGCCCGAGTTCTCAACTTGAGCATCCACAGCCTTGAACAGCGACTCCAGCAGCGCATCGGAGATTGGAAACGCGTCCTGCGCAAGCTTCCGCTGTTGCAGCTTCCAGGCCTTCTTTCGATCTCGGTCACTTGCGTCCATCAGCTTTCGCTCCTTGCCGCCCAACGTTCAAGCTCAGCGGGCGGCGAAGCCGTCCGCTGCAGCGAAGGGTTAAACAGCAATTTCGCCTCCCGCACGCCCCAAAGCCACTTCGAGGATTTCCTCAGCCGACAGGTCTTTGGAAACCGGTCTTCCAAAGTACTCGTCGGGCCAAAAGATCAAATCGCAGAGGCGTGCATCACCTGTGTTGACGCGCAGGCATTCCACCCAGTACTCGATTTGGAACTCTGAGCCCTTGGCAAGACAGACCAACTGAAGCATTTCAAGCATCTCGGCCTCTGTTGCATCAGTGGGAAGTGCATGCCAATCAACCAAAGACTTCTGGGCGAAGGTTTCTGGCCCGATAGACCCGAAGGCACCCATGACCTGCTGCAGCGAAATGATTCGCCCGGCCAATAAACCCAATTCGCGAAGTTCCGCGGTGTAGGTCGCACCTGCCTCGTGGAGGGCATAGATATCTCGGGCAAGCTTCTGCGCGGCCGGCAGGCTTGGATTTGCAGCGACGGGATCGAAGAGGTGCGGTCGCATCTTGCTGTTTAACGTGATATGGGGAGACAGGCGCTGCGCCCTAACGTCGGCGTGTGCTGCATAACTTCGGGCGCTGTTCTGATCCCAAGTCTTTGATACAAAACGGATCCTTCGCGATTGACTGTATGTTCATACAGTACTAAATTTGCCTGCAAATCCGGCAGCTTGTTACATCTGCCTTGGTACTTGCCGACGTGCAGGAGCATTGCATGTTGCCACCAAATTCCAGCGGAATGTCATCGCGTAGCGCCTTGCGTGCTGCCACTGCAACCACGGTCAATCTGCCGCCGCTGAAGGCCGTCCGGCTGCTCGATCAGCTGCGTGAACGCATTCGCTATTTGCACTACAGCCGCCGCACTGAAGAGGCCTATGTCTTCTGGTGCCGTGCCTTTATTCGCTGGCATGGTCTGCGCCACCCGGCCGACATGGGTGGGCCGGAGGTCGAGGCATTCCTGTCCTATCTGGCCGCCGAGCGCGGGCTGGCGCCCTCCACCCACAAGCAGGCGTTGTCGGCCCTGCTCTTTCTCTATGGCAAGGTGCTGTGCGTCAATCTGCCCTGGATGCAGGAGATCGGCCGACCCCGGACCTTGCAGCGACTGCCCGTGGTGCTGTCGATCGAGGAGGTGGGGCAACTGCTGGCGCAGATGCCACCGGGCGAGCACAGCTTGTTGGCACGTTTGCTCTACGGCACAGGCCTGCGCATCAGCGAGGCCTTGCAGCTGCGGGTCAAAGATCTGGACTTTGCGCAGCGCGCCCTCATCGTTCGGGCGGGCAAGGGCGGAAAGGACCGCGTGGTGATGCTGCCGCAGGCTTTGCATACAGAACTGCGTGAGCAACTGAGCCGGGCGCGCTGCATCTGGGCGGCCGATATTGACTCAAACCAGGCGGGTGTGGAACTGCCCCATGCGCTGGAGCGCAAGTACCCACGTGCTGCAAGCGCCTGGACTTGGTTCTGGGTTTTTCCGCAAGACCATCTCTCCACAGACCCGCGCAGCGGCATCATCCGACGTCACCATCTTTACGACCAGACTTTCCAGCGTGCCTTCAAGCGAGCGCTGTCGGCGGCAGGCATTGCCAAGCCCGCCACACCACACACCCTGCGCCACTGCTTCGCCACGCACCTGCTGCAAAGCGGCAGCGACATCCGCACGGTGCAAGAGCTGCTCGGGCATGCCGATGTGGCCACCACCATGATCTACACCCATGTGCTAAAGCTTGGCGGTGCAGCAGTTCGCAGCCCGCTGGATGCGCTGCCGACCCGATCCGCCGGAAACTGACTCGCCGCAGGCTGCCCCATTGCGGGGCAGCTTTCAGCCACTGAGCTGGGTGGGTAACCAGCGGTTGCCACTCAACACTTAGCGCGCGGCAGCAGGCTCCGCGGGGCCGAGGTGTTGCAGCCAGAAGGCCTCGTACTTGCGGTGCCAGTTCAGGGTTTTGACCGCGCCGCCCATGGCGTGGCCGCCTTCAGGGTCGAGGAAGAGTTCCACCAGCCCTTCTTTGCCGGACTCCAGCAGCGCGCGGTAGACGTTGACGGTGTCTTGGTAGAGCACGTTGTCGTCCTGCATGCCGTGCACCAGCATCAGCGGCTTGCGCAGCCCGCGTGCCAGCGGCAGCAGCGAGTACTTGCGCAGCACGGGCTTGCTGCGGTCCACCTTGCCGATGGTGCGCCCGCTGTACCAGCTGTTGTAGTTCTCCCATTCGGTGGGGCCCGCACCGGCAATGCCGGCGGCGAACAGCTCGGGCTTGGTGAACATGGTGAACTGGGTTTGGAAACCGCCAAAGCTCCAGCCGTTGAGGCCCACGCGCGCCGGGTCCACGCCCAGGTTTTTGCTCATATAGGCCAGCAGGTCTTCCAGGTCCTCGGTCTGAGGCTGGCCCGGCTGCTCCCAGTTGGCGTCGGCAAAGCGGCGGCCGTAGTTGGAGTGGCCGCGCGTGTCCACGCTCACCGTCACATAGCCATGGCGCGCGGCCATGTACATGTTGAAGAGGTAGCCACTGGGCTGGAAGCTGTCGGTCTCCACGGTGTGGCGGTCGTGCAGCGGGCCGCCGTAGACGTAGACCACGGCGGGGCGGCGGTCGCTGGCGCGCCAGTTTTGCGGTTTGAAGACGTAGGCGTGCAGCGTGTCGCCATGGCGGTTGGTGAAGGCGATGCGCTCGGGGCGCAGCGCGTCGACCTCGGCCCAGGCGGGGTCGTGGCTTTGCGTGAGGGTCTGCACCTGGGGCGTGTTGGTTTGCGCCTTCAGCAGCTTGAGCTCAGGGCGCGAACCCCAGTGCCCAGCCACCGCGGCAGCCCACTGGCCGTCGCGTGACACTGCCGCGTTGCGGTGGTAGTCCAGCGCCTGGCCCAGCGCCGTCATGGCACCGCTGGCCATGTCCACGCGCCAGAGGTTCATGGCGCCCAGGTCGTCCTTGTTGGCCAGCACAAACATCTGGCGGCTGTCGGGGCTGAAGCCCAGCACTTGGTGGGCCTCGAACTGGCCTTGCAGCAAGGGTTTCACGCTGCGGCTGTTGAGGTCCATGGCGAAAGGCTGGCGCCAGCCGTCTTGGTCCAGCACCACCACGAGGTGGTGGCCATCGGGCGTGAACTGTGGGCGCAGCGCGCTGACCAGCTCATGGTGGATGGGGCCGCGGCGCTCCAGCACCAGCTCGGGCTTGGCCTTTTCGTCGGCGCGACCGAGGTAGACGCGCAGGCGGCTGATTTCGCGCTCCCAGGTGGCGAAGGCGTAATGGCTGCCTTGGCGTGTCCAGGCCAGGGGCGAGACCTCGAACCAGGTGTCGCCGCCGGGGTGGGTGAACACGGGCTGGGGCTGGGCCGCAGCGCCCTGGCCTTGGCTGGGCACGGGGCGGATGTAGAGCGCCAGGGGCTGCAGCATGCGCTTGTCGTCAGAGACTTCGCGGTCCACTTTGCGCGCGGTGGCAAAACGCTCTTCGTAGCCCATGATCTCCACCTGGCGGCCCGGCTTGGGCGCAGGCTTGCCCTCGCCCGCGCTCAGCGGCGCGCGCGCCAGCAAGCTCATCCAGCGCCCGTCTTCGCTCACCGTGGTGGCTTCGATGCGGTATTTGCGGTCCTCGTCCTCGGGGTGTTGCAGCTCGGGGTTGAGGTGGACGATGCCCGGGCGGTCAAAGCGCATGGCCATGAGGCGGGTTTCATCCTGGAACCAGAAGCCCTCGTCGCGCGGCATATAGCTCACCACCGTCAGGCGGCGGCCCAGCTGCACCAGACCTTGGGCGGCGCTGTCGCCCGCGCGCCAGCGCAGCAGCTGGCCACGGTATTGGAAGATCAGCTCATCGGCGCGCTGGCCCCACACAAACTGGGCCACGCCGGGGTAGAGGTCCTCGGGCTTGAGCTTCTCGCGGCGCTGCTTTTTCTTCAGCTCATCGCGCAGCTCCCACAGCTCCAACTCCTTCTTCTTGGCTTCGGCTTTGGCTTCAGCCTTGGCGTCAGCGGGGGCGGAGGCTGCGGTGTCGGCCAGGGCGGCCTTGTCGGCGGCTTTGCGGGCTTCGTCGCGCTGGCGCTTGGCTTCGAGCTCGCTGCGCAGGGCCTCGAGCTCGGCGTGCTCCCATTGCGAGAGGTCTGCGGCCTCGCCACGCAGGTAGGCGGCTTGGGCCTCCTCGCGTGCCTGGCGCTGCGCCCACTCGTTGTTGCGCTGCTGGAGCTTGCGCTCAAAGCGCGCCATGGCCTCGGGGGTGTCAAAGGCCGCCATCAGCGCGGGCGAACTCAGGCGCAGCTGCTTGCCGCTTTGCAAGTCGCGCACATACAAGTCCTGCCCGGGCTCGCCCGCGGGGTTCCACAAAAACGCCATGTAGCGGCCGCTGCGGCTGAAGGCCACTGACTTGGCGGCCTCGCCCCGGTAGGGCTGGGCGCGGTAGAGGCGCTCCAGGGTGAGGGCTTGCTGCGCGCTGGGCACAGCGGGGCTGCTGGGGTTGGCCGCCTGCAGACCCACGGGCAGGGCCAAAGCGCCAGCCAGCGCCAACAGGGGCAGCCAGCCCCGGCGGGGTTGAGAAAGGGTTTGGAAATTGCTCAAGTCGAGTCTCCCAGGCCTGCTACGGGCCGCTCGCGAAAGGGCGGATTCTAGGCAGCAAGGCACGGCGCAAAAGCCAGTTTGCTGCTAACCTCGCCCACCCGCATTCCCGCATGTGAGCGCGCGCTCGCGGCGGCAGTCCCCATGAAGACCCACCAGATCGAAATCCAGAAGTTCAAAGCCGCCACCAACTCCAGCCACGGCACGGTCAGTTTCAAAGTGGACTGCCTGCTGAGCCCACGCGCCGTACCCGACGGCCTGGAGCCCGCCAGCGTGCTGACCATGAGCGAGGCCAATGCCCGCGTGCTCATGGCCTTGCTGAAAAAGCAGCTGGCCGACTTCGACGGCCGCAAAGCGCGCAGCCAGCGCTGATCAGCGCCCCCGCGCCAACACCGGCGCCAGGGCCACGCCGGTGTGCGTGGCCGCGGCCACCAGCTGCTCGGGCGTGCCCTGGGCCGCCAGGTGCCCGCCGCCGCTGCCGCCTTCGGGGCCGAGGTCGATGATCCAGTCGGCCTCGGCAATCACGTCGAGGTCGTGCTCGATCACCACCACGCTGTGCCCGGCCGCCACCAGGCGGTGCAGCACGCCGATGAGTTTGGCCACATCGGCCATGTGCAGGCCCACGGTGGGTTCGTCCAGCACGTAGAGCGTGTGCGGGGCTTTCTGGCCGCGGCGCGTGACGTCGTCGCGCACCTTGACCAGCTCGCTCACCAGCTTGATGCGCTGGGCTTCGCCGCCGCTGAGCGTGGGGCTGGGCTGGCCCAGGGTGAGGTAGCCCAGGCCCACGTCCTGCAGCAGCTTGAGCGGGTGGGCGATGGAGGGCATGGCGGCGAAGAATTCCACCGCCTCGTCCACTTCCATCTTCAGCACATCGCCCACGCTCTTGCCGCGCCAGCTCACTTCCAGGGTTTGGGGGTTGAAGCGCTGGCCGTGGCATTGATCGCACAGCAGCTTCACATCGGGCAAAAAGCTCATGGCAATGGTGCGCATGCCCTGGCCCTCGCAGGCCGGGCAGCGGCCCTCGCCGGTGTTGAAGCTGAAGCGCCCAGCGGCATAGCCACGGGCTTTGGCCTCCAGGGTTTCGGCAAAGAGCTTGCGGATGGCGTCCCAAAAGCCCACATAGGTGGCCGGGCAGCTGCGTGGGGTTTTGCCGATGGGGGTTTGGTCCACTTCCAGCACGCGGTCCACCTGCTGGTGGCCTTCAATGCCCGCGCAGCCCAGCCATGGCGCCGGGTCCTGGCGCAGCGGCACGGCCACGGCCATATTGGCCAGCAGCACGTCGCGCGCCAGCGTGCTCTTGCCTGAGCCCGACACCCCCGTCACCGCCACCAGGCGCTGCAGCGGCACGGCCACGTCCAGGCCCTGCAGATTGTGCAGACGCGCCTGGCGCACGTAGAGCTGCGGGCCCTCGGGCGTGATGGCGCGGCGCGCCTGCAGCGGGTGGCACAGCGGCTGGGCCAGCCAGCGCCCGGTGACGGACTCGGGCTGCGCGGCCAAGTCGGCCGCACTGCCTTGCGCCACCACGCGCCCGCCGCGTTTGCCCGCGCCGGGGCCGATGTCGATGATGTGGTCGGCGCGGCGTATGGTGTCTTCGTCGTGCTCCACCACCACCAGGGTGTTGCCCTTGGCGCTGAGTTGGGCCAGCGCCCCGAGCAGGATTTGGTTGTCGCGCGGGTGCAGGCCGATGGTGGGCTCGTCCAGCACATAGCAGACGCCCTGCAGCTGGCTGCCGAGCTGTGCGGCCAGGCGGATGCGCTGCGCCTCGCCGCCCGAGAGCGTGGGCGCGGCGCGGTCCAGCGTCAGATAGCCCAGGCCCACGTCTTCCAAAAAGCGCAGACGGCTGCGGATTTCGGTGAGCACATCGCGCGCGATCTCGGCGTCGCGGCCCTGCAGCGCCAGGCCCTCGGCCCAGAGCCGCGCCTGTGCCACGCTCCAGGACGCCACGCTGGCAATGGCCTCGCCCTCAAAGCGCACGGCGCGCGCCACGGGGTTCAGGCGGCTGCCCTGGCAGTCGGGGCAGGCGTGCTCGGCCAGGTCGTCGATCTCGGGTTCTTCGGCGGGGAAGCTTTGCTCGCGCCCGCGTGCGTCGGCCTGCACGCTGTCGTCGAGCTGCTTGCGCTGCTCGCGGCTGAGTGCCAGGCCCGTGCCCACGCAGCTGCTGCACCAGCCGTGCGAGCTGTTGTAGCTGAACAGGCGCGGGTCCAGCTCGGGGTAGCTGGTGCCGCAGCTGGGGCAGGCGCGCTTGGTGGAGAACACGCGCAGCTGCCCAATGCCCGCCGTGGGTGCGCCCGTGCGCAGCGCAGCGTGCAAGCCCTCCAGCGGCGCGAGCACCTGCACCACGCCCTTGCCGTGCTCCAGGGCCTTGTCCAGCAGGCTGCGCAGCTCGGCCTCGTTGTCGGCGCTCACCACCAGGTCGCCCACGGGCAGCTCGATGTGGTGTTCCTTGAAGCGGTCCAGCCGCGGCCAGGGCGCCACGGGCAGGAATTCGCCGTCCACGCGCAAATGCGTGAAGCCCTTGCCTTTGGCCCATTTGGCCAGGTCGGTGTAGAGGCCTTTGCGCGCCACCACCAGCGGCGCCAGCAGCCCGATGTGATGGCCGCGGTAGTCGCGCAGCAGCTGCGCGGCAATGGCTTCCTGGCTTTGCGGCTGCACGGGCGTGCCGTCGTTGGGGCAATGCTGCAGGCCCAGCTTCACATAGAGCAGGCGCAGAAAGTGCCAGACCTCGGTGGCCGTGGCCACGGTGCTCTTGCGCCCGCCGCGCGAGAGCCGCTGCTCAATAGCCACGGTAGGCGGAATGCCCCATACCGCGTCCACCTCGGGGCGCCCGGCGGGCTGCACGATGGAGCGCGCGTAGGCGTTGAGCGATTCAAGGTAGCGGCGCTGGCCCTCGTTGAAGAGGATGTCAAAGGCCAGCGTGCTCTTGCCCGAGCCCGACACGCCGGTGACGACGCTGAACTTGCCGCGCGGAATGCTCACGTCCACGGACTTGAGGTTGTGTTCGCGGGCGTTGACGATGCGGATCTCCTGCTCGGCCGCCACCGCGCGGCGCGCGCGCAGCAGGCTTTGCAGCGGGCGCCCTTCGGCCACGGCCATGGGCGTGCGGTCCATGTGCTGGGCGTACTCGCGCAGCGCGCGTGCGGTGTGGGAGTGCGGGTGCTCGCGCACCTCCTCCGGCGTGCCGCAAACCACCAGCTCGCCGCCGTCTTCGCCGCCCTCGGGGCCCAGGTCTATGACCCAGTCGGCGGCGCGGATCACGTCCAGGTTGTGCTCGATGAGCACCAGCGAGTGCCCGGCAGCCAGCAGTTTGCGCAGCGCGCGCATGAGCTTGGCAATGTCGTCAAAGTGCAGCCCGGTGGTGGGCTCGTCAAACAGAAACAGCGTGCCCTTGGTGGCCAGGCCCTGGCGCGCCGTGGGGCGCTTGGCGCTGGCGGCCTCGGCCAAAAAGCCCGCGAGCTTGAGGCGCTGCGCCTCGCCGCCCGAGAGCGTGGGCACGGGCTGGCCCAGGGTGAGGTAGTCCAGGCCCACGTCGGAGAGCGGCTGCAGGCGCGCCAGCACCTCGCGGTCCTGCGCGAAAGCGGCCAGCGCCTCGGCCACGGTGAGGTCCAGCACATCGGCCACGCTGAGGCTGCGCCCGCCGCGCTCGATGTGCACTTCCAGCACCTCGGCACGGAAGCGCCGCCCGTCGCAATCGGGGCAGCGCAGGTAGACGTCGGAGAGGAACTGCATCTCCACATGCTCAAAACCCGAGCCGCCGCAGGTCGGGCAGCGGCCGTCGCCCGCGTTGAAGCTGAACATGCCCGCGCCGTAGCTGCGCTCCTGCGCCAGCGGGGCGTCGGCAAAGCGCTTGCGGATGTCATCAAAGGCGCCGACATAGCTCACGGGGTTGGAGCGCGCGGTCTTGCCAATGGGCGACTGGTCCACAAACACCGCGTCCACCAGCACGTCAGCACCGAGCAGGCGGTCGTGCTCGCCCGGGGTTTCGGTGGCCTGCCCAAACCAGCGCGCCAGCGCGGGGTAGAGCACGTCTTGAATGAGCGTGCTTTTGCCCGAGCCCGACACGCCCGTCACCGCCACCAGGCGCTGCAGCGGGATGTCGACGCTGAGGTTTTTCAGGTTGTGCGCACGCGCGCCTTCGAGGATGAGGCGCGGCGTGTGCGCCTCCACCGGGCGCTTCAAGCACATGCCCACGTGCTTGCGCCCGCCCAGATAAGCGCCGGTGAGCGTGTCGGCGGCGCGGATTTGCTCGGGCGTGCCGTCAAACACAATCTGCCCGCCCAGCCGCCCGGGGCCGGGGCCCATGTCGATGAGGCGGTCGGCGGCCAGCATCACGGCGGGGTCGTGCTCCACCACCACCAGGGTGTTGCCCGCGTCGCGCAGGCGCTGCATGGCCTGCACGATGCGGTTCATGTCACGCGGGTGCAGGCCGATGGAGGGCTCGTCCAGCACAAACAGCGTGTTCACCAGCGAGGTGCCCAGGGCCGTGGTGAGGTTGATGCGCTGCACCTCGCCGCCCGAGAGCGTGCGGCTTTGCCGGTCCAGCGTCAGATAGCCCAGCCCCACCTCGCAGAGGTAGCGCAGCCGCGTGCGGATTTCGGTCTGCAGCAGCTGCAGGGCTTCGTCCATGAGCGCGTCGGGCAGGCGAAGCGTGTCCATGAACTGGCGCAGGCGCTGCAGCGGCAGTTGCATGAGGTCGTGCAGCGACAGGCCCGGCAGCGCCTGCAGCTGCTCGCGCGACCAGCCCACGCTGGGCGGCAAAAAGCGCTGCGCCAGCGGCAGCAGGGTCGCGCAGTCGCCATCACCCAGGCGCCACAGCAGGGCCTGGGGCTGCAGCCGCGCGCCGCGGCAGGACGGGCACTCGGTGTAGCTGCGGTACTTGGACAGCAGCACCCGGATGTGCATCTTGTAGGCCTTGCTCTCCAAATACTCGAAGAAGCGGCGCACGCCATACCACTGCTGGTTCCACTTGCCCTTCCAGTCCGGCGCGCCCTCCACCACCCAGTCGCGCTGCGCGGGGCTGAGCTGGTTCCAGGCGGTGTCGCGCGGGATGCCGGCCTCACCGGCGTACTTGATCAAGTCGTCCTGGCACTCCTTCCAGGCCGGGGTTTGCAGGGGCTTGATGGCGCCGTTGCGCAGGGTTTTTTTCTCGTCCGGAATCACCAGACCCAGGTCCACGCCGATGACGCGGCCAAAGCCGCGGCAGGTCTCGCAAGCCCCCATGGCGGAGTTGAAGGAGAACAGCGCGGGCTGGGGTTCGAGGTAACGCTCGTCGCTCTCGGGGCAGTGCAGGCCGCTGGAGTAGCGCCAGAGCTGCTCGGGCGCGTCGGGCTCAGCACCCAGCACATGCACGCTCATGCGCCCGCCGCCGCGCTTGAGGCACAGCTCGATGGCCTCCATCACGCGCGCTTGCTCGGCGCCTTGCAGGCGCAGCCGGTCGGCCACCACCTCCAGAATCTTGCGCTCGCCCTGCACGCGCTCGCTGTGCACGCGCGTGAAGCCCGAGGCCGACAGCCACTGCTGCACCTCCTCAGCGCTGACGCTGGCGGGCAGCTCCACCGGGAAGCTCAGCACCAGGCGCGGGTTGTCCTGGCGCGTGCGCTCCAGCAGTTCGGCGTAAATGGTCTGGGGCGTGTCGTGGCGCACCGGCAGCGCGGTCTGGCGGTCAAACAGCCGCGCACCGCGCGCCATGAGCAGCTTGAGGTGGTCGTTGAGCTCCGTCATGGTGCCCACCGTGGAGCGGCTGGTGCGCACCGGGTTGGTCTGGTCGATGGCGATGGCCGGGGGCACGCCCTCGACTTTGTCCACCGCCGGGCGGTCCATGCGGTCCAGGAACTGGCGCGCGTAGGCCGAGAAGGTCTCAACATAGCGGCGTTGGCCCTCGGCATAGAGGGTGTCGAACACCAGGCTGGATTTGCCCGAGCCACTGGGGCCCGTCACCACCGTCAACTCGCCTGTACGAACGTCCAGATCCAGGTTTTTGAGGTTGTGCTGGCGTGCGCCACGAATACGGATATCGGCGTCGGACATGCGGAGGAACCCTGGGAGAGCGTGGGGGAAGCATTCTGGCAGAGGACTCTCATCATCTTGTCTGATGAGTTGTTGCCGCCATTCACGACCCCTCACTTCTGGTGACGCCTCGCCCCCGACTGCAGGGGTTATCGTTGGGCCGCTTTCCGCCACAAGCCCTCACAATTCCTGCACCCCAGCGCCGTTACCGCGGCCCAGCCGTTCTGCCTCCATCCATGTCAAGCCTGACCCCGCACCCCTCGAACCCCGCCCAAGCCACAGCCGCGCCGCTGGTGCTGGTGGTGGAGGACAACGCCATCAACCAAGTGGTGGCCATGGAGTTCCTGCGCATGATGGGGGTGAGGGTGGAATTGGCCGACAACGGCGTGGAGGCCCTGGAGTGCTGCTACCGCCAGGCGCCGGATTTGGTGCTGATGGACATCCAGATGCCCGAGATGGACGGGCTGGAGTGCACACGGCGGCTGCGTGAAGAGCAAACGCATGGGCGGCTCAAGCACTTCCCCATTCTGGCGCTGACGGCCCATGCCCTGGAGAGCGATGTGGCCGAGAGCCTGCGCGCGGGCATGAACGAGCACCTGACCAAGCCGCTGGACTACCTCACGCTGCGCGAGCGGCTTGCCCGCTGGCTGCCACTGCCCGTGGCCATGAGCAGCTGACGCGCCGGGAGGCGCGCGGCTCAAACGTTCAAACCAAAGGTGCTACAGGGGTTGCGGGGCCCTGCACCACTTGCATGGGGCGGTCTGCGGTGGTGATGACCACCGTCTGCCCCGGCAGGATGCGCACCTGACGCCGACCCGACCGGTCCACGCTGCCGTATTGCTCGTTGAGCACGAAAAACGCAAAGCTCAACGCACGGCGCGTGGAGGCGTCCCACAGTGCAGCGCTGCTGGGCGCCGCAGTGCTGCGACGCTCCAAGGTGCTGGCTTGCATCACGGGAGCCTCGTTCTGAGTCTCCAGGCGCACCACCGCGCAGCCATTGCGCAAGCCCACGTCGGCTGCGGCACTCTGACCATAGACGCCTTGGCTGGCAGACACGGCGGCGGTGATGATGCAGGGCTGCTGCGGGTTGAAGCCCACGGGCACTTGCACCAAGACGGCGGCCATGTGCTGGGGGTCTGCACCGCCCAGCAAGGTCAGATATTCGTTGCCGGGCTGACCCTTCAGGTGTTTAACTTCACCCAGCCAATGGGGTTTGGCATTGAGCGCCTGCGGTGCGTTGACAGCACCCCCGCACCCCCACAACTGCGCCAGCATCAGCGCCATGAAGGCGCCGACACAGAGCTTGACCCAGCCTGCAACCATGATTTCCCCTGACCTTGTTTTTCAAATTCGTATGCAGCTTCTGTGTGCGTTTTTACCGGCTTGGCCGGACAAGCACATCCCCAGAGTCCCCCGCAGTCAGGGGTTTATTTCATCAAGTCCACTGACTTAAGTGACAAGGGTTTGCAGTGCAACAATGCCCGCCATCCCGGCCCTCAGCCCCCTTCGCCCACCATGGACAGCGCCAACGACAATCTCTTTCTTGCCCTGCGTCAAGGCTTCCCAGAAGACCTGCAGGCCTGCGCCATCGAGGTGGCCGATGCCGCTGCGCCGCTGCGCTACAGCTGGCTGGATTTGGAGCGCGCCAGCGCCATGCTGGCCAACTGGCTGGAACAGCTGCAGCTGGAGCCCGCCAGCCGCGTTTTGGTGCAGGTGGACAAGAGCGTGGAGGCCCTGACGCTGTACCTGGCCGTGCTGCGCGCAGGCCATGTCTATGTGCCGCTCAACAGTGCTTACCAAGACGCCGAGCTGGCCTATTTCATCGAGGACGCCAAGCCCGCTGTGGTGGTGTGTGCGGGGCGAAATTTCGGCTGGATCAGCAAGCTGGCTTTCACGCGCGGCGTGCCCTGGGTCTTCACGCTCAACGAGGACCGCAGCGGCACATTGCTGGACCGCGCCCAGCACATGAGCGACCAACACCAGGTGGCGCACAAGCGCGGCAGCGAGCTGGCCGCCATCCTCTACACCAGCGGCACCACGGGGCGCAGCAAAGGCGCCATGCTCAGCCACGCCAACTTGCTCAGCAACGCGCAGGTGCTCAAAGACTTGTGGGCCTGGCGGGGCGAGGACGTGCTCATCCACGCCCTGCCCATCTTCCACGTGCACGGGCTCTTTGTGGCCTCGCACGGCGCGCTGCTGGCCGGCGCGCGCATGCTGTGGGTGAACCGTTTTGACGCCGCCACGGTGCTGGCCCTGTTGCCGCGCGCCACCGTGTTCATGGGCGTACCCACGCTCTATGTGCGCCTGCTGGCCGAGCGCGGCCTCACGCCTCAGCACTGTGCGGCTATGCGGCTGTTCATCAGCGGCTCAGCACCCCTGCTGCTGGAGACCTTCCGCAGCTGGCAAGAACGCACCGGCCACACGATTCTGGAACGCTACGGCATGAGCGAGACGCTGATGCTGAGCTCCAACCCCTACGACCCGCAGCAGCGCATGGGCGGCACCGTGGGCCCGGCCCTGCCCGGCGTGGGCCTGCGCGTGGTGGACGACGCCGGCCAGCCCTGCGCGGCCGAGCACATCGGGCACATCCAAGTGCGCGGCCCCAACGTCTTCAGCGGCTACTGGTGCATGCCCGAGAAAACGGCGGCCGAGTTCAGCGCCGATGGCTGGTTCAAAACAGGTGATGTCGGGCAGCTGGACGCACAGGGCTATCTGCGCATCGTCGGGCGCAGCAAAGACCTCATCATCAGCGGCGGCTACAACGTCTACCCGGCTGAGGTGGAGGGCTTTATCAACGAACTGCCCGGCGTGGCCGAGTCCGCCGTGATCGGCGCCCCCCACCCCGACTTCGGCGAAGCCGTGGTGGCCGTGGTGGTGGCACAGGCCGGCGCCACGCCGGATGCCGCGCAGATGCTGGCCACGCTCAAGCAGCGCATTGCGGGCTTCAAAGTGCCCAAACAGCTGCTGCTGGTGCCAGAGCTGCCGCGCAACGCCATGGGCAAGGTGCAGAAAAACCTGCTGCGCCAGCAATACCAGGACCTGTTCGCATGAGTACCACCCCGGCACCCCAGGCCCTGGACCGCTGCCCGCGCTGCGGCCAGGCTTTTCACTGCGGCGTGCAAGACAGCCACTGCGACTGCCAGACCCTCACGCTCACACCCGCACTGCGCGCCGAGCTGGCCCAACGCTGGCCGGGCGCCTGCCTGTGCCTGCGCTGCCTGCGCGAACTCAGCACGGGCCAAGTCCCACCTGCGTAGGCACCGATAGGCTCTGACGCCGATCACGACGACGGCCAGCTCAGCGACGAGGAGGCGCGGCGCAGGATCATCGAGCGGGCGCGGGCGGCGGGTCGGCGGGTGGGGACTTAACATTTAAGACCTGACCCCAAATTCCCAAGATCTTGGGTGTCCTTGAGATTTACTGCCAAGAGCGACCTGCGCCTAATACCCTCGGCGCATCTCAGTGAGGCTTCCGTCCTGAGGATTGAGCACGCCGGCGACCTCGACCCACCGCCCCTGGTCGTCTGAGTAACCGACTGTCACCTCAAGAGCCCCCCCCGCCTCCCGAACAGCTCCAAACTGCGCGTTGGCACCAAGCCCAGGTGCTCGATGTTTGCGCAGCAGGTCTCCTGCCGGAGAGTAGATGAACAGGTTCTCAGACCCACACTCTTCGAAGTCTCCGACGATTGCCATCTGACCATGGGCAATCAACGGGCACACAGCGATTGGCGGCTTCTGAAACATTACTCGCGTCGATGCGCCGCTCCATGACCAGGAGACAACAGGCTTACGGTCCCAAACGGACCAATCAATCACGGGTGCGTCAGACATTTGTGGATGAAAAGCAAATTCGGGGTCAAGTCTTAAATATTTACCCTCTACACCCCGAGGCCAGTCGGTAAGCATACTTGCCGTCATGTCTCGTCCTCTGCGTATCGAGTTCCCGGGTGCGCTGTACCACGTGACCGCGCGTGGTACAGGCGGGAAGACATCTTTGTCGATGATGCGGGGAATCGAGGTCAGGCCTCAAAGATATACCCCCACCAGCTATTCCTCCCGCTCCTTGCGCTCAGCCTTGGCTATCAACTGACAAGATTTGAGACTTGACCTCAAATTCCGATGAGGTGCGGCAAAGGATCATCGAGCGGGCTGCGGATCGGCGGGGCAAGGACTAAATATTTGAGACCTGACTCCGAATTCCGGCGCCCAGCCGAGAGGAGGGGCTGCGACGGGCACATGACGAGGGAGGCCTGACCATGACCGCCATGGCAGCCGAACTGGGCTTGACCGTGGCGCGCGTGAGCCAGCTGGTCAGCCGGGCTGAGCGTGCGAGAAATGGGGACGGGCGTGATAGGCAAGACTCAATAATTAAGATTTGACCCCGTTGTCCCCTGTCAGCAGCCCTCTTCAAACTTTCGCTTCACGTGGGAAAGCCACTCCTCCCAGGAAAGATTGCGCGAATGTGGCTCGAAGAAACACCCCAGCTCGATAGTGATGACGGTCCGCAGCGCGTCTTGGGCTAAGCCCTTGCGCAGCAGCAAGTCGAGTTCAGCAGCAGCACTCTTCAACCGCGCAGGTGACTCACCGGCGACGATGGTCTGCAGGGCAGCATCATCCGTTTGGAACTCAGCAGCCCAGTCTTGGTGGAAATAGCTTCCAAGAATGTCGGACAGCTCAGGGTAATGATTGGTGGTCATGGCAATGTAGGAAAGCCGGTAAGAGTTCTGTATCCCGTTGGCATGCGCGGGTCGCGCACAAGAATGACTCGCACGGAACTCGCATCCACCGCGCCACCGGCACCTCGCGTCACTGAAATCCCTGCAGGCCCAGTGAGCGCGTGGTCAAGGCGCAAGCGCGGGGCGGTTCCGCTGAGCCAATCTGAAACCTTGATTTGGTTTGCGTCAAGTGTCTGCGACACGGCACTCTCGGCCGCAGGGCGGTCGTAGAACGAGGATGAGCCCGTGATGTTTGGCTCAGCGGCTAGGCGGTTCCGCAAGTCGAGCTCAGTCTTGCCTACGTGCTTCTCCAACAGGTGGCCGCCAGCGTTCTCATGAACTTGAAGACCACCTCCGGGCACCAACCGGCTGAACGGTGCTGCCGCCTCATCAGCGGCATTGCCAACAGTACCGCCCCATCGCCCAGCCTGCCCCGCCCTCAATAGGCTGACGCCCTCACTCACCAGCGCCCGGGCCCCTGGCCCGGCTATCGTCGCGACGAAAATTCGGGGTCAAGTCTTAAATATTTACCCCCACCAGCTATTCCTCCCGCTCCTTGCGCTCAGCCTTGGCGATCAACTGACTGACTTTGGCCAGCGTCAGGCCGACTTCCTTGGCAATCATCGTCATGCTCAGGCCACTCTCTGTGTACGCGCGCTTAAACGCTTCTTCTCGCGTTTCGCACTGAGCCAGCCATTCGGCAAGGCTGTGGCTTGACAAGCGTTGAACTTTGGGGGCAGTGCCAGGATTTGTTCGCATGAGCATCACCCCCGGACCGCTGCCTGCGCGAGCTCAGCGCCCGCGTTGCTGGCGTGCCCTAAGCCCTGCTGCTGCTGCGCGGTAGCACTGCCTCAGTGAGGAAACAAAAAGGTCAGCGCCAGACGAAATCCGTGGTCTGGTCGTTCATCAGGCGACTGCAGGTAGTGCTTGTAACCGACCCCAACACTGAGCATCTGACCACCGATACGCGTCACCTTGCTGACCACCCCCACCATCGGAAATGTCACCTTCTTGCCCGCTTGCCCTTCCCAGTTGTAGGTGTACTCCGGCGCCAAAGTTGCCGACCATCCTTGACCCAGACGGTAGCTGGCAAAGGGGTTCAAAAACGTCGCGTTGATCTTCGTCCGTCCCTCACCACCGCTGACACGAAGCAGATGATTGGCCAAGCTGCCATAGGACCAATTGCCGGACTCCACCAACATCACAACGCTGGGACCCACGGCCCATTGGTCTGCTCCGAGTCGCTTTTGGGTGGCGCTTGGCGCCACCAAAACCGGGCCTACACCCCAAATCAAGCCGCTCGCCTTGGCTGGGGAAAGAAATGCTGTCAGCACCAAATCACCCACGCCGCTTGCCGCTCCTTGCCCCGCCACCCATTCGGGCTGACGAAGCACTGGCACGATGACCCGGGTGATGAGGTTCCACTCCGGGTCGAGCGACACGGGAATGACCGGCTGCACATTCAGGGTGAACTGGGTGCTCCGGCCATCAAGCCCCGCGCCACGGTCCCAGTTGAACTGCAAAGGCACGCTGGTCATGGCAGCCACAGGATTGGCTGAGGCTTTGGCCAATTCATCGGCGGTGGGTGCGCTCTGTGCCGTACTGCAGGCCAGAGCCCAAGTGCAAATCGCTACAACAACACGCATGTTCATCGCGGCTCCTCAGTCAAAGCGGCGATCGTAAAGAGGTCGCCACTCCAGCACCAGGACTATTGAGCCCTGTGTTCAGGCTGCCCCACTATCGCCCCCTCAACCGCATTGCCCCACAAAGCCGCAGGCGGTGCAGAACTCGCAGCCGTCTTTGTGAATGAGCGTGGCGTTACCGCATTCGCTGCAGGTTTTTCCGCCTTGCAGGGCCAGCCCGGCGGGCTTGGGCACGCTGGCGCGCGGGGCTTGCAGCAGGCCCATGTCCACCAGGGGGTAGCCCTGCTCGTCCAGCACGCCCAGCATGGCGTAGCGGTGGATGATGAGGCGCGCCACATAGGCCACGGTGCTGGGCCAGACCTGCTGGCGGCGTTCGCCGCTGAGGTTGGGCACGGAGGCCATGAAGTGGCCCAGCGGTTCGCCCACGTTCAGCAGCTTGCGCAGCTTCATGCCGATCCAGGCCGGGTCCAGCACGCGCATGTCCAGCGACAAGAGCCGCGCCAGCCCGTCCAGCGCCTTGGGGTAGTTGCCCGACAGGCCCATGGCGCAGGGGCGCGTGACATGGCCCTCGCCCGTGGGCGCGGGCAGGCTCACTTCCTTGAGCGTGAGCGTGAACTGCTCGCCGCTGGCGGGGTTGTCCACGTCCACCGCCCAGGCCAGCGTGCCTTGCACGCCGGTGCGGGGTTCCTCGAGGGCAAAGAGCGCGTCCATCACCGGCGTGGGCCCGCCTTCTTGCAGCGCGCCGAGCTGCTCGCAGCGCCAGCGAATCACTGCCGCCGTGGCGGCCACCACGCCGGGGAAGAGGCGCGTCTCGCCGCTGGGCGGCATGGGCATTTCAAAGCTGCGTTCCTCGGCCACGGTGGCCAGGGCGTCGAGCTTGAGCTTGAGCCAGGCGGCGTCGTGGCAGCGCATGTCCAGCGACAGCGTCTTGGCCAGCGCCGCCAGGCCGCGCGGTTGCTCAGCGCCGTTGACCCAGACCTCAAAAGGCAGGTTGCGCTCGAACAGGCCAGCCTCGGGCCCGTTGGCGGGCAGCTCGCCCACGAAGAGCGCGAAGTCCCCATGCGGGTAGCGAATCATGGTGGACCAGGCCGGGTTGCCGCTGGGCAGCTCAGGCCGGCTGGGCCAGCGCAGCGAGGCCAGCACGGGCTTGGGCAGGCGCTCCAGGCGCAGCCGCTCGTTGCCTCCGGCGGCGGGCTTGAGCGGCTCTGGCTGCACCTCGGGCGTGACCGACAGCACCGAGCCCAGCACCGCATTGGGCCGGTAAGTGGCCAGGCCCTTGAGCCCGCTCTTCCAGGCCGCGAAGTACAGGTCCTGGAAGTCCTCGTAGGGGTAGTCGGCCGGGACGTTGACGGTCTTGGAAATCGAGGTGTCGATATAGGGCGCCACCGCGGCCACCATGGCTTCGTGGTCGGCGGCTTGCAGCTCCAGCGCAGTCACAAAGGCCGCAGGCAGCGGCACCTCGGTGCCAAACATATGGCGGAACAGGCGCCAGGCGTGGTCCTCCACCGCATAGTCTTTGGTGCTGCCATCGGCCATGCGCTTTTTGCGCGTGTAGCTCCACGAGAACGCGGGCTCGATGCCGTTGCTGGCGTTGTCGGCAAAGGCCAGGCTGATGGTGCCCGTGGGGGCGATGGACAGCAGGTGCGAGTTGCGCAGGCCCTGGCGGCGGATTTTGTCTTTGAGCCAATTGGGCAGGCGCGAGGCAAAGTTGCCCCCGGCCAGATACAGGTCGGCGTTGAAGAGCGGGAAAGCGCCGCGCTCCAGCGCCAGGTCAGCGCTGGCCTCGTAAGCCGCGTCGCGCATGACCTCGCTGATGCGCTGCGCGGCCTCGCGTGCGGCATCGCTGTCGTAGCGCAGGCCCAGCATCACCAGCGTGTCACCCAGGCCGGTAAAGCCCAGGCCCACGCGGCGCTTGTTGGCGGCTTCCTGCGCCTGCGCGGGCAGCGGCCACAAGGTGGCATCGAGCACGTTGTCCAGCATGCGCACCGCGGTCTTGCAGACCTCGGCAAACCCGGCTTCGTCAAAGCGGGCCTGCGGCAAGAAGGGGTCGATCACGTATTGCGTGAGGTTGACCGAACCCAGGCAGCAGCAGCCATAAGAAGGCAGGGGCTGCTCGGCGCAGGGGTTGGTGGCGGCAATGCGCTCGCAGTAGTAGAGGTTGTTGTCGACGTTGATGCGGTCCAGGAACAGCACGCCGGGTTCGGCATGGTCGTAGGTGGAGCGCATGATCAAGTCCCAGAGCTGGCGCGCCCGCACGCGGCGGTACACCCACAGCCCATCGCCGCGCTGCACCGCACCGGCGGCGCGCAGCTTGTCGCAGGGCGCAGCCTTGTGCACCAGCTCCACCTCGGCGTCGTCCTGCACGGCTTGCATGAAGTCGTCGGTCACGCCCACGGAGATGTTGAAGTTGCGCAGATCGCCCTTGTCCTTGGCGTGGATGAATTCCTCGATGTCCGGGTGGTCGCAGCGCAGCACGCCCATCTGCGCGCCGCGGCGGCTGCCGGCGGACTCCACCGTCTCGCAGCTGCGGTCGAACACACGCATATAGCTCACCGGCCCCGAGGCCTTGGACTGCGTGGACGCCACCCAAGCGCCCTTGGGCCGTATGCGCGAAAAGTCGTAGCCCACACCGCCGCCGCGGCGCATGGTCTCGGCCGCCTCGGTCAGCGCGGTGTAGATGCCGGGGAAGCCTTCTTCGCTGTCGGCAATGGCATCACCCACGGGCTGCACAAAGCAGTTGATCAAGGTCGCGGACAGCCCCGTGCCCGCCGCCGAGGCAATGCGCCCGGCCGGTACAAAGCCGCGGCGCTGGGCCTCCAAAAAGCGCTGCACCCAGGCGTCGCGCTGCTCCTGGGATTCCACCTCCGCCAGGGCCTGCGCCACGCGCTGGCGCACCTGGTCGACATGCTGCTCTTTGCCCTTGGCGTATTTCTCTTGCAGCACCTCGGTGCTGATGTCCTGAGGCGGCAGGGTTTCGGGGGGCTGGCGCAGCGCCGGCAGGGGGGATGTCTCAGAGACTCCAGGGAAGGTCGAACTCATGGCAATGCTTCTCCAAACAGCCAGGACCCGCCAGTGCATCAAGAGGCGCGGCGGTCGGGTCGCTCAGGCCATGTTAGCGCCGCATCATCCGGCCCCAAGAACCTGGATTGCCCGCATCGGGATGGGGCCCATTGCATTGATCCGGCGCAAACGGCAGCGCCCACACCGGCCGCTCCATCAGCACTTGGCGCAACACCCCAGCCGCGGTGAACGCCCACTTTTTGGGGGCTGGCACATCACACCAAAGTGGGGCAAGGTCACGTCAATCGAAAAAATCATTGCCAGACACAACCATGTCACGCCCTTTCTCGAACCCGCTGCCCGGCACGGTGTGCCTCAGTACATGCTGTCGTCTCACTGCCGATGGGAGTCACTCATGAGCCAGGAACGCCGTCAATTCACCCGCGTCGCCTTTGAAGCTCCCGCCACCCTGGTCACGCTGCAACAGCGCCATTCGGCGCGCGTGCTGGATCTCTCGCTCAAGGGTGCTTTGCTCGCGCTGTCACAAGAATTGGTGCCCCGCGCCGGGCAGTTCGCGCTGGTGGAAGTGCAGCTGGGCGACGTGCGCTTGTCCATGGCCGCTGAAGTGGCCTTTGTGCGCGATCAGCACGTAGGACTGCACTGCCGCGCCATCGACCTGGAGAGCATCACCCACCTGCGCCGCCTCATCGAGGTGAATCTGGGCGACCCCAAATTGCTCGAACGCGAGCTGGCGACCCTGGTCGGGCACTGATTCCGTGCAACATGCCCGGCGCTAGCGCAGGGCTTTGCAGGCGGCTCTTCTACGGGTTGCCCCGAGGTTTGGGACAATAGCCGGTTGCCTGGTCTTCGGGCGCCCAAAGCCCGCCGCCGCTGTGACTGCCACCCTGCCCCCCTCGACCTCCCCCACCGCCGCCGCCGCCAAACCCGCGCGCAGCGCTGCGCCCAAGGCCCTCACCGCTTACCGCCCGTTCTGGGCCAAGCGCTTTGGCCCAGCGCCCTTCTTGCCCATGAGCCGCGAGGAGATGCAGCAACTGGGCTGGGACAGCTGCGACATCATCATCGTCAGCGGCGACGCCTATGTGGACCACCCCAGCTTTGGCATGGCCGTGATTGGCCGCACGCTGGAGGCGCAGGGCTTTCGCGTGGGCATCATTGCCCAGCCCGACTGGCAGTCGGCTGAGCCTTTCCGCGCACTGGGCCGCCCCAACCTGTTCTTTGGCGTGGCCGCCGGGAATATGGACTCCATGATCAACCACTACACGGCGGACCGAAAAATCCGCAGTGACGACGCCTACACCCCGGGCGGCGAAGCCGGCAAGCGCCCCGACCGCGCCACCCTGGTCTACACCCAGCGCTGCCGCGAAGCCTACAAAGACGTGCCCGTCATCATTGGCGGCATCGAGGCCTCGCTGCGGCGCATTGCGCACTACGACTACTGGCAGGACAAGGTGCGCCGCTCCATCTTGGTGGACTCCAAGGCCGACCTGCTGCTCTACGGCAACGCCGAGCGCGCCATCATCGAAATCGCCCACCGCCTGGCGCAGAAAAAACCCATCGAATCCATCACCGATGTGCGCGGCACGGCCTTTATGCGCCGCCCCGACGACGCGCAGCTGCACGGCTGGTTTGAGATCGACTCCACCGAGGTGGACACGCCCGGCCACATCGACGCCCTCATCAACCCCTACGCCAGCACCGAAGAAACCGCCAGCGCCCAAGGCAGCGATTGCAGCGCCTCGGCCGCGGCCGGTGCGGCCCAAGCCGCTGGCGTGGAGCAGGCTGCGGCACAGCCGCAAGAACAACCCATTCGCATCGTGCGCCGCACCCTGGCGCGCACCGACGAGCGCGGCCACATCACCGCGCCGCCGCGCGAGCGCAGCGTCATCCGGCTGCCCGCCTACGAGCAGGTCAAGCGCGACCCCGTGCTCTACGCCCACGCCAGCCGCGTGCTGCACCTGGAGACCAACCCCGGCAATGCGCGCGCCCTGGTGCAGCGCCACAGCTCGGGCGGCGTGGACCGCGATGTGTGGATCAACCCACCGCCGCTGCCGCTGTCCACGACCGAGATGGACCATGTGTTTGACCTGCCCTACGCGCGCTCGCCCCACCCGCGCTACGCCGACGAGCAGGGCCGCCACGACGGCGCCACCAAAATCCCGGCCTGGGAGATGATTCGCTTCAGCGTCAACATCATGCGCGGCTGTTTTGGTGGCTGCACTTTTTGCTCCATCACCGAGCACGAAGGGCGCATCATCCAAAGCCGCAGCGAGGCCTCGGTGCTGCGCGAGATCGAAGACATCCGCGACAAGGTGCAGGGCTTCACCGGCGTGGTCTCGGACCTGGGCGGGCCCACGGCCAATATGTGGCACATCGGCTGCAAGAGCAAAGAGATCGAGGCCAACTGCCGCAAGCCCAGCTGCGTCTACCCCGGCATCTGCCCCAATCTGCGCACCGACCACGGCCCGCTCATCCAGCTCTACCGCAAGGCGCGCGCGCTGCGCGGGGTCAAGAAAATCCTCATCGGCTCGGGCCTGCGCTACGACCTGGCGGTGGAATCCCCCGAGTACATCCAGGAGCTGGTGACGCACCACGTCGGCGGCTACCTCAAAATCGCGCCCGAGCACACCGAAGGCGGGCCGCTGTCGAAGATGATGAAGCCCGGCATCGGCACCTACGACCGCTTCAAGCAGCTGTTTGAAGCCGCCAGCGAGGCCGCGGGCAAGAAGCAATACCTCATCCCCTACTTCATCGCGGCGCACCCGGGCACCTCGGACGAGGACATGATGAACCTGGCCATCTGGCTCAAGCGCAATGGCTTTCGCGCTGACCAGGTGCAGACCTTCTACCCCAGCCCCATGGCCACGGCCACGGCCATGTACCACTCGGGCAAGAACCCGCTCAAGAAAGTGGGCCGCGAGAGCGAGGCAGTGGACGTGGTCAAGGGCGAGCGCCGCCGCCGCCTGCACAAGGCCTTTTTGCGCTACCACGACCCCAACAACTGGCCGCTGCTGCGTGAGGCGCTCAAGGACATGGGCCGTGCCGACCTCATCGGCAATGGCAAAAACCACCTCATCCCCAGCTACCAGCCGCAAACCGACGGCGCCTACCGCAGCGCGCGGCGCAGCAACTCCACCTCCGCCGTGGCCGCCAGCAGCCCCGCCGCCGCCAAGCCCGCCCAGGGCGTGGTGAAGCCGGGCGGCAAACCCGTTGCGGCCAAGCCGGGACTCAAACCCGGCGCGGGTGCACGCGGCAGCAGTTCAGGCGCACCCGCCCGCCCGGCGCGGCCCGGCCCGGGCCAGCTGCTCACCCAGCACACAGGCCTGCCGCCGCGCCCCGGCGTGGGCAGCGGGCGCAAGCCCAAGCGTTAAGCGCGAAGGCAAGCGGACAACAAGCGCCGCAGATCAGCGCGGCGGCGTTTGCCGCCACCAGCGCCAGAGCTGGCGCCCGATGCGCCACACCCCCACCCAGCGCGCCAGGCGTGCGCGCTGGCGCAGCAGCTGCCAGCTGCTCCACAAGCCCGCACTGCCCCACACCAGAGGGGCGCGGCGCACCAGCTGCGCCACGCGCCAGCCCAGGTCCAGCCAGCCCAGAGGCTGCTGCAGGCTCTGGGCCGCTTCAGCCAGCTGCACGCGCTGCTGCGCACAGCGCAGGCGCAGCTCCAACTGGCGCAGTGCCAAGCGCTGCAAGTCTTGTTGGCGCCCCCACATCTCAGTCTCCCTGCGCCGCGGCGGACGGGCCACCGCCCAGAGCGTCGCGGTCACGCTGCAGTTCAGCCAAAGTGGCCGCAAAAGGCTGGCCGCTGCTCAGCACCGCCTGCACATGCACGAGGCAGCGCCAAGCCGCCAGGCCCAGCGCCAGCGCCAGCCCCGAAGCCAGCGCCCAGCGCCAGGGTTCGGGGCACAGCAGCAGCAGCGCCAACACGGCCATCAAAAGTGCCGTCGCCCCCAGCAGCCAAGCGGTGAGCAGGCCACTCAAGGCCGCCATAAGGCGCAACTTTTCTTGCTCCAAATCGGTGCCCAGCAAAGCCAAGCGAGTGCTCAGAGCCGCCAACACCAAGAGCAGGCGCCGACGCAATACCTCTGACACTGACGAGTGTTTTTCTGTCGACACAATCTCCCCCTCACTGCCCTGAACGGCCCAGAGCTGGCAACTATTGCACTGCGCCACACAGTCTTACTGACCACGGCAGCGACCCTTGGGCTACATTCGTGCAACGCACAGCCTGATGCAGCGCATGAGGCGGGTATACCACCACTGTTGTCGCCCTGAACGTCGCCGCATGTCCCCTTCAACGTCCATGACCGATGTCGACACTGACGACCTGCTTGAGCTGGTCGACGACGTAGAGGAGGCCCAGGCCGAAACGGGCAACGCCAACTGGGGTTGGCCGGTGTTGATCGTCGACGACGACGACGATGTTCACAAAGCCACCGAGCTGGCCATGCAGGGCCTGCGCATCGAAGGCCAGGCCCTGAACTTTCTGCACGCCTACTCGGCCGCCGAGGCACGCCAGGTGCTGGACCGCTCACCCGGTGTGGCCGTGGTGTTGCTGGACGTGGTGATGGAGTCCGAGGACGCCGGTCTGCAACTCGTTCACCAAATCCGCGAAGTGCTGCAGATGCGCGCCGTGCGCATCGTGCTGCGCACCGGTCAGCCGGGCTATGCCCCGGAAATCGAGACCGTGCGCACCTACGACATCAACGACTACAAAACCAAGTCGGAGCTGACGCGCACACGGCTCTACACGGTGCTGACGGCCGCCATACGCTCCTTCCGCCAGATCAGCGCCATCCGCAGCCACCAGCAGGGTTTGGAACAAATCATCGACGCCAGTGTTGAGCTCAGCCGCCAGCGCGGGCTGCAAGCCTATGGCGAAGGCGCTTTGCAGCACCTGTGCGCGCTGCTGGGTTTGCCCCCCGCAGGCTTGGTGTGCCAGCACCTGCAAAACGGCGACCCACTGCAAGCCACGGTGCTGGCTGCCTGCGGTGTAGACAGCGCCAGCAAAGGCAAAAACCTCGGCAGAGTGCCCCCAGGCCCGCAGCGTGAACTGCTGTTGAACAGCCTGCAGCTGGGTGCAGCGCAGTACAGCAGCGTGGGCTGTTGCTTGCATTTCAAGATCGGCAACGAGCGCTGTATCAGCATCCTGCTGCCCTTGACACAGGCCCTGGACACCACCCAACAACAGCTGCTGCGCGCCTTTGGCTCGCAGCTGCAAGTGGGCTTTGAGAACGTCACGCTCTACGGCCAACTGCTGGAGCAGGCCTACAGTGACCCGCTGCTGCGCATGCCCAACCGCTCGCGCTTCATCGAGCTGCTGGAACAAAACCTGCGCACGCCCGACGGCATCACGCTGGCCCTCATCGACCTGGACGACTTTGCCGACATCAACGACGCCTTCGGCCACCGTTTTGGCGACCAAGTTCTGCAAGCCGTGGCGCGGCGCATGGGCGAGCAGCTGGGTCTGAGCACGGCCATGGCGCGCATTGGGGCCGACACCTTCGGGTTGCTGGGTCCCGATGAAATCGTCAACGCCGAATGCATACACCAGCTCTTTGAAGACCCGCTCACGGTGGATGGCGAACGCCTCAAGATGTCGGCCACGGCTGGGCTGGTGCGCCTCACACAGTCGCGCGCGCTGGGCAGTGAGCTGCTGCTGGATGCGCAAATCGCGCTCAAACGCGCCAAGCAGTCGAACCGCGGCGCCTCGCAATACTTTTCGTCTGAGATGGGCGCTGATGCGCGCGAGCGCTTCAACCTGCTCAAAGGCCTGCGGGCGGGCTTTGAGGAAAAGCGCCTCTTCGTGGCCTACCAGCCCCAGATCTGCCTGGCCACGGGGCGGCCCTTGGCCTTTGAGGCGCTGCTGCGTTGGCGCACCGAAGAAGGCAAGTTCGTGCCGCCGGACCAGTTCATCCCCATCGCCGAGCAGTCCGGCTTGATCGTGCCCATCGGCGAATTCGTGCTGCGCACAGCGCTGCAACAGCTGCGCCGCCTGCACGACCAAGGCCACACCGAAATTCGCATGGCCGTGAACATCTCGCTGGCGCAGTTCCGCCACGCAGGCTTTATGGACCAGCTGCACAAAGCCCTGGCCGACACAGGCATTGCCGGGCAGTCGCTAGAGCTGGAGATCACCGAATCCATGGCCATGGAAGACGTCTCGGTGGTGCAAGACGTGCTGGAGGCCATTCACGCCACTGGCGTGTCCGTGGCCATTGACGACTTTGGCACGGGCTTCTCGTCCCTGAGCCAGCTGCGGCGGCTCAGCGTGGAGCGGCTCAAGATCGACCGCGCCTTTGTGCAGGAAGCACAGAACTCCGCCGCCAGCGCCACCATTGCGCAAATGGTGGTCAACCTCGGCTGCAGCCTGGGCCTGCGCGTGGTGGCCGAAGGCATTGAAACCGAAGCCCAGCGCCAACACCTGCTGGCTCTGGGCTGCCACGAGGGGCAAGGCTGGCTGTTTGCCAAAGCCATGCCCGCCAACGAAATGCACGACTGGCTCGTGCAGCACAGCGCCTGAGCCACCTGAGGTGCGGCGGCCATGGCCGCGCACAAGCCCTCAGCGTCGACTGATAAGCATGCCCACCAACAAGCCCACGCCTGCGGCAAGGCCAATGGCGTGCCAGGGCTTCTCGTGCACGTATTGATCGGTGGCACGACCGGCCGCGCGCGCTTTGTCCACCGCCGCGTGCTGCACCTCCGTCAGGCTGCGCCGCGCGCCATCGAGCGTGGCCTGCACACGGCTGCGCAGCTCCGACGTGCCCTCACCGGCCTGGTCCGCCGTAGCCCGCAACAGCGTTTCGGCCTCGGCCACGACACGGTGCAACTCCTCCAGCAAACGCTCTGAAGACTGAGACATATCGTTCTCCCACAAAGATACAAACGGCGCACCCACCTGAGCGCGCCTTTTGCACCCTAGCACGCTGCGCCGCAGCGGTAGAGCTTGGAAGCAGCGACAGCCTCCCCTGCGCCTCGATGGCAAGGAATGACCCCAAAACTCAAGCGACCGCAGCGGCGCGTTTGGCCAAGGTGGC
Organism: Roseateles rivi; assembly: GCF_043555845.1. Taxonomy (NCBI): domain Bacteria; kingdom Pseudomonadati; phylum Pseudomonadota; class Betaproteobacteria; order Burkholderiales; family Sphaerotilaceae; genus Roseateles; species Roseateles rivi. The sequence goes on along the minus strand of NZ_JBIGHZ010000001.1, from coordinate 205,411 downwards.
GCGGCCCACGCGCGAGAGCACCTCGCGGCCCAGGGCTTGGGCGATGAAGGCGGCAGCATCAACCAGGCGGTCCAGGTCCACGCGGGTGTGCAGGCCCAGGCCGTTGAGCATGAAGACGATGTCTTCGGTGGCCACATTGCCCGTGGCGCCGCGCGCGTAGGGGCAGCCGCCCAGGCCACCCACGCTGGCGTCAAAGGTGTGCACGCCCAGCTCCAGGCAGGCGTAGACATTGGTCAGCGCCTGGCCATAGGTGTCGTGGAAATGGCCGCTGACTTCGTGCAGCGGGAAGTGCTTGAGCGCGCGCTGCATGGCCGCTTGCACGCGGCGCGGCGTGCCCACGCCAATGGTGTCGGCCACGCCCAGGTGCTGCACGCCGATGTCGGCCAAGGCCTGGGCCACCCAGTCCACGCGGTCAGGGTGGATGTCGCCCTCGTAAGGGCAGGCCACGGCGCAGGACAGCGCGGCGCGCACCTTGAGGCCTTGGTCGCGCGCGGCGCGCACCACGGGGGCAAAGCGCTCAATGCTTTGAGCTATCGAGCAGTTGATGTTCTTCTGGCTGAAGGCCTCAGAGGCCGCGCCAAACACCACCACCTCGTCGGGCTGGCAGGCCAGCGCCGCTTCCAGGCCCTGCATATTGGGCGTGAGCACGCTGTAGCGCACGCCGGGCTTGCGCTCGATGGCGGCCATGACGGCGGCGTTGTCGGCCATCTGCGGCACCCACTTGGGGCTGACGAAGCTGGTGACTTCAATCTCGCGCAGGCCCGCTTGCTGCAGCAAGCCCACCAGCTGCGCTTTGTGCGCGGTGGAGACGGGCTGCTTCTCGTTTTGCAGGCCATCGCGCGGGCCCACTTCGACCAGGGTGATGCGTTCAGGCAGCGACATGGCTGGTGCCCTCCAACAGCGTGAGCAAGGCCGCGCCATCGCCCACTTGGTCGCCCACGGCAAAGCACAGCTCGCCCACCACGCCGTCGCGCGGCGCGCTGATGGTGTGCTCCATCTTCATGGCCTCCATCACCGCCAGGGGCTGGCCCTTGGTGACGCGCTGGCCCGGCTGCGCCAGCAGGGCCACCAGCTTGCCGGGCATGGGCGCGGTGAGCCCGCCGCCGCCCTGCGCCGCTTCGCCCGCGTGCGCCAGCACATCCACCTCGGTGAGCACGGCCGCGCCCTGCGCGCAAAACACCGACACCTGCTCGCCCTGCTTGTAGGTGTGAACCTTGAAGCGCTGCTGCGCCGCGCCCTCGCCCAGCCACAGCTCGTGGCACTCTGGGCTCTGGGAGCGCAGCGCCAGCGCCTGGCGCTGGCCTTGCACGGTCAGCACCAGGCCGCCACGGTGCTGGTGTTCCAGCAGCACGCTGTGCTGGGTCTCGCCCTGCGCCAGCTCGAAGTGGCGCGTGGCACCGCCCCACAGCCGCCAGCCGTCGCGCTGGCTCCAGGGGTCCGCGTCTTGCCCAGCGGCCTCTTCGGCCAGGGTGTGGGCCACCACGGCGGCAGCGGCCACCGCCAGGGGCAAGCCCGGCTGCTCGAAGAGCGCGGCGCGCTCGCGTTCGATCAAGGCGGTGTCCAGATCGGCCTCAGCAAAGCTGCGCGTGGCGGCACAGCGGCGCAAAAAGGCCACATTGGTGTGCAGGCCCACGATGTGGGTGTCGCGCAGCGCGGCGTCCAGGCGCTGCAGGGCCTGGGCGCGGTCTTCGCCCCAGACGATGAGCTTGGCCACCATGGAGTCGTAGAAGGGGCTGATGGCATCGCCCTGGCCCACGCCCGCGTCGATGCGCACGCCCGCGGCAGAGGTCGCGCGCTCAAACGCCACATGCGCAGGCCAGCGCAGCACGTGCAGCGTGCCGGTGGCGGGCAGAAAGCCAGCCTCGGGGTTCTCAGCGCAGATGCGCGCCTCAATGGCATGGCCGTGGCGCTGCAGCTCGTCCTGGCGCAGCGGCAGCGGCTCGCCCGCAGCCACACGCAGCTGCCAGGCCACCAAGTCTTGCCCGGTGATGGCCTCGGTGACGGGGTGCTCCACCTGCAGCCGCGTGTTCATTTCCATGAAATAGAAACGCCAGTCCTCGGCGCTGCGCTGCTCGACGATGAACTCCACCGTGCCCGCGCCCACATAGCCCACGGCGCGCGCGGCGGCCACGGCGGCCTCGCCCATCTCGCGCCGCAGGGCTTCGTTCAGGCCCGGCGCGGGGGCTTCTTCCAGCACCTTTTGGTGGCGGCGCTGCACTGAGCAGTCGCGCTCGAACAGGTAGACGCAGTTGCCGTGGCTGTCGGCAAACACCTGAATTTCGATGTGCCGCGGGCGCTGCACATAGCGCTCGATGAGCACGGCATCGTCGCCAAAGCTGTTGGCCGCTTCGCGCTTGCACGAGGCCAGTGCGGCCTGGAATTCGTCTTCGTTATAGACCGCGCGCATGCCCTTGCCGCCGCCGCCCGCGCTGGCCTTGATGAGCACCGGAAAGCCAATGCGCACGGCCTCGCGTTGCAGCAGCGCGGGGTCTTGGTCAGCCCCGTGGTAGCCCGGCACCAGCGGCACCCCGGCCGCTTCCATGAGCCGCTTGGATTCGGCCTTGAGCCCCATGGCCTGAATGGCCGCAGCAGGTGGGCCGATGAAGACCAGCCCGGCGTCCGCACAGGCCTGGGCGAACTCTTCGTTCTCGCTCAAAAAGCCATAGCCCGGGTGAATGGCCTGCGCCCCGGTGGCCTGTGCCGCGGCAATGATGCGCTGCCACTGCAGGTAGGACTCGCGCGGCGGCGGCGCGCCGATGTGCACCGCCTCGTCACAGGCCGCCACATGGCGGGCCTGGGCATCGGCCTCGGAATACACCGCCACGGTCTTCACGCCCATGCGGCGCGCGGTGGCGGCCACACGGCAGGCAATTTCGCCGCGGTTGGCGACGAGGATTTTTTGGAACATGCAGTCGATCTCCCAGATGCGGCCAGCGCCTTGGCTCACAGCAAGGCCCCCGGCACAGCGTTCTTCCCGCCAGCGATTAGACCGTGTTTAGCCGCACCTGCTGAGGGTGCAAATCCGGCGGGCTTTTTCATGTGGGCTCGGCCCATGGGCGGGGGGACAATCGCGCCCTGGACCGCCCCTGGCCGGAGAGGCAACCTGCCTTCATCCACAGCTGGTGCCGTCAAACTCCCTCATGACCGACGCTCAATACACCACCTTGCCGCCCTGGCCCAAGGCCTACCCGGCCAGCGGCGCCCGCGCCACCCTGAAAAGCCTCAACGAGGATTTCGTGGTGACCGAACTGCCGCTGCAGCTGCCCTCCGGTGAGGGCGAACACATCTGGCTGGACATCGAAAAAAACGGCGCCAACACCGCCTTCGTCGCCCAACAACTGGCCGAGGCCGCAGGCGTGCAGGAGCGCGACGTGGGCTACGCTGGCTTGAAAGACCGCTACGCCATCACCCGCCAGTGGTTCAGCATCTACTTCCCCAAGGGCGACACGCCGGACCTGACCCAGCTCCAGCACCCCGAATTCAAGGTGCTGGGCCAAAGCCGCCACGTCAAAAAACTGCGCCCCGGCGACCTGCAGGGCAACCGCTTCCGCATCGTGCTGCGCGACGTGGCAGGAGACCGCGCGGCCATCGAGGCCAACCTCCAAGCCATTGCGGCACAGGGCGTGCCCAACTACTTCGGCGCCCAGCGCTTTGGCTTTGAGGGTGGCAACGTCGAGCAAGGCCGCGCCATGCTGGCGCGCGAAATCCGCGTGCGCAACCCGAAGAAAAAAGGCATCTACCTCTCGGCCGTGCGCTCCTTCGTCTTCAACGAAGTGCTGGCGCAGCGCATCCAGCAAGGGCTCTGGGGCCAAACCCTCCCCGGCGACCTGCTTGACGACGCCGGCCGCCCCACCGGGCCACTCTGGGGCCGCGGCCGCGTGAGCACCACCGACCAAGCCCAGGCCCTGGAACTGGCCGTGGCCCAGCGCCACGCCACCTTGTGCGACGGCATGGAACACGCTGGCCTGGACCAAGAACGCCGCCCCCTGGTGGCCACCCCCGCCGACATGAGCTGGGCATGGCCCCAGGCCGATCAACTCGAGCTCACCTTCGCCCTGCCCGCCGGCACCTACGCCACCTCGGTGCTGAGCGAAGTGCTGCACACCACCGAGCCTGAGCGGCAGGTGGAGGGTGAAGCCGCGCTCAGCGAGTAGCGCGAGGTCGGTGCCACGGTGAGCGTCAGGCCCGGCCGCTCGCCTGCTCAGTGCGGTGGACCTGTTGGCTCCGCCTGGGTGCAGCGGGAGGGCCCGTGCAAGCAAAGCAGGCCAGCAGCGTCGTCAAAGGCCAACCGACGGTGGTGGCAAAACCGGCAATGCGCGTGATGCCAGTGATGGCATTGCGCGAGTCCCTGCCGTATATCCGGACCAGGGCCGAGCAAGGCCGACACCACGAGCGCGGCCGAGAACGCCGCAAATACGGTCGGCACTGATGTGCCCAGGTCCCGGGCCATCGGGACGGCAAGCATCGCGGGCAAGTAGTAGGAAGAGGCCCAGGCCAGTGTCTGGGCCGTCCCCAAAGTCGCGACGGTTCGGACTTGAGTGGCTTTCATCGTCAACCGCAGCAGCGGGCCTGCGTGGCAGCAGGCTCTTGGGGTGGCGCGGCCTGCACAACCACAGCCTCGGCGGATGCGTCCGGGGCAGGCCCACAGCAAGCGCCATCGCGCTCAGGCGAGTCCGCAGGACTGAGCGAGCAGACACCTGTTTCTGGCAATTCCAGCTCCACACGGTCAGCTGCAACCAAGTCGCCCGCGATGGCGGCGACCACCGAACGCACCTGCTCGAAGCCCGTTGCCATGAGGAAGGTCGGCGCGCGCCCATAGCTCTTGGTGCCCACTGTGTAGAGCCCTGGTTCCGGATGTGCCAACTCGCGGTGTCCGTGCGGTCGGACGGTGCCACAGCTGTGCAGATTGGGGTCAATCAGCGGGCCTAGTGCCTCAGTGGACTCCAGCCAAGGGTCGAGTTTGACGCGCAGCTCGCTGGTCAATGAAAGATCAGGGCGCTGGCCGGTGGCGCAGATGATTTCGTCGATGCCTTCGACCACCACAGGCTGCCGCTGTGGGTCCAGGCCGAGCACGGTCAACTGACCGCCCCCTCGCCGAATCTCGGTGATGCGCAATCCGCTGAAGAACTCCAGTGTGCCGCTGTCGCGCAGGCGCCGCAGCGAGGCACCGAGCTGACCGCGCGCCGGCAGCGCATCGGCCGCGCCGCCACCGAAGACCCGCGGCGGGGCTGGCGAACGCACCGCCCAGACCAACCGCGTTCCGGCCGATTGCTTGGCCAGGTCCGCCAAGTCCAGCAAGATGTTTGCAGCCGAGTGTCCTGCACCCACGACCAGCGTGCGCTTGCCTTCGTAGCGCTGTCGCAGCGCCCCCTGCAGGTCCGGAATGCCGTAGAAGATTTGCGCGGCAGCTTCTGGTTCGCCAATGGCGGGGAGGCCATTGGCACCCACGGGGTTGGGCGTGCTCCAGGTGCCTGTGGCGTCGACAACGGCTCGGGCGCGCAGCTCGATGGGATGCCCGGCCTGTATGGCACGAATCACAAATGGCGCCATCTCCCGCCCTGCGCTCTTCACCTTGTCCAAGCCTTCTCGGCTGACCGACACAACGCGGGTGTCGAGCCGGAGAGAACTGGCCACCGTCGGCAGCAGCGAAAAGGGTTGCAGGACGCGCTCGACAATCTCGCTGGCCAGCGGCAGTTCACCCTGCGGTGGGGCCACCCAACCCGTCGGTTCGAGCAGCTTTGCCATCGTGGGGTCGACGTTGTACTGCCAAGGCGAGAACAGGCGAACATGACCGTAGTCGAGCAAGTTCGCGGCCACGCGGCTGCCCGCCTCAAGCACCACGAAGGGAATGCCGCGCTCCATCAAATGGGCAGCTGCAGCCAAGCCGACGGGGCCAGCACCGAGCACGGCCACGGGCAAATCGTCCTCCAGCTTCGGCGCTTGCCGCAGCGTCAAGCTCATGAACGCGGCACAGGTCGGGCATGCGCCCCGGAATTCGGCCGAGGCCTTCAAAGCGGCAGGTGCTTGCTCAATCTTGCCGCGCTTGAAACCGTACTGGGCAAAGTATTCGGGCGCAGTGACCGTCAATAGATGCAGCGAGGCGATGTCGCGCGAGCGTGCCTCATGAATCAAGCGCTCGACCAGCAGTCGACCTAGGCCCTGCTTCTGAAGGCCGGGCGTGATGGCGACGGAGCGCATGAGCGCCACCGAGCCGTAGACCTCGGCGCCGGCACTGCCGACGACCTCGCCATTGGAGAGGGCCAGCAAATAGGTGGCCAGGTGTTCGCGGGCTCCCGCGGTGGGCAGCTTGTTGGCCAACAGCAGCGCTTCGATGGCCGGCCAGTCGGAGGGGCCTGCTTGACGCAGGGTGATGGATGCGTTGTTCAGCAACATGACTTGGTGTCTTTCCTAGCTTCAGGCTCGGGCGGCGGGAGGCAGCAATTGGCCGCCTGGTCGTCCCGCAGGGCCTGCATGAGCAGCCATAGCGATTTCTCGACAGCAGCGCGGTCTCGCACGCTCATGCGCCCCAGCAACTGAGTCGCATGCGCGTCGAGGGTCTGGTTCAGCTCATTGACGGTGCGCACGCCGTCGGCGGTGAGCGTGACGAGCCAGCTCCTTGCGTCGAACGGGTTCGGCTCCTTGGTCACCAAGCCACGCTCGACCATGGCCTCCACCGCACGTGACACCCAGCTCTTCTCCAGGCTGACCCGCATGCCGAGTTCCGACAGCGGTAAGGGCCCGGAACGCCCCAGCTCGGTCAGCAGGTGGCACTGGGTGCTGGTCGTGCGGCAGCAGTCGGCCACCACGCGCTGGGCTCGGGTGTACAGGCGAGCCACCTCGCGCAACAGGCCGCCGGAATTGGAGTCGGTCATTTGGATGTGAATAGCAACTAATTGCTTGCACGGTATTCGTCTCAACTGTGGTTGTCAATAGCAACTACTTAATCCAAAGAAGCGGGGCAAGTACCCCGCTGGCTCACCCCCTTGGGCTCAGAGGGCGCGTTGGTTCACGCGCTGGGAGAGTTCCTCGGCGCTTTCCTTGCGCTCGCTGTAGCGGTCGACCAGATAGGGCCCGAGGTCGCGCGTGAGCAGCGTGAACTTGAACAGCTCCTCCATCACGTCGACGACACGGTCATAAAACGCTGAGGGCTTCATCCGCCCCTCTTGCGTGAACTCTGCGAAAGCCTTGGCCACCGACGACTGGTTCGGAATCGTCAGCATGCGCATCCAGCGGCCCAGCACGCGCATCTGATTGACGGCATTGAAGGACTGCGAGCCGCCCGACACTTGCATCACCGCCAAGGTCTTGCCCTGGGTGGGACGAACGGCGCCGGAGTTCAGCGGAATCCAGTCAATCTGGGACTTCATCACCCCGGTCATCGCGCCATGCCGCTCGGGCGAGCACCAGACCATGCCCTCGGCCCAGTGCGCCAGCTGGCGCAGCTCCTGGACCTTAGGGTGGCTGTCAGGCGCACCGTCGGGCAAAGGCAGGCCGGCCGGGTCAAAGATGCGCACCTCGCCGCCCATGGCCTCCAACAGGCGTGCGGCTTCAAAGCTCAGCAAGCGGCTGTAGGAGCGCTCGCGCAGCGAACCATAGAGCAGCAGGAATCGAGGCCGATGCTGTGAAGGAGCCCCGACCACCAAGCGCTCCTGCGTCGGCACCTCGAACAAGTCCGCGTTCAGCGCTGGAAACGTGGCCTCGGGAAACAGCAACTCAGACATGACGGGCCTTTTGTGAATTCTGCGCATCAGACCCGGCCGCCTTGACGCGGGCGGTGCTGGGCGACAGCCAGTGGTGGACCGTGACGGCAAGGCCTGCACCAAGCAATTGCGCGATGACGAAGCCTGGCGCACTCACCGGCGCAATGCCAGCGAAGCTGTCGCTGAACATGCGGCCAAAAACGGCAGCCGGGTTCGCGAAAGACGTCGAGGCGGTGAACCAATAGGCGGCACCGATGTAAGCAGCCACCATGGCCGATGCGCGACCGGCCGACGCCCGCAGGATGACCAGCAGCAGCCCGAAGGTGGCCACACCCTCGGCAATCCATTGCCCCGTGCCCGTGCGCAGCTTGGTCGAGAACTGCAGGATGCTCATGTCGAACATCGCATGCGCCAGCCAGGCCCCCAGCATGGCGCCCAGCAGCTGCATCACCACATACGGGGCAAGCAGGCCCTTGGGCAACTCGCCACGCGCGGCCATCACCAAGGACACCGCAGGGTTGAAATGGGCACCGCTGATGGGGCCGAACACTTCAATCAGGATGAAGAGCCCGCACACCGTCGCGAGGGTGTTGGCCAGCAGTGCGACGGCCACGTTGCCGCCCGACAAGCGCTCAGCCATGAGCCCTGAGCCGATCACGACGGCAAGCAGCAAGGCTGTGCCCAGGCCCTCGGCCAACAGCTTCTGTGGAGTTCCAGCAGTCATGGCCGTCACCTCAGGTGGAAGAAATGGCCTTGAGCTCGGCGAGCAGCTCTTGCTTGCCCAGCGTCTCCAGCGGCAACTGCAGAAGCTGCAACATGCGATAACCGATGGCCTGGCGCGTCAGCTCGAATGCTCGGCGCTTGCCCTCGTCGCCACCCTCGGCGTTGGATGGGTCGGGGTAGCCCCAATGCACCTTGACCGGCTGGCCATTCCCACCAAAGAACACGGGACATTGCTCAGCGGCTGCGCTGTCGCAGACCGTGATGACGATGGACAGCGGCGGTGCCTCAGGCGTGGTGAACTCATCCCAGCTCTTGCTGCGGTAGCCGGACACGTCGATGTCGGCATGGGTCAGCGCCTCAAGGGCAAAAGGGTTCAATCGGCCACTCGGAGCGCTGCCCGCGCTGAAGGCGCGCACGTCTTTGCCAAGCTTCCTGGCCCAATGGTTCAGCATGCCCTCGCTGAGCACGCTGCGGGCCGAGTTGTGGGTACAGAGGATGAGAATGTTGGTCGTCATGGTTGAAGCTCAGAGAAGTCGCTTGGCCGATATCAAGCGCAGGAAACTTTGCCTGCGCGCATTCATCCCAGTTCTTGCCCCCTAGCAGGCGCAGGCCGTTGCCGAGGCGGGCATGCAGGCTTCGCCTTGGCAGCAGTTCTCGGTGAGATAGGCCAGCAAGGCGTTCATGTGCTCAAACGCAGCGCGATAGACCACATTCCTGCTCACGCGCTGCTGGGTCACCAAGCCAGCATGGGTCATTTCCTTCAGATGAAAGGAAAGGGTTGCCGACGGCAATTCCAGCGCCTCCGCAAGCGCGCCGGGCGTCAAACCCTGTTGACCCGCCACGACAAGCAAGCGGAACACCCTGAGCCGGTGGGTCTGTGCCAGGGCTGCGAGGGAGCGAATGATGTGTTGCTCTTCCATAAGTTGATAATTCTATAGAGTTGGAAATATCGATGCAACACAAAGCGCGGGTTGAGCTGTGCATCAGACTGGTGGGCATGTGATGGCAGGTTCAACTTCAAGGCCAGCAAAGACGATGCCTCATGCCTTGGCCGACCCGCACGTTGAAACGCACCGCCACCAGCAGCAAGTTTTGACCCGCAAGGGCAAGCACCTCGATGAGTGCGGCCGTGGGCCCTGTACAGCAAACCCGCTCGGCGCACTAAGCCATTGCGAAAACGGCTTTGTTGAGCGACTTGATGGGTGGGCTGGCCTGACACTGCAGCAGACCCAGGAGATTTGGGGCTGAGCATGTGCTCACTGGCATTGCCATAAATGCCAGAGCGAAGGCGCTCGTTCACCATCAATTGGCGTCCACCGACCGCATTTCCTGGCCTCGATATAGTTCACTGCCATCGAACAACAAGTGGAGGGACGATGGCACTGCGCGACTATTGGAACGGGCCGAAACACCGACTCAAAGCCGAAAGCCTAGAACGCGAACTGGGGTCTCTGCAGTCGTCAGCCGATGAGCTTCAAAAGCGCTACGAAACCCTTGAGGAGCAACAGCGGCAAAGCGGTCTTCTGACTCTGCTTGAGATACAGAAAGCTATCCAATCGGAGGAGCACCGACTCGCTCAAACCCAGGCGAACGTGCTCACGGCTCAAGCCGAAGTGGACGCGGCTGTGCAAAGGCTGAAGGACGTTCAAAACCAAATCCTGGTTGCCGAAGACGTGATTGAACTCGAATCGTTCGCGCTCTACGTACCCAAGTACCAACTCACCAACAGTGCGGAGTACAAGGCTCGGCTGGATGCCATCCGCGAGGAACAAAAGGAATCGGCGCGGGGACTGAGCAAAAGCGTCGACCAGTGGGACCACGAGAGCGTCAGGCTCACAAAGACTGAATGGAAGCAGTTGCGAAAGGACGTCTTGAAGCTCGCGTTACGTGCCTTCAACAGTGAGAGCGAGTACTGCATCGACAACGTCAAGTTCAACAATGTCGACCGCATGGAGGAACGCATCCGTCGGTCGTTCGCCGCTTGCAACAAGCTGCTGAACCAAACGAGTTGCTGGTGGACCGATGTGGTTCTCGGGCGCAAGTTGGAAGAGTTGCATCTGGCTCACGAATTCCAAACGAAGCGGGCTGAAGAGAAGGAAATGGCACGCCAAGCTCGCGAGGAACAGCGTGAGCAAGAGAAGTTGGAACGCGAAATCCGGGAAGCGCGCGCCAAGATCGAGAAAGAGCGTCGGCACTTTGCTGGCGCGATGCAAAAGCTGCAACTCCGGCTGGCAGACACTCAGAACGGACAAGAACGTGAAGAACTGCTGGCGCGACTCACCGAGTTGGAGCAGCAGAAGGGCTCGCTTGACGAAGAGGAGCGCCTCTTGGACTATCGCGAACAGAATGCGCGGGCGGGCTACGTGTACGTGATCTCGAACATTGGCGCATTCGGCGAGGGCGTCTACAAGATTGGCATGACACGGCGCTTGGAGCCGATGGAGCGAATCGATGAACTGGGTGACGCCTCAGTGCCATTCCGCTTCGACGTGCATGCCTTGGTGTTTTCCGACAACGCACCGGCACTCGAAGCCAAGTTGCACGCACACTTTGCAGCGGGGCGAATGAACAAGGTCAACGGACGCAAAGAATTTTTCCGTGCGGACCTCAAGGACATCGAAGCGGTGATTCGGGCGAATTACGACGCGGTCGTTGAAGTGGTGCACGCGGCGCCAGCAGAGCAGTACCGCGAGAGCCTGCGCATGACCATGCCCTCTGAGTCCATCCAAGCAGCGGAAATGGCTGCGGCGATTGGTGCCTTAGCTTGACAGTCAAACGGCGTCCAAAACACGCATCTCAACCTGCAATCCCGCCGCCGTGGCCATGTTCACCAAGGCATCCAGGCCGAAAAGGTTGATCTTGCCGCGCATCAGGTCTGAGACGCGAGGTTGGGTCACGCCAAAGAGCTTTGCGGCTTGCGCTTGGCTCATCTCGGTGCGGGCCAGGTGATTCTTCAGCGCCGCCATCAGGACGGATCGCAGCTTCATGTTTTCGGCTTCTTCCGGGGTGTCTTCGATGGCATCCCAGACGCTGGCAAATCGTTGACTGTTCATCGTCCTGCTCCTTCAACCAGACCTGGCAACACTGAGTTGCCAGTCGCCCCTCACTCCACCGTCACACTCTTCGCCAGATTGCGGGGTTTGTCCACGTCCGTCCCGCGCGCGCAGGCGGTGTGGTAGGCCATGAGTTGCAGGGGCACGGTGTGCAGGATGGGGCTGAGGGCGCCGTAGTGCTCGGGCATGCGGATGACGTGCAGGCCGGGTTCGCTGTCGATGGCGGTGTCGCCGTCGGCGAAGACGTAGAGCTGGCCGCCGCGGGCGCGGACTTCTTGCATATTGCTTTTGAGCTTTTCCAGCAGCGCGTCGTTGGGTGCGACGGTGACGACGGGCATGTCGGCGGTGACCAGGGCCAGGGGGCCGTGTTTGAGTTCACCGGCGGGGTAGGCCTCGGCGTGGATGTAGCTGATTTCCTTGAGCTTCAAGGCGCCTTCCAGGGCGATGGGGTAGTGCAGGCCACGGCCGAGGAAGAGTGCGTTTTCTTTGCGCGCAAATTCTTCGGCCCAGGCCATGACTTGGGGCTCCAGGGCCAGCACGGCTTGCACGGCCACGGGCAGGTGGCGCAGGTCTTTGAGGTGTTGGGCTTCGTCGGCCTCGCTGAGGTGGCCGCGCACTTGCGCCAGAGCCAGGGTGAGCAGGAACAGGCCCACGAGCTGGGTGGTGAAGGCTTTGGTGGAGGCCACGCCGATTTCCGCCCCGGCGCGGGTGATGAAGGCGAGCTGGCATTCGCGCACCATGGCGCTGGTGGGCACGTTGCACACTGTCAGCGTGTGTTGCATGCCCAGGCTGCGGGCGTGTTTGAGGGCGGCCAGGGTGTCGGCGGTTTCACCGCTTTGGCTGATGGTGACGACCAGGGTGCGCGCGTCGGGCACGCTGTCGCGGTAGCGGTACTCGCTGGCAATCTCCACGCTGGTGGGGATTTTGGCGATGCTCTCCAGCCAGTATTTGGCCGTGGAGCCCGCGTAGTAGCTGGTGCCACAGGCCAGGATGAGCACGCGGTCCACGCCGGTGAAAACGCGGTGTGCGCCATCGCCAAAGAGTTCGGGGCAGATGTGGGTGACGGCATCGAGCGTGTTGGCAATGGCGCGCGGCTGCTCGAAGATTTCCTTTTGCATGTAGTGGCGGTAGGGGCCCAGCTCGGCCGCGCCGCTGTGGGCTTGCACGGTGCGCACTTCGCGTTGCACAGCCTCAAAGCGGCCGCTGGCCGCATCTTGGTGGCTGATCCAGCAGCGGCCCAGCTGCAGGTCCACCACGTCGCCGTCTTCGAGGTAGACGATTTGGTCGGTCACGCCGGCCAGGGCCATGGCGTCAGAGGCCAGGAAGTGCGCGCCCGCGTGCTGCTCGCGGCCCACGCCCAACACCAGGGGCGAGCCTTCGCGTGCGCCCACCACGCGGTGGGGTTCGTCGCGGCAGAACACGGCAATGGCAAACGCGCCCTTGAGGTGGGGCACGGTGGCTTGCACGGCTTCGAGCAGGTCGCCCTGGTAGTGCCAGTCCACCAGATGGGCAATCACCTCGGTGTCGGTCTGGCTGTGAAAGACATAGCCGCGCTGCTGCAGCTGGGCGCGCAGCTCGGCGTAGTTTTCGATGATGCCGTTGTGCACCAGCGCAATGCGCCCGGGGCCGCTGTGCGCGGCCTCACCCGTGCCGTGGGAGAAGTGCGGGTGGGCGTTGTGCACGGCGGGCGCGCCATGCGTGGCCCAGCGCGTGTGGGCAATGCCGGTGCCTGAGGCCACGCGGTCCTCGCTGGCCAGCGCCTGCAGCTCGGCCACGCGGCTGGTGGAGCGGGCGCGGCGCAGCTGCCCGTCTTGGTGCACGGCCACGCCACAGCTGTCGTAGCCGCGGTATTCCAAGCGCTTGAGGCCCTCCAGCAGGATGGGAACGATGTCTTGCTGACTCACTGCACCAACAATGCCGCACATACCGGGCTCCAAGATTTGTGTGAATGGCCCGAATCCTAGTGCTGAGCCCACACCAAGTGCATTCAACTTTAGTCCACTTTTGGTGGAAAATTTCACCACTCAGCATGAATGGCTGAATGTTTCAAAACCAATCACCAAATGAAACCAGAAATCACACTCGACGAGCTGGACTGGCGCCTGCTGGAGGCGCTGCAGCAAGATGCAGGTTGCTCCAACCAGGCGCTGGCGCAGCGCTGCCATGCCTCGCCCGCCACCACGCTGCGCCGGGTGCGGCGCCTGGAGGACTTGGGGGTGATTGAGCGGCGCGTGGCCCTGCTGTCGGTGCAGCACCTGGGCCTGGGCCTGCAGGCGGTGGTGGAGGTGACGCTGGACCGCCAGGGCGCGGAGCATCTGGCCGCTTTTGAAGCGCGCGTGCTGGCCGAGGGTGCGGTGCAGCAGTGCTACCGCGTCTCCCCCGGGCCGGACTTTGTGTTGATCGTGCAGGTGCTCGACATGCCGGCTTACCACGCGCTGGTGCAGCGGCTCTTCACGCAAGAAGCGAATGTGCGCAACGTCAAGAGCTTCTTCAGCGTTCAGCGCAGCAAGTTCACCACTGCGCTGAACCTCAAGCCCTGAGGCGTTCAGCCCTGGCTTGAGACTGTGCGACGCCGGGCCAAGCCCGCGCAGGCCAGGCCCATCACCAACATCAGCGCAGCGCTGGGCTCCGGCACCGGAGCCAGGCCGGTGAGCATGAAGCCCACGGGCGTGGAGTCCACCAGACCTCCGTTGACCGCATATGCGGTGCCCACGATGACGCTGGCGTCCTCGCTCATGGCTGTGGGCAGGGCGAAGCTGTAAGCACCCGCCACATCAATGCCCAAGCCATGCACGAAGTCGTTGAAGGACTGCATGCCGCCAGACTGGGTCCAGATGAAGCCGCTGCCTTGGTAGGCCTGAGCCCCGGTGGTGCGCTGCGTGCCAATGATCACACTGCCATCGAGGCTCACCGCATTGGCGTAGCCATAGGTGCGGGGAGGCGCACCGGGCAGCATGGGCAGGCTTTGCAAGCCAGTGGCTTCACTCCAGCGCCAGCCCCCAGGGTTGCCATTGGCGCCAAAACCCACCACCCATCGACCATCGGCCGACACACTGGCGGCTTCCTGCAGCACCCCACTGGGCGGCTTGATTTCAAACCGGCTGTACTGCGCGTCGCCGTCCGGGTCGCTCCACACCATGGGGCTGCGGCTGCCGCCCCAGCCCACAGCCACTTTGCCGTCATTGCTGATGGCATTGAGCCGCGTGCTGGCGGTGCTGTAGCCCGAGGTGCCCACATTGGCCACCAAGTTGCCGGTGGTGGTGTCCCAAATCACACCACGGCCACGGCCTGCGGCCGTACCGACGTCCCAGGCCATGCCCGCGACGTAGCGGCCGTTGCGGCTCATCGCCCAGCCGCCGGAAGTTTCCTGGGAGGAGGTGCCGCCAATGCCGCCCAGCAGTGTCCAGTCTCCCCCGTCAGCGCGCCGAAATGCGGCCTCGTAAAAGCCTGTCGCGGCATTGCGGGCCGTGCCGCTGATGATGCTGCCATCGGCACTGATTTGCGGTATGCCGCCAAACGCCCCCGAGGCCACCGCCCCACCCACATCACGCAAGGCGCCGCCAGACCATAGGCTGTAGCGCGTGGTGTTGTAGTCGTTACCGATCACGGCCGTGCCGTTGTTGCTGGTGCCCGTGGGCATAAAGCCGCTACCGAGCCACGTCATGTCAGCAGCATGAGCGCCGGTGCACAACAGCCCGCAGGCCAAAGACAGCGCGCCCAAACGCGCCGGAATACGATTCAAGCAAAGCATGGCAATCCCTTGGTGTAGCCCAAACAATTCCCACGCGATGCGGATACGTTTTTGTGTTTGCCAGTTCAAGCTTTCCGCTGCATGAACTTGAGCACATCGTAGAAAAGTCACGAGTTAGCCAGCAATCCCCGTGCTCGCGGGGTAGGCATGCGCAGCGCACCATGCAAGCAAATCTCAGACATGGCGGCCCAATAAATAAGGGCGGCCAGCGCCGCCCCTTGGGTGTGTGTTGCAAAGCGCGCTGCGCGCGCTGGCCTCAGTCTTGGCGGCGGCGTGCAGTCGCACCCACAGCCAGCAGGCCAGCCAACATCAATGCATAGGTGCTGGGTTCCGGCACAGGAGCGGACACGATTTCGTTGATCCAAGCCGCGTGGCTGAACACAGCCGTGGAGCCGCTGAGGTCTCCCCAGCTGGAGCTGTTGGCCTTGGAATAGTCGCAACCCATGGCGGCAGTGCAAACCTGCCAACCCCAGGAGTGCACGCCGGAGAGCAACCATTCGCTGCCATTCCAGACAAAGTCGCCACCGCCGGAGTCACCACCGGCGATCAGCGCTTCGTCTTGGCCCAAACCGGTGCCGCTGGTCCAGCGGTTGCCGGAGGCATTGGCCAGGATCTGCAGGGTGTTGTGCTTGTCGGGGTTCAGGAAGCCGTCGTAGTCGGCAACGTATTCCACGCCGTACTTGTCGTCGTCAGGGCTGTCACCAAACAGCGCGGTGTTGAGGTCCTTGCCCGAGACATCCGCAGTGTTGCGCCCCCAGTGCGCCCAACCCCGGTCATTCCAGTTGGTGGCGGTGTTGCTATTGCCCACGGAGGTGGTGCCATAGCCCATGATCAGGAAGTCCTTGCCCAGATCGTTGCTGGTGCTGATGTTGAAGCCCTGGATCGAGGTCACCGCGTTGTCCAGCTTCAGGATGGCGATATCCGAGCCCTGACCCAGCGCACCCGTCCAACCGGAGTGCACAAAGGCCTGGGTGGCGTAGCGGGTTTCCTTGGCAACGTTGTTGTAGACGCCGAAGTCCACGCGCATGCTGGTGAAGTCGTCCGCGCAATGTGCGGCCGTCAGCACGTACTGGCCGCCAGCCAGCAGCGTCCCCGAGCACGCGTAGCCCGCACCGGCCTTGGTGGTGAAGGCCAGACGCGCCACGCCCTCGAAATTGCGTCCGTTGAAGGTCTGCCCCTCAGTCACGCGCCAATTTGAGGGGTGGCTGTTGTTGCCCGTCTGTGGCTGCACTTGGCCTGGACCATCCAGGCTGGCCCTGGGCGCAAAGCGCGAGCCATAGACCTCGATAGGTTTGCTCGCGCCATCCCCCAGTTGCTTGGGGACAAAGCGCGTGTCTTCGATCTGACCGACCGGGCTGGCCTGCGCCAAGCCGGCCGCCACCAGCAGGGCCAGGGGCATGAGTTTGATTTTCAAGGACGTCGACATCCGGATACTCCTGTTTGCGCCCCAAGGCACACACGAGGAAAACCGCCCACACCAAGCCCTATGCCTGATCGAAGCCCTCCCTCATGCGTACCTCCAGTGCATGGCACATGGGGCAGCGGTTGCTTGAGAGGCCCATTCTTGAACAGTCAGGGTCGTGTTTTGCCAACCACAGCAAGCCAAATGCCGCGACAGACAAACCCTGATTCAGGGGCATCTGGGGGCTTTTTTGTCTGCGAGCACTGCCATTCAGGCCAGGCGCTGACCCAACCAAACCAGGGCCATGACCAGAGTGCAGATGGCCAGCCCCTGCCGGATCTGATTGACATGCGGCCGGGTGCTGCAAGCCAGAGGCAGGGCCAGGGGCGCCATCGCGACCACGACCAGCAATTGCGCCAACTCCAGGCCTGCATTGAAGGCCAGGCAGGCGCCCAGGAGCTGGGAGGTGTTGAGGTGTAGTGCCGTGAGGCCTTCGGCAAATGCACTGCCGTGGATGGCACCAAAGGCCGTGACCAAAGCCAACTCGCGGCGCGGGAACAGCGGCCTGAGGGCATGCAGCGCACACAGCGCGACGGTAACGGCAATCAAGACCTCCACCACGCGGCCTGCTGGGGGGAGCCAGTGCAAGGCCACGGCCATCAAAGCCAGGCTGTGCCCCAGGGTGAAGGCACTGACCCGCCAGAGCATGGCCTGCCACACGGCACGACGCGAAGGCGCGGCCTGCCAGCGGCCTCGGTGCAGGCGCAGCCCCGCCGTCCACCACAGCGTGGCCAGGAAGAGCAGGTGGTCTGCACCCTCCAGCAAATGCCAAAAGCCCTGGCGAGCCATGCTGAGAGCGCCTGCCCAAGGCGCGGGCGCTCTGCGGTGCACGTCCAGCCACAGCGGTGCATGGGAGACGCTGCCCAGCAAACGCGGCTGCTGGGGCAGTTCGCCGCGCTCCCAGTCTTGCGTCAGGGTGAAGACCACCACATGCGTGGCGATCTCGCGGGTGATGAGCTCGTAGTGCAGCCGCACCCTCTCGGCCTGCAGGCCGCTTGCAGGGTGCAGCTGCCAGCGCAGCGTCCATTCATTGGTGCCGGGTGCGGGCGGCAGGACCTCGGTGCTCATGAGCACCCAAGGCTGACCGTCAGGGTCAGTCGCCCAAAAGCGCCCTTGCGCGTAGCTGCGCACGGTGGCTTCGGTGAGGGCGTTGGGCGGGCTGCCGGACGACGCTGGCTGCGCGGCCTGAGCCATGGCCAGCATCAGCCGGTCCTCGGGCAGGCGAGCCTGCACCTGCCAATACCCAGACAGCACCTGCACCGACACCATCGACTGAGGCATGTCGTGTGCCACCCCCACCATGGGCCAACACAGCCACCACCACAAGCCCTGTTGAAGCAGACGCACCCAGCGCATCACCCAGCCCTCCAGGCTCAAAACTTGAACAAGCCGCCGTAGTCCAGCTGCTTGTCGCGCCAGACGCTGTGGTAGTGGTTTTGCGTGCGGATCACGATGCCGGGCTGCACCGAGAACTCGATCCAGACGCTGGGGCCATCGATGCGGACATAGGCCCCGCGCGTGGCCAGGTCGGTGTAGCCGGCCCAGGCCACGCGCGTGTCGGCCAAGGCCGTATCACTGACATAGGCCTCGGCCTGGCCGGTCTTGGCGTCGGCCGCATAGCTGAGGATGGCGGCCTTGACCAAGGCCTGCTGGGTGGCACTGAGCTGGCTGACCTGCAAGCCCTCACGCACGCTGGGGAACTTGCCGTCTTGCTGCGGTCGCACCAGCAGATCGTCATAGGCCTGGGGCAACTTGGCCGCAGCTTGCTGGCTCGCATCCAAGCCATTCAACATGGCCAGCAGGGCGTTGCGGCGGCTGGCCAGCGGCGCATGCTCCACGCCATTGGCACTCCAGGCCGTGGGCTCTACGGCCACAAACATGGGCGTGGCCCCCAGCACCTTGCCCGACACCGTGATGTGATGGGTGTAGTGGTGCCCAGTGAACTGCAAGATCCACGACGAGGTGGTGCTGGGCGCCCCCAACAAGGCGATGTAGTACAGGTCTTCGCCGTAGCCGCCGGTCAGCCCGCCGAGGTAGGCATCGGCGCTGCGCAACTCGTCCATGGTGGTTTGCCCCTGCGCCGTAAGCGAGGCACGCAGCAAAGTCAGCGCTGCCGCTTTGGCCTTGGCATCCAGGCTGCTCAAGGGCAGACCGCTGCGCGCCACCATGCCCACTGGCAGGTTGGACCAGCGCTGCGTGGCGTTGCTGGCCGTCAGCGACACCACCACCGCACTCTGCTGACTGCTGCTGAGCGTGGCCAGGAAGTTGTTGGCCAGGCAGGTGAGTTGCGCGGCCTGCTCCGTCTGCTGGCTGCAGTCTGCAGTCACCGGCGGCGTGATGGGTGTGGTGGGCGTGGTGGGCGTGGCGCCAGCGGCATCGCCGCTGTCACTGCCACCGCCGCAGGCGACCAACAAGGCCACGGTCGCCGCGGCAATAGCGCTGAACAATCCAGCGCGACGAATGACAGAGGGGTGGTTCACGGGGTTCTCCTTCAGGCCAACGCACAAGCCCTCGAAATGGGGCATAGCTGCCATGCTGGGACCGCTCGGTGAACCCTTGTTGTCTGAATTACATCAAGTTGGACACATGGCGCGAGGCCATGCCATGCGCACCACCAAACCACCGCCCTCGCGCGCGTGCAAGCTGAGACTGCCGCCATGCGCCACCGCCACCTGATGGGCGATGGCCAAACCCAGACCCCAGCCACCCGGCGAGGACTGAGGGGCTTGGACATAGGGCTGCAGCACATGATCCAGCAACTCGGCTGCGAGGCCCGGTCCACGGTCGCAGATCTCGATCAGCACCTGCGCGCCCTCCTCGCTCAAACGCAGCTCGCCGCCGCCGCCGTGGCGGATGGCGTTGTCCAGCAGGTTGTTCAACGCCCGTCGCAGCGCCAGCGGGCGCGCCTGCACGGGAGGCAGTTCACCACGGCAGCTCAGGGGGGGCGGTGCGGCGGCGGCGTCAACCCCGTAGAGCTCGTTCAAATCATCGACCACGCTGTCGGCCAGCGCACGCAGGTCCAGCACCTGCAGGGGTTCAGCCTCCACGCCACGGCTCAGCAAGGTCAAGGATTGCTCGAGCAAGCGCGCCATTTCCTCTGCGTCGCGGCGCAGGGCTGCACCTTCCGGGGTGGACGCAGCCATGCCCTCCAATCGCAGCTGCATGCGGGTCAGGGGGCCTCGCAGGTCGTGAGCAATGCCCGCCAACAGGGCCTGGCGCTGCCGCACTTGTTCGGTGATGCGGGCCTGCATGGCGTTGAACAGGGTGGTGGCTTGCTGAGCTTCCAGCGGGCCCTCCACGGGCAGGGGCATCAGGGCCTGATCGGCCTGCATGGCCCCAGCAGCCCGCGCCAGACGCTCAAATGGCCGCGCCAGCACCCGGCTGCCCACCCACACAGCCAGAGCCGCCGCCACGAGCTGGGCCAGCATGAGCAGGGCCAGCCAATGGGGTGGGAGTGGCGGGCTGTGGGGCTGCGGCCCCAGGCTGAGCTGGATCAACACAAAGGTCAGGCCATGGCTGAGCAGCAGCAAGCCCAACATCAGCATCACCAGGCGCCCAAACACCGTTTGCCAGCGGGTCAAGAATGTCATGGCGCGTCCAGTTGATAGCCCAGGCCACGCACGGTGCGGACCAGGCGCCCCTCGTCGTCTTGCAGCTTGTGGCGCAAACGGCTGACCAGCAAGTCAATGCTGCGCTCATGGCCCACCGCACGCGGTTGCGCCTGCGCTTGCAGGTCGGCCCGACTCAGCACCTGCCCTTTGTGCTGCAGCAGACACAGCAACAACCGGAACTCAGCCCCAGACAGAGGCACCAGCAGACCGTCGGCGCGGCGCAGTTCGCGTTGGCTCAAATTCAGGGCCCAACCCGCAAAGTGCCAGGCCTCTTGGCGCACCTCGCCTTGCTGGCGCCGCATCAGCACCTTGATGCGGGCCACCAGCTCGGCCACATCAAAGGGCTTGACCATGTAGTCGTCGGCCCCGCCATAGAGGCCCACCACCCGGTCCACTGGGTCACCCAGGGCGGTCAGCATCAGGATGGGCAGGGCGTGCTGTTGTCGCACCGCCCCACACAGGCTCAGGCCGTCGTCGCCGGGCAGCATGCGGTCCAAGATCAACACGTCCACATCTCCGCACGCCAGGCGCTTGAGCAAGCCCTGGCCACTGAGCTGATGCTCGGCCTGCAGGCCATGGCGCGCCAAAGCAGCACACAGCAAGGCACCGATCTCGGCATCGTCGTCGACGATCAGCACCCGCACCATGATCAGCGCTTGAGCACCATCAGGCCCTTGAGGTATTCGCCTTCGGGGAAGCAGATGGTTTGCGGGTGGTCGGGAGTGGCGCCCACGCGATCGAGGATGAAGCCGTCCACGCCTGCATCCATGCCCGCACCGGCCACGATTTTGTGAAAGAGCTCCGGCCCCACGCCGCCTGAGCAGCTGAAGGTGAACAGCACACCGCCGGGGGCCAGCAGTTTGAAGCCCAGGCGATTGATGTCTTTGTAGGCCCGCGCCGCGCGCTCGGCATGGGCGGCGGTGGGCGCGAACTTGGGCGGGTCCAGCACGATGGCGTCGAACTGCCGCCCCTCTTTGAGGTATTCGCGCAGCGTGGCGTTCACATCGGCATCCCGCGCGGTGTGACGCGCGGCGTCAAAGCCGTTGAGCAGCACATGGGCATTGGCGCGCGCCAGGGCGGGAGCAGACGAGTCCACGCTCACCACCTCCTTCGCCCCACCGGCCAGGGCAGCCACCGAAAAGCCCCCCGTGTAGCAGTAGCAGTTGAGCACCGAGTTCAGGCCGTATTGGCGCACGGTGTCGGCAAACTTTTTGCGGTTGTCGCGCTGGTCGAGGTAGTAGCCGGTCTTGTGGCCCTCGTGCACATCCAGGGTGAGCTGCCACTCATGCTCGCAGATGGTGATGGCCGTGCTGCCCTCGCCGCGCAGCCAGCCGCTGACCAGGGGCAGGCCTTCGAGCTGGCGCACGCTCGAGTCGCTGCGTTCATAAAGCCGCGTCAGGCCCGTGGCTTGGAGCAAAGCGTCGGCAATGGTGTCTTTCCAGCGCTCCGTGCCCGCTGACAGAAACTGCGCACACAGCGTGTCGTCGTAGCGGTCGACGATCAGGCCCGGCAGGCCATCGGCCTCGCCGTGCACCAGCCGCACCGCGTTGGAGGCAATGGGCATGCGGCTGCGCACGGCCACGGCCTGGCTGATCTTGTCGGCGAAGAAGGCCGCGTCAATGCGCTGGTGCTCCTCAAAGCTCCAGGCCCGCACGCGGATCATGGAGCTGGGGCTGAAGGAGGCCCAGCACAGGAAGCTGCCGTCCTCGGACTCGACCCGCACGGTCTCGCCCGGGTCGGCCTTGCCTTTTTCGATGGAACCCTGAAACACCCAAGGGTGGCGGCGCAGCAGTGAGCGTTCTTTGCCCGCTCTTATACGAATCACTTTCATGCCCGAATTGTCGGCCATGGGCTGCGCATTTGTTCAGCGCCCGGTGGTGCCGAAGGCGTAGCCGAGGTCGAGATTGAACATGGGGCTGCTGTTGTGGGTCTGACCCAGGGTGCGCCATTGGCCCGCGCCCAGGCGCAGGCGCAGGCGGCCGTCGCTTTGCAGGCCTTCCCACTGCAGCCAGGCCTGGCTTTGCGCCACCGCGCCCGAGCCCGCGGCCACGCCCCCACCACCGGCCGCGCCCACCAGCAGCTCAGCCCCCGTGCGCCAGCCTGACCAAGCCGGGCTGTTGAGGCCCAGGCCAAACAGGCCATAGGCATAGGCCCCTGCACGGCCCCGGGCCGCACTGCCAGCTTGCGCCACGCCATAGAGCGGCCCGCCGAGCTGGCGCGTCACACCCAAGGTCAGCGCCGTCATGCCCTCTTGGCGCCCGTCCTTGTAGGGCAGACGGCTGAAGTGGTGTGCACCAAATGTCCAGGTCTGCAAACGCACAGCAGCAGACTCCAGCGGCGGCAGCGACAGGGTGCGGCTGAGCGGCTCCAGCGGCAGAGCCAGGGCCAGGCGCAGTTGGCGCGCTTCGTAATGGCCGCGCGGCGCCTTGGTCCAAGCGGCCTCCAGGCGCAGCGTGGGGCCCCAGGGCGTGATCCAGCGCAAGGTGGGGCCAGCGCGCAGCAGCCAGCCACTGCCGGTATCGAGGTCCCCCCCGCCGCCCAAGCCCGCCGAGAGCTGTGCCCCCACACGCAGACGCGGGCTGAACAGCGCCCAGTCCTGACCCATATTGGCCAGGACGTCCATATAACCGTCGTTGCCGCCTTGCGCAGCGCCTGAGGCCTCCAGGCCCCACCAGGCGCCCTCGCCCAGGTACTGGCGCACATCGGCGCCAGCGCGGCCGCGGCGGCCGCTCACGGTCTGGCCGCTGCGCTGACGGCTGGCCGAAGCACGTGGGCTGTCCTGCACCACATTCAGCGCCACTTCGTCAAAGCCCATGCCGGTGCGATCACCCGCACGCCCCCAGCGGCCAGCTTCCTCGGGCGAGAAGCTCAGAAAGCGGTCCGAGCGGCCCAGCACCAGGGTCCAGTTGGTGTCGCGGATATTGCCGCTGGGAAAGCGCAGCTGTGCCACGCCCAGACCCAGATACCAGGCGCCGAACTGGCTGCGCAGGCTCAGTTCCGGACGCAGCATCAAACCGCCGCCCGTGTTGTTGAGCGGTGTGCTCACGCCCCCGCCCGCACCTGTGAACAGGCCGGCTGACAGGTGCATGTCCTGACCCAGCGCCCAGCGCCCTTGCAGCGTCAGGCCTGAGGCAAAAAAGCCGCCCAAATCTCCCTTGGCCGCGCCGTACACAGAGGGCCCCAGGCCCCAGGTTTCGTTGAGCGCCACCAGATAGCTGCCGCCCAGCAAAGCGCTGCGCTGCCCGCCGTTGAGGCGCAGCGGCGTCCAGCTCATTTCAAACGCCGCCGGGCGTTGGTCGATGGCGGTGACTGTTGGTGGCTGCGCGGTCTCGGTACTTTGGGCCTGCACACCCAGTGCAGCAGCGCCGAGCATGGCGCACAAAGCCCGGGACATCAAAGGGCGAAACATGAACATCAACTCCAGCGGGCTTGTCGCCCCTTACTTTTTGCGCGCCCTGGGGTGGGCGGCATCGTAGACCTGGGCCAGACGTTGATAGTCCAGCCTTGTGTAGACCTGGGTGGTGCGAATCTGAGCGTGGCCCAGCAACTCCTGCACCCCACGCAAGTCTCCACTGGATTGCAACACATGCGAGGCAAAGGAATGCCTCAACATGTGGGGGTGAACATGCGCGGGCATTCCTGCATGGACACCGCGCAGGCGCAGGCGGCGGCGCAGCGCATCGGCGCTCAAACGCCGCCCGCGCGGGCCCACCAGCAAGGCCGCCTCATCGGCCGCAGCCCACTGACCACGCACGGCCAGCCATTGCTGCAGCGCCTCCAGGGCGCAGCGCCCCAGCGGCAGCGCGCGGCGCTTGCTGCCCTTGCCCAGCACCTGCAGCTCGGCTGCATCGAGCTGCAGCCAGCCCTGGGCCTGGGCGCTGTGGCGCAGGTCCAGCCCCACCAGTTCGGCCACACGCAAGCCGCAGCCGTAGAGCAGCTCCACCACGCAGCGGTCCTGCACTTGCTGCACGGGGTTGGCCTCGCCGTCGGTGTGCTCGGCCAGGCGCACGGCGTCGTCCACACCCAGGGCTTTGGGCAAGGCCTGACCTTGGCGCGGCGCGCGCAGCCCATCTACGGGATTGCTGGCCACCAGGCCCTCGCGGCCCAGCCAGCGGTACCAGCCACGCCAGGCCGACAGGTGCAGGGCCAGCGTGCGCGGGCCCTGTTGCTGCGCCATGTGCAGCTGCGCCAGCCACGTGCGCGCGCGCGCCATGTCCAGCTTCAGCAAGTCTTGCGCGTCGCGCTGCGCCAGCTGCTGCAGCTGGGCCAGGGCATGTTGATAGATCACCAAGGTGCGCGGCGCCAGGCGGCGCTGCACGCGCAGAAATTCCAGATAGCGCAGCTGCAGCGCGTCCAGCTCGGGCGCGTCTGCAGCTGCGCTGTTCTCAGGCATCGCCCTGGTCCGGCGCAGTGCGCGGCAGCAGGCCGGCCAGCGCGGCGGAGGCCAAAGCGCCCACGCGCTCCAGGAACTCGGTGCCCATTTCGGCGGTGTAGCGCGTCGCGTCGGGCGAGCCCAGCACCAGCAGGCCAAAGGCCTTGCCGCTGCCCGGCTGCACCAGGGGCACCAGGGCCAGCGAACCCACCTCGCCGGTGAGCCAGTGGGCGGCCTCAAAGCCGGAGTTCACGCCGCAATAGGGCTGGCTCAGACTGTTGGCAAAAGATTTGACGTCCGAGCTCACGGCCAAGGCCTGCGGCAGCTCGGCATACACCGCATCCAGCCCCCACAGGCGCAGACCCGTGGTGGGGATGAGGAAGTGCTGGCGCAGCCCGCGCTCCACCAGCTCCGGCAACGCTTGCGGGTTGACCGCCGCCATCAAGGACAGCGTCCACTGATGCAGGCGCTCGCCATGGGTTTCGTTTTCCTGGCCGTGGCGGATCATGTCCAGGATCTTGCGCTCCAGGCCCTTGATCTTGTCGCGCAGCAGCTCGGTCTGGCGCTCCTGCAAGGAGACGGTGTGCGGGCCATGGGGATGGCCCAGCCGCACGCCGACCAGCAGCTCGGCGTGGCGCTCAAAAAAGCTGGGGTCGCGCGCGAGGTGCTCGACGATGTCTTGTTCGGTCAAACCTTGGATGCTGCTCACAGAACGATTTCTCCTTCAAACACCGTGGACGCCGGGCCGATCATGCGCACCGCGGCGCGCAAGCCCTGACTGATGCCGGCCCATTCAATGCGCAAGTCGCCGCCGCGGGCGTGGACTTCCACCGCCTCATCGAGCCAGCCCAGGCGTATGCCCGCCACCACCGCCGCACAAGCGCCGGTACCGCAGGCCAGGGTTTCGCCCGCGCCGCGCTCGTACACACGCAGCCGCACTTCGCGGCGCGACAGCACTTGCATAAAGCCCGCGTTGACGCGCTTGGGGAAGCGCGCATGGCCTTCGATTTGCGGGCCCAGGAGGGCCACGGGTGCTTGGTCGACATCGGCCACGCGCTGCACGGCGTGCGGGTTGCCCATGGACAGCACGGCGACTTCGCAAGACACGCTGTCGGCCAGGCTCAGCGGCCAGAGTTCAAACAGCCCCTCGTGGCGCGGCATGAGGCCGCCGCCATCGAAGGGAATGTCGAGGTGGTCAAACAGCGGCGTGCCCATGTCCACGCTCACGCGGCCATCGTCTTGCAGCGAGAGCTCCAGGGTTTTGTTGAGCGTGCGCACACGCACGCTGCGCTGCTGGGTCAGCCCTTTGTCGACGAGGAATCGCACCAGGCAGCGCGCGCCGTTGCCGCAGTGCTCGACCTCGCCGCCATCGGCATTGAAGATGCGGTAGGTGAAATCAACATCGTCTTGCTGGGGCGGTTCGACCAGCAGGATTTGGTCGCAGCCCACGCCAAAGCGACGGTCGGCCAGCTGGCGCAGCTGCTGGGTCGTGAGGGCGAGCGCAGTGCGCGTGGCGTCAAGCACCACCACGTCATTGCCTGCCCCCTGCATCTTGGTAAAGCGCAGATTCATAGGGGGATTATCTCCGTGTGTACAGCGAGGGCTCACCAGCCGGGCGGGTCTTGAAACGCTTGTGCACCCAGAGGTACTGCGCGGGTTGCTCGAGGATGCGCGCCTCAATCCAGCGGTTGAGCAGCAGCGCATCGGCTTCGAGGTCGCCGCTGGGGTAGCCCTGCAGCGGCTCGTGCGCACGCACCAAGATGCCCTGCCCGCGCGGCAGCAGCGTCACCACAATGGGCTGGACCACCATGTCCAGGGTCTGCGCAATCTTGGCCGGAGCCAGCAGCGTGCAGGCGGGCACGCCGAAGAACGGGATGAAGGCCGAGTCTTTGGCGCCAAAGTCCATGTCGGGCAGGTTCAAAAAACCATGGCCCGAGCGCACCGCGCGCAAGATGGCGCGCACGCCGTCGTGGCGGTCCACCAGCTGGGTGCGGCCAAAGCGTTCGCGCGCGCGGCGCAGCCAGCGGTCCACCACCGGGTTGCTCTGGCGCTGGTAGATGCTGGCACCCGGGCAGGCCTGGTTGAGCATGATGGCCGGGGCCGACCAGTCCAGGCCCACAAAGTGCGGCATCAACCACATCACCGGGCGGCCGCAGTGCTCGCTCAGCGCAATATCGCCCTCGATGCGCATGAGCCGCTGCAAGCGTGCGGGCGAGGCAAACCACAGCAGGCCGCGCTCCAGATAGCTGCGCGCCAGCCACGCAAAGTGCTCGCGCGCCAGGGCTTCGCGCTGCGGCGCGCTGCGCTCGGGAAAGCACAGCTCCAAATTGCGCAGCGCAATGCCGCGGCGCGAACGCGCCAGGCGGTAGAGCAGCGCCCCCAGGCCGCGGCCCAGCCAGTCCTGCACCCCCAGCGGCAGCCAATGCACCAGCCACAGCAGCGCAATAAAGCTGTAGGCCGCCAGCCGCGCTGCCAGGCCGGTGGAGCGGTAGCGCCCGCTCAAGAGCCATCTCCCAGCTGTTCCAGCGCCACGGCACGCGGCGGCTTGTAGCGGTTGTAGCCCCACAGGTATTGGTCGGGTGCCAAGCGGATCAAGCCTTCCATGGATTCATTGATGCAGCGCGCGGCCTCCACGGGCGACATCTCGGACGTCACCCGGGGCCCGTCCAGCACGTGGATGCGGTAGCCCGCGCCACCGGGCAGGCGCTCGCTCCACAGGGCCACAGCCCCGGCATCGGTCTGCTGCAGCAAGCGCGCTGCCAAGGTCATGGTGTAGGCCTCGCGGCCGAAAAAGGGCGCCCAGACGCCCAGCCCCTCGGGCGGCACCTGGTCTGGCAGCAAACCCACGGCTTCTTTCTGGCGCAAGGCGCGCAGCATTTTGCGCACACCCAGCAAGCTGGCCGGAGCGCCCTGCACGCCCGGACGCTCGCGCGCGGCTTCGACAATGGGCCGCAGCAGGGCTTGGCGCGATGGCCGGTACATCACGGTGATGGCACCAAAGCGTTCCGCAAAGGCCTGCGCGGCCACTTCAAAGCAGCCCATATGCGGTGTGAGCACGAGCACGCCGCGCCCCTGGGCCTGCAGCGCCTCGACACGCTCGGCCCCCACCCACTGCACACGCGCACTGGCCGGCTCAGACTGAGGCCGCGCCCACACCCAGGGAAGCTCCCCCAGCATGCGCCCGGCCTGACGCACCGCAGCGCGCGCCACCTGTGGCTCAAACCCAGCCTGCGCCACATGCGCTTGCAGGCGACGGCGGTAAGTCGGTGAGACCCAATTCGTCAATACCCCCAGGGCAGCGCCCAAAGCCTGCAATACCCACAAAGGCCAACGCGACATCCAACGCAGCACCCACATCTTGCGTACAAGTCTTTCTATAATTGCGACATCGCCGAGTTACTGGACTACTTGCGGGGCGATCATGCTGTTTTTCAAGGGAACCACAGCTTGCGGAGCAGCGATGCTCAATCAATTCCGCTAAAGCGTTCGCCGCCTGACTCCCTCAGCCCCGGCCAACGCGGGTCTTCGATGTCAACTGGGAGTTTAAATGGCGAATGATTTTCTCTTCACCTCCGAATCTGTCTCGGAAGGCCACCCCGACAAGGTGGCTGACCAAATCTCTGACGCGATCCTGGACGCCATCTTCGCGCAAGATCCCCGCTCGCGCGTAGCGGCTGAGACCTTGTGCAACACGGGCTTGGTGGTGTTGGCCGGTGAGATCACCACCAACGCGCATGTCGACTACATCCAAGTCGCGCGCGACACCATCAAACGCATCGGTTACGACAACACCGAGTACGGCATCGACTACAAGGGCTGTGCGGTGCTGGTGGCTTACGACAAGCAGAGCAACGACATCGCCCAGGGCGTGAACCACGCCAGCGACGATCACCTCAACACCGGGGCGGGCGACCAAGGCCTGATGTTCGGCTACGCCTGCGATGAGACGCCCGAGCTCATGCCCGCGCCCATCTACTACGCACATCGCCTGGTGGAGCGGCAAGCCCAGCTGCGCAAAGACGGCCGCCTGCCCTTCCTGCGCCCGGACGCCAAGAGCCAGGTGACCATGCGCTATGTGGACGGCAAGCCCCACAGCATCGACACCGTGGTGCTGTCCACCCAGCACGCCCCGGAGATGAGCCTGGGCGACAAGATGAAGCCCGAGTTCTACGAGGCGGTGATCGAAGAGATCATCAAGCCCGTGCTGCCCAAGGACTGGCTGACCGCCGACACCAAGTACCTCATCAACCCCACGGGGCGCTTCGTCATCGGTGGCCCGCAGGGCGATTGCGGCCTGACCGGGCGCAAGATCATCGTCGACACCTACGGCGGCGCCTGCCCGCACGGCGGTGGTGCCTTCTCGGGCAAGGACCCGACAAAGGTGGACCGCTCGGCCGCCTACGCCGCTCGCTACGTGGCCAAGAACATCGTGGCTGCGGGTCTGGCCAAGCAATGCCAAATCCAGGTGGCCTACGCCATCGGCGTGGCGCGCCCCATGAACGTGACGGTTTACACCGAAGGCACGGGTGTCATCCCTGACGAGCAAATCGCTCAGCTGGTGGAGCAGCACTTCGACCTGCGGCCCAAGGGCATCATCCAGATGCTGGACCTGCTGCGCCCCATCTACAGCAAGACGGCAGCCTACGGCCACTTCGGCCGCGAAGAGCCCGAGTTCACCTGGGAGCGTACGGACAAAGCCCAGGCGCTGCGTGCAGCGGCCGGGCTGTAAAGCACGGCCTTCGCGTCAGCGAAGCCTGGGCTTTGGGGCGCAGTTCATAGCCGCGCAGCGGATGTGAACGAAGACCACAAGGCTGCAATGCTGCGTGCAGCGGCCGGGCTGTAAAGCACGGCCTTCGCGTCAGCGAAGCCTAAGTAAAAAGCCACCGC
This sequence comes from Roseateles rivi, assembly GCF_043555845.1. Lineage (NCBI taxonomy): Bacteria > Pseudomonadati > Pseudomonadota > Betaproteobacteria > Burkholderiales > Sphaerotilaceae > Roseateles > Roseateles rivi. Next base: position 175,852 of record NZ_JBIGHZ010000001.1, on the reverse strand, counting down.
ACACGCGGTGGCTTTTTTCATGGGCGCAGCACTCAGAGGCCGCAGAACTTTTTGAAGGGGCCCAGCACCAAATCGCCGTTGAAGGGTTTGACGATCCAGCCCGTCACACCAATGGCTTTGCCGCGTGCGCGCAGCTCAGCGTTGGCCTCGGTGGTGAGCATGACGATGCGCACGTCTTGATTGCCCATTTCGGTGCGGATTTTCTCCGCCATGGTCAGCCCGTCCATATTGGGCATATTCACGTCTGACACCACCAGGCGGATGGCGGGGTCGGCGCGCAGCTGCGCCAGCCCGTCGCGCCCATCGCAGGCCAGCACGACCTCAAAGCCGTGCTTGCTCAAGTAGCGCCCCACCACATCGCGCATGGTGCTGGAATCGTCGACAACCAAAACATGTGCCATAGAAAGTCTCCTCCGTTGCGCACCACTCAGAACAGTTCCAACACGCCGGTTGAGCCGCCTTGAGGGGATGTGCGCATGAATTCTGTGTATTGGTCGGGCGACCAAAGTAGGTTGAAGATAAAGCGCTGCACGATCCACAAGGGCTCGGCCGATTTGCGCTGCTGGTCGCTCAACCGATAGCGCACGCACAGCTGCGGGTCCGTGGTGCCAAAGCTGATGTATTTGTGCGCGTGGTTGATCACGATGGGCACCTGGGTTTGCTGGTTGGCAAAGGCCTGCGGCGGGATGTAGCGATTTTTGAAAGCACCCCAAATCAGGTTGGTGCATTCGCCCAGCAGGTTGTTGATCTCGCGAAAGCTCAAGTCACCACCAATGCCCTCCATGCTCATCCCCTGCAGCACGCCTTGGCGCAGCGCGCTTTCTTCGGTTTGCAGCATCATGAAGCCGCGGCACCAGGTGCTTTCGATGGGAATGAGGGTGGAGACTTCGCCATAGATGATGCGGTCGTGCACCACATAGGGCGGGTCGGCCTGCACCTCGGCGTTGGGGAACATGGCCAGCAAGGCCTCTTGCGTCAGGGCCACGATGCCCTCCACCAGCTCGGCGGGGTAGCGCACGATGAAGATGGATTTGTCGACGATGCCACGCAGCGCGTCCATATCGCCGCTTTGCCACTCGTACTGCACCGAGGCTTGCTCTTCGTCGTTCAAGGCACGGCTGTCACTGCGGCGCAGCACGATGGGCAGCTCGGGCCGCTGGCGGTGAATGCGCTGGGCCAAGTTGAAGGCCGTACCGTCGTCCACAGGCAGATCCTGAGCCAACAGCACACCCGCCAGGTCCTTGTGCTGAGCCAGGGTGGCCAAAGCATCATGAGCGCTGCGCAGCAGAGGCATCAGCCCCACCGAGCGACAAAACTCCGACAAAGGGCGGTACTGAGCCGGATCGTGGTCCAGCAGCAGCACCTTGGCTTCGAGTTGCGTGGTATCGCTCATAGGGGTGTATTCCGTACGGCCTGGGTGGATGCAGCATGCCAGCCCAACAGCTGGGCTGGCGCGGTGCATCGGCACAGACTCCAGGACGAATTCACATCGCCCTCGAGTTCCTGAGCCAAACGCCCGCAACCCAAGTCATATCGGACGCTCGCGACGGGACTAAAGCCTCCTATTCAAGGGGTGCCTCCCATATTCAGTGTCCAGCCTGAACTACCGAAATAGACAGCACAAGCGCGTGCCAGCTGCGCGGCACAGAAACCAAGCATGGGGAGGAGCCCACCCCGCCTCAGGCCTTGGTTGCAGGCCAACGCGCGAACTCCGTAAGTGCGCCAACTCGAGCGCGCCACCTGAAATCATTGATGAGGGATGTTCATGTTTGATCTACCTGCCCGAGAGTCTTTGCCTCCCCAAGGTGCCTGCGCCGAGCCACCGCTACACCCGAGCGAGACGGCTGGCGTCAGCGCCTCACCGTCCGCCGAAGCCGCCCTGCCCTCGCTGCGCGTGCTGGTGGTGGACGACCAAGCCAGCTTGCGCGCCTTGCTCAAGGCCCAACTCTCGGCAGCGGGGCACGAGGTGACCTTGGCCGACGGTGGCGCCCAGGCGCTGGACGCCTTCAAGCGCTACCGCCCCGACGTGGTCTTGCTCGACGTTCACATGCCTGTCCATGACGGCTACTGGGTGGCCGCGCGGCTGCGTGAAATTGAACAGGAGCGCGGCGCCTGGACGCCCATCATCTTTCTCTCCGCTCTGGGGCAAGACCACGACTTGCAAAAAGGCATTGCCTGCGGCGGAGACGACTACCTGATCAAACCCGTCTCCTTGGTGGTGCTCAAGTCCAAGCTGCGCGCCATGCAACGCATACGGCTGTTGCAAGGTCAGCTCCTGACGGTGTCTGACGAACTGCGCCGCTCCAACGCCAAGCTCCTGCGCTTGTCGATGGAGGATGGACTGACCGGGCTGGTCAACCGCCGCACGCTCGACGAGCGCCTGCGCCATGAGGTGCTGGAAGTGCAGCGCACGGGCCGACCACTATCGCTGCTGCTGTGCGACATCGACCACTTCAAAAACTACAACGACACGCTGGGCCACCAGGCAGGCGACGAGTGCCTGCGCCAAGTGGCGCGCTACCTGCTCACCTCCTGCCTGCGTCCCAACGATCTGGCCGCACGCTACGGCGGTGAAGAATTTGCCCTGGTGCTGCCCAACACCCCGCACGGCGGCGCCCTGGCCTGGGCTCATGCGCTGCGCAAAACGCTGGCCGACACACCGCTGGAGCACCCAGCTTCGCCGGTGGCGCCGCATGTCACGCTCAGCTGCGGGGTGACCACTTTGCGCGCCGACCAATCAGCCTCGCCCGAGCTGCTGCTGCAGCGGGCCGACGAAGCCCTCTACCACGCCAAAGAATTGGGCCGCAACCGCTACTACAGCGCAGACTTGCAGCGGGACGGCTTGACCTTGGGAGAGCAGGAACTGGCACGCTTTGATTGAACCCGGTGTAGTCCCCAAGGGGGAGCACACAAGGGCTCGCCGATACTGTATGCATGAACAGTTGCCCATGCCTTGAACTGGAAACACTTCGCCGCTACGCCCTGGCGCGCAGCCTGTTTGCCCCCACCACACTGCCCCAGGCGCTGGCACGGCTGGGCTTTGTGCAGGCCGACCCGCTGCGCGCCCCGGCGCGCGCGCAAGACCTCATCCTCTACCAGCGTGTGCGCCACTACCGCGCCGGGCAGCTGGAGCAGCACTACCCCCGTCTGGCCGTGGCCGAGGACTTTTTCGTCAACTACGGCTTTGTCGTCCCGCAGCTGCAAGCCCTCATGCACCCGCGCCAGCCGCGCAAGGTGTGGAGCGCCGAACATGCCGCGCTGGCCCAGGAGGTGCTCGCCCATGTGCAGCACGCTGGCAGCGCCCACCCCAAGGACGTGGACGCCGCACTTCAGCATGGCCGTGTCAGCAACTGGTTTGGCGGCAGCAGCCGCCTGAGCACCGAGCTGCTCGATGCCCTGCACTACCGCGGCGCCCTGCGCGTGGTGCGGCGCGATGCAGGCACGCGCGTCTACGCCCCCGCACCGCCCTGGCCTGGCGTGGCTGAGCCTCAACAGGCCATGGACCAGCTGCTGGACGCCGTGGTGGCACTCTACGCCCCGCTGACGCGGCGCAGCCTGGGCCAGCTGCTGAGCCACCTCGGCGGCGGCGCCCCGCAGTGGGAGCACCTGCGCAGCGCCACCCTCAAGCGCGCCCTGCAGCGCCTGCCCAGCGCAGAAGTGGCCGGGCAGCAATGGTTCTGGCCCGTGGGCGAAGCACCGCGCGCCCTGGCGCGGCGTTGGCGCGGGGCCCAGCGCGTGCGCTTGCTCGCACCTTTTGACCCGGTGGTGTGGGACCGCCAACGCTTTGAACTCTTCTGGGGCTGGGCCTACCGCTTCGAGGCCTACACCCCCGCCGCACAGCGCCAGCGCGGCCACTACGCCCTGCCGCTGCTGTGGGGCGAGGAGGTCATCGGCTGGGGCAATCTGCGTGTGCAAGACGGCCGCCTGCACGCGCAGCTGGGCTATGTCAGCGGCCAAGCCCCGCGCACACCGGGCTACGCCGCCGCCCTGCAGCAAGAGCTGGCCGGCATGGCGGTATTTTTGGGCGCCACATCAATCGCAACGTGCTGACCCCCAAGGCCAAAGCCAGCTGTATGCGCGTCTGCGCGAAAGTCATGGGTAGGGAAGAGGACCGAGCGCGTCTCATCGGTATAGATGAACTTAGGCGCTCACCAACACAGGCGCAAAGGTCTGCGTCCTTAGCATGCAAGCCCCTGTTGAAAGAAGCCATGCCTGACACTTATACCCCCCGTTTCGACTTCAACGCCAAGGTCCAGGATTGCGGTCGCGAGCCCGGCGTGCATGACTACGATCGCGCCGCTCAGGCTATCGACTGGCCCTTGGTCGACTACTCCCACTGCCCTGAAACACCGGACCAGCTGGCCTTGAACGCATGGTTGGTGCGCCAGCCCTTGGCGGGCAAGCGCGTGCTGCACATTGGCTGCGGAAACTCCTCAGTGGCCCGGCTTTGCGGCCAAGCAGTGCAGGTGCTGGGCGTTACGGTCGCGCCGCAAGAGCTCGCACACGCGCAAAGCCAGCAACTACCTAATTACACGGCGGTACTGTGCAACAAACACAGTCTGGAATTCGCCCAGCAAATGCGCGAACAGCAATTCGACATCGTGCTCGACAACAACATAGCCAGCTTTGCCTGCTGCCAGCGACACCTGGAGCGTTACATGCAAGCGCTGTGCGATCTACTGGCCCCCGACGGGCTGATCCTCACCCATTGGCTGGGCATGCAATGGACGCTAGATGTGGGTGTCGACGATGTCGAGACTGTATGGAAGCTTGACGCCGACAAGCTACAACGCCTTGCCGCCGCCTTTGGCCTGGGAGCGCAACGCGAGGGTGATGTATTTGTTCTACAGAAGGGAACTTGAGGTAAACCTCTGGCGCCCCTGGGCTAGGTCCCTTCGTCTCTAACCCGTGCCGCATGTCTACCGTATCTGGCCGCATCTCGTCGATCAAGAGTCGGTTACGAGCATGTTGTTGGATGTTGCAGGGGGCACCATCGACGCGTCTCAAGAGGGCACCGGTGGTGGTCGCGCATTGGGCTGTCCACGGACCCTTCGCTCAGTGCCGCAGCTCCTGACCATACCGACAAATAGCCTTACAAGCGCGGCGTTTGCCTCGCATTTTTGAGCCACGGCCTGACAGCCTGGCTTTAGAATCGGCCCCTGTTTCGAGGAGCGTTGCAACTGCGGCCATGGTGGCCCGGCCAGGCTCGAAACCGCCGCTACTCCGATGCCCGCAGCTGGTGCATCGGCGGCCCATGCAACTGCGCTCACCCGTTGACCCTTGGTGGCCGGGTGAGACTTTGTCTGAAGACATCGGCTCTGCCCGAACCACCAGCGTCAACGCTTCTGCCCCGAAGGAGCTTGTATGAACGCTGCCACGCACACGCTGTCGCCCGACCAGTTCGCCATCAAAGACCTCACGCTGGCCGAATGGGGCCGCAAAGAGCTCAACATCGCCGAGCACGAAATGCCCGCGCTCATGGCCATCCGCCGTGAGTACGCCGCCAGCCAGCCGCTCAAGGGCGCGCGCGTGGCCGGCAGCCTGCACATGACCATCCAGACCGCCGTGCTGGTCGAAACCCTGCAAGCCCTGGGTGCCGAAGTGCGCTGGGCCTCCTGCAACATCTACTCCACCCAAGACCACGCCGCGGCAGCCCTGGTGGCACGCGGCACGCCCGTGTTCGCCTACAAGGGCGAAACGCTGGAAGACTACTGGGACTACACGCACCGCATTTTTGAATTCGGCGCCAAGGGCGCTGCGGGCGAAGGCCCCAACATGATTCTGGACGATGGCGGCGACGCCACGCTGCTCATGCACCTGGGCCAGAAGGCTGAGAAAGACCTCTCCGTGCTGGCCAACCCCGCCAGCGAAGAAGAGCGCGTGCTGTTTGCCGCCATCAAGGCCAAGGTTGCACAAGACCCCACCTGGTACACGCGCAAGAGCGCCGAGATCATCGGCGTGACCGAAGAGACCACCACCGGTGTGCACCGCCTCAAAGAGATGTCGGCCAAGGGCCAGCTGCTGTTCCGCGCCATCAACGTCAACGACTCGGTGACCAAGAGCAAGTTCGACAACCTCTACGGCTGCCGTGAATCGCTGGTGGACGGCATCAAGCGCGCCACCGACGTGATGGTGGCGGGCAAGATCGCCGTGGTGGCGGGCTATGGCGATGTGGGCAAGGGCTCGGCCCAGGCGCTGCGCGCGCTCTCGGCCCAGGTGTGGGTGACCGAGATCGACCCCATCTGCGCGCTGCAAGCCGCCATGGAAGGCTACCGCGTGGTGACCATGGAGTACGCCGCCGACAAGGCCGACATTTTTGTGACCGCCACGGGCAACAAAAACGTCATCACCTACGAGCACATGGCCAAGATGAAGGACCAGTCCATCGTCTGCAACATCGGCCACTTCGACAACGAAATCGACGTTGCCGCGCTCGAAGCCAAGTGCCGCTGGGAAGAGATCAAGCCCCAGGTCGACCACGTCATCTTCCCCACGGGTCGGCGCATCATCCTGCTGGCCAAGGGCCGCTTGGTGAACCTGGGCTGTGGCACCGGCCACCCCAGCTATGTGATGAGCTCCAGCTTTGCCAACCAGACCATCGCCCAGATCGAGCTGTTTGCGCACAAGGACGCCTATGACATCGGCCAGGTCTACGTGCTGCCAAAGCACCTGGATGAGAAGGTGGCGCGTCTGCAGCTGACGCTGCTCAACGCCCAGCTCACCGAGCTGAGCGAAGAGCAGGCCGCCTACATCGGCGTGCCCAAGCAAGGCCCTTACAAGGCCGACAGCTACCGCTACTGATGCGCGCCGACCAACGCCTCCTGGCGCTGCAGCTCGCCCCCTCGCGCTCGGCCGCCCAGCGGCTCATCGAGCGCGGGGTGGTGCTGCGCGCCTCGGGCAGCGTGGTCAAAAAAGCCGGCGAAGACGTGCCCGAGCACGAGCTGCTGCAAGTCACCGACGCGGCGGAGCTGCGCTACGTCTCGCGCGGTGGCCTCAAGCTCGAAGGCGCGCTGGCGCACACGGGCCTGGCCGTGGCCGGGCTCACGGTGCTGGACATCGGGCAAAGCACCGGTGGCTTCACCGACTGCCTGCTGCAACACGGCGCCGCGCAGGTGGTGGGCGTGGATGTGGGCCATGCGCAGCTGCACACGCGGCTGCGCAGCGATGAGCGCGTCACCGCGCTCGAAGGCCTGCACGTGCGCCAGCTCAGCGGCTCGGCACTGGCACAGCACGCGCCGGCGGGCGGCTTTGCGCTGATCGTGGGCGATATGAGCTTTATCTCCATGGTCGGCGCCTTCGCCCATCTGGCGCCTTGGCTGGCGCCTCAGGGCCAAGTCTTGCTGCTGATCAAACCTCAGTTCGAGCTCGGCCCCCAGGCGCTGGGCAAGGGCGGTTTGGTCAAAGACCCAGCGCTCTACCCCCAGCTGCAAGCACGCACGCTGGAGGCCGCGCAAGCCCAGGGCTGGACGGTTGAGGACTACTTCAGCAGCAGCATTGCCGGGGGCGACGGCAACCAGGAATTCTTTTTGTGGGCGCGCCCAAGCCAGCACGCCCCCACCCGCACAGGAACCACAAAGACATGAGCACCACCCCCACCGGGAGCACCCCCGTCAGCTTTGAGTTCTTCCCCCCCAACACCCCCGTGGGCGCGGACAAGCTGCGCACCGTGGTGCAGGAGCTCAGCGCCGTCTCGCCCCAGTACTTCAGCGTCACCTACGGCGCGGGCGGGGCCACGCGTGAGAAAACCCTGGCCACGGTCAGCGCCATTGCGGCCACCGGGCACGAGGCCGCACCGCACCTCTCCTGCGTGGGCTCCACGCGCGAAGGGCTGGCCGAGATCCTGGCCACCTACCGCGCGCAAAACATCCGCCGCGTGGTGGCCTTGCGTGGCGACTTGCCCAGCGGCACCGCCACCGCGGGCGAGTTCCGCTACGCCGCCGAGCTGGTGCGCTTCATCCGCGAAACGCAGGGTCAGGACTGGCATATCGAAGTGGCCGCCTACCCCGAGTACCACCCCCAGCAGCGCTATGCCGCACGCGACTTGCAGCACTTCGCTGACAAGATGCAGGCCGGGGCCAATGGCGCCATCACGCAGTTCTTCTTCAACCCCGACGCCTACTTCCACTTCGTCGACGAAGCGCGGCGCCTGGGCGTCACCCAGCCCATCGTGCCGGGCATCATGCCCTTTCACAACTACGCACGCATTGCGCAGTTCGCGGCGCGCGACGGCATTGAAATCCCGCGCTGGGTGGCCCTGAAGATGGAAGGCTATATGGACGACACCGCCAGCATCCGTGCCTTTGGCCTGGATGTGGTGGCGCGGCTGTGCGAGCGCCTGATTGCCGGGGGCGCACCGGGCCTGCACTTCTACACCTTGAACCAAAGCCAGCTCGCACTGGAGCTGTGCCGCCGCCTAGGCCTGGCGGGCTGAAGACGCAAGCGCGGGCTGTGGCGCTCAAGCCGCAGCCCTGGCGCTTTGCTTGAGCCACATCAACACGCGCCAGCAGCCCGGGATAACCCGCGGTCCACTTTGAGATGGCTCAAATGCGGGCCACGGTGCGCGGGTTGCAATGCCTCCATCCCAACACCGATGGAGTGATTCATGAAAAAGACCCCGCTGATCGCCGCTGCTGTTCTGAGCCTGATCGCTGGCGCTGCCGCCGCCCAACAAGCCGGTGACATCGTGGTTCGCGCTCGCGCTGTGCACCTGGATTCGGCCAACGGCAACAACGCCCAGCTGACCAACACCCTGGCCTCGCTCAAGGCGGGCAAGGCCTCGATCAACGACAAGTGGCTGCCCGAGGTGGACATCAGCTACTTCTTCAGCCCCAACCTGGCCGCTGAGCTGATCCTGACCTACCCGCAAAAGCAAACCCTGTCCATCGACGGCCTGGGCAAGGTGGGCAGCTTCAAGCACCTGCCCCCGACCCTGACCCTGCAGTACCACTTCCTGCCCAACCAGACCTTCCGTCCCTATGTGGGCGCTGGCCTGAACTTCACCCACATCTCCAGCGTGAAGTTCGACGCCAATGTCTCCGCGCTGAACCTGAACCTGAAGCGTCAGAGCTACGGCCTCGCGTTCCAAGTCGGTTTTGACGTGGCACTGGACAAGAACTGGCTGCTGAACGTGGACCTGAAGAAGGTGCAAATCGGCACCACCGTGAGCGCTGGCGGCACCGACGTGGGCAAGTTCAAGGTCGACCCGCTGCTGCTGGGCGTGGGCGTGGGCTACCGCTTCTGATTTTCCTTCCCAGCCACTGCTAGAGCCGCCCCAAGGGGCGGCCGCAGTTCAAAAGGCTTTGGGCCGTGTGCGGCACCTGTTGAGGTGTGGCCCACGGCCGTTTTGCTTTTGGGGCCTCAGCCCAGCGCGGCAAAAGCGTCGCGGCTGAGGTTTTCCGGCGCGCCCTGGGCACGGCACACCACATCGTCTTCGATGCGAATGCCGCCAAAAGGCAGGAGCTGCTCGACCCGGGCCCAGTCCACCGCCGCCCCGGCGCTGCTGGCACGCAGCTGGCGCAGCAAGGTGGGGATGAAGTAGAGCCCCGGCTCGATGGTCACGCACATGCCCGGCAGGAGGTCGCGCGTCAGGCGCAGGTAGCGGTGGCCCGCGGGTTTGTCGCGCGTGCCGCCTTGCTCGCTGGCCAGAAAGCCGCCCGCGTCATGCACCTGCAAACCCAGCAGGTGGCCGATGCCATGCGGGAAGAAGGCGCTGGTGACTTGCTGCGCCAGCATGGCTTCCTCGCTCATGCGCACCAGACCTTGCTCGCGCAGGATGCGCGCAATGTGGCGGTGCGTGCTGAGGTGGATGTCGCGGTAGTCGCAGCCCGCGCGCACCTCGTCCACCAGCGCGAGCTGGGCCTGCTCCATGGCCGCCAGCAGGGCCTCGAAGGCCTCAGCCTGCGCGCCGCCAAAGCTCCAGGTGCGGGTGATGTCCGAGGCGTAGCCATGCACTTGCGCGCCTGCGTCCACCAGGAGGCTGCGGGGCTGGGTCGGGCGCGTGCTGTCCTGGTACTGGTAGTGCAGCACCGCGGCGTGTTCGTTGATGCCCACGATGTTGCCGTAGGGCAAGTCGCGGTCGGTGTGGCCGCTGGCCACCAGATAGGCGCGGTGAATCTCGGCCTCTGAGCCGCCGCCCAGAAACGCCTCGCGCGCGGCCAGGTGCGCGCGTGCCGCCAGCCGCGAGGCCTGGCGCAGGCTTTGCAGCTCGTAATCGGTTTTGACCGCGCGCTGCCAGTGCAGGCTGTCCAGCAGCGGCTGCGGGTTGTTGGGCACCAGGTGCTGCAGCGCCGCGTCGGCCTCGCCCACAATCGCCAGGCCCTGGGCGCTGGCGGGCAGGTGCTGCAGCGCTTGCTCGGGCGCGCTGATGATGCGCAGCTCAAACTGCTCCACCCAAAAGCCAGTGGGTGGCGCGGGCGGCACATGCCAGTAGTCGTCGGGCTGGTAATACACCAGCAGCGGCTTGTGCCCCGGGCGCACCAGCAACCAGCTGTCGGGGTGGGCGCACAGCGGCGCCCAGGCCTTGAAATGCGGGTTGGGCTGGAAGAGGTAGGGCCGGTCGTCCAAGAAGCCGTACTTCTCCACGCCCGAGGCGATCAGCAAAGCCTCATGGCCGCTGAGGCTCAGGGCACGTTCGGCGCGCTGCTGCAGCTCGGCCACATGGCGGCGGTGCAGCTCGTCCCAGGCGGGGCTGGCGTTGGCGGTGTCTTTCATCACTTCACACTCAAACAGAAGGGTTGTCCCAGGCGACCCCGGCCTCGGTGAGCATGGCATCGAGCCGGACGTCGTTGGGTTGATGGCGCAGCAGCGGCAAAAAGCCCTGCTGGTAGCCCAGCCCCGCCACCACCGGGCGCGGCTGGATTTGCGTGATGGTACGCAGCATGAAGCCCCCGCCATAGCCCAGGCGCAGGCCCGCCGGGCCATAGCCCAGGCAGGGCAGCAGCAGCAGCTCGGGCTCGAAAGCCTCGGTGTCTTTGGGCTTGGGAATGCCCATGGCGTCTTCTTCCATGGGGCAGCCGGGGTACCAGACGTGAAAGCGCAGCCGCCCGTGCTCGCGGTCCACCACCGGCAGCCCGATGCGCCGCTGCGCGTCGACCTCGCTCCAACGGTAGAGCGCGGGCAGCGGGTCGAACTCGCCCTTGATGGGCCAGTAGGCCGCAATGCGCTGCTCCTTGCGCGCCACCAGCCACACGCGCAGCACCTGCTGCAGCTGCTCGGCGGCTTGCAAGCGGTGCGGCATGTCCAGCCGCTGCTGGGTCAATTGGGCACGCAGCAGGGCCCTGTCCTCCAATCCACTTCCCACGTCTGGCTCCACAAATGTTGTTGGCTCGGGTCCGTCCATTGTGCGCCGCAACGTGCAGCCCCCACGGCAGTGAAACACCGGCGGCGCAACACCCGTGGAGCCCTCCCCGCCGCGGGGGTGCAGACTCAGCGCGAGGCCTGAGGCGCGGGCGCGTCGATGAGCCGGCGCAGGAAGGGCACCAGCAAGGCCAGCGCCAGCGCCATCACCAGCGCCCCGCTGCCCAGCTGCGTGAAGAGCTGGCTGTAAGCCGGGTTGGTGACCAGCGCGGCCGCGCCCTCGGCGCCCTCGGGTGTGGCCACCACGCTGGAGAAGTCGGCCGCGAACAGCGAGGCCAGGCCCGAGACCAACATCCAGCTGCCCATCATCACGCCCTGGTATTGGCGCGGCGCCAGGCGGCCAATCATGGCGTAGCCAATGGGCGAGATCAGCAGCTCGCCCAGAGACTGCAGCACATAGCTCAGCGCCAGCCAGCCAAAGTCCACCCGGCCCTGCGTGTCAGCCAGCGCAATGCCTGCGGGCAGGGCCAAAAAGCCCAGGCCCATGAGCAGCAGCGAGGCCGCGAACTGCTGCGGCACGTCCACCGGCCAGCCGCGCTCGCGCAGCCGCATGAAGGCGTGCGCCAGCGCCGGGCCACACAGCACGATGACGATGGTGTTGATGTTCTGCACCCACTGCGGCGCCACGGCCATGCCCGCAATCTCCATGCGCACATTGCCCACGGCAAACAGCTGCAGCCCGCTGGGCGCCATTTGGTAGAGCGACCAAAACACCAGCGAGCCCGCCGTCAGCACCAGATAGGCCCACATGCGCCGCCGCTCGGCCGCCACAGGGTGGCGCAGCGTGAGCACCACCAGCGCCACGGCCACCGCCGCGCCCACGAGCTTGAACATCTGCCCGGTGTCGCTGGGGTGGTGCAACAACCACCACAGCAGCGGCACCAGCGCCAGCACAATCGCCCAGCCCGCCACAAAACGCAGGCGGAACTGGCCAGGCGTGACGCCCAGCAGCGGCGTGTCGCGGTCGGCCAGGGTGCGCCAAAACGCCATCGACAGCGCAATCGACGCCAAGCCGCCCAAGGTGGCAAAGATGAACAGCGCGCTGTAGCGCTGACTCAGCTGGAAGTAGCCCGCCACCGCAAAGCCCACGAAGAAGCCCAGGTTCATGCCGGCGTAGTTCCACATGAAGGCGGTTTCGCGGCGCTGGTCTTCAGGCGCAAAACGCTGCGTCAGCATCATGTTCAGGCAGGTGACGTTGAGCCCGCTGCCGGTGAGAAACAGCGCCAGGCCCCAGTACAAATCCTCCAGCCCGCCGCGCGCAATCAAGGCGCAGCCCAGCACCTGCAGCACCATGCCCCCCACAAAGAGGTTGCGGTTGCTCAGCAGCCGCCCGCCCAGATAGCCCCCAAAGAGGTGCAAGCCGTAGTTGAAGGCACCAAACACGCCCATCATCAGCGCCGCCTGCGCGTTGCTAAAGCCCATGCGCTGCGTGGCGTAGAGCACCAGGCTGGAATACAGCACGGCGTAAGCCAAAGTGGCAAACACCTGCACAAAAAACAAAACGGCCGAGCCGTCAGGAATGCGTGCCAGCACAGACGCGGCGGCACGAGGCGGGGTGGGGGCAGAAGTCAAGATGCAGCTCCAGACGGGCCGCCGCCCCAGCGGCGGGCGGCCCCAAGCGCGGCATCTTAGTCGGTGGCTGGGCGCCAGCGCCCCAGCTTGCCCACCCTCCAACCCATGGGGCGCTGCACCGGCCTGGGGCACATCTGCACCCGCACCTGCGGCGGCACCAGCAGCTCAAAGCGCGCGGGCCGCAGCGCCTCCACCACCACCACCAGGCCCGGGGGCAAGTCCAGGATGTCGCCCGGCCCCATGGCCCAGTCCGGCGCCGCGCCGTCCATCACCGTCGGGGTGATCCACAACCGCCCCGCCACCACCCGCACCCGCAGGCCCTGCGCCCCCACCGTGTGGCGCAGCAACTGCGCCTGCGCCAGCTCCCACCAAGCCCCGCCCGCGTCCTCCCGGCTCAACACCGGGGCCAGCAGCACGCCGTTGATCCATGTAAAAAATACATTGGTCACCACACCCTCCTGTGTCCGCAAGATTGCGCCAATTGCCGTCAAATCGACACTCAACGACAAAACATCACGGCAACTTCAAACGGATACTAGGGATTGCGCGGGGCGCACGTCCAATGAATGCGGCAGCCTGGATTGATAGCATCTGCGCATGAATCAGCACCTCCGCACCCGCCCGCTCACGCTGAACACCCTGCGGGCCTTCGAAGCCGTGGCGCGGCTGCTGAACTTCCGCGCCGCCGCCGAAGAGCTGCACCTGACCCAGTCCGCCGTGAGCCGCCAAATCCAGTCCCTGGAGCAGGAACTCGGCGTGCCCCTGTTCGTGCGCGGCACACGCCATGTGGCCCTGACCAAAGACGGCCAGCTGCTGCACACCCAAGTGCAGCCCCTGCTGCACCGGCTCGACACCACCGTTCACCACATCCGCCGCCGCAGCACGCGGCGCATCATCAACCTCAGCACCTTCGCCTCGTTTGCCTCGCTGTGGCTCATCCCGCGCCTGGAAGCCTTCCAGCGCATCCACCCCGACGTGGACATCCGCATCTCCGCCAACGACAGCCTGGACGACATGGAAGGCGGCGAACTTGACCTGGCCTTGCGCTACATCGCCAGCGGCCGCCTGCCCGCCGGCAGCATCGCCCTCTTTGGCGAAGTGCTCACCCCCGTGTGCAGCCCCTGGCTGCTGGACCAAGCCCAGCGCGGCCAAATTCCGCCCCTGCAGCGCGTCCCAGACCTGGCCGCCCACACCCTGGCCGAAGAAGAAGCCCACCTGCCCGGCGCCACCTACCTGAGCTGGCGCTACTGGCTCACCCAGCGCGGCCACCCCCAGCTGCAACCCCGGCGCTGGATGTACCTCAACTTCACCTACCAGCAAGTGCAAGCCGCCATGTCCGGCCAAGCCGTGGCCATGGCCCGCCTGGCCCTGGTGCATGACTCCTTGCAAAGGAGCGAACTGGTCGAACCCTTCGGCCTCAGCGGCCGCGTGCAATGCCCCGCGCGCTACGGCCTGCTGCTGAGCGAGCGCGGCCGCAGCTGCCCCGACGTGGCCCGCTTCGTGCAATGGCTGCAAGACCAAGCCCTGCAAACCCGCAGCGCCCTGGGCGAAATTCAGCGCGACAGCGAAGACGGCCTGGGCGGCGAGGGCTGAGCGCTAGAGCGCGTCCAGGGGGCTGCACCGGGCCCTGCTCTTTGCAAACCTCCACCCGCCAAAATTTTGGCTGGTTGATATATCCAACTACCGCCCAAAGGTATGGCTTGCACCGGAGGCCGACGCCTATGATTCAAAAAATTCCCGGCGCATTGGGCTGCGAAGGCGGCATGTGGGTCGGGTGTATAAATATAGTTAGGCCAACAGAGAAGGATTTTGCAGTTGCGAGTATTGATTGAAGAACTCCAACGAGAGCACCTCCTGGAACTTTCCAATTGTTTGCGGGCGCCTTCAGTTTACGAATACATCAGCGAATTACCTACAGTTGAAAACTTCGTGCTCGATCGGGAAATTGCGTTACGAGGACCGAGTTCTGAAGCGTCGGGCGAGGTTTGGTTGAATTTTCTGGTGCGCGAATTGGCGAGCAGCAATATGATCGGCCGACTGGAAGCCACGCTACACAATTCCATAGCCGAGGTGGCATTCTTGTTTAATCCCGAATACTGGGGCAATGGATTCGCCAGCGAGTCTCTGGATTGGCTTCACAAAAATATTCAGCGTTCACATGGCATTAGCGAATATTGGGCCGCGACTGCACCTGAAAATTTTAGATGCCAAGCGTTGCTCACTCGCGCCGGCTATCGGAAAGTTGATTCCGGCTTCCCCCCACTCTATAGCTACGATGCTGGTGACATGGTGTTCAATTTTTCAGCACGATAGGTTGGGCTGAGCCTGCGAAGCCCAATGTTCACCGCGCAAAGGTTGGCCGCAAGCAACCAATCCCCCGGCCTAACGCGCTGGGGCATCACCCAAAGGCATGGCTTGCACCATAGAGCCGCAAGCCTATGATGCCCCGATTTCCCGACGCATTAGGCTGCGAAGGCGGCATGTGGGTTGGGTGTCTAAATATAGTTAGGTGCAGCATGCATTTCCGCTCACTCCCAACCGTCGAGCACGATTCCGTGTATTTACGGCCATTACGCGCCTCGGATATGGCGGCATGGGCCAGCTATCTGAACAATCCGGCTGTGTATGAGCATACGAGCTGGAATTATCCGACCATCGAAGATCTGAGCGGGTATCTGGGTAACGAAACGAGTGGTGAGCCTGATTCCCGCCTTCGCCTGGCAATCGCTTCAAAAGACGGCGATAAACTGGTTGGCACCATCGGGTTCCATAGCGTCGCCCCAGTCAATAAGTCTGCTGAACTTGCCTACGATCTAAACCCAGAGTTCTGGGGCAAGGGAATCGCCACCGCCGTCGGTAACGTACTCGTGGGCTGGGCTCATCAGCATGTCGGCCTCGTCCGAGTACAGGCCACGGTTCTGGAGTCCAATCTCCGTTCTATCCGCACCATCGAGCGCATGGGGTTCGCTCAAGAAGGTTTGCTCAAAAGCTACCGGCATGTACGCGGCACACCCTGTAACTTTTTCATGTACGCACGGTTGGCTGGCAGTGGAAATTGCACCTAACCTTTCGGTCAACGTTAGGCACACCAATAGCCAACATCTTCAATTAAAGAAAACTCAATGAACACAAAGACCTCATCAGCACCCTCTTCTCGTACAAAGGTTCGCCGTATAGCTGAGTTAGCGAATTACGAAAAAGAATCACTATATGGGATTATTGATGAGGCATATTTTTGCCATATCGCATTTAGCGATGGCGAAAACACCCACTGCATACCCACAGCCTGCTGGCGCATCGAAAATTATCTATATATTCACGGCTCAAATGGCGGGCGCTTAACCAAAAAACTTTTGACTGGAGCTCAAACCTCAATAGGAATAACACATATTGACGGTCTTGTGCTTGCCAGATCAGCTTTTAGTCACACAATGAACTATCGTTCAGCTGTGATTTATGGAGTCTTCGAAGAGGTAAAAGGCAACTCCGAAAAAATGCATGCTCTTGATTCATTTATGGAAAAAATTGCAGCAGGACGCAAAAATGAAGCAAGGCCAGGTAATGAAAAAGAATTGGCCGCCACAAGTGTACTACGCATATCTTTGGAAGAAGCCGCCACAAAAATTAGCAACACCCATCCATCTGACAAAGAAGAGGATATTGATCTTCCTGTTTGGGCGGGAGTCCTACCATTAAAAATTCGACGTGAAACACCGCTGCCTTATGAAAACAAAAATATACCAACACCTGAATATGTGAAAAATTGGGCAAATGCCTAAAAAATCCACAAAGACTTCCTGCAGTTTCAAGTGACCTACTCCCCCTCCCAGTCGTACCAACGTAAAGGTAGTGAAGTCCGTAAAACCAGAGAATGACGGACATGCTCCGGCGTTCCTGCGCCGGGCTTCATTTCATTTTCGCCCGGCGACGTCACTCTGTCGCATGCCGGTTAACTCAAACGTCAGGCAGCACAAGCGCGCGACACCTCGTATTCCGCCACGATGAATACCAACCACTTCTGTGAACTTGAGCGAGCGCGAACGCAAGCAATCGTCGCCAGAGACATCACGCTGCTAGAGCGACTGCACGCAACAGACTACGAGCTGGTCACTCCTGGCGGACGAGTCATAACCCGATCGCGCTACCTGGAACTCATCGCAGACGCGCCGTTCTATACGAGCTGGGAACTTGGTCCAATGCAGGTACTCGCCAGGGAAACGATGGGCGCCGTAAAGTACCAGGCAAGACTCAAATTTCCATCTGGAAGAGTCATACAGTGCTGGCATACGGATATCTACGAATTGCGTGGATCTGCTTGGCAAGCCGTGTGGTCACAGGCAACCGAGCTTCCAGCCACACCACCAACTGGCGCCTCCACGAGTGCTGCCTAACTCAAACCACAAGGGCTTCCCCACTCGTCAAGCCAAACCAATCCCTGATGGCCCGCAATGCGGGCCATTTCTTCATTGGCTTCCCCTTCGAAACCCGCCGCCGTGACAAGGGTGGACGGGGGCAGGTCAGGTCAAAGCTTCTTAAGAGGCGTTGGAGGAATGATTGAGAACGTTCGCCAAAGTAATCGCCACCGCAATATTTTTTGCTGGATCACTGAGGGTCGTGCATGCAACCGAAGTGGAATACAAAGCTTTGCCGAATTTCGGGCTTGCGGCAGGAGTGAGATTTCCGCTCGAAAGCCTTGTTGATCCCGGCGGCAGCGAAATCTCTGCAGATCGACTGCTTGGCAAGGCCGTGCTTATTAACTTCTATACGAAGTACTGCGCACCGTGCATCAAGGAGGTTCCGAAGCTCAACCGAGTCATGGAACGCCGCAGCGATATCAATGTCTTGGCCATTACGCCCGATGGCAGAGCGGATGCGCAAAGCTACGTGAAGCAGTACGGCCTCAATTGGCCGGTTGCTGCAGATGCAGCTGCGCTGCTTTCCAAGAGGCTGAACGTCGAGGCGTTCCCGGGCTTCGCACTTCTCGACGCGAAGGGGCGGCTGTTGGCCACCGTTTATGCAAATCAACTCGGCGGCGATGATGGGCACGCCACGGTGGAGGGCATCGAAGCTTGGCTCAATGCCCAACTACGGAAGGCTGCAAAGTGATCAGTGCAATGCGCAACCTATCTGGTGGGATTCCCCATTAAATCAAGCCGCATTTCAATGTTTTGGGTATTCACCTCCCATTCAGGCGAGCCGATGCATGGGCTCCATTTGCTCTGCCCCTGCCCAGCATGAATACCAACCCGGTATAAATGGTTGGCTGTGGGATTTTTTGAGAGAGGTCAGAAAGTGCAAATCGCTATTCTCGGGAATTCAGGCTCCGGCAAATCCACCCTCGCCCGATGGCTGGCCAGCGCCGGAGGTGCGGCGCTGCTGGATCTGGATACCGTGGCTTGGGAGCCCGGCAAGATCGCCGTTCCACGGTCTCCGGAAGCGGCTGCCAAAGAGGTTGACGACTTCTGCAGCGAGCATGAAAACTGGGTGGTGGAGGGTTGCTATGCCGGGCTCGTCAGCATCACTTTTGCGCGCAACCCTCTGTTGTTATTTCTGAATCCGGGTGAAGAGCAGTGTGTGGCCAACTGCCAGGCTAGACCTTGGGAGCCGCACAAGTACCCGTCCAAGACAGAGCAGGACGAGCGCCTCGCCTTCTTGCTGTCTTGGGTCCGGCAGTACTACTCCCGTCAGGGTGACATGTCACTCGATGGACATCGAGAGTGCTTTGCAAACTACGCAGGCCAGAAAGTCGAAGTGACTGCAAAACCCAGATTGGCCCCGCCCGCACCCGAAGTGCTGGCTTGGCTGCGCTGACGCCCGGCCCCCAGTGGGACGCCCATTCGCGTCAAGCTGCAAATCCGTTGGTTTGGTAACCCGCTTCTTAGCCCCTCAAAGGCGAGCCCTTGATGCCACAGCCGCCCTGGTGAATACCCTAGATATGCCGATTTTTGGCGTGTCCAAATTGCAGCACACCACCCAAAGGTATGGGTTGCTGCGTGGAATTGCCAGCCTATCATCCGAGCACCTTCCGCCAGCTTGGATGCAAATTCCGCATTTTGGTGGCTGGGTATTTAGAGTTAACTGCCCTTTTTACCTGAATGCAAAAAGCACCCATGCAATTGGCATACCCCCTGATTCTTGCTGTTCTTGCCCTAACCTCAGGCTGTGCGTCGTCCGTCCAGGAGAAAACAGCGACCATTGCAGTGACGCCGCTTTCTGACCTCAATTTGGTGCACGCTGCAATTCCTGAGGCGCTGGTGTTGGCGCAAAAAGCACCTTATGCCGCGCCCGGGGATATGAGTTGCACGGACATTGCCGCCGAGATCAAGGCGCTTGATGCGGTGCTTGGGGCGGACCTTGACGCCCCGGCGACGGACGCCCGCCCCAGCTTGATCGAGCGCGGCAGCTCCGTGGCCACTGACGCTGCCCAAAAAGCGGTAGAGGGTGCGATTCCGTTTCGCGGCTGGATTCGCAAACTCAGTGGCGCAGAGCGTTATTCCAAACAGGTGATTGCCGCCATCACCGCAGGCACGGCCAGGCGCGCCTTCCTGAAGGGTGTCTCACACGCACGCGCTTGCTGAGCACCGGGGTCCGCTTGGCTTGACGCACAAGCTGCGCACCCGACACAAACCAATATATTGGATACCAAGCCATGAATATGGCTTGGTTTGCTTTCACAACAACCAATCAACAGGAGTGCCCACATGGCTTTGGTGATTAAAAAATGGTATGCCGGAACCGAGCAAAATGCAGATGGAAACTACGTGCATTTGGTGGGAAGGCAAGCCGGTCTGTTTGCATGGCTGTTGTCAGTGGTTGGTCTGGACCCGACAACCGAGGTGAAGATCAACGACCGCCTGATCGTTTTCACCTCTGCATCCCTGTCCGGGCGCACCACTCGGGTGATTCCAATGAAATCACTCACATCGGCCTTCTACGGGTATGAAAAGCCCTGGAAAGAAGCGCTTGCGCTCACGCTCGTTCTTGCGCCCGTGTTCTTCATCGGGTTTCTGGTGGGGCCCCTTTATTATTTTTTGAACAAGACCATTGCAATTGGCGTCGTTGAAGGCTCTGGCTGGTCTGGTGGCTTTGCTTTTAAGCGCTCAGTCATTGAAGGTCAGAATATCGATGAGCAAACCGCCTACAAGGTGATCGATATTGTTCGCGGTCTGATTGAGAAAAACACGGCATAACTCACTTTTCCAAGGCCTGAGCAGGGGCACATGGCGGCAGCTCAGGCCCCATGTCAGGCTGACAGCTGCCGGTGATGCTGCGTCCGCCGGCACACCTACAGCCAGGGGGATGCGGGCTCGCGGTTGTCGCCTCGCGGCCTCAGCGCTCAGGGTGGTTTCACATCGCCACCGCACAATGGCCCCCAGCTTTTTCGCGAGGTGACCATGACCCAGCAGCCGCCCCTTTTGCCCCAGCTTGAATCTGCCCCACTGGCGCGCCGCCAGCTGCTGGGCGCCGTGCTCGCGGCCGGTGTGGCGCCGGGCTGGCTGCGCCAGGCGCGTGCGCAGGGCGTGGAGCGCTTTGCGCAGGGCGTGGCCTCGGGCTTTCCGCGGCCCGACGGCATGGTGCTGTGGACCAAGCTCTGCGGCACTGAGCTGCCCGAGGCCGTGCCCGTGCAGTGGGAAATTGCCAAGGACGAGCAGTTCAGCCAAGTGCTGCAGCAAGGGGAAGTCCAGGCCCTGGCGCGCGATGCGCATTGCCTGCGCGTGGAGCCCCGCGGCCTGGCGCCAGACCGCTGGTACTGGTACCGCTTCAGCGCGCTGGGCCAGCGCAGCGCCGTGGGCCGCACCCGCAGCGCCCCGGCCCCCGACGCCGCCGTGCGCCAGCTGCGCTTTGCCATTGCCAGCTGCCAGCACTGGGAAGCCGGGCGCTACGCCGCCTGGGCCGATATGCAGGCCCAAAACCCCGATCTGGTGATGTTCCTGGGCGACTACATCTACGAGTACCGCCGCGGCGCCAAGGCCGCAGCGGGCCGCCAGCACCCCAACCACGAGTGCCTGACGCTGCAGGACTACCGCGAGCGCTACGCCCTCTACAAGAGCGACCCCCAGCTGCAAGCCATGCATGCGGCCGCCCCCTGGGTGCTGACCTGGGACGACCACGAGGTGGCCAACGACTACGCGGGCGATGTGGGCCAAGACCTCGCGCCCAACTTTGCGGCGCTGCGCCATGCCGCCGTGCAGGCCTACTGGGAGCACCTGCCCTTCCCCGAGGCCTGGCGGCCCCGTGAGGGTGCCATGCAGCTCTACCGCAGCCTGGACTGGGGGCAGCTGGCGCGCGTGATCACGCTGGACGACCGCCAGTTCCGCGCCCCCCACGCCTGCCCGCAACCTGGGCGCGGCGGCGCCAACACCGTCACCCTGGAACAGTGCCCGGCCCTGGCGGACCCGCAGCGCAGCCTGCTGGGCACGGCGCAAGAAGCCTGGCTGGCACGCCAGTGGGACCGCCAGCGCTGGAACCTGCTGGCCCAGCAAACCCTCATGGCCGGGCTGACCTGGCAGGACCGCGAGGCCCACGGCGGCCTCTACTGGACCGAGGGCTGGAACGGCTATATGGCCACGCGCGACCGCCTGCTGCAGGGCCTGCATGCCGCGCGCGCCCGCAACACCGTGGTGCTGGGCGGCGATGTGCATGCCAACTACGTGGCCCAGTTGCACCTTGACGCACTGAATGTGAGCGGCCCGGTGCTGGCCAGCGAGTTCTGCGGCACCTCCATCAGCAGCCACGGCATGGCGCAAAGCCGCATCGACGCGGCGCGGCCCTTCAACCCGCAGCTGCTGCACGCCCGCTCCGACGAGCGCGGCTATGTGCTGTTTGAGCTCAGCCCCAAGCTGCTGCAAGCCCAGCTGCGCAGCGTGCTGGAGCCCGAGCGCGCCGACAGTGCCGTGGCCGTGCAGGCGCGCTTTGTGGTGGAGGACGGCCGCCCCGGCCCGCAGGCAGCCTGAGATGGCGGGGATTGCCAACGTCATCCTGCCCTTCTTCGCCCTGGTGCTGTGCGGCTATCTGGCGGTGCGCCAGCGCCTGCTGCCTGAGTCCGCCATCGCCGGGCTCAACAGCTTTGTGCTGTATTTCGCACTGCCCTGCATGCTGTTTCGCTTTGGCGTGAACACGCCGCTGGCCGAGCTGCTGGCCCCTGCAGTGCTGCTGCTCTACACGGCAGTGGCGCTGCTGATGGTGGGGCTGATCATGGCCCTGACCCTGGGCCCACAGCTGCAGCGCGGCAACGCCGCTTTTGGGGCGCTGGTGGGGGCCTTTCCCAACTCGGGCTATATGGGCGTGCCGCTGCTGGCAGCCCTCTTGGGCCCGGCGGCGGTGGGCACGGTGATTTGCACCACCCTGGTAGACCTGGTGCTGACCAGCTCGCTGTGCCTGGCCTTGGCGCAGTCCGGGGCTGGCCATGCCTCATGGCGCAGCGCCTGGCTGCAGGCCCTGCGCGGCCCACTCACCAACCCGCTGCCCTGGGCCGTGGGGCTGGGCGTGGCGGCGGGCTTGAGCGGCCTGCACCTGCCTGCAGCACTGGACAACACCGTGCGCCTGCTGGGCGACGCCGCCAGCCCCGTGGCCCTTTTCACCCTGGGCGCGGTGCTGCGCCGCGAACAACACCAGGCCCAGGGCGCGGCTCAGGCAGGCCACACCAGCACCGCGGGCGCCGTCACCACGGTGGTGCTGGCCAAGCTGCTGCTGCACCCGCTGCTGGTGCTGTTGCTGGGCCTGGGGGCGCGGCGCTATGGGCTGAACCTCAGCGATTTGCAGCTGCAAGTCCTCACCCTCACCGCCGCCTTGCCCAGCGCCAGCAACGTCTCCTTACTGGCCGAACGCTATGGGGCCGACAATGGGCGCATTGCAAAAATCATTCTGGGCTCCACCAGCCTGGCCTTTGTGAGCTTCAGTCTGTGGGCCTGGGCACTCGGGGCTGCGCGCTAGAGTGGCCCTTCTGTTGTGCAATTGCTGTACTACCCTTTGCCCATGCGCCTGATCTGCTTTGCCCTTGCCCTGGCTGGGCTGCTGCCACTGGCTGCGGCGCAAACTCGGCCTGCTTACCAGCAGCCCTCGGCCGCCATTCGCGAGGTGTTGGACACCCCTGCCCTGCCGCGCCTGCTGCCCTCGCCCGAGCGCAGCCAGCTGGCCATCATCGAACAAGCACGCTACCCGGCGCTGGCCGATTTGGCGCGCCCTCAGCTGCGCCTGGCAGGCCTGCGCTTTGACCCACGCAGCGCCACACCCATCGGGCTGGTGGGCATAGAGCGGCTGCGGCTGCGCGCGCTGCGCCAGGCCGATGCGCCCGAGCGCAGCGTCACCCTGCCCAAGCCCGGGCTGTGGCACAGCTTTGTCTGGGCGCCCGATGGCCAGCGCTTTGTGCTGGAGCGCCGCCTTGACCAGGCCAACGAGCTGTGGGTGGGCGACACCGCCAGCGCCACGCTGCAACGCGTGCCCAAGGTCAACATCAACAACGTACTGGCCGACGGCGAGCAAGCCTGGCTCAACCCCGAAGAAGTGGTGGTGCTGAGCATCCCCCAGCGGCGCAGCGCAGCGCCACACGCCAGCGTGGCACCCATGGTGCAAGAAAGCCTGGGCCGCAACTCGCCCGAGCGCACCCATGCGGATTTGCTGCGCAGCGTGCAAGACGAAGCGCTGTTTGAGTTCCATGCCCAAAGCCAGATGCTGCGCGTGAACCTGCGCAGCCTGCGTACCCAGGCGCTGGGCAGCCCGGGGCTGTATCACAGCCTCACCACCGTGGGCGAAGGCCAGGGCGTGCTGAGTGAGCGCCTGGTGCGGCCCTTCAGCTACACCTTGATCTGGAGCGACTTCCCCAGCGTGGTCGAACTCTGGAGCCCCGAGGGCAAACGCCTGCGCGAGCTGGCCCGCACCCCGCTGCGCCAGGGCGTGGCCATTGACGGCGTCATCCCGGGCCCGCGGCAGTTCTTTGCCTCGCCCCACAAAGACGCTGCCCTGTACTGGGTGGAAGCGCTGGACGGCGGCAACCCCGCGCAGCGCGCCGCCTTCCGCGACCGCCTCATGCGCCTGGACCCACCCTACCAAGGCGAGGCCTACGAGGTGCAGCGCATGCCCTACCGCTTTGCACGGCTGCGCTTTGCCGACGACGGCCAGCATGCCTTGCTCAGCGAAGAAGACCGCAGCCGAGCCTGGACGCGCAGCTACTGGCTGCCGCTGCGCGGCACGCAAAGCCGCATGCTGTTTGAGCACGCCGTGCGCGAGCGCTACCGCCACCCCGGCAGCCCGCTGCTGCGCACCCTGCCCAACGGCCGCCTGGTGGCGCAAACCCAGCAAGGCGATCTGCTGATGGTGGGCCCGGGCGCGAACCCGCGCGGCGAGCGGCCGTTTTTAGACCGCATGTCGGTGCGCGACGGCAGCACCGCGCGCCTGTTCCAGTCTGCCGAGCAGGCCTATGAAATGCCCTTGGCCTGGAGCGAGGACCGCCGCCTGCTCACCCTGCGGGAAACCGCCACCGAGCCGCCCAATCTGGTGCTGCGCGAAGGTGCGCAGGCTCAGGCCCTGACGCGCATCAGCGACAACCAACCGCGCCTGCGCAAGCTGCGCCGCGAGCTCGTCACCTTCAAGCGCGCCGATGGGGTGGAGCTGTCCTTCTGGCTGGTGCTGCCGCCCGACTACCGCGACGGCGAACACCGCCCCACCCTGGTGTGGGCCTATCCCATGGAGTTCAACGACGCCACGCTGGCCAGCCAGCTCGCGGCCACGGGCAACCGCTACCAGCCGGTGAGCGGCATCAACCCGCAGCTGCTGGCGCTGGACGGCTATGTGGTGCTGATGGACGCCACCATGCCCGTGGTGGGGGACTTGCGCGCCGTCAGCGATGGCTTCATTGAGCAGCTCATGATGAACGCACGCGCCATCCTCGACAAAGCCGAAGACCTGGGCGTGACCGACCCGCGCCGCGTGGCCGTGGGCGGGCACAGCTATGGCGCCTTCATGGCCACCAACTTGCTGGCGCACACCAAGCTGTTTCGCTGCGGCATTGCGCGCAGCGGCGCTTACAACCGCACCCTCACGCCCTTTGGTTTCCAGAGCGAGCGCCGCTCACTGTGGGATGCCAAAGAGACCTACCTGCGCGTCTCGCCCTTTTTGTACGCCCATCAAATCAAAGAGCCGCTCTTGCTCATCCACGGCGAGTACGACAACAACCCCGGCACCTTTCCCATGCAAAGCGAGCGCCTCTACCAAGCTCTGGCCGGCACGGGCGGCAGCGCACGCTATGTGCAGCTGCCGTTTGAAGGCCATGGCTACCAGGCGCGCGAGTCGGTGGGCCATGTGCAGTGGGAGATGAGCCAGTGGCTGCGCAGCTGCCTGCGCGAGCCCAAGAACTGAGCCGCAGCGCGCGCCCTAGAGCACTGCGCTGAAGGCTGCGGGCAGGCGGATTTCAAACACCGCCCCGCCTTGCTCACGGTTGGCGGCCTGGATGCTGCCGCCGTGGGCGGTGAGGATTTTGCGGCTGATGGTCAGGCCCAGGCCCGTGCCGCCCGAGCCGTCTTTGGTGCCGCTGGATTGCACAAAGGCATCGAAGATGTGCTCGAGCTCCGCCTCGGGAATGCCGGGGCCTTGGTCAGCCACACGCAGCACCACCTGCTCATAGTCGTGGCTGCCTTCGATATCGATTTCCCCACCCGCGGGCGAGAACTTGATGGCATTGGCCAGCACATTGCGCAGCACCTGCATCATGCGCAGCGGGTCGGCCCGCACGTCCAAGGCCTGCTCCGTCAACAGCCAGCGCAGGCGCAAGTGGCGCTGCTCCAGCAAGGGTGTGAGCTCATGCGCGGCCTCGCGCAAGATGCGGCGCAAATCCTGTCGCTCCAGCCGCAGGCTGCCTTGCGGGCTGTCGATTTTGGAGACGTCCAGCAAGTCATTCACCATGGCCAGCATGCGCTGGCCGGCCGCGTTGATGTCGCCGAACATAGAGGCCAAGCGCTGGTGTTCCTGCGACCTGGCGTGCCCCAGCTCAGAGAAGCCCAGAATCGCTTGCAGCGGCGTGCGCAGCTCGTGGCTGATGTTGGCAATGAATTCGGTCTTGGCGCGTGAGGCTTCCTCAGCGGCGTCACGCGCCTGCACGGTGGCGCGCTCGGCCGCGCGGAACTCGCTGACATCCATGAGCGTGCACAGCACGCCCATGCTGGTGCCGCGCTGCGCATCGGGCACAGCAACTTTGGTGACCAGCATGTCGCGCAGGCTGCCATCGCGGTGGCGCAGCTGGGTCTCGTAGCGCAAGCGCCCCTGGGTGTCGCACACGCGGCGGTCTTCCTCCGCATTCAGGCGCTGCTGCTGAGGGGGCAGGAAGTACGCCGCCGGGCGCCCGATGACTTCGGCACGCACATGGCCGGTGAAGTCTTCCCAGGCGCGGTTCACCGTGACGTAGTGGCCCACCGCATTGGTCAGGGAGATCGGCAGCGGGCTGATCTCCAGCAATAGCTCGGTAAAACCCAGCTGCTGACGCAGCCGCTCCTGCGCCTGGTGGCGCTCGGTCACATCAATGCCTGAGCCTGCAAACCCCACCAGCACGCCGTCCCGGCGCAGCGGCACCACCGCAAACAGATAGCGCCGCAGCGCACCGTCCACGCCGCAGACCTGGGTTTCGGCGCTGCGTGCGCTGTCATCGCGCCCAAACAGCGCCACCAAGGCTGTGCCTGCAGCCCCCCCCACGGCCTGCGCTAGGGGCAGGCCCAGTGCCTGCTCGGGCACCAGCGCACTGACCGCGCCCCAGCGCGCATTCACAAAGCTCAACACACCGCGCGGGTCGGTGCGGAAGATCAGCTCCTGAACGCTGGTCAAAAGCACGCTCATCTCCAAGCTCTGGCGCGCCACGGCTCCATGCGCTTGCTCCAGCGCTTGCTCGACGCGCGCGCGGGCGCGCAGGCTGGTGCTGACCACGCTGGTGCCCCACACCACCAGCAACGCAATCAAGCCACTGAGCAGCAACTGCCCTTTGACCTGCGAACGCCAGTGCTCAAGCACCTGATCCAAGGGCTGCTCCACGGCCACCACCAACGGCTGAGGGAGGCTGGAGCGATAGCTCACCAGCACATCACTGCCCAATTGCCCAGGCCCTTGATAGCTGCCCTGGGCGCGCAGGGGCAAGTGAGTGGCAAATACCGGGTTGGCGGCCAGGCTCTGGCCGAGCAGGCCCACATGGCTGCTGCTGACGGACAGCAGCTCGCCCTCGAAGCTCGCCAGCCAAGTGGCGGCACGGTTGCCACGAATGAGGCCTTGCGGATGCGCCAGCAGCGCGTCAACGTCCAGCGACAGCACCATGCACAGCCGCTCAGAGGTGGCTTGGCACAGCACCAGTGGCAGCACCGGGTTGCTGGCCGCAAGCTCGGCCCTGGAGACCTCGCGGTTCCAGTCGGCCAAACCCCGCCCGCTGTGCAGGCCCAGCAGCTGCGGGTGCAGCGTGGCATGGGTCGGCAAGACGTCCAGTCCGAGCTGCTGCCCAAGCTCGCCAACGCGGCTGCTGGCCACCACCTTGCCGCGTTCATCCAGCAGCGCCAAGTGCCCCAAGCCTCGCCCCTGCCGCTGCAGCTGCGCCGCGCTGGGTAAAGCGGCACCCTGCACCGTGGCCTCGCTCAACCCACGCAGCACCAGATGCGCCTGCAGCACTGCGCGTTGCACCTGCGCCTCCAAGCCCTCGGCCAACACCTCGCCTCGCTGGCGCGCCGCACGCAGCGCCTGCTCGTAGCTCTGCCACAACTGCCAGGCTGTGCCCAAGGCAATGAAACCCAGAACCAACACACCCAAAAGCACCACCACGCGGCGCAGCCCTTCAATGGAGAGAAAGCGACGCTTTGTCATGGCACTGCATTGCCTCTTTTGCCCACAAACACCATGGTTGGAGTTCCTCAAACCGCGGCACTGCCAAAAATTGGCGGTGCAGTTTCGTCTCAATAGTGATACGACGTCATTGACACACAGGACAGGGTGCATCTATTCCGGGGTGCGCGCTTGCTGGGCATCAATAGCATAAGTATCATTTCAGAGAGCAGGTTTTCGCGAGACATTCCGATCCAAAGTCGGCAGAATTGAGCAATGCACGATCAGAAGTCAACCGTTTCAGAGAGAAACGACTATTCGACGCTAGAGGTGGCGAAATTGCTGGGCATGGCCGTGCGCTCTGTCCAGCTGATGGTTGACCGTGGCGAGCTTGCGGCGTGGAAAACCCCCGGTGGACACCGAAGAATTTCCCGAGATTCTGTGGAGAGTTGGCGCGCGCGCAGTGGCATGCCCACCACGGCCCACCGACCTGCGCAAACCGCCGGAGCAGGCACCGAATCCGACAAAGGCCGCATCAAAGCGCTGCTGATCGAAGATTCCGTTCACTATCAAAACTTGGTCGGCCTGCTGTTGACTCAGCATTTCCCCGATATTGAGCTGCACACGGCACATGACGGTATTGCCGGCTTGGCCATGTTCGGGCAACTGCAACCTCAGCTGCTGTTGGTGGACATTCTGCTGCCAGGCATTGACGGTGCGGCCCTGATCTCCAGCCTGCGCTACCAGCCGCAGTTCGCCAACTCCGAGCTGCTGCTGGTGACCTCGTTGGACGAAGAACAGCGCCAGCCCTATGCCTTTGCCCTCAGCGGTGTGCCCGTGGTGCACAAGCCGCGCTTGGTGACCGACCTGCCGCCGCTGCTGCGCTCGGCGCTGGAGCGCCTGGCACTCAAGACCTGACATGACCGCGGTCCTGCTGGTCGAAGACGACGCGTCATTGCAGCGTTTTGTTCAACTGGTTTGCGAAGATTTGGCGCTAACGCTGGTGTGCGTAGACCATGTCGACGCCGCTTTGCAGCGGCTGCGCGCCCAGTCCTTCGAACTCATCCTCTCCGACCTGATGCTGCCGCAGCGCCATGGCCTGGAGCTGCTGGAGCTGCTGATGCAGGACCCCAGCCTGCGCGCAGGGGCCCGCCTGGCGGTGTTCAGCGCGGGGCTCACGCCGCAGGTGCGTTCGCGCCTGGAGGCTCTGGGCATCACACACCTGCTGAGCAAGCCCTGTGGCGTGAAGGAGTTGCAGGCTTGCTTGCTCGGCACCACCGACACCAGCACCGAGCCCACTGTGGCTGAAGCCTCGACCCATCAATTCGCCATCGATCAACACTTTGGTGGCAATCGCTCCTTGTACGAACGCTTTCGCGCCAGCTGCGTGCGCCAGTTCCCGTTGGATGCACAAGCCCTGCGCGAAGCCTTGGCGCAGTGCCAAGCCACAGAACTGCGCCAACGCGCCCACAGCCTCAAGAGCGTGGTCAACAGCCTGGGCCACCCCGAGTTGGGTGCGTACTTTCGCGCCCTGGAAGACGGTGCCTGCGCCATGCCGCCCGATTGGCAAGGGCTGGCCCGGATTTGGGCCGAGGCAGAGCCCGCACTGCTGGCACTGCGCTGAACGCCTCAGCTGCGCGCCTGCGAAGCCCTTCACGCTTGCGCCAAGCGCCGCGTGACCAGCTGCCACACCTGCACGCCTTGTGTGCAATTGGGCACGCCCGTCATCACCCTATTTCGAGCTTGCCCCATAACATGGCCCGACCCCGCCGTTGACCCTGGCGTCACGGCATGCATCCAATCGGAGGTTATGGCATGCGTTTTTTGAACGACATGCGCCTGAGCCGCAAGTTCGGGCTCATCATGGTGCTCTCGCTTGGCATGGTGTTGGTGGCCCTGGGCCCCACCATCAAATACCCCATCGAATCCCATACGGCAGCGCGCTCGGAGCTTGACGGCATCCCCGCCGCTGCCACGCTCTTGCGGCTGTCGCAAAGCGCCGTGCAGCAGCGTGTGGCGACAGCACGCCAGCTCGGCGGTGCAGCAGCACCAGGCCTGCCAGATGCCGCAGCCACAGCCGCACTTTGGGAAAGTCTGCCCGCACAGGTGCAAAGCATGGATGCCGATGGCGCCATGGCCAACAAGATCAAAGCCGCGCAGGCCGACTGGGCAAAGCTGCAACAGGCGCTGGCGCAAAAGAAGCTCAACGCGGCGCAGAGCGACGAGCACCACACCCAGCTCACTGACCAGCTCAACACGCTGCTGGACATGCTGGGCGACCGCTCTGGCATGGCGCTGGACCCCGAGGCTGGCAGCTACTACACCATCGTGGCCACATTGATTGCGCTGCCACAGCTCTCCGACCATCTGGCACGTGCGCGCAACAACAGCGCCGCGCTGGCGGGCAACCCAGCGGCAGAGCCCCTGCGCCAGGCCCTGTATGCCGATGCTCGCATGATCGGTTTGTTTGCCGACCAAGCCTACGGCGCCCTGGACAAGGCCATTCTGGCGCTGCCCGACACGGCGCCGCGCCTGCAAGCCGCTCGTGAACAAGGGCAAAAGAGCGCGCAATCTGCGCTGGCCTTATTGAAGCAACAGCTCGAGGCAGAACCCGGCCGTGCGGCTACGCCGTCAACCGACACCGCACTGGGTGAAGCCATCGGGCGCCAAACCGCCCTCATGGATCTGGGCCTTCAGGAACTGCGCACCACGCTGCAGGAGCGTACCCAAGCCAGCCGGCGAGACCTGATTTTGCTGGTGGCTGCGGTGGTGGGCTTTGGCAGCTTGGCACTGCTGGTGATGTGGCAAGTGGCACACCACACGCGCGCCGCATTGACGGAGGCTTCGCGCGTCGCGCAGGCCGTGGCTGACGGCGACTTGACCGTGCGCATCAGCCGCCACAGCCAAGACGAAACCGGGCAGGTGCTGCGCACCTTGCAGCACATGATCGAGGTGCTGGGCCGCATCGTCGGCCAGGTGCGCGAAAGCAGCGACACCATCGCCACCGGTTCGGCTGAGATTGCCACGGGCAACACCGATCTGTCGCACCGCACCGAGCAGCAGGCCAGCAATCTGCAGCAAACCACCAACTCCATGTCGGAGATGAGCGACAGCGTCACCCAAAGCGCGCAAACCGCCCAGCAGGCCACGCAGCTGGCCAGTGCCGCCAGCCAGGCAGCTGAGCGCGGGGGCGAGGTGGTGCAGCGCGTCGTTGCCACCATGGGCGACATCAGCGCCAGCTCGCGCCGCATTGCCGACATCACCGGCGTCATCGACAGCATCGCTTTCCAAACCAACATCCTGGCGCTCAACGCCGCGGTGGAGGCCGCACGGGCGGGCGAGCAAGGCCGGGGCTTTGCCGTGGTGGCTTCTGAAGTGCGCAGCCTCGCACAGCGCAGCGCAGAGGCCGCGCGCGAGATCAAATCGCTCATCGGGGCCAGTGTGGAGAAGGTCGACGCTGGCTCGCAACTGGTGGGTGATGCGGGCAGCACCATGACGGACATCGTGGCCCAGGTCAAACGCGTCAGCGACCTCATCACCGAAATTGGTGCGGCCAGCCACCAGCAATCGGTGGGCATTGGCGAAGTCAACGAGGCCGTCTCACAGCTCGAGCAAGTGACACAGCAAAACGCGGCCCTGGTGGAAGAAAGCGCTGCTGCTGCCGACAGCCTGAGCCGTCAGGCCGCCAAGCTCAGCGAGCTGGTGGACATGTTCAAGCTCAGCACGGGTGGCGGGCGCAGCCCCGTCACCGCGTCGCAAGCGCTGCGCGCCCCGGCCAGCGCACCCAAACCTGCGAACAACCCCAAGCCGCCCGCACCCAGCAGCAGTGCTGCGCCACGCACTGCCGCTCACGCAGCAGCCAAGACCCCGCAACCCAGCAGACCCGCCACGGCGGCCAGCCCGGGCAAAGCAGCCGCAACCAGCGCTCGCGCGCCCTCCCCCGCGCCAGCACCCCGCCCCGTCACAGCCGGGGAAGATTCGGACTGGGAAACGTTCTGATCGGCGCCTCGGTCGATTGAAGCCCAAGCCCGCACGCGCTGCGGGCTTGGGCTCAAATGGCCAGCGGGTCCACGTCCACAGCCCACCGCAGCACGCCACGGTGCTGGCGTTTGAGCGCTTGCAGCTGCGGCAACCAGGCGCGCAGCAGGCGTTGCAAAGCGCCGCGCTGCGGGGCCTCCATGAGCATCTGCAGGCGCTCCACATTGGCCACACGGGCCACCGGCAGTGGCACGGGCGGATAGACCAGCACCTCGGCGCCAAACTGCTGCGCCAGCGCATCGGCTTGGGCCTGAGCCGCCAACAAGAAGGCGCGCACGGCGGCCACATCGCGCCCTTCAGCGCGCAGCAAGGCCAGGTGGGCGTAGGGCGGCAGCCCAGCGGCTTCACGCTCAGTCAGCTGCGCCTGCGCAAAGGCAGCGAAGTCGTGCTGACGCAGCGCCTGGTAGACGGCGTGCGCCGGGTACCAGGTTTGCACCCACATCTCGCTGCGCGCGGCCTGGGCGGCGTCGCGCCCGGCCCGGCCTGCGGCCTGCATCAGCAGCGAGAACAAGCGCTCGGGCGCGCGAAAGTCGCTTGAGAAAAGCGCGCTGTCCGGGTTGATGGCCGCCACCAAGGTGATGCGGCGAAAGTCATGCCCCTTGGTCACCATCTGCGTGCCCACCAGCACATCCACCTCCCCCTCATGCACGGCGTGGAGTTGGGCGTGCAGCGCACCCTTGAGCCGCGTGGTGTCGGCATCGATGCGGGCCACGCGCGCGCCGGGCAGCAGTGCTTCGAGCTGCTCTTCGAGCTGCTCGGTGCCCCGGCCTAGCGGCGCGATGTCGGCATTGCCGCAAGAGGGGCAGGCGCGCGGCACGCGCTGGCTCACGCCGCAATGGTGGCAGCGCAGCGTGCGGTCGGCCTTGTGAAAGACCTGGTGAGCGCTGCAGTGCGGGCAATCGCTCTTCCAGTTGCATTGGTCGCAATGCAGCACCGGGGCGTAGCCGCGGCGGTTCAGAAACAGCAGGCTTTGCTCGCCGCGCGCATGGCGCAGGCGCAGGGCTTCCACCAAAGCGGGGCTCAAGGCCGTGGTCACGCCGGGCTGGCGCGGCAGGCGGTTCATGTCGAACAGGCGCACCTGGGGCAGCGCACCGCCGCCCATGCGCTCGGCCAAATCCAGGCGCTGGTAGCGCCCGGCCTGGGCATGGGCCCAACTCTCCAGCGCGGGCGTGGCCGAGCCCAGCACCACCGGCACCTGCTCCAGGCGCGCGCGGTACACCGCCAGATCGCGGGCCGAGTAGCGTGCACCGTCTTGTTGTTTGTAGGAGGGGTCGTGCTCCTCGTCCACGACGATGAGCCCCAGCTCGGGCAAGGAGGCGAAGATGGCCAGCCGTGTGCCCAGCACCAGGCGCGCGTGACCCAGATGCGCGGCCAGCCAGTGCTGCAAGCGCTGCGCGGGCGTGAGCGCGCTGTGCAGCGTGGCCATGGCCACACCGGCAAAGCGCTGGGCAAAGCGGGCTTCGAGCTGCGGCGTGAGGTTGATCTCGGGCACCAGTACCAGCACCTGACGGCCCTGGGCCAGGGCCACCTCTGCGGCACGCAAGTACAGCTCGGTCTTGCCACTGCCTGTGAGCCCCCACAGCAAAAAGGGCGGCGGCGCCTGACCAGCCTGCAAGGCGGCCAACACCGGCGCCAGCGCCTGTTGCTGAGCGGCCGTCAGCTCGGGCCGGGGCGCAGTGGCTTCTGTTGGCACCGTCACGCGCGCTTTGTGTAGCTTTTTGAGTTTGGCCTGCAGCTGTGCTGGCGAGACTTCACGCAGCTGCGGCGGCAGCACCGACAGGGCCAACTCCCCGGCAGCGCGCTGGTAGTAGCCCGCCGCAAACACCAGCAAGGCACGCCAAGCCGCACCCAGCGGTGGAATGGCATCGAGCACCGCACTCACCGGCCGCAGCGTCAGGGGCGGCGCATCGGGCTCGGGCAGCGGCGCTTCGCCCTCCCACACCAAACCCAGCAGTTCCCGGGCCCCCAGCGGCACACGCACCAGGCTGCCCACCGGCAGCGGCTGATCGGCCAGATAGTCCAGCGCCGTGCTCAAGCCGCTGTGCTGAGGGGCGTCCACCAACACAGCCACACGGCAGGCATTTGGGGCCGCTTGGGGTGGCAAGTTCACAAATTCAGCCTTTGGTGCGGGGGGAACAGCAGGTGAGGATGAGCGACAAAACAGCAGGAAGTAAGAGCGGTAAATATCTGTGGATAACTTTGTGGGAAATCAAGCTGATTTCAAGCCAAGCGCCCCACGCCCCTCAACCCAGCGTCTCCGTCACGCTCCCAGCACGCTGGCGATTTTCTGTTTTAAATCAAAGAGTTACACAGATATAAGGGCATACCCCAAAATTGTCAGCAGCCCCGCTTGTCACCGAACTGTCATGCCGTATTTTGGGGATAAGTCCCAGGTAGACCGCCAGCCTGATGTCAGCTTAACGGGCTTGCCGCAGGCGGCGTGAGTGGCTGTGAACGGCCTCGACCAGCGCCGTCACCGACTCCGGTGGCGTGTGCTGGCTGATGCCGTGGCCCAGGTTGAAGACATGGCCGCCCCAGCCCCCGTCGGCGCGCTGCGGCGGGCCAAAGCTGTCCAGCACCGCACGCGCCTGCGCGGCAATGGCCTCGGGCGGCGCGAACAGCACATTGGGGTCCAGATTGCCCTGCAGCGCCACACGGTCTTGCACCTGCGCCCGGGCGCGGCCCAGGTTGGCAGTCCAATCCAGCCCCACCACGTCAGAGCCGGCTGCGGCGATTTCGTCCAGCCAAAGCGCGCCGCCCTTGGTGAAGAGGATGCGCGGAATGCGCTGGCCTTCGTGCTCGGTTTTGACCTGCGCCAGCACGCGGCGCGAGTAGGCCAGGCTGAATTCCTGGAACTGGCCGTCGGCCAGCACACCGCCCCAGCTGTCGAAGATCATCACGGCCTGCGCCCCGGCTTCGATCTGGGTGTTGAGGTATTGCGCCACGGCGTCAGCATTGACCTGCAGGATGCGGTGCATCAGGTCCGGCCGCGCGTACATCAGGCTCTTGACATGGCGGTAGTCGTCCGAGCCGCCGCCCTCCACCATGTAGCAAGCCAGGGT
Source organism: Roseateles rivi (assembly GCF_043555845.1). Lineage (NCBI taxonomy): Bacteria > Pseudomonadati > Pseudomonadota > Betaproteobacteria > Burkholderiales > Sphaerotilaceae > Roseateles > Roseateles rivi. The sequence continues at coordinate 141,041 of NZ_JBIGHZ010000001.1, read as the reverse complement.
CCAGGGGCTGCCCGAAAAGCCAATCAAGGGCACGCGGCCCTGCAGCGCCTTGCGGATGGAGGTGACGGCATCAAACACATAGCGCAGCTTGTCCATGTCGGGCACGGCCAGCTCGGCCACCGCGGCCTCGTCGCGCACAACCTTGGCGAACTTCGGGCCCTCGCCCTGCTGGAAGCTCAGGCCCAGACCCATGGCGTCGGGCACGGTGAGGATGTCGCTGAACAAAATCGCCGCATCCAGCGCGTAGCGTTCCAGCGGCTGCAGGGTGACTTCGGTGGCGTAGTCCACATTCGTGGCCAGGCCCATAAAGCTGCCCGCCTGCGCTCGCGTGGCCCGGTACTCGGGCAAGTAGCGGCCAGCTTGGCGCATCAGCCACACGGGGGTGTAGTCGGTAGGTTGGCGCAGACAAGCGCGCAAAAAGGTGTCGTTGTGCAGTGGGACGCTCATGCCCGGGATTATCCAATGCCCCCCATGTGATACTCGTCACACTCTCTTGAATTGGCGCAAACACACACCACATGAGCGCCTGGCGCGCCGCCTTCGCGGCACCGCCGCACACCCGGAGGAACCCATGTCCATGACCATCAAGCTCCCCACCCTGCTGGCCACCGTCCTCTTGGCTGCAAGCCTCAGCGGCTGCGGCTACAACCAGTTCCAGACCCTGGACGAGCAGGTCAATGCCAGCTGGGCCGAGGTGATGAGCCAGTACCAACGCCGTGCCGACCTGATTCCCAACATCGTCAACACCGTCAAGGGCGAAGCCAACTTCGAGCAGGAAACCCTGACCAAGGTGGTGGAAGCGCGCGCCAAGGCCACCAGCATCCAGGTGACGCCCGAGCTGGCGCGCGACCCCGAGGCGCTCAAGCGCTTCCAGGCCGCACAAGGTGAAGTCTCCAGCGCCCTGTCGCGCCTGCTGGTGGTGTCGGAGAACTACCCCAACCTCAAAGCCAACCAAGGCTTTCAGGACCTGCGCGTGCAGCTCGAAGGCACGGAAAACCGCATCACCGTGGCACGCGGACGCTACATCCAGGCCGTGCAGAGCTACAACGTCCATGCACGCCAGTTCCCCAGCAACCTCACGGCCAAGATATTTGGCTATGAGCCCAAGCCCAACTTCACGGTGGACAACGAAGCTGCCGTCAAAACCGCACCCAGCGTGAGCTTCGACAAGCCCGCCCCGGCGGCCTCGCGCTGATCAGCCCCCTGTGGCTGCCGTGAGCACACATTCCCGCCTCTACGCGCGCTGGTGGCCATGGGTTGCGGCCCTGTGCCTGATGGCGGCCGTGCTGCTGGCCAGCACCAGCGCGCTGGCCCAGCAGCTGCAGGCCATTCCCGCCCTCAGCGCGCGCGTGACCGACACCGCCGCGCTGCTCAGCGCCGATGAACGCCAGGCCTTGGAGGCACAGCTCGCCGCCTTTGAGGCCGAGGCAGGCCCGCAAATGGCCGTGCTGCTGCTGCCCAGCACCGCGCCCGAAGACATCACCAGCTACGCCCACCGCGTGGCCGACGCGTGGAAGCTCGGGCGGCGCGAGGTTGGGGACGGCCTGCTCATCGTCGTGGCCAGCCAGGACCGCAAGGTGCGCATCGAAGTGGCCAAGGCTCTGGAAGGCGCAGTGCCCGATCTGGCCGCACGGCGCGTCATCCGCGACCACATCGCGCCCGCTTTCAAAGCCGGCCGCTACGCTGAAGGCCTGCAGCAAGGCATTGCGGCCTTGCAAGATTTGGTGCGCGGCGAAGGCCTGCCCGCGCCACAAAACGCAGCGCCTGCACCCAGCGGGTCATGGGACAACGCCCTGGCGCTGTTCCTGATTCTGGGCCTGGCCATCACCCTGGGCACAGGCTTTGTGAGATCACTGCGCAGCTCGGCGCGCTCGGTCCCCAGCTACCGTGGCAGCAGACGCTCTAGCAGCCTTGACGCACCCATCATCTGGGGCAGTGGCGCTGGCAACTCTTGGGGTGGCGGCGGGTTTGGCGGTGGCGGCGACAGCGGCGGCTTCAGCTCCGGTGGTGGCGGTGATTTTGGAGGCGGTGGCGCCTCGGGAGATTGGTAATGCCCACTTGGCAGCGATGGTTCCGCCACCTGCGCAGCACCCAAGCGCTCAGCCGCGCCTTGCTGCCCGAGGCCGCCTTGCAGCGCCTGCAGGCACGCATCCGCGACAGCGAAAGCCAGCACAGCGGCGAGATTCGGCTCTGCATCGAAGCCCGCCTGCCCTGGGGCTACCTGCGCCAGCAGCTGCCGCCCCGCGCCCGCGCGCTCACGCTGTTTGGCAAGCTGCGCGTTTGGGACACCGAGGCCAACAACGGCGTGCTCATCTACCTGCTGCTGGCCGACCGCGCCATCGAAATCGTGGCCGACCGCGGGCTCAACCCCCACGTCAGCCCCGCGCAGTGGCAGGCGCTCACCCAAAGCCTGGCCCAGGCCCTGCGCCAACACTGCGCCGAAGACGGCCTCAACCAAGCGCTGGACGCTGTCAGCGCCCTGCTGCGCCAGCACTTCCCGGCCCCCGACCAGAGCCCCAATATCAACGAGCTGCCGGATGCGGTGGTGCGGCTGTAGCCGGGCTGCTCAGCCGATCAAGCCAATTCCAGGCGCTGCAAGCCCACCCAGGTCTGGCCCGGCGCCAGCTGCGCTGGGCGCAGGACTTGCGCGGCTTCCACGCACAGGAACTCGCGCCAGGCGCTGTCGGGCAAGTCCTCCATTTGCTGGCACAGGGTCTCGCCGGGGTTCCAAACCACAGCGTCTTCAAAACCCTGCTGGCTGATCTGCAAGCGGCGGGCCCCGTCGCTGAGCATCAAGCGGCGGCCTTCGGTCTGCGCGTGGCGTTCGCCCACCCCCTGGTAGATGCGGTCGAGTTCACCGTCCAGCCCCAGGGGCTCGTCACCCTGCGTGCCGCTGCGCTTGGCGGCAGCATCCCAGTAGGCCAGGCCGTCCAGGCCCTGCAAGGCCGCGCTCATGGAATGAGTCAATCGCAAATAGGTGTGCAGCGCGGCGCTGAATTCAAAAGGTGCGTCACCGTGGTTCTCGCACGCCAGCTCCAGCTCCAGCACCGTGCCCGCCACGCGCACGCTCAGCTCGGCCTCAAACGTGTGGGGCCAGACCATGCGTGTTGCTGCGTCGTCCATGAGCTTCAACACCGCCAAGGCATCGTCTTGCCCGACCTCGGCCTGCACCAGCTGCCAGGGTTTGGTGCGGGCAAAGCCATGCTTGGTCAAATTGCCCCGGCTGCCAAACTGCGGGAAGCACACCGGCACACCGCCGCGCACGGCCTGGCCGGTGGCGTAAGCGCTTTGGGGCGAGAGGTAGAGCTGCTCGTCAGCACCAGCGGGCCGCCAAGACACGACCTGAGCGCCGTGCAACAGCAAAGTGGCGCAAGCGCCATCGGGAGCGCGCAACTCCAACGCGTCCAAACCCTGGAAGCGGGTCAAGGGAATCGAGACAGGCATATAGAGTGAGTTCTGAAAGGGGTCTAGGGGCGGGACTCAAAGCAAGGGCGCGATTCTAGGATTTCCCACTCCAGCGGCTGCTCTTGCAGTGCGCTGGGCAGCGCGAGTCCATCGCCAGGGCTGCCACACAGGGCCAGCACCACCTCAGATTGCGGCAGTGCCGTCACGGCAGCGTCAGCCTTGGTGGCGTCAGCAAGTTCGAAGCTCAGGGCTCGCATCTGCTCAAAGTCCAAACCCTGGCCGCGTGCTTTCAGCCAGGCTTCTTTGAGGGTCCACCAACGGTAGAACTGAGCCAGTTGGGCTGCGGGAGGCAAAGTACTCAGCTGCTGGCATTGCAGCGGCCCACACCAGATCTGAGCCTGTTCCAGCAACTGCACACGCGGTCGCTGGCATTCAATATCAACGCCGACCCGACCCTCCGGGGTGTAGGCGCAGGCCAACCACCCACCCGCATGCGACAGGCTCACGGCACCTTGCGGCAACACGGTTTGCCCGCTTGGCAACAAGTGCATGGCCTGCACCAGCGCCAAGGCAGCAGGCTGACGCTGCAGCAACAGGCGCAAACCCCAGCGGCCGGCCAGGTATTGGTGTTGGCGCCCCGCGTGGCTGATACGGCCCAGGCGTTGAAGCTCGGCTTCATGCAACCAGCGTGTGGGGTCAGGCCAACTCAGGCCCTCGACGCGCCACAGCGCCAGTTGCACCGAGGACATGGATCAACGCGACTGCTGCACCTGTGCGGTGATGTCGCTGCTCAGGTTGGCCACCCACTTGTTGTAGAAGGGGTGAATCTGGGCCTGGCCGTTTTCGAGCTCGTATTTCATGTTCGTGCTGGACACATAGCTGATTTGATAGCTGCCAGCGTCGTAGCTGATACGCACCACCACCTCGTGCTTGTTTTGCTTGTTGAACACAAGCGTGATCTCACCGGGCTTGTCCTCACGAGGCGTCCATTGGCGCTGCGATGCCGCCCGCACAATGGCGATGCGCATGGCCTCGACACTGGGGGCCTTGCCCTCAGCGTTGAGCAACTGCACGCGAGGGGGCTCAATCAGGAGCACGGTGCCGCGCGCTTGGGCAGCGCCCAGCACCGAGGCCAGCATCAAAGCGCAGCACGACTGGCGCACCAGGGAAGTCAGCTTAGGTTTCATCTTCAGTCCTCCATTTCGGCAGCGCCACCCCACGGAAGTTGGGTCAACGCCTAGCCATTGGATGCAAACGCATCCATCAAAAAACCAAAACGCATTTCGTCAGCGGCACGGATTTTCCCGTTCGAAAAATCAAGGTGCGCGACAGACAGCAAAGCATCTATACGCGCCTAAAAATCAGCGATGTATTGATGCCGCCAAATGCGAAGTTGTTGCTCATCACATACTCCATCGCCATGGCTCGCCCTTGACCCTGCAGGTAGTCGAGCTCCGCGCAGCGGGGGTCCACTTTGTGCAGGTTGAGCGTGGGGGCGAACCATTGCTGACGGGCCATCTCAATGGTCATCCAGGCCTCAAGCGCTCCACAAGCCCCCAAGGTGTGGCCCATGTAGCTCTTCAGCGACGAAATGGCGGCGCGGGAGCCGAAAACCTCTGCTGTGGCGTGAGATTCCGCCACATCGCCGTGGTCTGTGGCCGTGCCGTGGGCGTTCACGTAGGGGATGGCTGATGGCGGCAACCCAGCGTCCTGCAGCGCCAAGCGCATGGCCTGGGCCATGGTGGCAGCGTTGGGCTGGGTGACGTGGGTGCCGTCGCTGTTGGTGCCAAAGCCCACGATTTCAGCCAGCACCTGCGCGCCCCGGGCCAGAGCGTGCTCGCGCTCCTCCAGCACGAAAGTGCAGGCCCCCTCGCCAAGCACCAGACCATCGCGCTCGGCGTCAAAGGGCCGTGGCGTCAGCTGCGGTGTGTTGTTGTACTGGACGCTGGTGGCAAACAGGGTGTCAAACACCGCAGCCTGGGTGGCGTCAAGCTCCTCGGCACCACCGGCCAACATGGCCACTTGTTGGCCATGGCGAATGGCCTCATAGGCATAGCCCAAGCCCTGACTGCCCGAGGTGCAAGCGCTGCTGGTGGGGATGACACGACCGCTCAGCCCAAAGAACACGCCGATATTGACGGCGGCGGTGTGCGACATCATCTTGATGTAAGTGTTGGCGTTGATGCCCTCGGTGCTCTTTTCATTGAGCATGCGGCCAAAGTCGCCGATGGAGCGCGGCGTGCCCGATGAGGACCCGAACGACACCCCCATCTGGCCGCTGCGCAGCAAGGGGTCGTCCAACAAACCGGCTTGCGCCAGGGCTTGCTCTGCGCAGCGCACCGCCATGACCGCCACACGCCCCATGCTGCGCGTGGTCTTGCGGTTGTAGCGATTGGGGTCCAACTCGAAGGGCGCGGCCGGCGCGCCCACGCGCGTGTTCAGCCCTTCGTAGGCGTCCCAATCGCTGAGGTGTTGCACCGCATTCTGGCCACTGCGCAGGCTGCGCTCGACGCTGGCCCAATCGCAACCCAGGGGGCTGATGGCTCCCACGCCTGTGATGACGACGCGCTTCATCCCACCATTCCTCCATTGACTGAAATGACCTGCCTCGTGATGTAGCCCGCATCCTCGCTCATCAAGAAGGCCACGGTGGCAGCAACCTCATGGGCCTGCCCCATGCGTTGGGCAGGAATCAGGCGCAGCGCCTCTTCCAAAGCGCGTGGCTCCAGCGCCGAGTCCACCATCTCGGTTTCGATCAGGCCTGGCGCCACACAGTTGACCGTGATCTTGCGGCTTGCCAGCTCCACGGCCAGGGCCTTGGTGGCGCCAATGATGCCGGCTTTAGACGCACTGTAGTTGACCTGCCCCCGATTGCCCATCAGCCCCGACACCGAGGCCAGCGTGACGATACGACCAGGCTGGCGCCGACGCACCAGCGGCATGGTCAGCGGATGCAGCACGTTGTAGAAGGCGTCTAGGTTGGTGTGAATGACTTGATCCCAGTCCTCTTCACTCAAGGCCGGAAAGGCCGCATCGCGCGCGATGCCGGCATTGCACACCACCCCGTAGTAGCAACCGTGAGCCTCCACGTCAGCCAGCAAAGCCTCGGCACAGGCCTTGCGATCGCTGATGTCGAAGCTCAGCACGCGGGCTGCGCGCCCCAGGTCCTGGATTTGCTGAGCCACGCTTTGTGCCTCGTCGCGGCGCGCGCGGCAGTGCACCACCAAGTCGTAGCCCTCACGCGCCAAGCGCAGAGCAATGGCACGCCCAATGCCACGGCTGGAGCCCGTCACCAGCACTGTTTTGTTCTTTACTTCATTCATGACTGAGAAATTCCTGAATATCTGAAGGCTCAAATACCGTGAGCTGGGCCTGCGCCACTTCACTGCCTTGCAACCAGATGCTGCAGGCAAACTGGCCCAGCCCGTTGTCGGCTTGGTATTGCCGCTCCACGTGAACTTGCAAGCACTGACCCAGCGCAAAATGGGCCAGCGTGCATCGGTAGCGCCGCGTGCCCAGCAGCAGGCCCACGCGGGGTTCACCGCCTTCACGCGCGCGGCGCTGCACGCCCGCCCAAGCCGCCACGGCCTGCGCCATCAGCTCAATGCCCACCCAGGCTCCCACGCCTTCGGCCGTGGGGTCGGAGTTGAGAAAGAGGTGCTCAGGCGTGATGTCGGCCTCGGCCACCAGACGCTCACCCTCGCACTGCACCACGCGCGACAGCAGCCGCATGGCCTGTCGGTGCGGAATCAATTCATCCAGCGGCACGGCCGCCCAGTCGGTAGAAGCCTCAGGCGTCATGGCTGAAGATCAGCGCGGCATTGCTGCCGCCAAATGCAAAGGAGTTGCTCATCAAGTGCCTCGGAGCACGACCAAGTCGACTGCCCGGCTCGACCAAGCGCAGCGCAGGCAGGCTGGCGTCCACCACACCATCCCAGTGGTGCGGCAGTAGCTGCCCTGTGGGATTGTCTTTTAGCGCAAGCCAGCACAGCGCAGCCTCCAGCGCTCCGGCGGCGCCCAAGGTGTGGCCCGTGAGGGGCTTGGTGGAACTGCACCAGACCTGCGTGCCCAGCACCTCGGCCACGGCCAGGCTTTCCATGGCGTCGTTTTGAACCGTGGCCGTGCCGTGCAGGTTCAGGTAGTCGATGTCAACGGGGCTCAGCGCGGCACGCTGCAAGGCTGCGCGCATGGCGGCAATGGCGCCCGCACCGCTGGGATCAGGGGCAGAGATGTGGTGAGCGTCCGTGCTCTCTCCCCAGCCGGAGAGGCGCACGGCAGCGGCCTCGCGGGTCATCAGGAACAATGCAGCAGCCTCGCCGATATTGATGCCGCAGCGCTGTGCGCTCATGGGGTTGCAACGCGCCAGCGCGATTGAATCCAAGGCCGAAAACCCCGCCACGGTGAACTGACAAAGCGAATCCGCGCCGCCACACAGCACGGCATCCACCCAGCCCGCCTGCAGCCAGCGGGCCGCCGCGGCCATGGCTTTGGCACTGGAGGAGCAAGCGGTGGAGATAACGTATGACGGCCCCTGCGCGCCAACGCAGTGCGCCAGAAACTCGGCCCCGGAATCCAGCTTTTGCTGGTGGGCCGAATAGGGCTCAGGGAAGACGCCGTGCTGGTGACGATGGCGCCAAGCCAGCTCGGCCTCACCAATGCCTGACGTGCTGGTGCCCAGCACCACGCCCACGCGCGCCGCGCCGTAGCGGGCAACCGCCTGCTCCACCGCGCCCTGGATTGGTTGCAAGGCCTGCAGCAAGAGCGCGTTGTTGCGGCTGCGCCAGGCCTTGGGGTAGGCCGACAAATCGGGCAGCGCCGCATTCACCAAGCCCAGATGCAAGGGCGGGCCTGACCAAAAATCTTCGTACAGCGCAACGCCCTGCGCGTGGTCAGCCCACATGGCTTCGCGCACGGCTTGGGCGCTGCTGCCCAAGGCGCAGGTCACCCCCATGTCGTTCAAATAGACCTGTGTCACGCGTCACCTCCCACAGGCTGAGACTCGATGGTGAGCCGGTACTGCTCGGCAAAATTTTCGATCTGCAATTGACTCTGCCCCAGCAGCTGCCCCTGCCACTGCAGGCGCCACTGCAGCTGCCCGTCGCACCAGAGCTGGCGCTGCTGTGCAGACTCTTGCAGCTCGCAACCCGGCGCCAGCTGCGCACGCAGGGCCTGCGCAGGCCAGTACACCAGGCTCAAGTCACGCAAGATGCGCTGCCCATCAACATGCGATGGCAGACGGGGGTGGCGCTCCTCTTTCAAAGCGGCGCCGTCCCAGCGCAGACTCAACACCCGCATACCCATGGCAAAGCCAGCCAGGCGCAAGCCCTGCGCGTCGATTTCCAGCTGCACATCCACCACCTCGGGCGTGGCGCGTGGCGCGGCCAGCGAACTCACACTCAGGCGCTGGCTCAATGCCACGTCGGCCTCACGCAAGGCCGGCGGCAGGCGCAGTTGCGCCATGGCCCGCATGGCGGGCGACCCATCGTCCAACGCTGCGCCGGGCTGCGGCCATGCAGGCTGGCGGGTCGCCGCGCAGCCCGCCAGCACCATCGCCCCCACAAGCGTGACAAGGTGGCCTCGCATGATCAGGCCTTGGTCAAGCGCATGAGGCTGTGGCAATAGCCAATGCCATCGCGCAAAGTCAGCAGGCGCAGGCCCGCTTGCTCGGCCAGACGAACATAGTCGCTGGCTTGGTAGACGCGTGAATTGCCGCTGGCCATGGCAGTGAAGTAGGGCGAGGTGTTGATCAGGCAGTAGGCCGCGATGTCGTAGCGTTGGCGGTCCCACAGCGTGTCCAGAATCAGCACCTGGCCGTTGGGCGCCAGGGCCGCCGCCACGCGCTTGAAGATGCTGGCAATTTGTGCCTCGCCAAAGCAGCTCAGGAACTGGCTCATCCACACCAGGTCCATGCCGGTGGGCAGCGCGCTTGCATCGTCCAGCATGTCGCGCGGGTGGAATTGCGCGCGCTGTGCCAAATCGGCCTGCTCCAGCGTGCTTTGGGCCAGGGCCAGCTGCTGAGGCAAATCCACCAGATTGAGCTGCACCTGCGCGTCATAGCGCAAGGCCGCCAGGCTGAACTTGCCGGTGTTGGCGCCAATATCCATGAGCTTGCGCGGTGCGGTGGCAAACACATCGGGCAGCACATCGGGGAAGGAGGTGTCGGAGTAGTGGTGGTCGAACTCAAACCAGCTCGTGCGCGCGGGCTCAGGCAGCGTGGACAAGCCTTGGTAGATGGTCTCCCACGCGCCCAGATGCGGCAGCCCCAGGGGCTGCTGCGCGTCCAGCGAGCGCCCCAGATCGAACAGGCCTTGGTAGCAGACGTCGTGCACAAAGTTGAAGTTCACCTGCGTGATGCGGTCGGTCAGCACGCAATACCCCATCTTGTCCAAGACCCAACGACCCTCGCGCAAATACACCACGCCCGCCGACAGGCAAGACTCCAGCGACACCACCAGCGCGTAATGACTCCATCCCCCTTGGCTGTGTAACTGCTCCGTGCTCAGCCCCTGCTCACCCGCATCAGCCAAGGCCTGCAGCACGCCACGCTTCCAGGCGTAGTGCACGCAGTGAAAAACCACCGGGCCAAAGGCCAGCTTCTGGGCTTCAAAACGCGCATCAAAGGCCGATTGCTTTTGCGGTGAAAACTTCTTGTCTCGCAGAGCAGATGAATCAGTCATGTTCTTTTGTTTGAGGGAGGAACACCGGGGACAGCCACCAAGAGAGGCTCACCCCGAGCAACATCGTCAAGCCAAACGCCCGCAAAGCGGGTGTGCTTGACAGGGCCAACAGCCCGAAAGACATCAAGGTCGACAAGGCTGACAAACTCACCGACAAGAATGGCGCCAACAACTGAGGCTGGGGTTGCTCCAGCAAGAAGATGCCGTAGTCCACGCCTAGCCCCAGCAGTATCAGCAGCGGCAGCACATGAAAGAGCTGCAGCGACTGCCCACATGCCAGCAGCAGGGCCACACTCAGCATCGAGGCCAGTGCGGTTGGTGCCAGCGCACGCCAGGCGCGGCGCCCAAAGCGGCAGGCCAGCACAGCCCAAACCACCCCGTAGCCCACGAGCAAGAGATACACCATCAGCACCCGGTAGTGCTGCATCAGCTGCGAGGTGCTGCCGACTTTATCCACCCAGCTCACACCACCCGCGGGGTCTTGCAATGCGGCCAAAGCAGGCAGGGGCAGCACGCCGGACGACGGGTCGCCATGCAAGAGCACAACGCTGGCCCAGCGCCCATCGGCCTGCTGCCCCAGCCACTGCGCACGCAGTGGCTCTGACACCGCCGACTGCAGCCAAGCCTCGGGGTGCAGCGGCAGCCAATCGTTAGGCGCACTCGGCAGGTCCTGCCCCACAGCCTGGGCCAGCGGCGCACGCAGCGCGACCAAACGCTGTTGGCGCAAACCGCCATCCTGAGCCTGCCTGCGCAGCGAAGGGACCCACTGCGACACCGCCTGAGCACGCACGCCGAGCGCTTCGATACGCGCCACCAGCGCCTCTTCGCGCTGCAGCAGGTCTTGCTCGGCTGCGGCAGTCACAACATAGAACTGGCCCAGCGCTGGCAAGCGCATGATGCGGCCGACCTCGCGCTGTGCCTCGATCAACTGAGGGGGTGCACTTTGCAAGCTGCGGATGTCATCGTTGCTGCGCCACAGCAGGGCCACCGCCACCGTCGCCAGCAGCAAAGCGCCCAAGGCCCACACTACGGCACCGGACTTGGGCTGCCACCAGCGCGCACGCCACCCTCCCAGCCAGCGCGCCAGCGGACGCGGCGCAGGCGCCGCACCTTCAAGCCAAGGAAACCACAGCTGCACCGTCACAAAAGCCACCACCAAGCCCGTGGCTGAAAACAGCGCCATTTGCTGCAAGCCAGGAAAGGGTGCGATAGCCATCAGGGCGTAAGCCACCACGGTGGTGAGCATGGCCAGGCTGACGGTAGGCCACTGCACGCCCAGCAGCGCGAACTTGTCCTGCAGCGGGCTGCCCATGCGGGCGCAAAAGTAGTTGCTCCCATAGTTCTCCGCCACACCCAGCAAGGTGGCGCCGAACACCAAGGTCAGCAAATGCACATTGCCAAACACCAGCCAGGTGGTGGAGACCGCGGCGAGCAAACCCACAGCCATGGACAGCGTAACCAGCACGCGCGGCCGCAACGAGCCGAACGCCCACCAGGTCAGCAACACCACGGCAATGAGCGAACCCAGGCCGATGGTGTGCACCTCCTGGTGCGCCTGCTCGGCCGCCGCCACCGCAAACAGCGGTATGCCCGCACGCAGCAGCCGAAGTTCCGTACTGCCCCATTGCAAGCGGGCCTGGGCTTGGGCGGCATCCAGACGCTGCACCAAGTCCTGCTGCTGGCGCAAGGCAAAGGCCGAGTCCCCGCCTTGCAAAACCAGCACGGCGTAATGCCAGCCCTCGTGCTGCACCATCAGGCGCCCTTGCTCCACACGCACGGGGCTGAGCTGCGCACGCTGCAGCATCCAGCGCCCGGCCAGGTTGAGGGGATCGCGCGTCCAGTGCTCCAGGCGCGGCATGCCCACGGTCTGGTGCAAGCCAGCCAGGGCCTGCTGCACCAGGCTGTCGGCGGTGGCCGTCTGCAGCAGCTGCCGGTCTTGCGGCGTGAGCAAGACGCCCTGGCGGGGGCGATAGAAATCCACCCAGGCGGACTCTTGCGTGCCAGCCACCTGGTAGCGAGCCTGCAAGCCTTGTTGCCGCAGTTGCTCAGCAAGGGTGTCACCCGCCGCGCGTGCCTGCTGTGCTTGCGTAGCACCCACCAGCACGATCACCCGCCCCTCACCGGCCTGCGCCAAGCCTCGCAGCGCCGACCCCACCACCTCGTCTTGCTGCGTCTTGGGCAGCATGGCCATGATGTCGCTATCGAGCACGCGCCCGCTGCTCAGCCACAACCAAGCGTTATGCCCAAGCACAGCCAGCACCAACGCCAGCCACAACCACGCCAACCGTCGATGTCGATGCGGAGCCAAAAACCAAGTTCGCATGGGGTTCAATCAAACTTGGGCACGGGGTCTGGGGCTGTTTCACGCAGCTGCGTGAAACGGATCTTGGTGATGTCGCCCGAGGCTTCAGTGAGACTCACCTCACGCACCAGGCGGTCGCCCTGCATGGTGATGCTTTGCAACATCTGGCGCCAGGCCTCTTGCCGGGGCGTGAGCTCCAAAATCCAGCCCTGCTCCGCGCGCAGCGCACCTCGAACCTGGAACTGCGCGTCCAGCGCTGTCACGTCGCCCGCCAGCAGGGCCAGCATCATGCTGTTGACCAGGCGCAAAGCGGGCTCCTGCTGCACGTCCACCTGAGTGACGCGCTGCCCGCCTTGGCTGGTGATGATTTCGCGGCTGGTCAAGCGCAACTCGCTGGCAAAAGGGCGCAGGGTGCGCCAAAGCACACCACGGCCGCGCGCCACCACAAACTCGCCTTGCGAGCGAAGCGGCTGCTTGAAGCCTTGCACCTGCTTGCTTTGCTCAAACTGCCCTTGCAGCCAGGCAGGCTGGGCCAGACGTTGGCGCACGCCTTGCAGCAATTCAGGCTGCTGCGCAGCAGCGCCCGCGTGAAGCCCTGCCAGCAGCGCAGCCAGACTCAAGGCAAGCAGGGTGTGGCGGCGATTGGAATGGGAGGCTTTCACTGGGGGCGGACTCCGAGCTTGTCCCACAGCACCTGTGGGCACACATAGGCCATTTCACGCGTCGCAATCTCCACAGCCACCTGCACGCTGCGGGCCTTGGTCAGCACGCGGCCAGACGCAGCATCGCGTATGCGGTAGTCGATCACAAGGCGGTTTTCGTACTCCACGATCTCGGCGCGGATGCGCAAGCCTTGCCCATATTCAATCGGGGCCACGTACTTCAAGCGCATATCGACGATGGGCCACACATAGCCCGAATCGCGCATCTGCGGGTAGTCGTAATCGAACTTCTGCAGCAAGGCGGTGCGCGCATGCTCGAGGTATTTGAGGTAGTTGCCGTGCCAGACCACCGCCATCGGGTCGAAGTCATGAAAGGCGGGCGACCAGTCGATTTCAACACCCAGATCAAGACTCATACAGTCCCCACACACGTTGGCGCTGTGCCGCCACCAGCGTGCGCAGCACGCCGTCCAGCGCCATGTCTTCTTCGACCAAAGGCACTTGATCCTGCAGCTGCTGCTGCATGCTTTGCAGCACCGCTGTCAGTGCCAAAGGCTGCAGGCGCTGACGCAAAGCCAGCCCTTGGCGCGCTGCAATCACCATACCTGCGAGCACTTGCTCGGTCAGCTCCAAAACCCGCAGGCAGTCACGCGCAGCAATGGTGCCCATGCTGACCTTGTCTTGGTTGTGGCATTCGGTGGAGCGGCTGAACACAGAGGCGGGCATGGTGTGCTTGAGCGCTTCGGCCGTCCAGGCCGAGACACTGATCTGCAGCGCCTTCAAACCGTGGTTGATGGACGCACGCGCGCCTTGCGCACCCGACAGATTGGCAGGCAGGCCATGGTTGTAGCGGGCGTCCACCAGCAAGGCCAGCTGGCGGTCCATCAAGTCCGCCACATTGGCCACGGCAGCCTTCAAAGCATCCATGGCAAAAGCAATATGACCGCCATAGAAATGGCCGCCGTGCAACACGCGCTCGCCCTGGGCATCGATGATGGGGTTGTCGTTGGCGCTGTTGAGTTCGTTCTCAATCCAAACGCGCAGCATGCTCAATGCGTCCTCCAGCACGCCGATGACGTGCGGCGCACAACGCAGCGAGTAGCGGTCTTGCAGCCGCTGCTCATTGCGTGGCGGACGGTCGCTGGCGAGGTCTTGCCGCAAGCGCTGGGCCACGCGCTGCTGTCCGGCGTGGGGTTTGACGGCAAACAGGCTTTCGTCGAAATGGTGCGCATTGCCTGCGCTGGCCAACACATTGAGCGCCGTGACGCGTGTAGCCAGGCGGGACACCTGATCGGACCGCTGCCATGCCAAGCAAGCCAGCGCCGTCATCACCGCCGTGCCGTTCATGATGGCCAGGCCCTCTTTGGGGCGTAGCTTCAGGGGCTGCATGCCGCTGGCGCGCAAAGCCTGCGCCGCAGGCATGCGCTCACCGCGCCACAGCACTTCGCGCTCACCACACAGCACCGCGGCAACGTAGCTCAGCGGTGTCAAATCACCCGAAGCACCCACCGAACCCTCGCTGGGAATCAGGGGCAAGACGTCGTGCTGCAGCAAATGCACCAAACCGCGCAGCAAGTCCACGCTCACACCCGAGACCCCTTGCGAGAGGGACTGCAAGCGCACCGCCAGCACGGCACGGGTTTGCTCTGGGCTCAAATAGGCACCTGCCCCGCAGCCGTGATAGGTGTAGAGGTGGTGCGGCAGCTCCGCCACCAACTCTGGGGGGATGACCACCGTGCAGGAATCCCCATAGCCGGTGGTGACGCCATAGATCACGCCGTCCTCAGCCAACAAGCGGGCCACGAAATCGGCGCCGGCCTGGATGCGCGACAAAAACGCGGGTGAATCGTCCAGCACCGCCACAGCGCGCTGCTCGGCCAAAGCCACGATGGACTCGATGTCCAGCGCGCTGCCGTTGAAGACGATACGTGGAAGCTCAGGGTGTGCCATGGCGTTGCGCCCAAAAGTCATAAAAGTTGAACCAGTCCAGCGGCGAACTCAGCACGCTGCGCTCTAAGGCCGAAACATATGCCTGCAAATAGGGTTGCATGGACGCTTCTCGCGCCTGGCGGGAGAGCTGCACCGACGGCGCCAACAACTCGAACCTGACGGCGTAGCCCTGCCCCTCGTGCAGGCAGCTCATGTAAAACAGCGGGCACTTGAGCAGCGCAGCCAGCACATAGGGACCCATGGGAAATGCCGCACTCTCGCCCAAAAACGACGCCTGCAACACGCGCTGGCTGTTGACCGGCACCCGGTCTGCCGCAATGGCCACACAGTCGCCAGCCTCCACGCGCTCGGACAGCTCTTGGGCCAACGCGGGCGTGATCTCGGTGACCTCAATCAGGCGCACCCAAGACTGCTGGGCTTGCGGCTGCAAGCGCTCCAAGATGCGATTGAAGGCCTGCGCATGGCGGGTGTGCACCAACACATGCAAGCGCAAATCCGGAACCCGCTGCGCCAGCACCCGGCACAACTCCAGGCAACCGGTATGCGCCGTGGCCAGCACCATGCCGCGCCCTTGCTGCAAATGGGCGATGGCTGCCTCGTGACCTTCGCAGCGCACGCGCGCCGCCGGATAGCGACCGCCCATGGCCAGCAACTTGTCCAGCATGGTGTCCGCAAACAGCGCGGCATGGCGCAGGCTGCTCCAAGCTCCAGGCTGGGGCATGCGCTCGGGGGCAAAACGATGCAGGCGTTGCAGATACCCCATGCTGCTGCTGCGCAGTGCAGGACGGCACAGCCAATGCACCAACACCACCGGCCACATCACCGCCCGAAACACCCGCCGCCCTGCCATGCGGTAGAGCGCATACAGCAGCCAGATGCCAAGCACAAAGGTGGACTCTTGCATGCCCGCCCAGTGGCGAGTGGAGGATGCGCGCGCTTGAGGTTTCAACGCTGCCCCTTGCGCCACAAGAGCAGGGGCAGGCGCAGCAGCATGCCGAAAAACAAACGCGTGTGCATCCAGGAGATCAGCGCGTTGTCACGCAGCACCTTGAAGTGCGACACCCCGTCTTGCGGGTAATGCACGCGCGTGGGCATGTTCAGCACGGGCACCCCAGCCCACACCAGACGCACGGCAATCTCCACATCAAAGTCCATGCGACGCCCCAGCCGCGCCGCGTTGATGCAGCCCACCGTAGGCGCCAAGGGATAGACGCGGTAGCCGCACATGGAGTCTTTGATGGCCAGTGACAGCGTGTTGATCCACACCCAGATGTGCGTGGCGTAGCGCCCATATAGCCGCCCTTTGGGCACACTGGCGTCGTAGACGGGGCAACCACAGATGAAGTGCTCGGGGTGCTGAGCCGCGGCTTGGATGAAGCGCGGCAAATCGGCGCAATCATGCTGGCCATCAGCGTCGATCTGCAGCGCATGAGATGCCCCTGCCCGTGCCGCAGCCTGCAAACCGGCCATCATGGCGCCGCCCTTGCCTTGGTTCACGGGCAGGCGCAACACCGTCACATTTTGGCTGTCCTGCGCGGCCAGCCGCTGCAGCACGGCTGCGCATTGGGGTTCGCTGCCGTCGTCCACCAAGATCACCGGCAAATTCACGGCGCGCAGATGGGCCACCACTTGCTGCACGGGCACGGCATGGTTGTACACGGGCACCACAGCAATCAAGCGCGGCGTGGCGGCTGCAGGCCGGGTTTCAGAATCCCTCATACACCGGGGCTTTCATAACGCAGCTTCCCGCTGGCATGGGCACCGGCGGCAGACTGAAACGAGAAACTCAACAGCGGCGCTTGCCAGCTCAGGTGCAAGGTCACCGCAGAACCCGGTCGAATCACCTGCTGGAACTTCACGGCATCAGCGCCTGCAAACCGACCCTGAAGGGCCAAGAACTCGTGCGCAAAACGCTGTGCCCAATCGAGTTGGGCCACGCCGGGCACGATGGGATGCCCGTCGAAATGCCCCTGGAACTGCGGCAAGCGCGGGTGGATGTCCAGCAGCAATTCGACGCTCTGCGTCTGACGCGAGCGCACACGCACGCCAGGGCGGCGCGGGTCGAACAAGTGCTGCAAAGCCTGTTGCGTGCACTTGCCCTGGC
This sequence comes from Roseateles rivi, assembly GCF_043555845.1. NCBI lineage: Bacteria > Pseudomonadati > Pseudomonadota > Betaproteobacteria > Burkholderiales > Sphaerotilaceae > Roseateles > Roseateles rivi. The sequence goes on along the minus strand of NZ_JBIGHZ010000001.1, from coordinate 123,941 downwards.
TGTTGCTGGGCAGGCAGGACTCAAAACGCCAGCGCTTGGGCAGGGTCACACGCTCAAGGCTCGTGGCCACCAGGGCTTGCAGCCGCGCCACGAAATCGCGCTTACCCTCGCGCTCCAGATGCGCCCAACCCTCAGCGGTGGGGACGGCCACCACGGCCAGCTCTTCGCGCCCGCCATGGTCCAGCACCAGCACGCGCACCTCTTCCAAATGGCCGCCGTCCATCAAGCTCTGCTCCACACGTTGAGCAGAAACACGCTTGCCTTCGACCTTCACCACACGGTCCATGCGCCCGAGCAGCTCAAACCCAGCGCCCAGCGGACGCACGCTATCGGCACACTCCACCCAGCGCTGCGGCTCAGGCATATGGGCACAGCGCAGCTGCAGTTGGCCGTGCTCGCTCACGCGCCACTGGACGTCAGGCAGAGGCTGCCAGGCCCAAGGGCCCACGCCCTTGCGTTGACGCCAGGCAATGCCACCGGTTTCGCTGCTGCCAAACACCTCCACGGGCGCGCAGCCAAACGCACGCTCGCAAGCAGGCAGGGCGTCTGGGGGCAGTGGGCCGCCGCTGCAAAACACAGCGGCCACATCCAGACGTTCGAGTTGCGGCGGCAAACGACGCAGCTGCGATGGGCTGGCCACCACCACTGCCTTGCCCCCTTGGGCTTGTACGGCGGCCCACAGCGCCTCGGCAAAGGCATGCCGCTCGGCATGCAGTCGCCGACCCGCCGCCCAAGGCCAAAGTACGCGAAACAAGAGGCCGTAGATGTGCTGGTGTGACACCATGCCCAGTACATCGGCCTCACCCAAAGTCGGGCCCCAGAGCTGCTCCAGCGCATCAAGCTCCTGGAACAGCATCTGCAGTGTTTTGGGTATGGGCTGGGGCTCACCGCTGCTGCCAGAGGTGAACACCACCACACCGAGATGCTGCAGCGGCAAGGGCTGCAGCGGCAGGTGCTCTGCGGACGGCGCAGGCAAGTCCGCGGGCGTGAGCACGGGCTGGCTCAACTCCCGGGATTCCGGCACAACGAACAAGGACACCCGCCCCGCCAGTGCCGCCAAGGTTGCGGGCGTCAGATCGGCAGCCAGCCACACGGTCTTGCCGGCATGCCAGGCCCCGAACAGCGCGCACGCAAACTCCAAGCTGTCGTCGAGATAGAGCGCAAGCTCCGTGCCCTGCTGCAAACGCAAGGTTTGCGTCCACTGAGCCACCCGGGCATGCAGCGCCTGGGCTGGCACCAAACAGCCCTGCCGGACACCCAAGGGAGCCGCTAGGGCGGCCTCGCCCAAGGGCGTGGAGAACAAGGTACTCAGACGCATGCTGGGCTTGTTCATGGCGCTTTGGCTTGCGCGCGGTGCAGGTGCTGGCGCCAGCACCACTCACCCAGCATCAGGGCGCCAATCAACAAGTAGGCAATCAGCCCGTTGTAGAGGGCCCATGCAGCATCAGACATGTACAGAACAGTGATCAAAGCCATCGAGGCGTTGGCAATAAAGAATGCGCACCATAGCTGCGTCACGCGCCGGGTGTAGCGCACGCCGGCTGGTGGCAAATCGGGCTCACGCAGGCGGGCCAGAAACTCCACCACGGGCATCCCGCCCTTGCGCAGCGAAAACCCAAACCACCCCAGCAAAGCCAGGTTGACCGCCACCGGGTACAGCTTGAGCGGGAGGGCAGAGTTGCCCAGCAAGGCAGCCAAGCCCAGCGCAAGTGCGCCCAAAGCCATGGCCCATGGCAAAACCCGCGAGCCACCGCGCTTGACCACGGCTGCGCGCAGCACCACCACCAAGAGCAGTGGTGCCAGCCAGCGCGGCTCGAAGTGCGTCAAGCCCTGGTAGACAAGCACGGGATAGAGCAGCGTCAACGCGCCCAGCAAGATGGTGTACCAGGGCAAGTCAGTCGCCTGTGTTGGCTTTGGCCATCAGGCCCTGCAGGGCATCCGCCACATCCTGCAAGGTGCGAACGGCCTTGAAAGCCTCAGGCTGCAGCCGTTTGCCCACGACGGGTTTGAGCTTGACGATGAGGTCCACGGCGTCGATGGAGTCGATATCGAGGTCCTCATAGAGCCGCGCCTCGGGCTTGATGCGCTGCGGATCGATGTCGAAAGTCTCGACCAGGATTTGTTGTAGCTTCTGAAAGATTTCGTCGTTCGTCATAACCGACTCATGCGGAGGCTGGTGCGCGTTGGCTGGACACGAGCTCTGCCAATGCATTGACGCTGGCAAAGTGCTTTTTGGTGTTCTCGGACTCTGCCGACAAGCTGATGCCAAACTTCTTTTGCAGCGCCAGACCCAGCTCCAAGGCATCGATGGAGTCCAGCCCCAAACCGTCGACAAAAAGAGCTTGCTCGGCGTCGATGTCGTCGGGCGTCATGTCTTCCAAATTCAGCGCCTCGATGAGCAGCTGCTTGATCTCAAGAACCAATTCTTGCGGGACTGGCGTGGCCATTTGAAAAGTACCAAGTTAGGTGGTCGGTCAATCGACGTGCCGCCAAAGCCGGCTCAGCGGCTTCAGCGAGGAAAGGCTCCACGGGAATATCGTCTTCCACGCAGATGCGGAAATGAAGCGGCCTCGGCGCAACCTGCCACCAGCGCTGCCCCTTGTACAAGCCCAGCGGCGCACAATGAATTCGCACCGGAGTGACGTCGCGGCGGGCTCTTGTGGCGATGTGCGCCGCGCCACGCTGCAAGCGCAAGGCCTCACCTGGCCTGCTGCGCGTCCCCTCGGGGAAGATGATCAGGTTGCCGCCTTGGTCCATGCTGTGGGTGCTGCTGGCCACCAAGGCCTCGCCAGCATCGTTGCAGATGTAGCCAGCCGCCCTCAGTGGGCCGCGGGTACAGGGATTGCGCCAAAGTGCAGCCTTCACAATGCAGTCGGCATTGCGAACCAGCCATATCAAAAACACGACATCGATCAAGGTCGGGTGGTTCGCCAGAATGAGCAAGCCCGCGCGATTGAGCCGCTCACGCCCGTGCACCTCATAGGTCACCAAGCGCAGAACCACCATGAGGTGGATAAAGCCGCCAAACAGCAGGGAGACCGTCATCCGCGCCCAACGCCGACGCAGGTCTTGAGACCACACCAGCAGGTTCAGCAGCGGCACGAGCAACACCGTCAGCAGCAAGCCACCCAGGCCAAAACAAGTAAACGCCAAGGCAGTGGCGAAGATTCTCCAAAGCCTGGTCAAGCGGCGCATCGTGGGTCCCGCACCAAAGAAAAGCCCCCACATCCAAGTGCATGGCTGACGCCACGTCCCGCGCCGACGAGAAACGCCAGCAAGTCCAAGGACGCATTCGGGCCGTTCTCAGACAAGGCGAGGTCATCCCCCTGTCGCAAGCTCAGGCCTTGCGCCTGCCCATCCAACACCACGGCCCACGCGCGCAGGCTGGGCACAACATCAGCACACGGGCGGGCCTGCAACTCCGCCGCGTAGGACTCCGGCACCGGCTGCTCAACACTGAGCAAGATCACGCGGCTGGCGCCGTCCTTGATCAGGGCCAGCGCTTCCAGCAGCCCCGCATGTGCACTACCGTCTGCGCCACTCAGCGCTGTGATGTTGCCGCGACACTGTTGCGCGATGGCATGTTGCGCCACCGCCGCGTTATGCACCGATAAACTGAATTGCGTCGGTGACACACCCTGCCCCGACGCCAAAGACTGAAGCATGGTCACAGCGCGGCCAACTTCCCCCCAACCCGAAGCCAAGACAATAGGCCCCTCAAAGCCAATGTCCGGTAGCACCTCATGCGCTACCTGAAACAAGGCTCGCCCAAAGGGCTCTAGGCGCCGACGCTGCAGGGGTGCCATCCAGGGCAGTGGCGCCATTTCGGCCGAAGCTGGGATCGACGAGGGCGCATCAAACCAGCTCAGCCATTTTTCGTTGGAGTCCAGACCTGGTGCCCACGCGGACCACCGCTGCACGCCGAAGCTGATAAGAGCACCACCAGACATTTGTTGAAATTGTTGAATACGGTGTCAAAGACCGCAGGCGCGCGATTCTAATGAGTGCTGCTCACCGCAACCGTGGTCACCCACCTTTTGGGGTGGTGAGGGAAATTGCGGGGTCCAAGAATGTAAAAACCCGCAACAAGTTGCGGGTTGTCTTGAACCAAGCCTGAGGGCCGGATCGTTCTTCAGCGCTTGCTGCGGAACCTGCGCAAGGCCGCAATCTGCGCCGCCATGATGGCGAATTCGCTTTGCGCCTTGGCAAAGTCGATGTCGCTCTTGGCGTTTTTCATGGCCTCTTCGGCCTGCTTCTTGGCTTCGTTGGCCTTGGCTTCGTCCAAGTCCTTGCCGCGGATGGCAGTGTCGGCCAGCACGGTCACGGTGCCAGGCTGAACTTCCAGCAGACCGCCAGCGACGAAGACGAATTCCTCGCCACCGTCGGCACGCTCGATGCGCACGGCACCGGGCTTGATGCGCGTGATCAAGGGCGTGTGCTTGGGCAGGATGCCCAGCTCGCCGCCTTCACCAGGCAGCGCCACGAACTTGGCCTCGCCCGAGAAGATGCGCTCCTCGGCGGACACCACGTCAACATGAATGGTTGCCATGTTCAATCTTTCTCGCGTTGAAGTTGAAGTAAGTCTGCTTCCCCAACCCTCGTTCCCAGCGAGGAAGAAGGTGCAGGAAGCAAGCAGTCGGGTCTCAGGCTAGGCGTCGCGCACAGCCGGACTCCCTGTCCGGCGAGCACGGCAACGACGCCTGAGGCCCAAATGCGCCGCTTACTGCAGCTTCTTCGCCTTTTCGAAGGCTTCGTCGATCGTGCCGACCATGTAGAACGCCTGCTCAGGCAGGTGATCGCACTCGCCGCCCACGATCATCTTGAAGCCACGGATGGTTTCCTTCAGCGGCACGTACTTGCCGGGCGAGCCGGTGAAGACTTCGGCCACATGGAAGGGCTGCGACAGGAAGCGCTGGATCTTGCGAGCGCGGGCCACGGCCAGCTTGTCTTCAGGCGACAGCTCGTCCATACCCAGAATCGCGATGATGTCGCGCAGTTCCTTGTAGCGCTGCAGAATGCCCTGCACCGCACGCGTGGTGCTGTAGTGATCTTCGCCCACCACGTTGGGGTCCACTTGACGCGAGGTCGAGTCCAGCGGGTCCACAGCGGGGTAGATGCCCAGCGCAGCGATGTCACGCGACAACACGACGGTGGCGTCCAAGTGAGCAAAGGTCGTGGCAGGCGAGGGGTCGGTCAAGTCATCGGCAGGCACGTAAACGGCCTGGATGGAGGTGATCGAACCCACCTTGGTGGAGGTGATGCGCTCTTGCAGGCGACCCATTTCTTCGGCCAGCGTCGGCTGATAGCCCACGGCAGAAGGCATACGGCCCAGCAGTGCGGACACTTCGGTACCGGCCAGGGTGTAGCGGTAGATGTTGTCCACGAAGAACAGCACGTCACGGCCTTCGTCACGGAAGGACTCAGCCATGGTCAGGCCCGTCAGCGCCACGCGCAGACGGTTGCCCGGAGGCTCGTTCATCTGACCGTAGACCATGGCCACCTTGGAGTCTTTGAGGGACTCGAGGTTGACCACGCCGGAGTCGGCCATCTCGTGATAGAAGTCGTTGCCCTCACGGGTACGCTCGCCCACGCCAGCAAACACCGACAGACCGCTGTGGGCCTTGGCGATGTTGTTGATGAGCTCCATCATGTTCACGGTCTTGCCCACGCCGGCACCACCGAACAGACCCACCTTACCGCCCTTGGCGAAGGGGCAGATCAAGTCGATCACCTTGATGCCGGTTTCCAGCAGTTCGGTCGAGGGGCTCAGCTCGTCGTAAGCCGGAGCCTTGCGGTGGATGGAGGCGGTGGCCGACTGGTCGATGTCGCCGCGCTCGTCGATGGGGTTGCCCAGCACGTCCATGATGCGGCCCAGCGTGGGCGCACCCACCGGCACGCGAATGGTGTCACCGGTGTTGTAGACCTCGGTGCCACGACGCAGACCGTCGGACGAGCCCAGAGCAATGGTACGCACCACGCCGTCGCCCAGCTGCTGCTGAACTTCCAGCGTCAGCGCCGAGCCTTCCATCTTCAAGGCGTCATAGACCTTGGGCATCTGGTCGCGGGGGAACTCCACGTCCACCACGGCGCCGATGCACTGAACGATCTTGCCCACTGGTTGAGTGTTAGCCATTTTTTCGTTCCTTCAATTCAAATCGTTGCGTTGCCTGCGATCAGCCCACGGCGGCGGCGCCACCGACGATCTCGCTGAGCTCCTTGGTGATGGCGGCTTGGCGGGTCTTGTTGTAGACCAGCTTGAGCTCAGCAATCAGGTTGCCTGCGTTGTCGGTTGCGGCCTTCATGGCCACCATGCGTGCCGATTGCTCGGACGCCATGTTCTCTGCGACGGCCTGGTAGACCAGCGCCTCGGTGTAGCGCACCAGCAGCTCGTCAATGACGGTGGCTGCGTCCGGCTCGTAGATGTAGTCCCACGAGTGGCTGGCGCCTTCGCCCTTCATGCCTTCAGCCGTCAGCGGCAGCAGTTGCTGCACCACCGGCTCTTGCTTCATCGTGTTGATAAAGCGTGTGTAGCAGAGGTAGACGGCGGACAGCTCGCCAGCGGCGTACTTGTCGAGCAGCACCTTGACCGGGCCGATGAGCTTCTCGATGTGCGGCTGGTCGCCCAGCTGCGTCACATGAGCCACCACCTTGGCGCCAATGCGGTTCATGAAGCTGTTGCCCTTGTTGCCGATGGCAACGACTTCAGCCTTCTGACCCTCACCTTCAAGCTCTTTGAGCTTGTTGGTGGTGGCGCGCAGCAGGTTGGTGTTCAAGCCACCACAAAGACCCTTGTCGGTCGTCACCACCACAAAGCCCGCCACCTTGGCCTGGTCGTTCTTGACCATGAAAGGGTGGTGGTATTCGGGGTTGGCCTGGGCGAGATTGGCGGCGATGTTGCCGATCTTCTCGCTGTAGGGGCGGGCTGCACGCATCCGGTCCTGCGCTTTGCGCATTTTGGAAGCGGACACCAGCTCCATGGCCTTGGTGATCTTCTTCGTGTTCTCGAAGCTCTTGATCTTGCCGCGAATTTCCTTGCTTGATGCCATGATTTCTCCTGTTCAGATGGGGCGGCTCAGCAGTGCTTGATCCGCCCCGTCATGGGCATTAGGCGAAGGACTTCTTGAACGTGGTGATGGCAGCGTTCAGCTCGGCTTCAGCATCCTTGTCCATGGCCTTATCGGCCTCCAGCTTGGCCAGCAAAGCGGCGTGGCTGGTCTTCAGGAACTGGTGCAGACCGTGCTCGAAAGGCAGAACCTTCTTGACGTCCAGGCTGTCCATGAAGCCCTTGTTGGCCGCGTACAGCGAAGCCGCCATCAAGCTGATGGGCAGAGGCGAGTACTGAGCTTGCTTGAGCAGTTCAGTCACGCGCGCGCCGCGGTCAAGCTGCTTGCGGGTGGCTTCGTCCAGATCGGAAGCGAACTGCGCGAAGGCAGCCAGCTCACGGTACTGCGCCAAGTCGGTACGGATACCGCCGGACAGGGACTTGATCAGCTTGGTCTGGGCCGCACCACCGACGCGAGACACCGAAATACCGGCGTTGATCGCGGGGCGGATACCTGCGTTGAACAGGTTGGTTTCCAGGAAGATCTGGCCGTCAGTGATCGAGATCACGTTGGTCGGCACGAAGGCCGACACGTCACCGGCTTGCGTTTCGATGATGGGCAGCGCCGTCAGCGAACCGGTCTTGCCCTTGACTTCACCCTTGGTGAAGGCTTCGACGTACTCGGCGTTGACGCGAGCGGCACGCTCCAGCAGGCGGCTGTGGAGATAGAACACATCGCCAGGGAAAGCTTCGCGGCCCGGGGGACGACGCAGCAGCAGCGAAACCTGGCGGTAAGCCACGGCTTGCTTGGACAGATCGTCATACACGATCAGCGCGTCTTGGCCGCGGTCGCGGAAGTACTCACCCATCGTGCAGCCAGAGTAGGCCGAGACGTACTGCATGGCTGCAGACTCAGAAGCCGAGGCTGCCACGACGATGGTGTAGTCCATCGCACCAGCAGCTTCCAGGGCGCGCACGACGTTCTTGATCGACGAAGCCTTCTGGCCGATCGCGACGTACACGCAGGTCATGTTCTGACCCTTCTGGTTGATGATCGCGTCGATGGCCACAGCGGTCTTACCGGTCTGGCGGTCGCCAATGATCAGCTCGCGCTGACCACGGCCGACGGGCACCATGGAGTCGATGGACTTCAGGCCGGTTTGCACGGGCTGGTCCACAGACTTACGGGCGATCACGCCGGGAGCGACCTTTTCGATCACGTCCGTCATCTTGGCGTTGATCGGGCCTTTGCCGTCGATGGGTTGACCCAAGGCGTTGACCACGCGGCCGATCAGCTCGGGGCCCACGGGCACTTCCAGAATGCGGCCCGTGCACTTGACGGTGTCGCCTTCAGAGATGTGCTCGTAAGCGCCCAAAATCACGGCACCCACGGAGTCGCGCTCGAGGTTCAGCGCCAAGCCGAAGGACGGTTGACCGTCGGCACTGGCGGGGAACTCCAGCATTTCGCCTTGCATCACATCGGACAAGCCGTGGACACGCACGATGCCGTCAGACACGGAAACGACCGTGCCCTGGTTGCGGACATCGGTCGAAGCGCCCAGGCCTTCGATACGGCTTTTAATCAGTTCGGAAATTTCAGCAGGATTCAGTTGCATTGCTTGCTCCCATGGAGTCGCGGGTTGCTGCCCTCAGGCAGGGCACGCAACCCGGGTTCATCGGGGTATACGCGTTTCGTATCCGGTCCTTCAGGCCGCCAATGCGGCCTTCATACGCTCCAACCGCGCTTTGACGGAGGTATCCAGCACCTCGTCGCCGACCACCACGCGGATACCGCCGATCAAGGCAGGCTCCAGCTCAACATGGGCTTGCAGCTTGCGACCGAAGCGCTTCTCCAGCGTAGCAATCACCTCGGCCAGCTGAGCGGGCTCGATGGGGAAAGCGCTGTAGATGCGCGCATCGGCCACGCCGGAAGCGGCGTTGGCCAGGACGTGGAACTGCTCGACCATCGCCGGCAGCGCGGCCAGGCGACCGTTGGCAATCACCTCACGCAGGAAGTTCAGCACACCCGGCTGCAGCGTCGTTTTGGCGGCAGCCACCATGACGTCAATCACCTGTTCGGCGCTGACCTTGGGGCTGTCGGCAAACTGGCGCAGCTGGCTGTCCTGAGCGACCAGGGCCAGCGCGTCGAGCTGCTGCCTCCAAGTGGAGACATCCTGACGGGATGCCACCTGGAACAGCGCCTCGGCGTACGGGCGGGCAATGGTTGCGAGTTCAGCCATGATTACAGCTCCGTCTTCAGACGGCCCAGCAATTCGGCATGCACGCCAGCATTGACCTCGCGTTGCAGAATTTGCTCAGCACCTTTGACGGCCAGTGCAGCCACTTGCTCGCGCAGGGCTTCACGGGCACGCACCGACTGCTGCTCGGCCTCAGCCTTGGCAGCGGTAACGATCTTGGCGCCTTCATCGACTGCACGCTGCTTGGCCTCCTCCACGATGGCGGCTGCACGCTTTTCAGCGTCAGCCAACAGCTTGGCGGTTTCGTTGCGCGTTGCGGCGAGTTGCTCGTCGACCTTTTTGTTGGCAGTAGCCAGCTCGGCTTTCGCCTGGTCAGCGGCAGCCAAGCCCGCACGGATTTTTTCAGCGCGCTCGTCCAGCGCCTTGGTAATGGGCGGCCAAATGAATTTGGCCGTGAACCACACCAGGATGAAGAACGGAATCCACTGAATGAAAAGGCTTGCGTTGATATTCACGGCACGATCCTTTCAGTCGTGAAAGGTTTCGAGCGGATTACTTCGGCAGGAAGGGGTTTGCGAAGGCAAACAGCAGAGCAATTGCCACGCCGATCAGGAATGCAGCGTCGATCAGACCGGCCAAGATGAACATCTTGGTCTGCAGTTCACCCATCAACTCGGGTTGACGAGCAGAAGACTCGAGGAACTTACCGCCCATCAGTGCGATACCGATCGAAGCGCCGATTGCGCCCAGACCAACGATGATGCCGCAAGCCAGAGCGACGAGGCCGAGGGTGTTTTCCATTGTTTGCTCCTGAGAGGTTGAAAAAGAAGGAAGGGGTGAGAAAAGCAAAGAACGAGTCGGGATCAGTGCGCGTCGTGCGCCTGGCCGAGGTAGATCAGGGTCAACATCATGAAGATGAAGGCCTGCAGAACGATCACCAGGATGTGGAACAGTGTCCAGATGGTGCCCGCCACGACATGGCCGATGGCCAAGCCGATACCGGTGCCCGTCATGGCCCAAGCGCCACCCATCAAAGCGATCAACATGAACACCAGCTCACCGGCAAACATATTGCCGAACAACCGCATGCCATGAGAGACGGTCTTGGCCAGGAACTCGATGATTTGCATCGCGAAGTTGAATGGCCACAGCACAGGGTGAGCACCGAAGGGCGCAGAGATCAGCTCATGGCCCCAACCACCCAGACCCTTGATCTTGATGTTGTAGTAGAGGCACAGCAGCAGCACGGCCGTCGACAAGCCCAGCGTGGTCGACAGGTCGGCCGTGGGCACCACACGCATATAGGCGTGATGCGGGTCGGCATGAGGACCGTGGTTGGCCCACAGACCGGGCAACCAGTCCACGGGCAGCATGTCCATGAAGTTCATAAAGAAGATCCACACAAACACCGTCAGGGCCACGGGCCCGACGAATTTGCGGCTCTTCTCGTTGTGGATCACGCCCTTGGCTTGGTTGTCGACCATCTCGATCAACATCTCCACGGCCGCCTGGAAGCGACCGGGAACGCCAGCGTGGACGCTGCGCGCAGCACGCCACAGGAAGAAGCAGGCCAGCACGCCCAGAACCACCGTGAAGATCAGCGAATCTAGGTTGAACACCGTGAAGTCGATGATGTTCTTCTGCTTCACATCCTCGAAAGCGAAGTTCTTCTGCCAGTGCTGCAAATGGTGGGTGATGTACTCACCCGCGGTCGGCGCGTGTCCTTCAGCTGCCATGGTTCAGATTCCCGTTCTATTTCCGTTTCGACCCCGCAAAAACAGGGCCAGCCAATTCGCTTTGAGGCACAGCAACAACGCCGACAACAACGCCAGCCAATGGAGCTGCTGCACCTTCAAGACCACCGCCACCAAAATGGCCATGGCCAACATCATCTTGATCAACTCCCAGACCATCAGCGACAGCACCGCAGTGCCGGCATTCAGGACCGGTCGTCTGGTGAGGCCCCACGCCATCAAGGCATTGGGCAACACAACCGCAGCCGCGCCATACAGCGCAGACCACGGGGCCGAGGCATTGGGCGCGAACAGCCACCACAACACCACCAGCACCAGCCCCACCAAGGCTTGCCCTGCAACCACATGCCAGGGCGAGACGGCGGGTAGCCGTTGCCTCAAGGCCTGCGCCTCCTCGGAGGTCAAGCTCTTGAAAGCACTTTCGTCGGCCCCATCTGCATCCACACTGTCTTGCCACTGCGGCGCCTGATGCGCCCGCTTGCGCAACACTTCGCGCTCACCCTCAGAAGTCATGACGTTCTATGCAGTGCCAGGGAACCGGCAAATCCGCGGGATTATAGGGAGTTTCAAAAGCCCACCCCGAAGCAAAGCTGAAGTGAGCTAAGAGTTTTTTGCTTGACAGCGCCGCACCCTCGCAGCTAGGCGAGGCTCATCACCTTCACAAGGCAACCAACGAAGCCGCCAGACCGGGCACCGAGACGCGCATGCTCAGCACATGCCCCGCCCAGGGCTGCTGGGCCAGTTCGTCGGCCGGACGCTTGTCGCGCGCGGTGGTGATGTAGAGCGTGCGCAGGTCCGCCCCGCCAAAGGCCACCATGGTGGGGCAGCGCACGGGCAGCGAAACCTGCTGCACCACCTCACCTTGGGGCGAGAGGCGCAGCACTTGCTGACCTTCGTACATGGCCGCCCAGTAGCAGCCCTCTTCATCCACAGCAGCGCCATCGGGGCGCCCCCCATAGCTCTCCAAAGGCTGGCCCTCGGCCCGGGGTGCAAAACGCGCCCACACCTCGCGCTCACCCAAGGCACCCGTCTCGAGGTCAAAGCTCATGCGGTAAATCGTGTGGGCTTTGGTGTCGGCCCAGTACATCAGCTGCCCTTGCGGGCACCAGGCCAAGCCATTCGAGGTGGTGATGCCCTCGGCCCGGCGCTGGAACTGGCCGTCGCTCCAGCAATAGAGCGCGGCTTCGGGGCGGCGCGCGTCGTCCAGTGTGCCCACCCAGAGGCGCCCGCGCGGATCAGGCTTGCCATCGTTGAAGCGTTGGCGCGCAGCGTCGTAGGGCGGTGGGGTGAGTTGGTGGTATTCGTCGGTGAGCGGGTCCAGGCGCCACAGCCCGTTGCGCTGGGCCAGCAGCACCGAACCGTCAGCCACCGCAGCCACACAGCCGGGCTCATCACTGAGCGCCCACTGCCGCGTGGCGCCACGCGTGCTGAGGCAATGCAAGGCGCGGCCAGGAATGTCCACATAGAAGAGCTGTTGCGCCACCGGGTGCCACAAGGGCGACTCGCCCAGCAATGCTGGAGTCTCCGAAGCCAGCATCAGCGCTGCGTGTTGTTGTTCTTGCATGGTTCCGATGCTACGCCATGCTTGCCGGTGTAATCCCTAGGTTACCGGCCGGTGTGCCTGCTGGGCTGCAATCAGAGCAAATCGACTTTCAAGTAGTGCGCGCCGGGAATGGGGTTGTAGTAGTAGGGTGGCACTTCGACAAAACCCAAGGTGTCGTAGAGGTCGCGCGCGGCCTCCATATCGTCCAGCGTGTCCAGCAGCATGCAGGAGTAGCCCTGAGCCTGGGCGCGGTCGATGAGCGCTTGCGCCAGCACGCGCCCCAAGCCAAAACGGCGAAACGCTGAGCGCACGTAGAGGCGCTTCATCTCGCAGGCATTGGGGTAGTCGACATCGGCCAGCGGGCGAAAGCCCCCGCAACCGGCCACCTGCCCGTCGACATAGGCCAGCAGCAGCACGCCAGCGGGCTCGGCGTACTCACCGGGCAGCGTGGCGAGCTCCTGGTCGTAGTTTTGGAAACACAGGTCAACCTTGAGGCTGCGTGCGTAGTCCAGCAGGATGTCGCGTGCGTCCTCAAGCAGCTCGGGCTCGAGTGGGCGCAGTTCGTAGTCAGGCGTTTGCACGCAGTCGAGTGTAGCGGGGTGCTGCTTGCCTGCTCAGGGGCCTGCCCCAGGCCCCTGGGCCATGAATGCGGGGCGCTGGCAGAGGCGCTGATAAAAAGCCTCCAGCGCAGGCAGCTCCGGCTTGTCCATGGGGGCAGCGCGCCAGCGATGGGTGGACAGGCCCAGCACCACATCGGCCAGCGTGAACTCAGGCCCCACCACGAAAGTGCCGGTGCTTTGCAGCTGGGCGTCGAGCAGGGTCATGTGCCGGTTCCAGCCCTCGATGCCTGCGCGCAGCAGCTCGGCGTCCTGGTGCGCCGGACTTTGTCGTACCAAGCTCATGAAGGCATAACGCCAACTGTTGTTGAGCTCGGTGGCCTGCCAGTCCATCCAGCGCTCCACGCGCGCACGCTCACGCGGCGTGCTGGGCAGCAAGTCAGCCCGGCCTTGGCGATGCGCCAGATAGCGGCAGATGGTGTTGCTCTCCCAAAGCACAAAGTCAGCCCCGTCCAGCAGCACCGGCATCATGCCGTTGGGGTTGAGTGCCAGGAAATCTGGTGAGCGCCAGTCACGCTCCTCGCGCTCAAAGCTCAGACCCAATTCCAAGCAGGTCCACAATACCTTGCGCACATTGATAGAGCCTGCTCGGCCCAAAATTTTGAGCGCGCTCATGATGCAAAGCCCAGCACGACACGCCGGGTCTTGGCGCTCTTCTTCTCAATCTTGGTCACCACCACGGGGCCAATGTCGGCGGTGTTGTTCACATGGGTGCCACCGCAGGGCTGCAGGTCCACACCGTCGATCTTGAGCACGCGCACCCGGCCCGTACCGCGCGGGGGCTGCACGCTCATGCTGCGCACCAAACCGGGGTTGGCGTCGAGTTCCTCATCGCTGATCCAGCTGTGGCTCACCGCATGAGCCCCAGACACCAGGCGCGCCAGACCCGCTGTGAGCGCTTCTTTGTCCAGCGCATCGGTCATGTGGAAATCCAGCCGCGCATAGCCCGCGGTGATGGAGCAGCCATCCACCGGGTGCGGCACCAGCGCACACAGCAAATGGGTGGCGGTGTGAAAGCGCATATGGGCATGACGCCGCGTCCAATCCAGCTGCGCCAACAGCACCACGCCTGGCGCCAGACCCGCAAGATCAGCGCCGGTGGCGGGCAGGTGGAGGATTTCGCCGCCCTCGCCTTTTCGCGTGTCGGCAATGCCAATCTGGCGTCCATCGGCCAAGCGCAGCACACCGGCATCACCGGCCTGCCCGCCGCCTTGCGGGTAGAACACCGTGCGGTCTAACAAAATGCCGCGCTCGTCCACGCGCAGCACGGTGGCACTGCATTCGCGCAGCTGCGCATCTTCACGAAACAGGTCTTGGGTGGGAGAAAAGCTCATGGCAGCGCCTGGGTTGCAGAGGTCAATGGAGTCACAGCCGCACCTGGCCGTGGATCAGGGGCTGCACATCGCCGCCAATCCAGGTGTGCTCGCCTTCGCGCAACACATGGATGCGGCCTGAGCGCCCCAGCGCCGCGCCCTGGGCGGCCGTGTAGCGCTGCGGTGCCAAGCCCGCACCCTGCAGCCACAGGGCCAGACCGGCATTCAGGCTGCCGGTGACCGGGTCCTCAGGTACGCCCAGGTCCGGCACGAAGGCCCGCACTTCGAACTGCGCGGGGGCGCCGGGTGGGTAGGCGCCCACCACGCCGAGCTTGAGCCCACGCATGGCAGCAAAGTCGGGTTGCAGGGCCAGCACGCGGGCGGCGTCGGGCAGGCGCGCGGCCATCCAGCCCGGGCCGTTGTCCACCCAGACCAGGTCCAGCAAGTCGGAGTCATTCACACACAGCGAGCGCAGCACTTGTTCGCGCAAGGCCTGCTCCTGCACCGGGCCTGAGCGGCGCAGCGGCGGCGCGGCAAAAGCCAGGCGAGCGCCCTCGCGGCGCAGGCGCACAAGGCCAATGCCGCACTCCTGCACCAGCTGCCCAGGCTGCTTAGGGTCGCCGCCAGTGCTAAGCCAAGCGTAGGCCGAACCCAGGGTGGGGTGGCCCGCGAAAGGCAGTTCGCCGCCCGGCGTGAAGATGCGCACCCGGTAATCGGCCGACGGATCGGTGGGTGGCAGCAGAAAGGTGGTTTCGCTCAGATTGGTCCAGCGCGCAAACGCGGCCATCTGCGATTCGTCCAGGCCTGCGCCATCCACCACCACGGCCAGCGGATTGCCTTTGAGTGCCTCATCGGTGAACACATCGACTTGCAGGAAGCGGCGCAGTTGGCTCATGGGGCTATCTGGGTAGGTGGTGGGTGGTGTGCGGCTCAGTCCTGCGGCGGCAGGTAGAGCCCAGGTCGGGCGATTTCCATGGCCCGCTCCGGGTGGGCCAGGGCTGTGAAGCCGAAGGGGGCGTAGAGGCCGTGAGCATCGCGGGTGACCAGCTGCATGCGGCGCAGGCCCTGCAGCTCGGGATGCTGCATCACGGCGGCGATGAGCTGCCGACCCCAGCCGCGACCACGGCAGGCGGGGAGCACAAACACATCGCAGAGATAGGCGTAGGTGGCGCGGTCGGTGATGACGCGCGCATAGCCGCAGAGCTGCTCGCTGGCCGGAGCGCTGTCATCGACCAGCAGGAAGTTCATGGAACCCTGCATGGCGCGGCGCAGCAGGTCCAGCGGCATGCCCTCGGCCCAATAGGAGCGCGACAAAAAAGCGTGGATCTGAGCCAGATCAGCCTCCCCCCAGGCGTGGCGAATGCGGACTGCCGGGCTGAGGGGAGGGTTCATGCGGCCGAGTTTAAGGCGTGGGTTGCGGGGCTTGATCGAGCGCCGCATGCAAGACCCGGCCCAAAATGGCCACGGCCTCGCGGATGCGCTCAGGCGTGAGCGTCACGTAAGACAGGCGCACGCTGCGCACATCTGCCTGGTGCGCAAAGAAAGCCGCGCCCGGCACATAGGCCACACCGGCGGCTACAGCAGTCTCGAGCAGGGCCATGGCGTCCAGCCCCTCGGGCAAGCGCACCCAGAAGAACATGCCGCCCTGGGGTTCCAGCCATTCGCTGCCTTGGGGCAGATGCTGGCGCAGCGCCTCTGCCATGGCGTCGCGGTTGGCTTTGTAGCGGGCGCGAATCTCGGGGATGTGGCGGTCCAAAAAGCCGTCTTTGATGACCTCGTAGACCACGCGCTGGTTGAAGCCTGGCGTGTGCAAATCGGCCGCTTGCTTGGCCTGCAGGAGTTTGGGGTAGAGCTCGGTGGGCGCCACCACATAGCCCAGGCGAAAGCCCGGCGTGAGCACCTTGGAGAACGAGCCCAGGTAGACCGTTCCAGCAGGCCAGCGAGAGGCCAGCGAGGCGGCGGGCGGCGCGTCAAACCACAGGTCGCCGTAGGGGTTGTCTTCCACCAGCGGCACACCCGCAGCCTGCGCGGCGGCCACGACCTCGTCGCGCCGCTGCGCGCTCATGACGCGGCCCGTGGGGTTTTGGAAATTCGGCAGCACATAGGCAAAGCGCGTGCCTGGGGCCTCGCGCTCCAGGGCCGTGAAGGCCTCGGGGCGCACGCCTTCATGGTCACTGGCGAGGCTTTTGAAAATCGGCTCGTAGGGGTTGAAGGCCTGCAGGGCCCCCAAATAGGTGGGGGTTTCGACGCCCACGGGCGCGCCGGCTTCGCACATCACCTTGCCCACCAGGTCCAGGCCCTGCTGCGAGCCGTTGGTCACCAGCACCTGGCTGGCGCTGATGTTGAGCCCCAGCCCGGCCATCTTGGCCACCACCCAGTCGCGCAGCGGCGCAAAGCCTTCGCTGGGCGCGTACTGCAAGGCCTCGCGCGCCTGGGTGCTGAGCACGCGGTCGCAAGCGGCTTGAATGGCCTCGATGGGGAAGGTGTCGGCCGAAGGCAGGCCACCGGCCAGGGACAGCACGCCGGGGCGGTCGGTGATTTTGAGAATTTCGCGGATCAGCGACGGGTTCATGCGCGCCGTACGGCGGGCTTGGATCCAAGGGCTAGCAGACATGCAAAGACTCCGGCAATACAACGCAGTTAAGGGTCAGTCTAGACAGACAGCCGCGCCCTGTACCCATACAGTTAGCCATTACAGCTCGCCATCTGTATCAGTCGCAACAACCATACAGCGCCGCCCGCCGCATGAATCCACTCCAACTTGAGCGTTCCAGCAAACAGCCCTTGACTGAACAGCTGGCGGGGCAGTTGAGCGAACGCATCACCCAAGGTTTGCTGGCACCGGGCAGCCGTTTGCTTTCGGTGCGGGAATGTGCGCGGCGTCACGGCATCAGCCCCAGCACCGTGGTCGCGGCCTATGACCAGCTGCTGGCACGCGGGCTGGTGGAAGCGCGCAAGCAACGCGGCTTTTTCGTGCGCCCGCCGGGCCCGCGCCGCGCCGCGCCGCAACTGGCCCCGCTGAGCCCAGCCGTGCAGCCGCTGGATGCCACGGCCTTGATACGCAGCATGTTCGAACACGGTGGCCGCCCCGCCCCGGGCCTGGGCACCCTGCCCGCCACATGGCTGGACGGGGTGATGCTGCAGTCGGCCCTGCGCAAGGCGCTCAACAGCAGCAGCGCCGATTCGGTGGTGGACTATGGCGACCCGCTGGGTGACGCCGGGCTGCGCGAGGCCTTGAGCCAGCGCCTGGCGGAGCTGGGCATCGTGGCCGCACCCAAGCAAATTCTCACCACCGTGGGGGCCACGCAGGCGCTGGACCTGGTGACGCGCGCGCTGCTGCGCCCGGGTGACGCCGTGCTGGTGGACGACCCAGGCTGGGCCGTGGAGTACGCGCGCCTGAGCCAGGCCGGCATGCAGCTCTTGCCCGTGCCGCGCGGCGCGCAAGGGCCGGACTTGGCGGTGATGGAACAGCTCATTGCCCAGCACCGGCCGCGGCTCTACGCCACGGTGTCGGTGCTGCACAACCCCACGGGCAGCAGCATCAGCCTGAGCCAGGCCCACCAGCTGCTCAAACTCGCCGAGGCCGCGGACTTGATGATCGTCGAGGACGACACCTACGCCGCCTTCGCGCCCCCGCACCTGCCGCGCCTGGCCGCCTTGGACGGGCTGCAGCGCACCATCTACATCTCGGGCTTTTCGAAAATGCTCAGCCCCGGCTGGCGCGTGGGCTTTTTGGCCGCACCGCCGCAGTGGCAGGAGCGCCTGGTGGACATGAAGCTGCTCTCCACCCTCACCACCCCGGCCTGGTTAGAGCGCGCTGTGGCCCACTGCCTGCGCCAGGGCCTGCTGCGCCGCCATGCCGAACGCGTGCTGGCGCAGCTGGAGGCCGCGCGCGAACGCACGGTCAAGCTGGCGCTGGCGCATGGGGTGCGCTTTGTCACGCCGCCCGCGGGCCTGTTCGGTTGGGTGGATGTGGGTGTGGACAGCGAGCGGCTGGGCCAGCGCCTGCGCGAAGAGGGCTGGCTGTGCGCACCGGGCAGCTTGTTCAGCCCGCAGCGCGAGGCTGGCTCGCTCATGCGCATCAACTTCGCCAGCTCGCAAGACGCGGCGTTTTGGAAAGCCCTGGTGCGCTGCCGCGAAACGCTGCTGCGCAGCGGCAGCGTTGCGGCGCGGCTCAGCGGCTGCTGAGGGTGTCCCAGCGCTCCAGCAGCTGCATCAGCTGGTCTTCGATCTGGCTGGCGCGGTCGGTCACTTCCTGAATGCGCGCCGCACCCTGGGTGTAGAGCTCGGTGCCGCCCATCAAGGCGGCGAGCTGCTGTTGCTCGGCCTCCAGCTGCTCGATGCGCGCGGGCAGCTCGTCGAGCTCGCGCTGCTCTTTGTAGCTGAGCTTGCGCTTGGGCAGCGCAGCCGGGGTAGCCGCTGCCGTGCTGGCCGGTGCGGGCACGGCAGCGCCAGCGGTGGCGGGCGCCGCCTTGGCCTGCAGCTCGGCCGCGCGCTGCGATTGCAAGAGCCAGTCCTGCACATTGCCCACGTACTCGCGCCACAGGCCCTGGCCTTCGGCCACCAGACAGCTGCTGACGACGTTGTCGACAAAGCGCCGGTCGTGGCTGACCAGGAACACGGTGCCGTCGTAATCGGCCAGCAGCTCTTCGAGCAGCTCCAGGGTTTCGATGTCCAGATCGTTGGTGGGCTCGTCCAGCACCAGCACATTGGCCGGGCGCGCGAACAAGCGCGCCAGCAGCAGGCGGTTGCGCTCGCCGCCCGAGAGGCTTTTCACGGGTGAGTTGGCGCGCGCGGGCGAGAACAAAAAGTCCGCCAGATAGCTGTTGACGTGCTTCTTCTGGGTGCCGATTTCAATCCACTCGCTGCCCGGGCTGATGGTGTCGGCCAGCGTGGCATCGGGGTTGAGGGTGGCGCGCATCTGGTCGAAATAGGCCACGGACAGGCGTGTGCCCTGGCGCACGCTGCCCTCGTCGGGAGCGAGTTCACCCAGGATGAGCTTGAGCAGCGTGGTCTTGCCCGCGCCATTGGGGCCGATCAGGCCGATCTTGTCGCCGCGCAAGATGGTGGTGGAGAAGTCCTGCACCACGGCGCGCTCGCCAAAGCGTTTGCACACGCCTTCGAGCTCGGCCACGATCTTGCCGCTGGCGCTGCCCGCGTCGATGTCCAGGCGCACGCGGCCTTGCACATCGCGCCGCGCCATGCGCTGCGTGCGCATTTCCTGCAGCCGCGCCACCCGCGCCACGCTGCGCGTGCGCCGTGCTTCGACGCCCTTGCGAATCCAGACCTCTTCCTGCGCCAGCACTTTGTCAAAGCGCGCCTGGGCCAAGGCCTCGTTTTGCAGCTCGTAGGCTTTGGCGGCCTGGAAGGCGGCAAAGTTGCCGGGGTAGCCGCGCAGCTGGCCGCGGTCGAGTTCCACGATGCGCGTGCACACGGCGTCCAAGAAGGCGCGGTCGTGGGTGATGAGCAGCAGCGAGCCGCCAAAGGCGTTGAGCAAGCCTTCGAGCCAGCGTATGGCTTCCAAATCCAGGTGGTTGGTGGGCTCGTCCAGCAGCAGCACATCGGGCCGCGCCACCAGCGCGCGCGCCAGCGCCACGCGCTTTTTCAGGCCGCCCGAGAGCTCGCCCACGCGCCGCGTCCCGTCCAGGCCCAGGCGCTGCAGGGTTTCGTCCACGCGCTGCTCCCAGGTCCAGCCTTCGAGCTGCTCCAGCCGCTCCTGCATGGCCCCGAGGTCATCGCCCGGCGCGTGCTGCTCAAAGCGCAGGCGCAGCGCGCGCGCTTCGGCCACACCGTCGGCCACAGCGTCAAAGATGGTGGATTGCGCATCCAGCTCGGGTTCCTGCGGCACATAGACCGTGCGCAGGCCCTGCTGCAGTTGCAGCAGCCCGTCGTCGAGCTTTTCCAGGCCCGCGAGAATTTTCAGCAAAGAGGACTTGCCCGTGCCGTTGCGGCCGATCAGGCCCACACGGTCACCGGCTTCGAGCGAGAAATTCGCCGCGTCCAGCAGGGGCACATGGCCAAAAGCCAGGTGCGCGTCAGAGATTGAGAGAACAGCCATGGGGCGGGATTGTCCCAGAGCCGCCAACGTTGCTGGCGCGCCATCGCCTGCACTGTCTGACCCCAAGGCCAGCTATGCTCGACGAGATATCTCCAGCAAAGGGAGCGCCCGTGGCTGTGCAGCATCTGACACCCGAATGGCAGTCTTGGTTGCGTAGCAATCTGGAGCGCGGTTGCGCCACCTCGGTGCTGCTGCCTTTGCTCGAACAAGGCGGCTGGCCCAGCGATGTGGCGCAAGACGCCCTGGCCGCCGCCTGCGACCCCCTGCACCCCGACTGGCTGGGCCCGCTGGCCCTGCCCCGCCGCAGCGCTGTTGCAACCAACAGCAGCTTGCTCACACGGCCCCAGCCACGCCTGCAGCACAACCAATACCGCTGCCGCGATGGCACGCTGGTGCGCATGGTCATGCACCACCAGCAGCCCGAGCTGGTGCTGATGCTCGACGTACTCAGCCCCAAGGAATGTGAGGCTCTGATGCACGGTGCGGCACAGACACCGCAGGGCCAAGCGCCAGCTGCCGAGCTGCGCCGCCTGCATGCCCGCGTGGAGCAGCGCCTCTCTGAGCTTCTGGGCTGGCCGCTCGAACAGTCTGAAGCCCTCCAGGTGCAGCGCTACGGCCCGGGCGGGCAGTCTCGCGCCCACACAGACTTCTTCGATCGCAGCGACCCCGATCACCAAGCCCTGTTGGCCCAGGGCGGGCAGCGCGTGGGCACGAGCGTGCTCTACCTCAGCGAGGTGCAAACGGGGGGCGCCACGCACTTTGTCAGACAGGGCTTGGAGCTGCGCCCTGTGCAAGGCGCTTGGCTTTACTTTGCCAATGTAGACGCCCAAGGGCAGGAGGACCAAGCCACTTGGCACGCTGGCATGCCCGTGGTCAGCGGCGTGAAATACCTCGCCGTTCAATGGCACCGGCAACAACGCTGTCGCCATATCGGCAATTCTGAGGCGTGAATTTTCGGCACTGCGCCAAAACACGTTGAACAGCATTGGCGCAACAGCCCCGACTGAACCTATCCTTGAGGCTCTGAACAATGCTGTAAAGGCCGTGCCACATGGCATCACCTCAACCTCGGATGGCCAACCTATGGACAGGCTAAGGCTTGGCGTCCTGGCGTCGTTGGCGTTGTTGTGCACGGTGGTCGGTGCGCAAACGGCTGCACCTGCGTCCGAGCCCGAGCTTGACACTGCCAGCACAGGCCAGGGCCTGCGTATCAGCGGCTTTGGCACCCTGGGCGCGACACGCGTCAACACTCTGGCGCTGGGTGGCTTTCGGCGGGACACCGAACAAGCCCACCGTGCCCGCACGCCAGTGCTGGGCGTGGATTCGCGGCTGGGCCTGCAACTGAACTGGCAGCCCACGCCCCAATGGCAGGCCGTGGCGCAGGTGCTGGTGGCAGACAGCGTGCAAAACAAGCTCAGCAACCAAAGCCTGTCCATGGCTTTTGCGGGCTGGAGCCCGCTGCCGCAATGGACCCTGCGCCTGGGCCGCCTGGGGCTGGATGCCTACATGCTGGGTGATGTGCGTCAAGTCGGCGTGGCCTACCCCTGGGTCAGGCCCAGCCCAGAGTTCTATGGCTGGATGCCGATCTACGCCCTGGATGGCGCTGACGTCGAATACAACCAGCAAAACTGGGGCTGGCGTTGGCGCCTCAAAGTGCAGGGCGGACAGACGGGGCGCACGGTTTCACATGCGGCCTTGGGGAAATACCGTTTAGACATTGACCGCGGCCTTGGCGTGGTGCTGTCGGCGCAGCGCGATGGCTGGACGCTCAGAGCCAGCCAAGTGCGCCTGCGTGTGGGCTCTGAGCTCAATGTGCCTCAGCTCAACGCGGCCCTGCAGCAACTGGAGTCTCAGTTGCCCCCACCCTTGAACACACAGGCTCAAGCCCTCTCCCAAGCCTTGCACATCCGCGGCACCGCGCCCGTCTATTCGGCCGTGGGGGCCGCCTATGAGCTAGGCGCTTGGAGCTGGATGACAGAGTGGAGCCATGTGCGCAGCAGCGCGGCCTCGCTGCCCAATGGCAAGCGCTGGTACGTCAGCGCCGCCTACCGTTGGCAGGATTGGCAGCCCTACGTGATGTACGCGCAAGCACGGCCGGACCGCCCGGCCATGGCCGCACCGCAATGGCAGGCCGCGCTTGCCCCTGTGCTGGGTGCGGCTGCTGCGGCCCAGCTGCAAATGGTGGGGGACCAGAGCAGCGCCGCGGTAAACCTGCTGCGCAATGACCAGCACAGCTGGTCGTTGGGGCTCAGGCGCGATCTGGCCGAAAACATCGCCCTCAAGGCACAGATTGAGCGCGTGACGGTGCGGCCCGTGGGTGGTGGCCTTTGGGGGCAGCCGCTGAGCCCGCAGCAGCGTCGTGCCACGGTCAGCTCCGTCACGGTGGACTTCAGTTTTTGAACGCCATGAAGTGCCTCCACCCCACCCTTCTCGCGCTGGCGGCCCTGGTGTCGGGTCCGTGTTGGGCCGATGTGTACGTGGTCGTCAGCACCCAATCACCCGTCAAGTCGCTCACGCAACGTGAGCTGCAAGATATTTTCCTCAGCCGCTCGCGCACCTTCCCCAGCGGTGAGTTCGCCACGCCGCTGGACCAGCCACGCCAAAGCCCGGTGCGTCAGGAGTTCTACTTCCGGCTCACCGGCATGGGGCTGCCGGAAATCAACAGTTACTGGGCGCGCCTGAGCTTTGCTGGGCAGAGCATGCCGCCCCAGCCCATGGCCACACAGGAACAGCTGCTGCAGACCCTCAGGCGCAACCCCTTGAGCATCAGCTATCTGGCGCATGAGCCGCGTCAGCCTGGCCTCAGGGTAGTCCTGCAGCTCAAAGACCCATGAGGCGAACCGACTCAAGTCTGGGCCGCGCGCCTTTGTCCACCAGCATTCAAGGTCGACTCTTTGTGTTGTGCACGCTGGCGGCGCTGGCGTTTTCAGCCGTGGTCGGCCCGGTGGCCTTTGTTCAGGCCTTTCATGCGGCGCAGCTGGAGGACCAAGACAGCTTCACGCGGCTGATCGACACGCTGGAGAACAGCGCCACCATTGCAGCCTACGCCAAAGACCCCGTGCTGGCTCAAGAGCTGGCCGATGGTCTGGTGCGCGACCCCACCATCACTGCCGCCTCGCTGACCCTGCGCAGCGGCCAGACGCTGGGCCGCGCCGGACCCAGCCCCGAAGCCGGGGCGCAAGCCAGCGTCAGCCGCGTGTTGCGCGCGCCCTTTCGCCCCTTTGAGGAGCTCGGCACGATCGAGCTCTACGGCAACCAACCCGCACTGCGCGCGCGCGCGCAGCAGCGTGCCTTGGTGCTGGCGGGTGTGGCGGTGGGGGCGGCGCTGTGCATGGCACTGGTGGTCTACGCCCTCACCAGCATGCTGGTGAGCCGCCCCATCAGCCGCATCGTGGCACGCTTGATCCGGCTGCAGCCCGACAGCCGCGAGCAGCTGCCCGTGCCGCGCGGGCATGAGCAAGACCAAATCGGCCAACTGGTACACAGCCTCAACGCCATGCTGCGGGACAACGCGGCCGCGTTGCACCGCGAGCGCGAGCTGCGCACCGAAGTCACGGCGCTGGAGCGGCAGTACCGCGCCATTTTTGATGCCAGCAGCGCAGGCATCGTGGTGTTGGCGCCGCAGGGGGGGCTCATCAACGCCAACCCCACGCTGTTTCGCATGCTGGGGGTGTCGCGCGAACAGGCCTATGAGCAGCACGGCACACCCTGGTGGGAGCTGGCCTTCAAACACCCCGAGCAGTTTATGGACTTACTCAAAGACGCGCGCAGCAGCGCCAGCAGCGTCACCGCGGACCTGGAGCTCAAGGACTCTGCGCCCCTGCGCTGGGTGCACTGTCTGCTGTCAGCGCAAGGCCCGCAGGCCGGGCAGCCGGTGTCGGTGGAGGGCGTGCTCTATGACATCACGGCACGGCGGGCCAAAGAGCGTGCCACGCTGGAACTGGCCGAAACCGACGCCCTGACCGGGCTGCGCAACCGCCGCTCGGTGGAGGACGCCATTGACATGGCCTTGCAAAACGGCCGCGAGCTGGCGCTGCTCTACATCGACCTGGACGGCTTCAAGCAAGTCAATGACCACCACGGCCACGACGCTGGCGACCGCGTGCTGCGGCGCGTGGCGCAGCGCCTGCGCGACGGCTTGCAGCGCGGCTCAGACCTGGTGGCACGGCTCGGTGGTGACGAGTTCGTGGTGGTGCTGGTGGACTGCCGCACCGATTCGCCGCGCCTGGCCGAGATTGCGCAATGCGTGCTGAGTTCCCTGCAACAGCCCTTCACCCTGGCGGGCGTGCCGCCCTTGGTGCTGGGTGCAAGCATCGGCATTGCCTGCGCCCCGCACAGCGGCCTGAGCCGACCGGCCCTGATGCGTGCGGCCGACATGACCATGTACGAAGTCAAGCGCACGGGCAAAAACGCCTTCGCCATGGCCTGGGACAACACGTTGCACCGCCCGGGGAAATTGGCCCCTAGCGAGGCAGAAAGCGGCTTTGCAGCGCTGCCCCAGGGCTAGAATCGGCGCCGTCATTGGGGAGTAGCCGCTGCACTTGCATTGCCCCCGCAGGCTCGCGTCAACAGACTTGCATTCCACCTCAAGGAATCATGGCGCGAGCAGCCCGAAGCGCCGCACCCACCCGCACCCCAGCGGGGTTTGCGCGCATCCAGCCTGGCGAGACCTTTGACCACACCCTCCGGGTTAGCGGCCGGCGGGGGGCGTGGTCATGGGTTTTTGCCGGTCGCATGGGTCTCATTCATGGAAGCTTTTGCCATCGCCACCGGTTTGGTCACACTGGCCGAGATCGGGGATAAAACTCAGCTGCTGGCCTTTGTGCTGGCAGCCCGCTACCGCCGCCCCGGTCTCATCTGCCTGGGCATATTGATCGCCACCCTCGCCAACCATGCCGCTGCCGCGGCCTTGGGCACTTGGGTGACGGCCCACCTCTCGGCCAACACGCTGCGATGGGGCTTGGGGCTGGGCTTTTTGGCCATGGCGGCCTGGGCGCTGGTGCCCGACAAGCTCGACGACGTGCAAGCGCGCAGCGCCAGCACGGGCTGGGCGGTGTTGGTCAGCACCGTGGTGGCCTTCTTCTTGGCAGAGATGGGTGACAAGACGCAAATCGCCACCGTGGCCCTGGCGGCGCGCTACAACGACTTTGTGGCCGTGGTGGCGGGCACCACGCTGGGCATGATGCTGGCCAATGTGCCCGCCGTGCTGCTGGGAGACCGCCTGGCGCACCGCATTCCCACACGCTGGGTGCACGGTGTTGCCGCTGCGGTGTTTGCTGCGCTGGGCGTGGCCACATTGTTGGCCACGCCAAACTGGCTACCGCAGTGATATCGATAGAGGAGTGAGGAATTCGCGGTCGGGCGAATTCAGAAAGAACTGACCCTCACCCGCTTCTTCAAACTGACCGAATACTGATCTGTCATGCAGCACAGCCTCTGGCCCAAGGTGGGCGGGCTTGCTGTGCAGTATGGGAGGTCACGATGAACGAAACGCCCCGGATTCTTCTGGTCGACGACGACGAGCTGACGCTGGAGATGCTCAAAGCCACACTCGAAGGTGAATTCCAGCCCGAGAGTGTGGTCAGCGGCGAAGCCGCAGTGCAACGCTGCCAAGAGCAGTCCTATGCCTTGGTGCTGCTGGACGTGGACATGCCCGGCATGGACGGCTACGAAACCTGCCGCCAACTCAAAGCCCTGCCCGGGGGCGACCAACTGCCGGTGATTTTCCACTCGGCGCGGCTGCACGTGGACGAGCGCTTGCGCGGCTACGAGGTTGGTGGCGAAGACTACCTGCCCAAGCCCTTTGACCCGCCCGAGCTGCTGGCCAAGATCCGACGCGTGCTGGCCATCCGCGAGCGCCAACGCGAGATGGCCGGGCAGCTCGATGAAGTCATGAACGCAGTGCTCGTCTCGGCCGATATGGTGGGCGAGGCTGGCGTGGTGCTGGAGTTCCAGCGCCAGCTCTCGCGCTGCACGGACACCGATGCGCTGGCACGGGCGCTGCACGAATCGCTGCAACGCTACAACCTCGATGGCTGCATCCGCCTGCGCAGCGCCAGGGGCGAGACCAGCACCAACATCAAGGGCCCTTGCACCGCGCTGGAGCAGTCCATCTTGGACCATCTGCAAGCCCAGACCGAGGGGGCCTGCATCCAGCCCCTGGGTCCGCACACGGGATTTAGCTACGGCAGCGTGGTGCTGTTTGTGCGCAATCTGCGCATGTCGCGCGAGGGCATGGACCGGGCCGAGTCAGAGCGCATGGGTCGCGCCATTGACAACGTGGCCCTGCTCATCGAGGGTGCCGTGGCCAAGATGGCCGCGCTGGAGAGCGCCATGACGGCGCGCGACTTGGCCGATGTGCGCCATCTCGTGAGCATGACCACCGAGGCCCTCACCGACATCGCCAAGCGCAACCAAGCGCAGCTCGGCGAGGTGCGCACCTTGTTCGAGGAGCTCAAGCAGCAAATCGAAGACAGCTTTTTGCACCTGGGCCTGACGCAGTCGCAGGAGGAGCACCTGGCCTATATCGTGCGCACCCATATGGAATCGGTGATGACGGTGCTGGGCAAGAGCTCGGAGATCGAGCACTTCCTCAGCCGCATCATCACCAAGCTCAAGCAGCACGTCTAAACCCCGGCTGCAGGAGCTCACACGCCATGCCCGCTGTACCCCACTCGACCCCGCCCTCGGCGGCGCAAGACTCGCTGTTTGATGCGCCCTCTGCGCCCGAGTCCATCAGCCTGGACGCGGTTCGCCTGCGTCTGGACCAGGCCATCTTCCACGCCGCGCGCGGCCTGTGGCTGTCCATCATGGGTTTTGCCGCCTTGCACCTGCTCAGCCAGCTGTGGTTGATCCAGGGCGACTGGCTCTACCGGCTCGAGCGCATGGGCACCAGCGTGGCCATCTTGCTGACGGCCATGGCCTCGCTGTGGGTGGCGCGTCGCAGGGGCGTGCCCTATGGGGCCCTATTCTTTGTATGCATCACGCTGGTGGCACTGTTTGGCTTTGCCTGGTATTACGGTTTGGGCCTGCGCTCAGCCACCATGCCCGGCGTGCTGCTGATGATTGTCATGACCGGCTTCATGGTCGGGCGCAAGGCCTCCACCTACGTCACCGCAGCTTCGGTGGGGGGCTTTGCGCTATTGGGCGTGGCGCAGTGGGCGGGCTGGCTGCCGGAGAACGAATCCCTTCATGTGTCGCCGCTGAGCGCTCACATCATCGTTTACGCAGCCTGCGGCTCATTGCTGGGCTGGCTGGTGATGCGCTACTCGGCCATGTTCTGGGGGGTGACCTTGGGGCTGCATGCCTCGCGCGAAACGCTGCACGACGCCCTGCTGGCACAGCGCAGCGCCGCCGAGGCCCTGCAGGCCAGCGAAACGCGCTGGCGCACGCTGCTGGACAGCGCGCACACCAGCGTGTTGATTCTGGAGCCCGGCAAGCTGCGGCTGATCTACAGCAACCCTCTGACGCTGCAAGCCCATGGCTGCGCCACACTGGACGAGCTCACGCCCGAACTGCTGTGCCCCAGCGAGGACTACAACACCCAGCAGGTGCGCGACTGGGCGCGCAAAGCCGACTCCAGCCAAGCGCAGTACTTCCAATGGCAGACACGCAGCCGCCAGGGCGAGACCATGTGGTGGGACGTCAAGCTGCTGCGCACGCAACTGGCTGCTGACCAAGTGCTGGTGGTCTTTGCACACAACATCACCGGGCGCGTGCAAGCCGAGAACGAGCTGCGCCTGCATCGCATGCGGCTGGAGGACGAGGTGCGTTGGCGCACGGCCGAGCTCACCGCAGAACAGCAGCGCATGCGCGCCATCATCGAAGCTCTGCCCATCACGCTGAGCATCCGCGACATCAACGGCCGCTACCTGATGGTCAACCGCCAATTCGAGCAAGCCTGCGGCCTGGACCGCCTCACGCTGTTGGGGCGCGAAGCGGCCGAGGTGCTCTCGCCCGAACAGGCCCACGCCATGCGCGATGCCGACCACCGTGTGCTCGGCGGCGAGGCCCAGCTCACGCTGGAGCAGCAAATCCGCCACCCCCAGTCAGGTCTGCACGACTACCTGGTCACCACCGTGCCGCTGCTGGACGAGCAACAAAAGGCCTATGCGCTCTTGAACCTGGGCACCGATGTGTCCTCGCTCAAGCACCTGCAGCGCGAGCTCTCGCGCGCCAAAGACGGCGCCGAAAACCTGGCCCGCGCCAAGAGCGACTTCCTGGCCAATATGAGCCACGAAATCCGCACCCCGCTCAACGCCGTGCTGGGCCTGGCGCGCATGGGCGCCAAAAAGGCACAAGACCCCTTGGTGGCACGCAGCAGCTTTGAGCGCATTCAAAACGCTGGGCGGCATCTGCTGGGCGTCATCAACGACATCCTGGACTACGCCAAGATCGAAAGTGGCAAGCTCGAGCTGGAGTTGCGGCCCTGCAAGCTCAGCCATTTGCTCAAAGACGTGACCGACCTCATGGCCGAGCGCGCCGCCAGCAAAAATCTGGCGCTGCGCGTCAACACCGCAGGCCCCGCCGATTGGGTGCAGCTCGATTCGCTGCGCGTCAGCCAAGTGCTGCTCAACCTGCTGGGCAATGCCATCAAGTTCACCAACCAAGGACATGTCACGCTCAGCGTGCACCTGGAAGAGCAGACCCTGCGTTTTGCCGTCCAGGACACCGGTGTGGGCATTGCCCCCGAGCAGATTTCGCGTGTGTTCAACGCCTTCGAGCAAGCCGACAGCTCCACCACGCGGCGCTTTGGCGGCACGGGCCTGGGCCTGAGCATCAGCCGCCAGCTGGCGCTGGCCATGGGGGGGGATTTGCAAGTCAGCAGCACCTTGGGCCAAGGCTCTTGCTTCACGCTGGAAGTGCCCTACCGCGTGGCCGATGCGGAAGTGATGGTCAGCACCGCCGACCCCGCGCAAAGCACCACCGACATCTTGGCCGGGCTGCACCTGCTGGTGACGGACGACGTGGACATCAACCGCGAAATCCTCAACGACCTGCTGGTGAGCATGGGCGCCAGCGTGGAGTGCGCCGATGGCGGCCCCTCCACCCTGGCCAAGGTGCAAGCCGCAGGCGCTGGCGCCTACGACCTGGTGTTGATGGATGTGCAAATGCCTGAGATGGACGGCTACGAAACCACGCGCCGCCTGCACGAGATGGCGCCCCAGCTGCGCATCATTGCCCTGACCGCGCACGCCCTGCCCGAGGAGCGCTTGCGCTGCCTGGACGCCGGCATGCGTGCCCACGTCACCAAGCCCGTGGACCCGCCGGAGCTGCTGCGCGTCATCCTGGCGGAAACGCGCGACCTGCCCCGCCGCCCGCTGCATGCCACGCCACCGCCACCGCCACCGCCACCGCCACCGCCACCGCCACCGCCAGCGCCAGCGCCAGCAAGCCTGCCAGCGCCCCAGCCCGCTGCAAGCACCACAGCGCTGCCCCCTCCTCCAGCACCTGCGCCGAGGCCAGCCCCTGCAGCGGCCGACAGCACGGGCTGGCCGAACATCCCCGAGAGCGATTTCCCCGCCGCGCTGGCACGCTGCGCCAACCAGGCCCCCTTGCTGCGCAAGCTGCTCAAGTCCTTCCACCAGCAATACCTTGAGCACGACAAGCTGCTGCAGGACGCCTTGGCCGAGAGCAGTACCGCCCTCAAGAGTGCTGCCCACAAAATCAAGGGAATGAGCGGCAACCTGGGCCTGAGCGGCATTGCCGCGCGAGCTGCCGAGCTCGAAGGGCTGGCACTGCAAAGCGCAGGTGCGGACGAGCTCCAAGCGGGTTGTGCCTCGCTCAACACCGCCTTGGCGCAGGCCCTGGCAGCCCTGGCCGTGTGGCTGGAATAGCCCCACTCACCAGCACACGTGCCCCCCTCCCCCCCAAAAGCCACCTCGCATGCAGGGTGGCTTTCCCGCAACACCGCGGGAAGGGCCTGAGCCCCGTACTCGCTGGAGGCCGTGACAGTCCCTAAGCGCAAAGGCCGCAGCGGTTGACGGCCTGTATCTGCATTTCCCGGAGTGACATTTATGCATTCAATGAATCGATTCTCACAAGCCATGACGCTGGCGTTGTGCGCGCTGGCCGGCAGTCAAGCCTTGGCTCAGAACACGACGCTGGACAAAGTCACTGTCACGGGCTCCTCGATCAAGCGGCTGGAGTCTGAGACCGCCCTGCCCGTCACCGTGGTGACGCGCGAACAGATTGAAAAAACCGGCGCCACCAGCACCGAAGAGGTGCTCAAGCGCCTGTCGGCCAACAGCGCGATGTTCAGCGACACCACGCAAGGTGCGGGCTACGCCACCTCCAACGCCAACCTGCGCGGTCTGGGTGCCAACTCCACGCTGGTGCTGCTCAACGGCCGCCGCCTGGCCAACCACCCCTTTGGTTCCATCGGCGGCTCGGCCTCGGTGGACCTCAACAGCATCCCCTTCGCCGCCATTGAGCGCATTGAGGTGCTGCGCGATGGCGCCTCGGCCGTGTACGGCACCGACGCCGTGGGCGGCGTGATCAACTTCATCACACGTAAGGACTACCGCAGTGGCGAGGTCTCGCTGCGCTACGGCAACACCGAGGCCAATATCGGCGGTGCCGAAAAAGGCGCCTCCCTGGCTCTGGGCTTTGGCGACCTCGCCAGCCAGGGCTTCAACGTGCTGCTCACGGCCAATGTGCAGAAAAACACCCGGCTGCGCGCGGTGGACCAGCAGTTCTACAACCGTGGCGTGCAAGAGGTGCCAGGCTCGGCACCGCCGTCCTCCAGCGCACCCTTCCCCGGCTATATCGAAAGCCTGATTGCCCCCGGCGCCTACCCCGAGCTCAATCCCGGCGCCAACTACACCAGCTGCGGCAACGGCACCTCCTTTGTGGTGGACACCGGTGCAGTCAGCCCCAACGGCACCTCCATCCGCCGCTGCCGCTTCATCTACGCGGCCACGCTGGACAACCTGCCCGACCAAGACAAGGGCGACCTTTTCGGCCGCCTGACGCTGAACCTCAACAAAGACCACCAGCTCTTTGCCGAGGGCTCCTTCGCCCGCTCGCACAGCATTGGGCGCATTGCACCCACGCCCATTCGCTACGGCTTTGGTCCCTTCAACGCGCAGAAGTTCGACTTCGAGCCGGTGCTCATGCCCGTCTCCAGCAAGTACTTCCCGCTGGCCCTGCTCACGCAGATGGGCATTGGCGCCAAGAACGTCTACAAGACCGACGCTAACGGCGCTCCGGTGCTGGACAAAGACGGCAACCGCATCCTGCAATACCGCGGCTACGACAACGACGGTGACGGCTTTGCCGAGGTGGCGCTGCGCGCCATCCCGGCGGGCAATCGCATCAACGACAACACCAACACGCAGCAGCGCCTGGTGGTGGGTGCCACAGGGCAGCTCTCAGGCTGGGACTACGACACAGCGCTGAATGTCTCGCGCGCCCAAGGCCTGCTCAACTACAAGGGCTATGTGCAAGAAGCGCGTTTCCTGGAAGCGCTCAAGACCGGCAATCTCAACCCCTTTGGGCCGGGTGATGCCAAGGACGCCGAGCTGTGGCGCTATGCCGCCATGGAGGGCGATATGCGCAAGTCCTCCAGCACCACCACGGCGTTTGACTTCAAGGTCAGCCGCGAGCTCATGGCCATGCGCGGCGGTGCCATGGCCCTGGCTGCTGGCGTCGACCTGCGCCGCGAGAGCGCCGACGACAAGCCACTGAACGCCGACTACGCCGCGGGCAACCACATCGGCGGTGAAGGCTCGGTGCCCGCCACCAAGGCCTCGCGCACCGTGAAGGCCGTGTTCAGCGAACTCTCCATGCCTTTTGCCAAGGGCTGGGAAGCCAGCCTGGCCGCGCGCTTTGACCACTACAGCGACTTCGGCTCGACCTTCAACCCCCGTGCTTCGCTGCGCTTCCAACCCATGCGCGAGCTGCTGCTGCGCGCCGCTGCTGGTACGGGCTTCCGTGCCCCGACGCTGTGGGATGTGAACTCGCCGCCCTCCTTCTCCAACACCGCCGACTCGGTGAACGATCCGGAATGCCCAGACCCCAGCGAAGTGGAAGGCCGCTGCGCCACGCAGCTGCCCACGCGTTCGGCCGCTGCGTCGGGCCTGAAGCCGGAGAAGAGCCGCCAGTTCTCGCTGGGCGCTGTCATCGAGCCCAGCGCCAACCTCTCGGTGGCGGTGGACTACTGGCGCATCGCCAAACGCGACCAGATCGGTGTGATCGCCGCCAACACCCTGCTGCAAACGCCTGAGCTCTACAGCCGCTTCAAGAGCCGTGTGCACCGCAATGCCGACGGCTTCGTCCTCTTCGTCGACACGCCCGTGGACAACCTCGGCGAGCTGCGTACCTCGGGGGTGGACCTGGATGTGCGCGGGCGCCTGAACCTGGGCAACGCGGGCCGACTCAACCTCGGCTACGCCGGCACCTATGTGGCGCAGTACGACTCGCAAAAGTACGCGGGTGGCCCCTTCGGCAGCTTTGCAGGCACCGGTGGCGACAGCACCTTGGCTCCCGTGCCGCGCTGGATGCACACCGCCAGTGCGGAGTGGCAGCTCAAAGACCTGAGCCTGGTGCTGGAGCACACCTATGTGCGTGGCTGGGTAGAGTCGGCCGAGTCAGTGGACGCCAACATCGGTGTGGCAGAGCCTCATGCCGTGGCCAGCACCCAGCGGGTGAACATGTCCATGGCCTACCGGGGCTTCAAGAACACGACGCTGCGCATCGGCGTGCGCAACCTCTTCAACGAGGAGCCGCCCTATGTGGCCTCGTCGTCCTACGGCTCGCATGCCTCGGGTTACGCAGCCTCGTTTGCCGACCCGCGTGGACGCTACTGGTACGCTGGCCTGAGCTATCAGTTCAAGTAATCGTCCCAGCACTGTTCTCAACGCAACACAACCGCCCCCCGGGGCGGTTTTTCATGGCGGCTGAGGCGCTGGTTTTGCCCGCACCACGCCTACACTGCCGCGACACCCACTGCGACCGCGTTGCCGTGCCACTTCACTCAGCCTTTGACCCCGACTTGCCCGCCGACAACGCCTTGTGGGACGTGCTCGTGGTGGGCGGTGGGCTCAACGGCTGCGGCATTGCGCGGGACTTGGCCGGGCGCGGCTGGCGGGTGCTCCTGGCCGAGGCCGGGGACTTGGGCGCACAGAGCTCCTGTGCCACCTCCAAGCTCATCCACGGCGGCCTGCTCGAACTCAACCAGAGCCCCTTGCGCGAGATTCGCAAGGCTTTGCGTGAAGGCGAGCTGCTGCTGCACAGTGCCCCGCACATTGTCTGGCCGCTGCGCTTTGTGTTGCCACTGGAGCCAACCAGCCCCCCGGCGTGGCGGCTGCGCCTGGACCTGCTGCTGCACGACCACTTGGCGCCAGGCAATGCGCTGCCTCGCCACGAGCGGCTGGCCCTGCGTGGTCATGTTGCCAAGCAGCCCCTGCCCGCAGCGCTGCAAAACGCTTTTGCCTACTCCGACGTCTGGGCGGACGATGCCCGCTTGGTCTTGCTCAACGCCCTGGATGCACGCAACAAAGGCGCTCGCGTGTTGCCCCACACGCGGGTGCAGGCCGCAAGACCCTGCACCGATGGGGCGACGCCCTGCTGGGCGGTCAGCCTGGACACGGCGCAGGGCCCACTGCGGCAACGCGCCCGCGTGCTGGTCAACGCCACCGGAGCCTGGGCCCATCAGTTCAGCAACCACGTGTTGGGCCATACCCGCGCCGCACCGCGCCTGGTGCGCAGCAGCCATATCGTGGTGCCACGCATTCACGAGCATGAGCACGCCTACCTCTGGCCCGCAGGCCAGGGCCAGGCGCTGTTTGCTCTGCCCTATGAACACCGCTACACGCTCATTGGCAGCACGCAAGTCGAGGTCGGTGCTGCAGCGCTGGAGCACCCCACGGCGGCCAGCGCTGAGGACGTCGACACGCTGTGCCGTGAAGCCAGTCGACACCTGCACCAATGCCTGACCCCCAGCGATGTGGTGTGGCACTTCGCTGCCCTTCGCCCCATGCCGGTCGAACTTGGTGGCAGCGCCCAAAACGGACAGCTGGAGCTCAGCCGCAGCGGCCCCGCGCTGCTGCAGGTCTGGGGTGGGCGGCTGTGCACCTACCGCCACTTGGCCGAGAAGGCCGCCAATCTGCTGGGCCCCGTGCTGGGTGAATCGCGCCTGGCCTGGACGACGCATGCGCATCTCCCTGGGGGCGACTTCTCTGCCTGGGTCAACCCCGCGTTGGCCAGCAGCGACCCCCAACAAGCTTTCGAACAGCTGGTGCGCGCACTCAATCAGCGCTACCCCTTTATGGACGGCGACTCCATGCGCCGCTTGGCGCGGCGCTATGGCTCGCGCGTGCCCATGGTGTTGGGGCTGGCTGAAACACTCTCTGACCTGGGCAGCGCCGTGGCGCCGGGCCTCTACGAACGCGAACTGCACTACCTGCGCGACGAGGAATGGGCGCGCAGCGCCGACGATGTGCTGTGGCGCCGCACCAAGCTGGGGCTGCGCTACAACGCCCAGCAGCGCCACAACGTGCAGCGCTGGTTTGCCTGAGCGGCGCTGGCCCCAGGGCCGCTCAGCGCAAGCTCACCACCCCAGTGCACCACCCACCCAACCACCCTGGGGCGAGGTGCTGTAGGGCATGCGCGCCAGGCTGCCCGCGCCGCCGCACTGCGCGGCGTCAACCGCCGAGGTCAGAGCCAACTGCTCGCTGGTGACTTTGCGCTTGAAGCAGCCGCCGGCCGTGTCGGTGTAGAAGTAGTTGTGCGCAGCGCGGCGCAGCTTGCCTTCGGGTTTGAGCGGCACGTAGGAGTAGGTGCTGACCTCACTCTGCACGCTGGAGGCAAAGCTGCCACCCTTGCTGTCTTGGCGCAGCAGCGCTTCGGTAAAACCAATATCGGTCTTCCACTCATATTTGCCATCCGCATCCACCTTCAAGTCCACCACCAACGGGTAGCTGTAGTTGCGCTGCACGGTGTGGGTCACCCCGCCCAGCTGCGCCGTGGAGGTGGTGCTGACTCGGGTGTTCTGGGTGTAGTTCTGCGTGCTCTCGGTGTAGGTCTGAAGGTTGGAAAAGCTCATGCTGTAGCTGGTGCTGAGCTCCTCGCGCCCTTTGGAGGACACGATGTAGCCGCTGGTGCTGTAGCTGCGCTGCGCCCCCATGCTCAGGCTGCCCGTGGCTTCGCTGCTGTTGTTGCCTTTGATTTGATCGTCCACGCCCACCTTGGCCGCATCAGCAGCGGTGTTGCTGATAACGCCACCGCTGACCACGGTGCTGGCAGCATCGGTATAGCCCAGCAGCACACCCAGCACGGCAAAGTAGCTGGTCGAGCCCGGCACGCTGAAGCTGAACTCATGCGACTTGCCGTCGTTGAGCAGGCCAGCAAAGGGCGAAAGATCCAGACGGTAGGGCAGAAGGTTGAAGGCCTGCACAGAGGGGATGGAGCGCCACAGCGCGGGGTTCATGCCCCCAGTAAAAATCCAGGGGTAGACCGGCGCCACGCCCACAGTTTGCCCATCGATTTGCACCACCAGCTCGCGCAAGGCCGTACCACCGCAACTGTCCAAAATGGTCTTGAGTCGGTCGGTCACGCAGGAGAACCAGAACTCCTCGCCTGATTGACCTTGAGGAATCACGTCCAAGTAGACGCGCACCATATTGCGCGGCAACTCCAGTGTGCGTTTGGCCAGTGGATTGCCTGAGCTGATTTGTATCGGGCGCCCATTGGCCCCCGCGCTAAAACCCCACACGACCTGCGCCGCCGGCAGGGCCGGCTCGGTGGCGCTGGCGGGGTAGAACTTCAGCCGCGCACTGCCCGTCAACAAGCCCGTGTAGGTGTTGTCAAAGAGGTTGTCCAAATCCACATAGCCCACTGCCGCGTTGCGCAGCACCTGGCTGTATTCGGTGACGTCGCGCTGCACATGCCAGGTGGGCGCCACATCGGCCGAAGGCTCTTGCGTGGTGCCCGTGTAGAGGTTGACGCCGTTGATGGAGATGTGGGCCGAGCGGTCGTACTGGCGCCCCATGGTGCTGCTGAAGTCGGCCTCCAGCACCACCTTGGCCCAAGGCCCGGCGCAAGCGGCGGGCGGCGCGTAGTCAAAGCGCTTGGAGCTGAAATCCTTGAACTCCTGCCCCTTGAACAGCACCACCTCGCAAGGCGTGGTGCTGGGTCGAGGCACGGTGGGGTCGGCGGTAAAGGTGTCTTTGGAACCCACCGTCATGCCCTGCACCGCAGCGTCAGACGCCGCTTGCGGTGCCGTTGGCGTGGACCCGCTGTTGTTGGCGCTGTCATCAGAGCCGCCACAAGCAGCCAAACACAGCACCAACGCGCACAAGGCGCCATAACTCGGCGCAATTGCTCTGATCATTCGTCGCTCTCCCTCGCAGCGCAAGCCACATTGGTCGGTCCATGGGGTGGACCATGGGCGTCGAATGTCTCTCTCCGAGTCGAGCATGGGCATCGCGACTTGCCCTAGGCCTTGCCCCCTAAAACATAGGGCTCACACCCGCCCTCTACCCAGAGGTTTGAACAAGCTGGCGCGCGATTGGGGGGGATGGCGCGCCGTGGCAAGGCCCAGGGTTTGTCGGAATCTTTCAATACAGCCCGAACGCCAGACCCGGACACTGCACGGAGCCATCCCCCAGACAACACTGCACATGACTTTGGCCACATCCAAAAGCCCCGATGGGCGCCCCCTCAAGCGCGCACCCTTGACTCAGCCGTGCTTGGGCGCGTGCGCGCGCCGCGACCCCTTGCACGCGGCCCAGCGCAGCGCCGCAATGGGTGACTTGGTCTTCAGCCGTGTGTTTTGCAAGCGCGTGTGGGACGTGCATCACCCCCGCTGGCTGCGGGCCCTGGTGGTCGGTCCGGCGCCCTCTCGGTTGCGCTGGGAGCACCCCGTCGAAGCCTTCCTACGCACCCAAGGGGCAGCTGCCAATGCGGCGACAGCTTGGCAAGAACAGCACCAGTGCTTGCGCGACAGCATCTCCCGCCAGCGGCTGGAGAGTCTGGCGCCATCAATCTGCTTGGCCACAGAGCGTGCGCTATCGCGCCTGCTACCTGGGCCCGCAAGCATGGATGACTGGATCAATCAGCTGGTCATGGAGGTGCTGCTGGATGCGCTCTTCAGCGGCATTTGCGATGGCGATCCGCGCCAAGCGGCCACCGCCGTGCAGGGCATCAGTGCGCAAGCCCTGTTCGATCTGAGACAGCCTTTCACCTGGCCGCAGTGGACACCTTGGCAGCGGCGCCAGCGCCAGTGGCTGCGCGTCCTGGACGGTCTGGTGCGCTCGGGGCTGCAACGGCGCGAGCGCATGCCCCACATCACACGCCCCTCAGACATCTTGGCCTGGCTGATGGCCTGGCGAGACAGCCAGGGGCAGCCCCTGGACACCACCGCCCTGCACAAGACCTGCGTGGGCCTGCTGCTGGCCCAGCAGGCCAGCATCACAGCAGCCCTGCGCGGGTGGGCGGCGTGCATGGCCAAGCACCCGCGCGCGCAGGCCCAAGCCTTTGCACAAGTGCAGTCGGTGCTGGGCAACCAGACGCCGACATCCGCCCAGCTGCTGGGCCCGCTGCGCGTCATTGACGCCACGCTGCATGAGGCCATGCGGCTGCACCCGCCCGTACCTGCCCTCGTGACGGGCCAGCTCAACGCCGACATCGAGCTGGGCGGACAGCGACTGGCGCGTGGCGATTGGCTGCGCGTCACGCCTTGGGTGTTGCACCACGACGCGCGCTGGTGGCGCCAGCCTGATGCCTTTGTGCCGCAACGCTTTCTGGGGGAGGAGGGGCACCCCAAGCCCTTGCGCTGGGCCTACTTGCCCTTTGGCTTGGATTCCCACATCGGCCCAGGCCAGCACCTGCCCATGATGGTGATGCGCATCGTCGCCGCCATGGTGCTGCAGCGCTTGGCACTCAGCCCTGTGGCGGAAGGTGCCGACGCAGCCCCCGAGCCCAAGCGCTCAAGCGCCCTGCAAGCCGACAAGCCCTTGATCTTGCAGCTGAGCCGGCGCCAACCGCAGACCCAACCCAATAGGAAGCCCAGGCCAGGGGCCTAGGCTGACTGTCGGAGTGCCTAAAGCTCAGACCCGGGACGAACGGCGACGGTTCAAGCCCAGCACACTCAGGCCTGCGGCGAGCAACGCCAACGTTGAAGGCTCGGGCACGGCCGCCACGCCGTTGAGCGTGAAGGGCAGCTCCACGCCTGCTCCAGTGCCCGTATCCACCAGCCCGACAAACGCCGCGCCCCCAATTGACTGCATGGCGTTGCCCACCACCCCGTCGGCCGTGGGAGGTTGCCAGGGCCCAGTCAGGCTGGTGCTGCCCGCCAAACTCCAGGTCAGCCAATAAGACCCAGCCGCCAGGTTCACGTCCGGAATGTCCACGCCCACGCGGTAAATGGCGCGCTGGGTGTTGGTCAGGGTCGTCTCAGACACGCGGTAGCCCACGCGCCCACCGTTGCTGGCCGCCGTCGTGCCAGAGACCACTACCGCAGCCGAGGCGAGCGAGGCGCCGGACAGAATGCTCCACGTCACCGAAGTGAAGGGGAATGCCGCGGCATTGGTTTGATAGGCGTAAAAGTCGATGGACTGCACGGTCCAGCCCGTGCCCGACACCATGAAGTCATCGGCCACCTTGTTGGTGCTGCTCGCTTGGGCACCGAAGCCAAAGACGGTGCTTGGCGTGCGCATGATCGACAAGCCAGAGGCCTCCACCACTGGCCCGTTGTTGTACAAAGTGTCCGCCTGTGCCGCGCCCACACAGGCCGCAGCCACAACTGCACTCAGCAGGATTCGCTTGGGATTTGCCAACATATCACCCTCGAATGGTTTGCATTGAGGCTATGAAATTAGTCACAAATGCGGGAACCGTAGCTTGGGTAATGGAGCTTGAAATCTCCTCATTCCCCACCTAATTCCCACCAGCTCAAACCACGCTGTCACGCAAAGCGGGTGCTGTGCGCCCTCGAAGCTGGACAGCCGGCCCCAGCTCCTGACCGAAGGGCCGCTGCGGCTACTTGGTTTGCGCACAAGCTCATGAGGTGAACGCAGTTCACGCCGCGGCCCTGTCTCTTTAGGCTCAAGGCTCTAGCAAGCCATTTTTCTCACCCTTGAGCGAGGAGCCTGTATGAGCAACACCCCCGACACCCCGGCCGCCGCACCCGCTGGCGCCGCCCGCTGGCGCCGCCCGCCCGGCCTTGAACCCGCAGTGGCGGTTTGAGACCCGCTCGCTGCACGCGGGCTATGCGCTGGACCCCACCACGCGCGCCGTGGCCGTGCCCATCTACCAGACCGTGGCCTACGGCTTTGACAGCGCCCAGCACGGCGCCGATTTGTTCGACCTCAAAACCCCCGGCCACATCTACACGCGCATCAACAACCCCACGCAAGACGTGCTCGAAGCGCGGCTGGCGGCACTCGAAGGCGGCGTGGGTGCGCTGGCCGTGGCCTCGGGCCAAGCGGCGGTG
Source organism: Roseateles rivi (assembly GCF_043555845.1). NCBI lineage: Bacteria > Pseudomonadati > Pseudomonadota > Betaproteobacteria > Burkholderiales > Sphaerotilaceae > Roseateles > Roseateles rivi. Next base: position 83,981 of record NZ_JBIGHZ010000001.1, on the reverse strand, counting down.
ACCTACGCCATCCAGACCATTGCCGAGGCGGGCGACAACATCGTGGCCTCCAGCGCGCTTTACGGCGGCACCTACAACCTGCTGGCGCACACGCTGCCGCAGCTGGGCATCACCACGCAGTTCGCCGACTACCGCCAGCCCGACAGCTTTGAGGCCCTCATCAACGAGCGCACCAAGGCCGTGTTTGTGGAGTCGCTGGGCAACCCGCAGGGCAATGTCACCGACATCGCGCGCATCGCCGAGATTGCCCACCGCCACGGCGTGCCGCTGATCGTGGACAACACCGTGCCCAGCCCCTACCTGAGCCGCCCCATCGAGCACGGGGCCGACATCGTCGTGCACTCGCTGACCAAATACCTGGGCGGGCACGGCGTGGCCGTGGGCGGCGCCATCATCGATGGCGGCACCTTCCCCTGGGCTCAGCACAAAGAGCGCTTCAAGCGCCTCAATGAGCCGGATGTGAGCTACCACGGCGTGGTCTACACCGAGGCCGCGGGCCCGGCGGCCTTCATCACGCGCGCCCGCGTTGTGCCGCTGCGCAACACGGGCGCGGCCATCTCGCCCTTCAACGCCTTCCTCATCCTGCAAGGCATTGAAACGCTGTCGCTGCGCGTGGACCGCATCAGCGACAACGCCCTCAAAGTGGCCCAGCACCTCAAGCAGCACGCCAAAGTAGCCTGGGTGAACTACGCCGGACTGGAGGACCACCCCGACCATGCCTTGGTCAAAAAATACCTCAGCGGCAAGGCCTCGGGCGTGCTGACCTTCGGTCTCAAAGCGCAGGGCACGGGCAGCACGCGTGAAGCGGGTGCGCGCTTCCTCGATGGCTTGGCGCTGTTCACGCGCCTGGTCAATATCGGCGACGCCAAATCGCTGGCCACCCACCCGGCCTCCACCACGCACCGCCAGCTCTCACCGCAGGAGCTGGACCGCGCCGGTGTGGGCGAAGACACGGTGCGCCTGTCCATCGGCATTGAGCACATCGACGATTTGCTGGCCGATCTGGACGCCGCGCTGGCGCGGGTCTGAGCCCCCCCCTGCAGCACACACACCGCCGCCCGAGGCTTTGGGGCGGCGGTGGCGCGGTTCAGGCCTGCGCCACGGCGCGCTCCAGCGCGTCGACAAACAGTGCGGCCACATCGCAGCCGGTTTGCTGGCCGATTTCCTGGAAGCAGGTCGGGCTGGTGACGTTGATTTCGGTGAGCCGCCCGCCAATCACATCCAGACCCACCAGCATCAAGCCGCGCGCGTGCAGGATGGGCGCCAGATGCTCGGCAATGGCGCGCTCCGCCTCGGTGATGGGCATGGCCACGCCCTTGCCACCGGCGGCGAGGTTGCCGCGCACTTCACCGCCTTGCGGAATGCGGGCCAGCGCATAGGGCACGACCTGGCCGCCGATGAGCAACACGCGCTTGTCGCCCTGGTCGATTTCAGCAATGCGCCGCTGCGCCATCACGGTTTGCGCCCCGTCGCGGTTGAGCGTTTCGATGATGGCCCCGAGGTTCATGCCATCGGGCCCGACGCGGAAGATGCCCATGCCGCCCATGCCGTCCAGGGGCTTGAAGATGACGTCGTGGTGCTCGGCATGAAAAGCGCGCAGCTGCGCGGCCGAGCGCGTCACCAGCGTGGGCGCGGTGTGCTGGGGGAACTCCAGAATGGCGAGCTTTTCCGGGTGCTCACGCAGCGCGCTGGGGTCGTTGAACACGCGCGCGCCCTCGCGCTGGGCCTGGCTCAGCAGCTGGGTGGCGTAGAAGAACTCGCTGTCAAACGGCGGGTCGGTGCGCATGAGCACGGCGTCGGTCTCGGCCAGCGGCAGGTCGGCGTGTTCTTGCACCTCAAACCAGTGCTCCACGCTTTGCCCATAGCCGCTGGCCAGCGCTTGCGCGCTGAGCGCAATGCGCCGCGCCGCCAATGCCGTCACCCGCCCGCCATGGCGCCAGGCCAGATCCGGCGCTTCGGTGCACCACAACTCATGCCCGCGCCGCGCCGCTTGGCGCAGCATAGCAAAAGTGGAGTCTTTGTAGGTCTTGAACCCGTGCAGCGGGTCAGCAATGGTGAGCAGCTTCATGGGCCTGAGTCTCGCAAAAATTTCAGGTCGCCAGCGTCACTCATGGAAATGCACTCACGCGCGCCTGAAGTTTTGCACCAGCAGCACCAGGCCGCCCACCACCACGGCCCAAAAGGCGGCGCCTATGCCCGCCACGGACAGGCCGGAGAAGCTCACCAAAAAGCACAGCAGGGCGGCGTCGCGGTGGTGCTCGTCTTTGAGTGCGCTGGCCAGTGCGCCCGCCACAGTGCCCAGCAGCGCCAGACCGGCCACGGCAGCCACCAACTCGCGCGGGGCCGCCAGCAGCAAGGCGGCCACCAAACCGCCGCTCAAACCCACCGCCAGATAGAACACGCCCGCGCACAGCGCTGCGGTGTAGCGCCGTGCCGGGTCTTCATGGGCTTCGCGCCCCATGCAGATGGCCGCGGTGATGGCCGCCAGATTGAAGGCGAACCCGCCAAAAGGAGCCAGCAGCAACGTCATGCCGCCCGTGGCGTTGAGCGAGGCCGACACCGGCGTGTCGTAACCGCAGGCGCGCTGCGCGGCCACGCCAGGCAGGTTTTGCGAAGCCATGGTGACCAGAAACAGCGGCAGCCCCAGGCCCACGGCAGCCCCCACGCTGAAGTGCGGCGCGGTGAACTGCGGCAGGCCCCAATGGCTGTGCTGCCAGGCCGCACCCATACCACCCAGCAGGCCCTGCGCCGCGGCCAAGGCCACACCGGCCAACAGCACCAAGGGCACGGCCCAGCGCGGCAGCCAGCGGCGTGCCAGCACATACACCACCCCCATGCCCAGCACCAGCACAGGTGCTGTGCGTACTGCCAGCACGGCGTCCAGCGAGAAGCGCGCCAACACGCCCGCCAGCAAGGCCGAGGCCAGGGCCAGAGGGATGCGCTGCATGAAGCGCTCAAAGCCGCGCGTGAGCCCAGCCAGCGTCAGCAGCGCCCCGCACACCATGAAAGCCCCCACACCCTCGGCCATGCTCAGGCCATGCGATTGCGCAATCAGCGCCGCGCCGGGGGTGGAAAAAGCGGTGAGCACAGGCTGGCGCGTCCACAGCGACAGGCCCAGCGTGGTCAACCCCGTGCCCACACCCAGCGCCCACAGCCAGGAGCCCAGCTGCGTGGCATCGGCACCCAGGGCCTGTGCGGCGTGGAACACCACAGCAATGGCGCTGGTAAAGCCCACCAGCACGGCCACAAAACCAGCCACGGCGGTGGAGAGGCTCAAGTCCGCATAGCTTTGGCGCAGAAATCGCATCATGGTGGGGTGGTGGGCAGTGGCAGTGCAGAGGTCCATCCTCGCACGCTCGGGCGCCCAGGCCTTGCCGCTGTGCCAAGGCTGTCGCGCTGGCGGCGCATTCGTGACAAGTTGGCACACACCTGGGCACGGTGAGGTTTAGGATTTCCTGCAGATGTGCCGAAGCTCAAACCATGTGTCGATTTCTTGCCTACCTGGGTGACCCCGTGTACTTGGACGAGCTCGTGTGCGAGCCACGCCACTCCCTGGTGCGTCAGTCCTTGCGCGCCGAGGAAGCCAAAACCGTGACCAACGGCGACGGCTTTGGCCTGGGCTGGTATGGCGACCGTCCGCAGCCGGGCATTTACCGCGAAGTCATGCCCGCTTGGTCTGACGAAAACCTGCTGGCGCTGTGCGCCAATGTGCGCTCGCCGCTGTTTTTTGCGCATGTGCGGGCAGCCACGGGCGGCGGCATCACGCGGCTGAACTGCCACCCCTTTCAGCATGGGCCTTGGATGTTCATGCACAACGGCCAGATTGGCGGGTTCTCGCAGCTGCGGCGCATCATGGAGATGCGCCTGCCCGACCACCTCTACGAGCGCCGCCGTGGCGCCACCGATTCCGAGCTGCTGTTCCTGCTGATTCTGCAAGCCATGGAGGCCGGGCGCAGTGCCCCCGACGCCACCCAGCAGGTGCTGCAAGAAACCCACGCCATGATGCGCGCGCTGCAAATTCAGCAGCCACTGCGCTTTGCCGCGGCCCTGGCCGATGGGCAGCAGATCTGGGCTTTTCGCTTCTCCAGCGACGACCGCCCACCCACGCTCTACCGCCGTGCGCATGGTCGGGGCTGGGTGGTGGCCTCAGAGCCCCTGGACGGTGACGACTCGGCCTGGACGCCGCTGGCCCCCAACGAGGTGCTGCACCTGCGGCCGGAGCAACTCAGCGTCAGCCAGCTGGCTTGAAACACGGCCACCCCTTCGGGGCGGCCGTTGGCACTCAGATCTCGACCTTGGAGCCCAGCTCCACGATGCGGTTGGTGGGCAGGTGCAGGAAGTCGGCCGCAGCCGCCGCGTTGCGGTGCATGCTGGCAAAGAGCTTCTCGCGCCACAGCGCCATGCCCGACCCAATGGTGGGGATGACGATGTCGCGAGACAGGAAGTAGCTCGTTTCCATCTCGTCCAACTGCACGCCTTGCTGCTCCAGCAGCTTGAGCGCCTCGGGCACATCCGGCTCGTTTTTGAAGCCGAAGTGGATGGTGATCTGCCAGCAGTCATTGCCCAAAGCCTGCACTTGCACGCGATTGTCAAAGCCCACCCAAGGCACCTCATGGTGGCGCACCGTCACGAACAGGTTTTGCTGGTGCAGCACCTTGTTGTGCTTGAGGTTGTGCAGCAAGGCGTTGGGCGTCACGCCGGATTCAGCCGACAAGAACACCGCCGTGCCCGCCACGCGCGTGGGTGGGTTGATGAAGACGGCTTCCAAAAAGCTGCCCAGGTCGATGGCATCCTCGCGCAGCTTGTCCGAGAGCTGGCGCCGCCCCTGCTGCCAGGTCAGCATCAACGTGAACATGCCAACACCGATGAGCAAGGGGAACCAGCCGCCATGCATCACTTTGAGCAGGTTGGAAGCCAGGAAGGTGATGTCGATGATGAAGAAAAAGCCCGTGGCCGCCACACACAGCGCCAACGGGTACTTCCAGCCGTGACGGATGACGAAGAAGGTCATCACCGTGGTGATGGTCATGTCGATGGTCACCGCCACGCCATAGGCCGCCGCGAGCTTGCTGGAGGAGCCAAAAAAGCTCACCGCCACCACCACAAAGAGGAACAGCATCCAGTTGATAAAGGGCACATAGATCTGCCCCGTGTCGCGCACCGAGGTGTGGATGATGCGCATGCGCGGCAGGATGCCCAGCTGAATGGCCTGCTTGGTCACCGAGTAGGCCGCCGTGATCAGCGCCTGCGAAGCCACGATGGCCGCCAGCGTGGCCAGCACGAACAGCGGAATCTCGGCCCAGGACGGTGCAATCAGGTAGAAGGGGTTTTTGATGGCCGCAGGCTCGGCCAGCAAGAGCGCACCCTGGCCGAAGTAGTTGATCACCAGCGCCGGCATGACAAAGCCATACCAGGCAATGCGAATGGGCTGCTTGCCGAAGTGGCCCAGGTCCGCGTAGAGCGCCTCACCGCCGGTGACCACCAGCACCACCGCGCCCAGCGCCACAAAGGCAATCCAGCCAAAGTTCAGGCAGAACTGCAAGGCATAAGCCGGGTTGAGCGCGCGCAGCACCTCGGGGTTGCCCAGAATCTGCGGAATGCCCAAGGCCGCCAGCGTGGTGAACCACAGCAGCATTACCGGACCAAAAGCCTTGCCCACACTGGCGGTGCCAAAGCGCTGCACGGCAAACAGGCCAGTGAGCACCAGCAGCGTGATGGGCACGATGAACTCGTGGTACTGCGGCGCGTACACATCAATGCCCTCCACCGCGCCCAGCACCGTCATGGCGGGGGTGATGACTGCATCGCCAAAGAAAATGGCCGTGCCGAACAGACCCACCAGCATGAGCACCCGGCGCAAGCGCGGCCGGTCGGCCACCGCCTGCGTGGCCAGCGCCAGCATGGCGATCAAGCCGCCCTCGCCGTTGTTGTCCGCGCGCAGGATCAGCAGCACGTATTTGAGCGAGACCACGATGGTCATGGTCCAAAACAGCAGGGAGAGCACACCCAGGATGTTGTCCTGTGTCAGCGGCACATGGCCGCCGTGGAACACTTCCTTGAGGGCATACAAGGGCGATGTGCCGATGTCTCCGTACACCACGCCCAAGGCCGCCACAGTCAGGGCCGCCAGCGCAGTGGAACTGCGCTGCGAAGTAGCTGAACTCACAAAGATTCGAAGGGCTGGTTCCACCGCCTCAATAAGGCGCACCCAGGCCCTCCTGTTGCCAAAACCCGTATTGTGAGCCCGCTTTTGTGCGGTGCGTCAATTCTTGTTTGTGGGGGAACCCCTTGATTGCACAGGTCCACGCGCGGCCTCAGCGGCAAGAAAAAAGGGCCGCATCGCGGCCCTCGGGGTCTTGGCATCAACGCCGATCAGCGGAACTCGTAGCTCGCCACCAGGTTGTAGCGGCGGCCCACTTGCCCTGCCGAGCCACCATCGTAATAGCCCGGTGCAGCTGGGCCATTCAAGGTGTAGCCGTACTGATTGCCCACATTGAGCACCGAGGCCGACAGGGTCAAGCCCTTGAAGCCACGGTAGGTCAGGCCCACGTCGGTGCTTTGCTTGGCGGTGACGTAGCACAGAGCGTTGTCACGCAGCAGCGTGTAGTTGGCTGCGGTAGAGCTCAGGCAGGTATCGGTCGTGGAGGCTTTGAGCTTGTCTTCGTGGTTGAAGCGCACAAAGCTGCTCCAGTCATTCTTCTTCCACGACAGCGTGACCTTGACCTTGGACTTGGGGATGTCGCTGCTGGTCGTGCCCACAGCGACAGTCGGGGCGTCCGTGCTCAGGATCTTGTAGTCAAAACGCTTGGTCAGGGTGCCGTCGACCTTGAAGGTGAATTGCCCCAGCTGTTCGGTGGGCAAACGCAGGTTCAGCTCGTAGTCCAAGCCAGCGGTCTTGGTCCAGTTGAAGTTGCGGTACTGGCGCACCAGCATCAGGATGGGACCGCTGTTGGGAATGGTCTTGCCCGTGGCCTTGTCCACCACCCAGGTCGCGGGGTCGCTGTCACGGATGACCTTGTCGCCCCACGTTGCTGGATCCGCAGCGTAGTCAGCCAACAAGTCCACGCCGCGTTGCACACGCACTTCGTTGTTGCGCTTGTAATACCAGCCGTCCAAGGTCAAGTCGGCGTTCTTGAAAGGCGAGAACAGCAAGCCCAGGGTGAAGCTGTGCGACTTCTCAGGCTTGAGGTTAGGGTTGGCGGCCACCGTGGTAGGAAGGCTGCCAGGGTTGGGCGTTGCCGAGCTGAAACCCAGCACATTGCAGTCACGGCTGTTAGGTGGATCAGTCCGGCTCACGGGGTTCTTGGGGTCTGTCACGTCGCAGCGCACGGGATCCACCACCCGGTACTGGCTGAAGCTGTGGAAGGACGACATGTAGGACTTGCTGATCTGCGAGATCGACGGAGCACGGAAACCCGTGGCCGCTGTACCGCGGAAGGCCAGGATGGAGGGCAGCGCCGACCACTTGAAACCCAGCTTGCCGGTGGTGGCGTTGCCAAAGTCGCTGTACCGCTCGGTGCGCAGCGCCGTTTGCAGCTCCAGGCTCTTGAACACTGGCAAGCTCAGCTCGCCGAACAAGGCTGTGGAGTTGCGTGCGCCGGACGTGCCGTTGGCCACCAAACCCACAAAGTCGCCGGACTGGTAAGCCTCGTTGGGTGCGGCTTCCAGGGTTTCGCGGCGGAACTCCGCCCCCACAGCCACGCCAGCCTTGCCGCCGGGCAGGTCAAACCAAGGGCGGCTGGCGCGCAGGTCCGCCGACATGATGCTGGCATTGCCTTCCACGATGGCGTCAGAAGCCACGGTGGCGATGGCCGCCGCGTCGTTGACCTGACCAAAGCGGTAGGTCTGGTTCTTGATGGCGTCTTTCAGCAGCGAGGCGCGCAGCTGGTTCTGGCGAACGCGTTCAGAGTTCTGGCGCGAGTAGATAAAGGCACTGTCCAAGTCCCAGCCCGCAGCCACACCCACAAAGCCGGCACTGAAGCGCGCCGCGTCATAAGTGGCGATGTCCTGGCGGTCGATGTCGGCAAAGCGGTAGATCAGCTGCACCGGCTGCGAATTGGCCTTGCCATTGGTGGGGTTGTCGGGGTGCCCCACGGGCAGCACGATGGTGGGGTAGCGCACCATCGTGCCATCGAGCTTGGGCCAAGTCACCACATTGGGGTTGCTGGCCGTGCCCAGCGTGGTGGTCAAAGCTTGGGGTGCAAACGTTTCAGTCGTGCGGGTGCGGGCCACCATCAGGTCGGCGAAAACCTGCCAGTCGTCGTTGACCTGGTAGGTGCCGCGCAGGCTGCCGCCGAACTTGTCTTGTTTGGAAATGGCCTGAGCCGCTTCATCGCTGTTGAAACGGCACATGCCCACGGGCTGGCTGCCCGTGGTGGCCGAGAACCATTCGGGCCGCTTGGGCACGCCAGCGCCAACACGCAGGTCGTCCGGGCAGCCGGGCAGGGTTCCCAGATAGTTCACACCCACGGTGCTGTTGTTATTGACCTTGACGCCGTCAATGGTCGTGCTGCCCGACAGGCTGGTGGGCAGCTTGTAGTAGTTACCCCAGGGCGAAGCCACCGAGTCTGCGGAGAAGCGCGGGGAACCGTTGCCGGCAATCAGGTAGCGGTTCATCAGTTCCAAGTTGCCGCGATCCTTGAGCTCGTTGAGCATCACCGGGTCACGGCGCGACACCTCAAAGCCACCAAAGATGTTGAAGCGCTGCGTATCCAGATTGCCAAAGCCAAAGCTCATGCTGGCTTGCTTGTTCTGGCCCACGCCATCGGGGGCCGCGCCGTACTCCACGCTGCCTTCAACGCCGTTGTATTCCTTCTTCAGCACATAGTTCACCACCCCGGCCACGGCGTCAGAACCATAGAGTGAGGAGGCGCCGTCCTTCAGGATTTCGATGCTGGCGATGGCAGCCTTAGGGATGGTGTTGACGTTGATCAGGTTGCCCCGACCGAAGTTGATGTCCACCGCAGCAGCCGGCGCGATGCGGCGGCCATTGATCAGGGTCAGCGTGCCTTGCGAGCCCATGCCGCGCAGCGAGATGGTGGACAGGCCCGAAACAAAACCCGTACCCGTTCCATCGCCCACGGAGGAACTGTCCACGGCACTGACCGAGCGCAGCATCTCCGTCACACTGGCGTAGCCGCTGAGCTTGATGTCTTCGGACGTGATGCGCTGCACCACCGAGGGCGTTTCACGATCAACGCGCTTGATGAGCGAGCCCGTGACCTGGACCTTTTCGAGCTTCTGGGGCTCTCCCACAGGTGCGGACTGGGCCTGCGCTTGCATGGACACGACAATGGTGGCCAAGGCCACAAGATGAAGACGGTGTTTCATGGAGTTCCCCAAAACTTCAAAAGCTGCGCATTATTCGCAAAGTCCAGACCCTACGTTTCAATGTGTTGACCTTGCATGAGGCAATGTTTTGCTAGAGTTTTCGCGCGGTTATTCCGCGCCCAATAAGTCCTATCCCTGATGCACAACAGCCCCTCCCCGGAACAAGTCGAGAACTTCGTCACAAGACGCATGAGCCTGCGGCACCTGAGGGTGTTGTTAGCACTGGACACAGGGGGCAGCGTGAGCGCTGCGGCAGAGCTGCTGCACGTGACGCAGCCCGCCGTCAGCAAGGCGCTGGCGGAACTGGAGCAAGAGCTAGGAATTACCCTGTTTGCACGCCGCGGGCGTGGGTTTCGTGCCACGCCGCTGTGCGAACGGCTGCTGGCGCTGGGGCGAAAACTCGAATCCGACCTGCGCCGCGGTGCCGAGGATGCGGCCTCGATTGCGCGGGGGGCCTCCGGGGCGCTGTTGATTGGGGCCACCAATGCTGCGCTGGCACAAGTGCTGCCCGACGCCATGGCCGCCATGAAGCGCGACTTCCCCCAAGTCACGCTCAGCGTGCGCACCCATGCGGTGAGCGATTTGTTTGCCGAACTGCGTGCCGGGCGGCTGGACTTGGTGGTGGCGCGCACGCCGGACCACGACATGGTGCCTGACTTGGCGCACACCTCGCTGGGCTCGACGCGCGAAGTGCTGGTCATCAGCCAGCTACACCCCCTGGCACGTGAGCGACAGGTGACGTGGGCGCAGCTCAACGAGCAGGGCTGGGTGTGGCATCTGCCGGGCACGCGCTCACGCGCGCTGCGCGACACGCTGTGGCAGCGCATGGGGCTGCCCCTGCCCAATCAGCTCATCGAAACGGGCGACACCATGCTGGCGCTGTCCATGCTGAGACGCCTGCCCTTGCTGGCCATCTTGCCCGAGCCCGTGGCGCGCATGGCGGCGCAGCGCGAGCTGGTGAAGATCCTGCCTCTGGCCGTGGAGATTCCGCTCTCCGACCTCATGATGTGGCATCTGCCAGAGCCGCAGTCGGAGCTGGTGACGCGCTTCAAAGCGCTGATGTGCGAGGCGGCGCTCAACACCGCACCACCACTCAACACCGCGCAGGTTTAAAGCTCCTCGGCCTCGGGGTCGGTGGCTTCGAGCTCATAGCTGGCAGCGAGCATGGCCAGGCGCGCCACCACGCCGTACATGTAGAAGCGATTGGGCGCGCTCACCCCCGGCGTCTCGCCCGGGCGCGGCAGCTGCGCCCCTTGCGCAAAGGCCAGCGGCACGTAGCGCGCACCCGGCACGTTCAGGGCTTCGTTTTCCTGGCGCCCAGCGTGCACGCGGTAGTAGCCGCCCACCACAAAGCGGTCCATCAGGCAGACCACAGGCTCAGCCACGGTGTCGTGAATGCGCTCGTAGCTCGGGATGCCCTCTTGCACGATGAGGTCGCAAGGGCCCTGGGGCAAGCGCGTGCTGGCGCCGTGGCGCGCCAAGATCTCGGGCAGGTCTTTGGCGTCACGCACCATCAGCACGCAGTCGCTGCACGAAGCCGCATCGGGCTTGATGGCGACAAAAGCGTTTTCTTGAATGCCGTAGTCCTTGAACTTGCGCCGCGTGCGCGACAGCACCACGTCCACCTGCGCCTGCAAGGCCTGCACATGCTGGGCTTGGTTCAAGTCGACTTGCTGCTGCGCCACGGTGGCGGGCACCAGCAGCCAGGGGTCCATGCCCAGCAGCTTGGCAAAGCGTTTGCACACCTCTTCGTAGGCCTGCTGGTGATGGCGCTTGCGCCGCAGCGGCCAGCCCGCGTGCAGCGGTGGCAGCAGGTATTGCTCGTGCAAGGCGCGCAGCCGGTCGGGAATGCCCGCGCTCAAGTCGTCATTGAGCAAGATGGTGCAGGGGTCAAAATCTTTGAGCCCGATGCGCGAGCGCTGGCGCAGCACCGGCTCGATCTGCAGGCTGCGGCCATCGGCCAGGCGCAGGGTTTGCGCCTCTTGCACGGTTTCATCCAGGGTGCCCAGGCGCACGTTCAGGCCGGCCATGGTGAAGATGCGCACCAGGGTCAGCAAATGGCTGAGGTAGAAGCTATCGGGCTGGCGGCGCTGCACCACCAGCAGCAGGTTTTTGGCCTCGGGGCAGATTTTCTCGATGGCGGCCATGGCCGCTTGCACGGCCAGGGGCAAGACCTCTTCGCTGAGGTGGTTGAAGCCCGCCGGGAACAAATTGGTGTCCACCGGCGCGAGCTTGTAGCCCGCGTTGCGCAAGTCCACCGAGGCGTAGAAGGTGGGCGTGTGCTCCATCCACTCGAGGCGAAACCAGCGCTCGATGGCGGGCATGGACTCCAGAACGCGCTGTTCCAGCTCGTTGATCGGGCCACTCAGTGCAGTGGTGAGGTGGGGGACCATGGCGCGCTCTTGAAAGCTGTGGGGAGCCCGATTTTAGGTGGGCCCCCACGGGCGCCAGACTACTTGTGATACGCCGTTTCGCCGTGCGCCGTGATGTCCAGGCCCTGGCGCTCGTCTTCCTCACACACCCGCAGCCCGATGGTGACTTGCACCAGCTTGAAAGCGGCGTAAGACACCGCGGCGGACCACAGCACCGTCACGCCCACCGCTTTGGCCTGCACCCAGACCTGTGCGGCGATGCTGTAGTCCTGCGCGGGGACCATGCTGAGCGTGACCCAATCGCCCACCATGCTGGGCCCACCCAGGGCCGGGCTGTTGAACACGCCGGTGAGCAAGGCACCAACAATGCCGCCCACGCCGTGCACGCCAAACACATCGAGCGCATCGTCCACGCCCAGCACGCGCTTGAGGCCACTCACGCCCCACAGGCAAGCAGGCCCAGCCACCAGCCCGATCACCAGGGCGCCACCCAGGCCGACATTGCCCGCCGCCGGGGTGATGGCCACCAAGCCCGCCACCGCGCCCGAGGCCGCGCCCAGCATGGAGGCCTTGCCCTTGAGCAGGGCCTCGCCCAAGCTCCAAGACAAGACCGCAGCCGCAGCAGCCACCAGCGTGTTCATGAAGGACAGCGCGGCCACACCATTGGCTTCCAGCGCCGAGCCCGCGTTAAAGCCAAACCAACCCACCCACAGCAGCGCCGCGCCCACCATGGTCAGCGTCAGGCTGTGCGGGGTGAAGGCCTCGCGCCGCCAGCCCAGGCGCGGCCCCACCATGGCCGCCCCCACCAAGCCCGCCACGGCGGCATTGATGTGCACCACCGTGCCACCCGCAAAGTCCAGCGCCCCCCATTGCCAGATCAAGCCAGCCTGCGCCTGCAGCGCGGGCACCACGTCGGCATGGGTGTAGGCGTCAGGCCCGGCCCAGAACCACACCATATGGGCAATGGGCAGATAGCTGAAGGTGAACCACAGCACCATGAACAGCAGCACAGCGGCGAAGCGGATGCGCTCGGCAAACGCGCCCACGATCAAGCAGCAGGTGATGCCGGCAAAGGTGGCCTGGAAGGCGGCAAAAGCGATCTCAGGCACGACCACGCCTTTGCTGAAGGTGGCCGCGGGCGAGAACACGCCGCTGACGGGGTCCCACAGCCCGCGCATGAGCAAGCGCTCGGTGCCGCCAATCAGCGCATTGCCCTGGGTGAAGGCCAGGCTGTAGCCATACAGCACCCACAGCACCACCGCCAGCGAGAAGGTGACGGTGACTTGCATCAGCACCGACAGCATGTTTTTGCTGCGCACCAGGCCACCGTAGAACAGCGCCAGACCCGGCACGGCCATGAGCACCACCAGCAAAGTCGAGAGCATGAGCCAGCCGGTGTCGCCCTTGTCGAAGTGCGGGGCGGAGGCCGCTGCTGGCAGCTCAGCAGCCTGAGCCCAGACCTCGGGCGTCAGCGAAAAAGTCAGCGCCACCAGCGCCAGCGCGGTCAAACAGCGTTTGATCATGGAGCCTCCGTGCCTTGAGTTACAAAGCGTCTGGACCAGTCTCGCCGGTACGAATGCGCAGGACCTGCTCCAGCTCCGTCACGAAGATCTTCCCGTCACCAATCTTGCCGGTGCGTGCAGCCTTTTCTATGGCTTCGATGACTTGGTCCACCACAGCCGCTGGCACCGCAGCCTCGACCTTGACCTTGGGCAAGAAGTCCACCACGTACTCGGCGCCGCGGTAGAGCTCGGTGTGGCCTTTTTGCCGGCCAAAGCCTTTGACCTCGGTGACGGTCAAGCCCTGGATGCCGATGGCATTGAGGGCTTCGCGCACCTCGTCGAGCTTGAAGGGTTTGATGACCGCGCTGATCAACTTCATGACGTCCCTCTCGTGTGGCAGGTTGACTCAGAGTGCTGCACACAGGCCTCTGGGCCTGGCGCGCTCTGAAAATTTATGGCCTGCGAGGAACGCTTGCAGTTTCTGTGCCAAGGCCCATGTCAGGGCACAGGGGGGTGCGGCGCATCACGCGCCCACCCCGGATGCACCGTTTCAGTGCGCATGGCCCAGGCTTGGCACCAAGTTGGTGAGCCTGGGCTTGGGGGGTGTGGCGGGGCTGTACCGCGCCCACCCCGCGCCTCAATACGTGTACTTCAAGCCAGCAACCACGCCGCGCTTGCCCAAAAACTGGGTGCTGCGCGCCAGCGTGCCCGGCACGTAGTAGCTCTGGTCGGCATTGGTGCCCACCAGCGTCAGGCTGGGAGTGAAGCCCTTGTAGGTTTTGGACAGGGTCAGCGAGTAGTCGGTGTAGCTGGCCTGTGGGTTGAGCGTGCCGGCCACGCGCTGGTGGCCGATGTGGGGCGTGAGTATCAGCCCATAAGGCAGCTCGAAATTGCCCGACACATCCCAATAGCCGCTGTTGCGCGTGCCCTTGCCTTCCTTGAGCAGCGGCGAATACGTCAGGCCAAACAAGGGCGTGAGTGCATGCGAGTACTTCAGCGTCAGCGGCCCCCAGCTCAGCGCGGTGTAGAGCTCGAACGTGTCCGCATCGACATAGTCGGTGTTGTGCACCAAATGGCTGGAGGGGTACCAGTAGTACAGGCCGCCCAGGTCCAGCGTCATGCCGTTGTCCATCTTGTGCTTGTAACCGGCATAGATGTCGATCTCGGCCTTGCCGCCGCCCTCGGGGATGTCTCGGGTCCACTTGATGCTTGACGCCCACACGCCCACATAGGTGCCGCTGGCGTGAGCAAAGTCCACCCCGGCCTGCACGGCGGGCTTGAGCCGTGTTTGAGAAATGCCGCGATAGCGGTAGTCGCTGACCACACCAGCGTTGGCGCTCAGGCTGTAGTCTTCGGCCGCCTCGGCGGGCTTGACGGCCAACACCGCCGTGGCAGCAACAGCCGCGTAACCCAGCGCCATAGGCCAATGCTTCTTGATTGAATTCATGCGCGAACTCCTATTCAGTGCAAGAGGACGAGGAGGTCGTGCCGCACATCTCTGCACAGGTCGCGTGCCAGCACTCCGGCGCCGAATGTGCGTCGGCGCGCTGCTCTCGTGTTGGTACGAATGCCCACTTCGCGCGCTCTTTTGCGGTTTGCGCGGCAAATGCCGGGCAGTTCAGCGCTTTGCTGAATCCGCACCGCAACATCTTCCTCAGCCTGTGCGGTGCAGGGCCAAGACAGGCCCGCTTCGCCCCAGGCCTTGCTGGGCAGAATCAGCGGCCATGCCCAAGGGAGAGGAGCCGCCATGTCATTGGCCCTGGTCAACAGCCGCGCACTCGATGGTCTGCACGCCGTCGCCGTGGGCGTGGAAGTCCACCTCAGCAACGGTCTGCCCAGCTTCACCTTGGTGGGCCTGCCCGACACCGAGGTGAAAGAGTCGCGCGAGCGCGTGCGCGCCGCTCTGCTCTCCAGCGCCCTGGTGTTCCCGCACAACAAGCGCATCACCGTCAACCTCAGCCCCGCCGACCTGCCCAAAGAAGGCGCTCGCTTTGACCTGCCCGTGGCCCTGGGCCTGCTGGCCGCCAGCGGGCAGATTGACGCCGAGCAGCTCGCGCGCTTTGAGTGCGCGGGGGAGCTGGCGCTGTCTGGCGAGCTGCGCCCCGTGCGCGGCGCCCTGGCCATGGCCCTGGCGCTGCGCGACACGGGCCGCGAACTCATCCTGCCCCCGGGTAGTGCCGCCGAGGCCGCCCTGGTGCCGGGCCTCAAGGTGCGCGAGGCACGCCACCTGCTGGACTTGGTGGCCGTGCTGCAGCCCCACAGCAGCGAGGCCCTGCCCCTGTGCACTGCGCCCGAACCCCAGCCCGAGCCCTGGCTGCCCGACCTGCGCGACATCAAAGGCCATGCCGCGCCCAAGCGCGCGCTGGAGATTGCCGCCGCGGGCGGTCTGAGCCTGCTGATGGTGGGCCCACCGGGTACGGGCAAATCCATGCTGGCGCAGCGTCTGCCCGGGCTGCTGCCCGCGCTGCCAGCCAGCGAGGCGCTGGAGTCCGCAGCCCTGCTGGGTTTGGCCGGGCAGTTCCACCCCGCGCGCTGGGGCCAGCGGCCGTTTCGCGCGCCACACCACAGCGCGTCGGCCGTGGCGCTGGTGGGCGGAGGCTCGCCGCCGCGCCCGGGCGAGATTTCGCTGTCTCAGCACGGCATTTTGTTCTTGGACGAGCTGCCCGAGTTCCACCGCAGCGCCCTCGAAGCCCTGCGCGAGCCGCTGGAGACCGGGCGCATTTTGATTTCGCGCGCCGCGCGCCAGGCCGAATTCCCAGCGCGCTTTCAGCTCATCGCCGCCATGAACCCCTGCCCCTGCGGGCAGCTGGGCAACCCGCTGCAGGACTGCCGCTGCAGCGCCGATCAGGTGGCGCGCTACCAGGGCCGGCTCTCGGGCCCCTTCCTGGACCGCATTGACATGACCATCGAGGTGCCCGTGCTGCCGCCCCACACCCTGGCCGAGCTGCCCGATGGCGAGCCCAGCCACACCGTGGCGCAACGCGTGGTGGCCGCGCGCGAACGCGCCCTGGCACGCCAGGGTTGCGTCAACGCGCTGTTGGGCGCCGCACAGCTGGACCAGCACGCCCCCTTGGGCGAGGCGGCCAGCGCCCTGCTGCAAAAGGCCGCACAGCGCCTGGCCTGGTCAGCGCGCAGCTACCACCGCGTGCTGCGCGTGGCGCGCACCATTGCCGACCTCAGCGGCTGCGTGGAGATTGAATCGGCCCATGTGAGCGAGGCCATCCAGCTGCGCCGTGCCCTGCCCGCGCGGCGCTAAGCCGCTGCGCGCTCACTTGAGCACCGCGTACTCCGGGGAAGCCAGGGTCAGGAAGATGGCCAAGCGCACGCGGTTGAGTTGCTGCTGCTGCACCGCACTGCGGTTGCTGCCATCGGCTTTGAGCGGCTCCACCGCCACCGTGGCCACGGCGTCCTGCAACTCCTGACGCAAGGCGGCATTGACGCGCCCGCCCAGCAGCCGCGCAGTGATGCGCTCCACCAGCGCATCGGGCTGGTCGGCCCAGGGCAGATCGGCCTCCAGCGGCAGCTGGATGTCGCGCCGCGGCGCCTTCCACAGCCGGCCATACATGCCAAAGCCGTTGGCCACGCCGTCCAGCATGTATTGCGCATAGCCCGCCACCGAGGTCTCGTTGACGAGCTCAAACTCCGGCATGGTCAGCCCGCGCTGGCCCGTGAGCGTGCCCGGCGCCACAAAGCCCGGGCGGTAGAAATTGAACACCGCCGGGGCGCGCAGCGGCGTTTGCCCCAGCTCTTGCGAGGGGTCGTCGGTCAGGCCCACCAGCCACTGCCCGCTGTCGCTGCTGGCACCCAGGGTGCGCAGCGCATGCGCCATGCGCAGCACGGGCTCTTGCAGCTTGCCGCTTTCGGGCAGCGCGGCCTGGCGCATGTCGCGCGCCTCGGGGTCCAGCAGCACGGCCTTGACCATGGACTTCAAATCGCCCTGCGGCCCCAAGGCCTGTGCCACACGCCCCACATAGGCTGGGCTGGGGTGGCTTTTGACCATGCGCTGGATGAGCTGGCGCGCCAGAAAGGGCGCCACATTGGGGTGGGCCGCCAGGGTATCCAGCGCCACGCTCAGGCTGCGCAGCGGGTTGGGGCTGGTCTGGGCCTCGATGGTGACGCCCAGAAAGCGCTTCTCGCTGGTGGAGTGGTATTGCGCATATGCCTGCATGGGCTGCGTTTCGCGCCCGGCCATGCAGAACTCGGGGCACCAGCCCCAGAACCAGCCTTCTGTGGTCTGGGGCGCACTCCAGCTCCAGCCGGTGAAGACCTTGGCCAGATCGGTGATGTCTTGCGCTGTAAACGTGGGCTGTGTTTGCTGATTCACCAGCAGCGGTGTGCCGTCGCTCTGCAGCTGGACCATGCCGATGGTGAAGAGCTGCATCACCTCGCGTGCGAAGTTTTCATCGGGGCTGCGGCCCAATGCATAGTCTTCTTTTTGATTGCGGATGTGCGAGAGGTACATGCCCATGGCAGGCGACAGCGCCACGCCTTCGAGCAGCGCGCGGTAGCTGCCCCCGGCATGGGTGGCCAGCAGGTCCAGATAAGCCGCGGCATTGCGCGACTCGAAGGACACGCTGTCGTTGGCGGTGGAGACCACAAAGATTTGCGACAGCCCATAGGCCACGCGCTGGCGCAGCTGGTCGGGGCCGGTCACGGCCACTTTGTAGAAGCTGCCCACCACGTCCAGCACGCCGCCGTGCTCCTGGCTGTTTTGCTGTTTGAGCTGGGCATCGGCCGCGTCCCAATTCGCCACGTGGGAGCTTTGCGGTGCGGCCCATTGCTCGTCGATCCAGGCCGCATAGCCCAGCGCCATGACGCGATCGATATCGGCCGGTGTGGGCCCGAAGCTGGCTTGCATGAGGAAGCGGTAGGCCTGCTCGCGCGTGGCGGGTTTGGCGCTGCTGCCGTCGTCCACCAGTACCGGCGCCGACGCCGCTGGGGGTGCAGGCGTGGGCACAGGCGCCTGCGGCGCTGCAGTGGCGGCCGGACTGCCCCCACCGCCGCCGCCGCCGCAAGCGCTCAATAGACCCGCCAAGCACAGCGCCAGCCAGCCAGGCAGGCGCGCGTTGATTGCTGTTTGTCTCACCACAGTCCTCCTACCCCGACAGGCACTGTCCGCCGACCTGTCGAAGCCTTCAACCACGACGCCTTCGCCGGTGGCCCCTCACTTGCCTTGGATGGCACAGGCCTGGCCCTTGCGCCACCGCCAGGCGCAGTGCCTGGCGGTGCGGCTGTAGGCTCTATCGGCCGGGTCGCTCAAGCCATGAAGCCCAAGGTGCGGCGGTTGCTGTCGAACTGCCCCAAATTCGGGAATACGTCGAGCATGGTGGTCTCGCTGACCCCCATCCACGAGCCCAGCGTGGCACCGAACTGGTCCACCGAGGTGCTGGGCAGCAAGGCGCCGTTGCGCAGTTGGTGGGGGCTGCTGTCGAAATCGTTGTTATTGCTGTTCTTCACACCCAGCTGTGGGAACTCGCCGTAGATGTCGCCGCCGCGCACCGCGCCGCCCATCACAAAGTGGTGGCCGCCCCAGCCGTGATCGGTGCCATCGCCATTGCTGGTGAAGGTGCGGCCGAAGTCCGAGGCCGTGAAGGTGGTGACCTGATCGGCCATCCCCATGGCTTGCACGACATCGCCAAAGTACTGCATGCCGTGGGCCAGGCGGGCCATGAGCTTGGCGTGCTGGCGGTTTTGCTGGTCGTGCGTGTCAAAGCCGCTCATGCTGACAAAGAACACCTGGCGCTTGAGCCCCAAGGCGCTGCGCGCCGCGATCATGCGCGCCACCACCTGCAGCTGCTGGGCCAAGGGGTTGATGGCCTTGCTGCCACTGAGTGGGTCGTCGTACATCAGCAAAGGCTCGGGGGCCCATTGCGACAAGCCTGGCGTGCCAAAGGGGCTGCTGGTGGCCGAGGGCAGCGCGCCGTTGATCAGAGCTTCGGCATCAATCGAGCGGCCCACCACAGCGGCATGGTCTCGGCCCAGCACATCGTCGGTGCGCGTGTTGCGCATGATGCGCCGCAAGGACTCCTGTGCCGACACCGACCCGAATAGATGGTGGCCATTGCCCACGCCGATGCGCACTGCGCCGTTCAAGCCCATCTGGTACTGCAGGGTTTGGCGGCCGGAGAGAAACACCGCATTGCCTGAGGTCGAGATGGCCGTGAACAGCGCGTGGTGATTGGCGCTGGCCAGCAAGTCAGCCATGCGTCCGCCCCAACCGTTGGAGGCGCCTTCGCCACGCATGGCCTGCCAGTGGAACTGCTGGTCGTTGTGCGAGAACAGGCCAGAGGGCTTGGGGTGGCTGGCGCTGGCGTATTCGGCCTTGGTGGTGGGGCGCATCAGCGGGCCGACGTTGGAGACAATCGCCAGGCGCCCGGCGTTGAACATATCGCGGGTGCTGCCCATGAGGGGGTGCAGCGCAAATTGGCGGCCTTGGGCGTTGCGCGGCGTGATGGGCAGCACACCACCCAAGCGCTCCGGTGTGCCAACTTTGGCGTTGGCCTGGGCCAGCGTGCCGGGGGCCAGCAGCGCGATGGAGTCCGGCGCCTGGCGCCGCACCGCCTGGTAGGCGCGCCAGGAGGCCTCGTCGGTGGGCAGCACGGTGTTGAAAGCATCGTTGCCGCCATACATGAAGATGCACACCAGGGCTTTGTAGTCGGAGGCCGCGGCGCTGGCGCTGCCCAGCGCGGCCAAGTTCAGTGCGAATGCGCTACCCCCACCCAGGGAGGCCAGGGCTGCACCCCGGCCCAGGAGGCTGCGTCGAGTCAAGCGAATCGGAGACATGCTGATCACCCCAAGGGAATTACTTCAACACCGTGTATTCGGGCGAAACCGTCGTCAGGAATAGGGTGAGCAGGGCTCTGTTACGTTTTTGCTCATTCACCTGCTGGGCGTTGGAGCCATCTGCCCTGAGAGCGTCGAGGTGGACCGAGCGCACAGCAGCTTGAATTTCCGACTCCAGCGCTGGGTTGCTACGCCCCCCCAAGAGCCGTGTTGTGACGCGCTTGACCAAGGCCGCAGGCTGATGAGCCAAGGCCATTTCGGCGCTGATATTGAACTGGATGTCGCGGCGCGGTGCATCCCAGTGGCGGCCATACATGCCGATGCCGTGGGAGAGTCCGTCGAGCATGTACTGGGTGTAGCCCGCCACGGTGGTTTCGTGCACGGTTTGCAGCTCGGGCACCGTCATGCCGCGGGCGGCGGCCTCACCGCTGGTGGGCACATAGCCGGGGCGGAAGAAGTTGAAGACGCTGGGCGAGCTCAGGGGCGATTGGCCCAGCTCGCTGGCCGGGTCGTCCGTCATGCCCACCAGCCACATCCCACTGTCGCTGCTGGCCCCTTGCGAGCGCAGCAGCTGCGTCAGACGCAGCACCGGCTCCTGGACCTTGCCAGCATCGGCCGCGGCGGCCTGCGTCATGTCGCGCGCCTCGGCGTCCAGCAGCACCGCCGTCACGGCTGCCTTGATGTCACCACTGGGGCCAAAGGCCTGCGCCACACGGGCCACATAGGCGGGGCTGGGGTTGCTCTTGACCATGCGCTGGATGAGCTGGCGCGAGATGAAGGGCGCCACATTGGGGTGAGCGGCCAGGGTGTCCAGTGCCACCTTCAGGCTGGCGTGGGGATTGGGCACCATTTGGCGCGGCACCACCGCACCCAGGAAACGCTTTTCCTCGGAGGAATGGAAGCTGGGGTAGCCACGCATGGGCTGCACCAGACGCTCGGCCGAGCAGAACTCCGGGCACCAGCCCCAGAAGCGGCCGGTTTGGGTGTCAGACCCTCCCCAGCTCCAGCCGGTGAAGACCTTGGCCAGACCGGAAATATCGTCCGGCCCGTAGGTCGGAATGGGCTGGCCGTTGCTGAGCTGCAGCGTGCCGTCGGGGTTGAGCTTGTGCAGGCCGATGGAGAACAACTGCATGATCTCGCGGGCGTAGTTCTCGTCGGGAATGCGGCCTGTTGTGGCGTCCTCCTTGAGCGACTGCATGCTGGAGAGGTAGAGGCCCATGGCCGGCGAGAGCGTCACTTGCTCCAGCAGGCCGCGGTACTGCAGCGTCACATGCTTGGCCAGCACGTCGTAGTAGGCCGCGGCGGTGCGGGGGTAGAACTTGATGCCGTCGTTTTGGGTCGAGACCACGAAGATTTGCGACAGCGCGTAGGCCGTGCGCTGGCGCAGTTGGTCCTTGCCGGTCAGCGCCACCTTGTAGAAGCTGCTGCTGACGTCTTGCACATAGGCGCCTTCCGTGGGGTTCTTGGACTTCACATAGGCGTCGGCGGCATCAAAGTTGGCCAGGTGCGAGCTCACCGGTGCCGTCCATTGCGATTGAATCCACTCCCTGTAGCCCAGGTTCATGACGGCGTTGATGTCGTCCTCTGTCGGGCCAAAAGTGGCTTGCATCAAGAAGCGGTGCGCTTCGGCCCGCGTGGCGGGGCGGTCGTTTTTGCCAACAATCAAACCCGTTGCGCGCAGGCCCTGGGCCTGGGAACGGCTTGCGGACTCCCCTTCTTGCACTTGGCTGCCACCACCGCCACAAGCCACCAATGCACTGGCAAAACCAATCGCAGCGAGCTTGCCGACCTTTGTACCTGTTGAAACCTTGCACTTCATGATGTTCCCCTGAGCACCGCCGGGAAGTTGAGGTGGCAGCGCTTTTGTGTGACATCACTTTAGGGATTACCCCAATTCAAAGCCGGAACAGGTCGTCAGCACCCGTAAGGGTCTGTGTCACCCCGCGCCTATGAGCAGGCGTATGAATTGCAGCACTTGCTTGCAATTCACCCAGTTTGCTCACAGCTCATGTGCGGAGTAATTGTCAACAAGCTGGAAATATTTCGACAAAGCCTCCCCCGGCCGCACCACATGGGCGGCCACACAAAGGCGCAAGAACAAGCGGGGGGGGCTCAGCCCAGCAGGGGTGCGAGCGCGCGGCGCGCGTCGTCCTCGCTCAGGCCGCAGCGCTGGGCCCAGTCCTGCAGCTGATCGCCGCCGATCTGGCCCACATTGAAATAGGCCGCCTCGGGGTGAGCGAAGTAAAAGCCGCTGACGCTGGCCGCTGGCGTCATGGCCATGGACTCGGTCAACCCCATGCCAATGGCCGGGGCGTCCAGCACGCGCAGCAAATCGCGCTTGACCAGGTGGTCCGGGCAGGCCGGATAGCCTGGCGCGGGGCGGATGCCGCGGTACTGCTCGGCAATCAGCGCGCTGTTGTCCAGCTGCTCTTGCGCGGCATAGCCCCAGAGCTCGCGGCGCACGCGCTGGTGCAGGTATTCGGCAAAGGCCTCGGCCAGACGATCGGCCAGGGCTTTGAACATGATGGCGCTGTAGTCGTCATGCGCGGCCAGGAACTCGGCTTCCTTTTTCTCGGCGTTGAGCCCGGCGGTCACGGCAAAAAGCCCGATGTGGTCGCCCACCGCGCTGCCCTCGGGGGCAATGAAATCGGCCAGGCAGCGGTTGGGGCGGCGCAGCTTCTCGCCATTGGTGCCTTCCACCAGCGGGCGTTCGGTCTGCATGCGCAGGCCGTGCCAGCGCATCAACTCCTCGCTTCGCGCGGCATCGCGGTAGATCACGATGTCATCGTCACCCACCTGCGCGGCCGGGTAGAGGCCCATCACGCCATTGGCCTGCAGCCAACGCCCGTCGATGATGCGCTTGAGCATGGCGCGGCCGTCCTCCAGCACCTTGCGCGCCTGCTCGCCCACCACCGCATCGTTCAAGATGGCGGGGTAAGGCCCGGCCAAGTCCCAGGTCTGGAAGAAGGGGCCCCAGTCGATGAAGCGCTCCAGCTCGGCGAGGTCAACATTGCGGAACTCACGCCGACCAATGAATTTGGGCGCCACCACCGTGCTGGCATCGAAGGGCACTTGCGCCTTGTTGGCGCGGGCCTGGGCCAGGCTCACCAGCGGCGTGGTCTTTTTGTTGGCGTGCAGCTGGCGCACTTTTTCGTAGTCGCTGCGCAGCTCGTCGACAAACTTCTCGGAGCGCTCATCCGACAGCAGCTCCGCGCACACGCCCACCGAGCGCGAAGCGTCGGGCACATACACCACCGGGCCCTCGTACTTGGGCGCGATCTTCACCGCTGTGTGCACGCGGCTGCAGGTGGCGCCACCAATGAGCAGCGGGATTTTCTTGACGCGGAAGTAGTCGTCGCGCTGCATCTCGGCAGCCACATGCTGCATCTCTTCGAGGCTGGGCGTGATCAAGCCGGAGAGGCCGATGATGTCCGCCCCTTCCACCTTGGCGCGCGCCAGAATGTCCTGGCAGGGCACCATCACGCCCATGTTGACGACTTCAAAGTTGTTGCACTGCAAGACCACGGTGACGATGTTCTTGCCGATGTCGTGCACATCGCCCTTGACGGTGGCAATCACGATCTTGCCCTTGGGCTTGACGTCGCCACCGGCGGCTTCGAGCTGGCGTTTTTCCTCTTCGATATAGGGCACCAGGTGCGCCACGGCCTGCTTCATGACGCGCGCGCTCTTGACCACCTGCGGCAGGAACATCTTGCCCTGACCAAACAAGTCGCCCACGATGTTCATGCCAGCCATCAGCGGCCCTTCGATGACGTGCAGCGGGCGCCCGCCGCTGGCGCGAATGGCCTGCCAGCACTCCTCGGTGTCTTCGGTGATGAAGTCGGTGATGCCGTGCACCAGCGCGTGCGAGAGCCGCTCCGCCACGCCCTGCGCGCGCCAGGCCAAGCGCGCGGAGTCGTCCTTGGCCGCGCCCTTGGCGCTTTCGGCCACCTCGATGAGGCGCTCGCCAGCATCCGGGCGGCGGTTCAGCACCACGTCCTCCACGCGCTCGCGCAGCACGGGCTCCAAATCGTCGTACACGCCCACCATGCCGGCGTTGACGATGCCCATGTCCATGCCCGCCTGAATGGCGTGGTAGAGGAAGACGGTGTGAATGGCCTCGCGCACCGGGTCGTTGCCGCGGAAGCTGAAAGAGACGTTGGACACCCCGCCCGAGACCTTGGCGCCGGGGAGGTTTTGCTTGATCCAGCGCGTGGCCTCGATGAAGTCCACCGCGTAGTTGTCGTGCTCCTCAATGCCGGTGGCAATGGCAAAGATATTGGGGTCGAAGATGATGTCTTCGGGCGCGAAACCCACCTCTTGCACCAGCACGCGGTAGGCACGCGCGCAGATGTCGATCTTGCGCTGGAAGGTGTCGGCCTGCCCCACTTCGTCAAAAGCCATCACCACCGCCGCAGCGCCGTAGCGCCTGAGCAGCTTGGCCTGGCGCTTGAACTCGGCCTCGCCCTCTTTGAGCGAGATGGAGTTGACGATGCCCTTGCCCTGGATGCACTTCAAGCCCGCCTCGATCACCTCCCACTTGGAGCTGTCGATCATGATGGGCACGCGCGCGATCTCGGGCTCGCTGGCGATGAGGTTCAGAAAGCGCACCATGGCGGCCTTGCTGTCGAGCATGGCCTCGTCCATGT
Organism: Roseateles rivi; assembly: GCF_043555845.1. Lineage (NCBI taxonomy): Bacteria > Pseudomonadati > Pseudomonadota > Betaproteobacteria > Burkholderiales > Sphaerotilaceae > Roseateles > Roseateles rivi. The sequence goes on along the minus strand of NZ_JBIGHZ010000001.1, from coordinate 59,345 downwards.
TGATGTCGATGATCTGCGCGCCGTTTTCCACCTGCTGACGCGCCACCGACAGGGCGTCCTCGTAGCGCCCCTCCAGAATCATGCGCGCAAAGGCTTTGGAGCCGGTGACGTTGGTGCGCTCGCCCACGTTGACAAAGAGCGAGCCTTCGCCGATGTACACGGGCTCCAAGCCCGAGAGCTTCATGGGCGGGGGCGACAGAGGGGTGTTGGGCGTGTCAGACATGGCGGCGGCGGGTTCGGTTCGGTCAGGCCGCCGCGTGTGGACTCACCGCGGCCTGCAAAAGGCTGCAACGGTGAGCGTGGTTTGACCACCCTGCACGCCCGAGGCGGCGTCGGCCAGAGTGTGCCTTCCAAGCCTGGTGGGCGCTCGGTTCAGCCCCATCGCAACGCTCCTCGGAAAGCAGCGCGCGATTTTATGCCGTCAGCTCGGGCTCACACAGGTAGCAATGCTCGAAATCCTCGCAGGGCAGCGCGGGGCTGACCAAAAAGCCCTGGCCGTAGTCGCAACCCAGCGACAGCAGCGTTTGGCGCTGGGCCTCGGTTTCCACCCCTTCGGCCACGACGCTGTGGCCGAGCTTGTGCGCCAGCGTCACCACCGCCTCCACCAAGGTGCAGTCGTTGGGGTCGTTGAGCATGTCGCGCACAAAGCTCTGGTCGATCTTGATCACGCTGATGGGCAGGGACTTCAGATAGGCCAGGCTGGAGTAGCCCGTGCCAAAGTCGTCAATGCTCAGGCTCACCCCCTGCTGCAGCAGGCAATTCAAATCGTTTTGCACCCGGTCCGAGAGCTGCACCAGCACGCTTTCGCTGAGCTCGATGTCCAGCAGGCTGCCGTCGAGCTGGCGGCTGTTCAACTCGCTGACAAACTGGCGGGCGTAGTCCAGCACCGCCAGATCGTCGGCGGTTTGGTTGATGCCCAGGCGCCAGCCATCGGGCCACAGCCCCTGGCTGCGCCAGCGCTGCAGCCAGTCCATGGACTCACGCAAGACCCAAGCGTCGAGCTTGGGCAGCAAGCCCGCACGCTGCGCCACGGGCAGAAATTCATCTGGGCCCAGCAGGCCAAAACCCGGGCGCTCCCAGCGCAGCAGCACCTCGCCGCCGATCAGCGAGCAATCGCTGAGCCGGAACTTGGGCTGCACGTGCAAGCGCAACTCCCCTTGCACCAGCGCCCGCTGCAGCCCGTTGATGAGGTCAAACATGTGCGCGCTGGCGGCACTCATGGCGGGCTCGTAGGCCAGCACGCGGTCGCGCCCAGCGGCCTTGGCCGCGTACATGGCGGTGTCGGCGTTGCGCAGGAGCAGCTCGGCACTGTTGCCGTCGCTGGGAAACACCGCCACGCCTGCCGAGCAGCGCACGCGGTACTGCACGGCGCCGGGCAGCTCGGTGGGCACGCTGAGCTGGCTCAGCAGGCGCTGCGCCAGCACCAGCGCATCCAGGCCGTCCGTGGCAGGCAGCAGGGCCACAAACTCGTCGCCGCCCAAACGCGCCACGGTGTCTTGCTCGCGCAGCTCAGCGCGCAGCGTGCGTGCCACATGCTTGAGCAGCTCATCCCCGGCTTGGTGGCCCAGGCTGTCGTTGACTTCCTTGAAATGATCCAGGTCCAAAAACAGCAAGGAAAACACCTGGTTGCGGCGACGCGACTGCAGCACCAACTGTTCCAGACGGTCCTGCAGCAAGGCCCGGTTGGTCAGCCCCGTGAGTGGATCAAAGGACGCCAAGTGCTCCAATTGCGTCTGTGCACAGCGCAGCTGCGTCATGTCGGCCTCGATGGCCATATAGCCGCTGACCTGCCCATGGTCGTCACGCAAGGCCACGATGTGCGCCCATACCGTGAAATGCCCACCTGCGGCATTGCGGTTGATGAATTCACCCTCCCAGCGCCCATTGCTGCCAAGCACGGCCCACATGGCAGCGTAAAAAGCTGGAGGGTGTGCCCCCGAGGACAACAGCGAAGTCTTGCGCCCCACCACGGCTTCCATGGAAAAGCCCGACAGCAGCTCAAACGCTGGGTTGACGCGCTGAATGCGCGTGTCCGCGTCGGTGATGATGATGGCCTCGGTGGCGTTCATGAACACCAGCTCGCTGAGCCGGTGCTGGCGCCGCGCCTCGTATTCGGCACTCACATCGCGGGAGATACCGCCCACACCCAGCGCCGCACCGAAGTGGTCGCGCAGCAGGAATTTGTGCGTCAGGTAGTGCCGCAGCTCGCCTGCTGGCTGCACATGCACCACCTCCTCGGTCAGCAGCGACTCGCCCGTGTCCAGCACCAAGCGGTCGCTGTGGTTCATGCCCATGGCCTCAGGCAGGGCCAGAAACTGCTCACGCTTGCGCCCCACCAAGGTGGCGCCGTCGGGGCTCAGTGCAGCATCGGCCGCGCGGTTGGTCAGGATCACGCGCCCGCTGGGGTCGGTGGCGCTGATCAGGTCAGCCGTGCTGTCGAGCAAAGCGTGCAACACGCCGCGCTCGGCATCCAGAGCTTCGCCCCGGCGCTCAGGCATGAGCAGCAACACGCGGCAGCCTGGCGCCAGTTCAGGGTCTTCCACACGCCGCAGCCAGACCTGGAACTGCTGCACCTCACCGCCCGGCAGCACCCAGTTCACACCCTCGATATGCAGCTCCGCCACCGAGCTGCTCAGCGCCATGCGCAGACGCTGCTGATCAGCGCGCGCCAAGGCGTCCAGCCAGCTGTGAGTGGCCCCTTGGGGGCCGAGGAGATGGTACGCACCGGCGCTGTGCCACAACACCCGACATTGGCGATCGACCAGCAGCATGGGCAAGGGCACATGCTGCTGAACCAAGGCACCCAGACGCAACAGCACGGGGTCTGTGCCGTCAATCAAGCGAGGCACCGCAGGCGGCGTTGCGGCAGTTTCGGCTGAGGTATTCAGTTCAAGCTCCCCGCAGATGTCTTGCAATCAAGACGGCTGGTCGACACGGTGTTGTTCGGGCGGGCACCAGACGGTGATGTCCAAGAAGCTGATCACCACCCCGCGCATGGCCGAACTCGGCACGTTGTAGGGCAGCATGCGCACCAGGTAGCGGCGCTGGTCGCGGCTGACCACATCGCGCTCCAGGATGTGACCGCACTCCTGCGCGCTGCGCAGCATGGGCAACAAGTCCGGGAAGTCGAGGTTGTGGTTGAGGTCGTCGATGGGCCGCCCGACATCGCCGTCGCGCAGTCGGAAGATGTGCGCTGCCTCAGGCGAGAAACGCGTGAGGTTGAGCTTCTCGTCCACAAACACCGTCCCGGCCGCGACCACGCGCGCGAGGTTGTCCAAGTCGGCATTGACCCGGTTGAGGATCTCGATCTTTTCCTGGTACTCCGCGTTGACGGTATTGAGCTCTTCGTTGACGGACTGCAGCTCCTCGTTGGCGCTTTGCAGCTCTTCGTTGGAGGCCATCATTTCCTCGTTGGTGGCCTGCAACTCTTCGTTGGAGGTCTCCAGCTCTTCGATGGTGGCTTGCAGGCTCTCACGCGTGGCGCCGAGTTCGCGCTCCAGTGCGGCCATGCGCTCGGAGTTCTCTTGCGGCACGTCGACGCAAGGCAATGCCGTGGCGCCCGCGCTGACGGTTTGCGTTTCAAACACGATGAGCACCAGCGGCGGCTCGTCATTGCCCACGCCCTCGCTGATGGGCCAGGCGCACAGGCGCACGAACCGCGTGGGCACGGCCTCGCCGGGCTCGCCATCTTCCATGGGCTGGATCAAACGCAGCGGCTCGGCACGCACCGCCACCAGTTCACGCAGCACGCGGTGAATCAGCGCCGTGGCCACCGAAACCAAGCTATCGGGCAAGAGCCGCGTGATGTCCAAACTGGCCTCGCCATCGCGCAAGCGCACGAGCTGGTGCAGCTCGCCATAGCTGTGCAGCAGCTGGTGCTTGCTGTTGACCAAGATGGCCGGCGGCAGCGGATAGGCTTTGAGCAGCGTGGCAAAGCCCGCCTCTACGGGCAAGGCCGAAGCCTGGCGCAGCTTGCTCACGCTGGCGCGCGTGACGCGCGGCAAAGCCGGCTGCAAGGGCCCCGGGCGCAGGTCGCGGAAGATGTTGACCGAGCGCAGCATGCGCCAGATCTTGTGCTTGCCGCTAAGGGTTTCGACGTCTTGCTGCAAGTCGCCCAGCGTCTCGCTGGGGCCCAGGAAGATATAGCCCGAAGAACCCACGGCGTACTGCATGCGCCGCAGCACACGCTGCTGGGACTGGGGCTGGAAGTAGATGAGCACATTGCGGCACACCACCAAGTCCAGCCGCGTGAAGGGAGGGTCGCTCAAGAGGTTGTGCTGCGCGAACACGATGCACTGGCGCAGCTCGGGGCGCACGACCAAGCCGGCCTCGCGCCGCTCGAAATAGCGCTCCAGCAAATGCTCGGGGATTTCCACCGCCACCGACTCTGGATACAGCCCGGCGGAGGCGTATTCAAGATTGTGTTCATCCACATCGGTGGCGAACACCTTGAGCTTGGGCCAGCGCCGCAGACGGTCGCACGCATCCAAAAACAGCATGGCCACGGTATAGACCTCTTCACCCGTGGCCACGCCTGCGCACCACACACGCAGCGGCTCGGAGAGGCTGCTGCGCCGCACCAGCGGTTCGATCACCTGCTCGACCAGCGCCTCGAAAGCCTCGGCATCGCGGAAAAAGCGCGTCACGGGTATGAGCAGCTCGCGCTTGAGCGTGCGCACCTCTTCGGGGTTGGCGTGCAGCAGCAGCAGGTAGTCTTCGAGCGTGGCTTGCTGTTTGACCACCATGCGCCGCTCAATGCGCCGCAACACGGTGCCGGGCTTGTACTCGGTGAAGTTGATGCCGCCCATCTGCAGCAGGTAGTGCTGAATGCCGGCCAGCGCCTGCTCGGAGCGATGGCGCTCACCCGTGGGCTTGGGCGCCACCAGCTCCACCGCCACGGGCTCGTTCGTGAAGTGAGCGGCCAGACGCGGTCCGATGTCATGGGCGGGCAGCACCACATCCACCAGGCCCGAGGCGATGACGCTGCGCGGCATGCCGTCGAACTTGGCGTCTTCGGGGCTTTGCGCAATGACAAAGCCACCGGCTTCGTTGATGGCGCCAGAGCCACGTGTGCCATCTGAGCCCGTGCCCGAGAGCACCACCCCCACCGAGTGAGTGCCATAGGCACTGGCCAGGGACTGGAAGAACACGTCGATGGTCAGCACAAAGGCTTTGGCGTCTTTGGGCGTGAGGCGCAGGCGACCTTGCTCCAAATACAGCAGCATGCCCGGCGGGATGAGGTAGACATGGTTGGCTTGCAGTTGCAAGCCGTCTTCGATCGTGTGCACCGGCAGCCGCGTGTGACGCGCCAGCAGGCTCTCCATCATGCTCTTGTGCTCTGGCGAGAGGTGCTGCACCACCACAAAAGCGGCATCGGTGTCTGGCGCCATGCTGTCAAACAGCCGCTCCAGGGCCTCCAGCCCCCCTGCCGATGCGCCGATGCCGACCACAAAACGCGGCGCGTTGGGCAGCTCATTCAAGGAGGTATGCGCGAAAGCGTCCTGACCGCCCTCTGCGGCGCCAGAGGGGTCTAGGAGATCAGTGGTGGTCATAGGGTAAATCTGCCAGCAGGGCAAGGAGGACGGTCCCAAGTCCTCATCGGCACATCTTGCGGCAAAACATGGCACGCGCGTCCGCATAGCGAACGCCGCGCATGCATCAGTCAGAGGATTGGCGGGACGGTTTTTGGCACGCCCGCCACGGAGGCTGCGTTAGATGCGTTAGATCAAAGCGCTGAAGAGTGGCGCCCCAAACCCGCGAGGACGGTAGGCGCTGACAGCCTGGCTGATGGCGTGGATGTGCGCCGGCGTGGTGCCGCAGCAGCCCCCGGCGATATTGAGAAATCCCGCCTGGGCAAACTCACCCACCAAACGGCCGGTGACTTCGGGGGTTTCGTCAAAACCGGTGTCGCTCATGGGGTTGGGCAGCCCGGCGTTGGGGTAGCAGCTGATGGCGGTGTCTGCGGCCGCGCGCGACAGCTCTTCCACATAGGGGCGCATGAGGGTGGCGCCCAGCGCGCAGTTCAGCCCAATGGCCAGGGGCTTGGCGTGGCGCACCGAGTGCCAAAAGGCCGAGACCGTCTGCCCGGAGAGGATGCGCCCGGAGGCGTCGGTCACCGTGCCGGAGATGATCACCGGCAGGCGCTCGCCGCTGTCCTCCATGAGCTCTTCCAGCGCAAAGATGGCGGCCTTGGCGTTGAGCGTGTCGAAGATGGTTTCGACCAAGAAGAGATCCACACCGCCGTCGAGCAAACCTTTGGCCTGCTCGTAATAGGCTGCGCGCAAGGTGTCGAAATCGACGTTGCGAGCGCCGGGGTCGTTCACATCGGGGCTGATGGACGCCGTGCGCGGCGTGGGGCCCAGGGCACCCGCAGCAAAGCGCGGTTTGTCCGCACTGCTGTATTTGTCGCAGGCGGCGCGGGCCAGCCGTGCTGCAGCGACGTTCATCTCGTAGGCAAAGGCCTCCAGCCCGTAGTCTTCTTGCGCCACCGAGGTGGTGCCAAAGCTGTTGGTCTCGATAATGTCGGCGCCTGCCGCAAGGTATTGCTCGTGAATCTCGCTGATCACGTCTGGGCGAGTGAGCACCAGCAAATCGTTATTGCCTTTGAGGTCTTTGGGGTGCTGCGCGAAGCGCTCGCTGCGGAAATCAGCTTCACTCAGCTTGTAGCGCTGAATCATCGTGCCCATGGCGCCGTCCAGGACCAGGATGCGCTGACGCATCAGCTCAGGCAGATGCTGGGCACGGGTGTAGGCGATGGGGGGATGTGGGGCGGCTACGGCAGTCATGTCCCAATTGTAGGCAGCCGCTCGCCACAAAGGCCCAGACCTACAGCGCTGCCCTGCCAAGCACCGCGAGGGGCTCAACCTCACACCATCAACACAAATCGAGACAAATAGCACCAGTCACTTGAATATTGGCGACTCTTCAAGGTAAACACCCAGCTTTGCGCCCTACAAACGCGAATGCCCACCACGGCCACTTGCGCTGCGTCGACACCAGCCAAACAGCTTGGCGCCGCCCTGATGGCGTCAATGCTGTTGCATCTCGCCTTGCTGGGTCCGAGCCCCGTGTGGCGGATAGCCCCATTGCCAAGTGCATCGATACCGGCCTTTGAACTGCAATTGCAACCGTCGCGCCACAGCACCGGCGCAGCAAGCACACCGCCCCGCGAGCCCCAGCACCCCGGGCTGCGCACGTCCCAGACAGCTGCCAAGGCCGCTGCACGGCAGGAGACCCAGGCCCCAAGGCGCTCAAGCCATCGCCCTCGCGCACAACCCCCTGCGCAGCCGCACCCCCACAGCGCAGCCGTTCGCCTGCCGCTGCCTGCCCCGCAAGGTGAGCTGCACTACGCCTACCACTACGGCGCAACGCAAGGCACAGCGCAGCTGCAATGGCGCTTGGACGCTGAGGGCTATGTGCTGCAGCTGCAGCGCCAGCGTCCGGGCCGCGCGCCCACGGCCTCGATCAGCCAAGGGCAATGGGGCGATCAAGGACTGAGTCCCGCGCGTCACAGCCGCCTGCGCAAAGAGCGTGAGCACGAAGTGCTGTGGCTGGACCCTGAGGACGGCGCGGAGCCCCAAGCCCCCCTGCCCGGCGGCACGCAAGACGCCCTGAGCTGGTGGTGGCAGCTCGCGGGCATGGTGGCGGGCCACCCCACCCCACTGCGCCCAGGACTGCGCTGGCAACTGCCCCTTGCGCAACGCCGTGGCGGTGTGCAGTGGTGGACGTTTGAGCTCACCGATGTCGACGCCCGACATTGGCGCTTGCAGCGTGTGGCCGCAGCCGACGGGGAGGCTGTGGCCTTGCAATTCGAGCTGTTGCTCGACGCCCAACGCGGCGGACTACCGCTGCGCTTGACCTTGAGGCAGGAAGGGCAATTGCGCTGGTCTCTGGAACTTCTTGAGGGGACATCGCCACCCTGAACAACCGCAACATGCCCCATCGGCAGGAGATGCGCGACAGCCACCCATCTGTGCTGCATTGACGACAATTCAACTCGGGAACACCACTAGACGCGGCGGATGCTGCGAGGATCGAGCCACGCCCTTGGGGGCTTGATTCAGCCGCTGGGCGCCCCCACCTCAGGGTGAACTAGGAGTTCTGTCATGCACATGCTCTACAACTCGCCCAGCTACATCGTGGTGCAGTTCGATGTCCCACTGCCCCACAACCTCACCGACACCATAGACCCCGCCATGGCGCTGCGCCGCGAGGGCTTTGAGATCGTCGACAAGTTCACACGCAAGGAAATCTTCATCGAGGGCGCACTGGCCCAGCAGTTCCAGGAAGGGGTGGAGTCGCTCATCGACCTGGGGCCAGATGTTGAAGATTTGGAGGATTTCATCGGGCTCTACGCCCAGCTCGGGCAACAGCCGGTTGTCATGCATTGAGGCAAAGCGCGACGAAGTTGGCTCTCAGAGCGACTGTTCAAGCACATATGGGACTTGTGGGCCCTGCAGCCCTGCGACAAGATGAATTGCAGGACTGCACCCCACCAAAGGTGACGGCCTCAAGCCCTTCAACTCCCCAATGGCCAAACGCATGACGCTGCAACTGCGAACCCCAGGCATGGACGATGTACCCGCGCTGGACCGCATGTGCACGCAGTTCGTGTTGGCCCTGACCATCAAGCACGCCGCGCGCTTCAACCCGCGGCGCGACCTCAGCGCCCTGCTCTCGCTCACCGCGCGCCAACTGGTGTGGCCGCAACCCGTGCTCTCGCGTTTGCGTGCCTACCTCAGCACGCGCTGCATGGGGCATGTGCTTTGGCAGGGGCATGAGCAGCTCGACGACGAGGCTTTTCTGGAGCGCTTTGGCGTCTGGCACGGGCCGTTTTCCGAAGGCACGCTGTTCTTCTATCTCGACGAATTCGTCAAAGACGCGCCCAAGGACTTGATGGCCCTACTGGCGGCCACGGGCGAGTATTTGTCGCGCCAAGCCCCGCGCAGCCCCACGCTGGTGGAGCAAAACATTGCCACGCTGGCGCAGCTGCTGCAGCTCAACGCTGCCGAGCGCGCCCTGCTGCTGTACGGCACGCTGGCGCGCTACCAGCGCGAGCTGCGCGGTGCGCTGGTGGAGTTCAAGGTCAACACGGCGCACGAGGCCTACGCCGCGCTGGCCGAGGTGGCCGGCGTGAACCCGCAGGAGGTGGCCGACGCGCTGCGCTCGGGCTCGCGCCTGGAGCGCATCGGCATGGTGGAGAACCTGGTCTCCGAGCACAACATCACCGACTTGTCGGACCTGATGAAGGTCTCCGACCAGCTGCCGCCCGTGCTCATGCGCGCCTACGAAGGGCCGCACGATTTGATGGCGGTGTTCACGCGCCCGGTGCTGCCATCAGCCCTGGTGAGCAATGACTTTGAATACATGGCCGACGAGCTGCGCGTGCTCGCCACACTGCTGCGCCAAGCCGTACAGCGCGGCGAGGCCGGCGTGAACGTGCTGCTGTACGGCCCGCCGGGCACGGGCAAAACCGAGTTGGCCAAGCTGGCGGCGCGCGAAGCGGGCCTGAGCCTGTTTGAAGTGGAGTACGCCGACCGCGACGGCAACGCGCTGTCGGGCCGCGACCGCTACCGCTCGCTGCAAATCAGCCAGGTGTTCCTGACCTCCAGCCCCAATGTAGCCCTGCTATTTGACGAGGTTGAAGACGTGTTCCCGGCCTTGTGCGGCGACACCGCCCACCTCATGGCACGGCTGGATGCGGCCATGGACATGCCCGGCCCCGTGTCCGTCAACGGCAAGGCCTGGGTGAACCAAATCCTGGAGCACAACCCCGTGCCGGTGATTTGGGTCACCAACCGCATCGAGCACATCGACCCTGCGTTTCGCCGCCGCTTTCAGTACCACCTGGAGCTGCGCTCGCCGCCGCCAGGCGCACGCCTGGGCTTGGTGCGCAAGGCCCTGGGCGAGCTGCCGGTGAGCGCCGATTACGCCGCGCGCCTGGCCGAGCGCCAGCACCTCACGCCCGCACAGATCCGCACCGCGGTGCGCTTTGCCACGCTCGCGGGCGAAGGCCAGCAAGACATCGAAGCCCTCATCAACCGCCAGCTGCTGCACGCCGACAAAGCACTTGGCCATGTCGAGCAGGGCAAAGCGCGGCGCAATGCCGCCACGCGCTATGCGCTGGACCTCATCCACTGCGAATCGCGCTTTGAGCTGCCGCGCATCATCGAAGCCCTGCGCCGCCGCGGCATGGGCACGCTTTGTTTTCACGGCCCACCGGGCACGGGCAAAACCGCGCTGGCCGAGCATATGGCCGACGCGCTGGGGCGCCCGCTCATGCTGCGCCTGGCCAGTGATTTGATGAGCAAATACGTGGGCGAGACCGAGCAAAACATGGCGCGCATGTTCGAGGCGGCACGCCAGGAAGGCGCGCTGCTGCTGCTGGACGAAGCCGACAGCTTTTTGCGCAGCCGCCGCATGGCCGAGCGCCACTACGAGGTGTCTGAAGTCAATGAGATGCTCGCGGGCATGGAACGCTTTGACGGCATCTTCATCTGCACCACCAACGCTTTTGACGACCTGGACGAAGCCGCGCTGCGCCGCTTCATGTTCAAGATCCGTTTCAAGCCGCTGAAGACCGAGCAGCGCGAGCGCATGTTTGCGCAGGAATGCCGGCTCGAGCAGCTCTGCCCCACCCAGCGAGAGCGCCTGGCCCAGCTCGACGCGCTGACCTTGGGCGACTTTGCCGCCGTCTGCCAGCAGTCCGAAGTGCTGGGCGAGCCGCTGCTGCCCGAGGACTTCCTGGCCCTGCTGGAAGCCGAGCACCGCGTCAAACCCGAGCAGCGGGGGCGCCGCAGCATGGGCTTTGGCATGCCCAAGTCCTCGTGAGGCTGGCGCACTTCAGCCACGCGCTGCGGCGCGGCTTGTCGCGGCTCGGTGCCGCGGCCCTGCTGCTGCCCGCCCTGGGCCAGGCACAGGACTGCCCCACGCCGCCCGCGCCCCTCAGCAAGCCCCAGCTGCAGGCTGCAGCGGCCGACCGCGGCTTGCTCTGGCAGCTGCAGCGCGACGGGCGCACCTCCTACCTCTACGCCACCTTGCATGTGGGCAAGGCCAGCTGGGCCGCGCCGGGACCGCAGCTGCGCCAGGCCCTGCAAGCGGTGCAGCGCGTGGCGCTGGAAATCGACCCGCACTCGCCCGAGATGCAAAGCCCACCCAGCACCGCTGCCGTCACGCTGGCTCCGGCGCTGCAGCAGCGGCTGCGCCAGCAACTGCGCCGCGCCTGCCTGCCCGAGGTGCTGCTGCAGCACATGCACCCCAGCCTGCTGCTGGCCTCGCTCTCCGCCTTCGAGGCGCGCCGTGCAGGCATGGACGCGAGCTTTGGCAGCGAGCTGATGCTGGCGCAGTGGGCGCGCGACAACAACCGCCCCGTACTGAGCCTGGAGCGTGCGCAAGAACAGCTGCAGGCCCTCATCCCCAGCGACCCACGCCAGCGCGACGCCGAACTCGACGAAGGCTTGCAAGCCATGGAAGACGGCAGCGCCATGCGCCAGCTCCAGGCCCTGGTGAGTGCCTGGGAGCGCGGCGACCTCGCCACCTTGTCCAACCCCCAGCGCTGGTGCCACTGCAGCGCTGACGCGGCGGCCCTGTCGCTCTTGCGCCGGCTCAACGACGGCCGCAACCCCGCCCTGGCCCAGCGCATTGAGCAGTTGCACCAGCAAGGGCCGGTGCTGGCCGCCGTGGGTGCGCTGCACATGACCGGATCCGCCGCACTGCCCACCTTGCTGCGCGCACGGGGTTTTGAGCTGCGGCGTTTGTGGCCGCCAGAAACACGGCCCTAAGCCCGGCTTCCAAGAGGCTTGACCGACCCAGTTCTGGGGCACACTGCCGGTCGTTTTCTTTTTGAAATTGCCGTCGTGGAAACGCTCCCACAAATCGCCCAGTCCCTGTTGCTGGTGCCCCTGACCCTGCTGCCCATCATCAACCCCGTCAGTGCGGCGCCCATTTTGCTGACCAGCGCCAACGGCGTGGACAGCGTGCTCAAGCGCCTGGCGCGCCAGGTGGCCATCAACGCCTGCTTTGTGATCGTGGTGTCCATGCTGGTGGGCACCTATGTGCTGGATTTGTTCGGCATCTCCTTGCCCATCGTGCGCATTGCGGGGGGCTTGCTGGTGGCCTCAGCGGGCTGGAGCATGCTCACCGGGCAGGACCAGGACGCCGTGCGCAGCGCCGTGCGCGACCACAGCACGCCCGACCTGAGCGAGGCCGAGATCGTGAAGCGCAGCTTCTTCCCGCTGACCTTCCCGCTGACCACCGGGCCCGGTTGCATTGCCGCGTGCATTGCACTGGGCGCCCAATTCCCGCGCAGCCCCATGCTGTATGTGGCGGGTGCGGGCATTGCCATCCTGGGCGCGGCCATCACCTCGCTGGTGCTCTACCTGGTGCTGCGCAACGCCGGGCGATTGCTGACGTTGCTGGGCGAAATCGGCACGCTGGTGATGATGCGCATCATGGCCTTCATCCTGGTGTGCGTGGGCATCCAGATCCTCTGGACGGGCTGGGTGGAGTTGAACAGCATCACCACTTGATCGGCACACTTTGGGGGGTGGACATGACCCCCAAAACAAGTGGGGGTGCGTTGCACGCGAAAAGCAGCTGGGTGCAGCCGCATAGCCAAAGCCTGCCAAGTACCGATACCATGGGCCGCACCTCGCCACCGAACCTGGTCCCCCATGAGCACTCCTGGCTTCAACCCTTTCGCCCCCGGCATGGACTTCTTCAACAGCCTGCTGCAACACAGCGGCAAAGCCCTGCCGGGCATGAGCCAGTGGGCCACGCCCACGCTCAATGCAGAAGAGCTGGAGCAGCGCATCCGTGATCTGCGCGCCGTGCAGTTCTGGCTGGACCAAAACAGCCAGATGCTCACCGCCACCATCCAGGCCCTGGAGGTGCAGCGCCTCACGCTGAGCACGCTGCAGGCCATGAATGTGCCCATGCCCGACCTGCAGCGCGTGCTCACCCCCAACCCCGCTGCAGCGCCAGGCGCCAAGCCCGCTGAGGACGCTGAGAGCGCCGAGGCCCCGGCAGTCGACCCCATGCAATGGTGGCAGGCGCTGACCCAGCAGTTTGGGCAGATTGCCCAGCAAACCTTTGCCAACACCGCTGCCGCTGCGCCTGCGCAGAGCCCCGCGGCAGCGGCAGCACCTGCGGTTGCCAAGAAAGCAGCCCCACGACGGCGCGGCACGGCCTCCAAGTAGGCCTGCCGCCATGACCGCCGCCGTCGCCCCCCTGCCCCGATCACAACGGCAACAGGCGCTGGTCCAGGCCCTGCTGCCGGTGCTGCCCGCCCACGCCGTGTTGTGGACGACCGAGCACACCACGCCTTATGAGTGCGACGGGCTCACCGCCTACCGCCAAAAGCCCCTGGCCGTGGCCCTGCCCGAGACCGATGCCCAAGTGGGCGAGGTGCTGCGCGCCTGCCACCGCCTGGGCGTTCCCGTGGTGGCACGCGGCGCGGGCACCGGCTTGTCAGGCGGCGCCATGCCTCACGCCGAGGGGCTCACACTGAGCCTGACGCGGCTCAACCGCATCCTGCACCTCGACCCGCTGACGGCGCGCGCCCGCGTGCAGTGCGGCGTGCGCAATGCCGCCATCACACAAGCCGCAGCGGCCCACCAGCTCTATTACGCCCCCGACCCCAGCAGCCAGATTGCCTGCACCATTGGGGGCAATGTGGCCGAGAACTCGGGCGGCCTGCACTGCCTGAAATACGGCCTGACGCTGCACAACGTGGTGAGCCTGCGCGGCTACACCGCCGCGGGCGAGCCCGTGCAATTCGGCAGCGGCGCGCCCGACGGGCCCGGGCTCGACCTGCTGCCCCTGGTGGTGGGCAGCGAGGGCATGCTGGCCGTGGTCACCGAGGTGACGGTGCGCCTCACCCCCACCCCGCAGCTGGCGCGCTGCATCATGGCCAGCTTTGCCGATCTGGCCAGCACCGGCCACGCCATTGCGGCGGTGATTGCCGCGGGCATCATTCCGGCCGGACTGGAGATGATGGACAAGCCCATGATCGCCGCCGTGGACGACTTTGTGCAGGCCGGCTACGACCGCGAGGCCGCCGCCATCTTGCTGTGCGAGAGCGACGGCACGCCCGAGGAGGTGGAGGAAGAAATCCAGCGCATGTGCGCCGTGCTGCAGCAAGCCGGGGCCACGCGCTTGGAAGTCAGCCGAGACGAAGCCCAGCGCCAGCGCTTTTGGAGCGGGCGCAAAAACGCTTTTCCGGCCTCGGGGCGCATCAGCCCGGACTACCTGTGCATGGACTCCACCATCCCGCGCAAGCGCCTGGCCGAGATGCTGCTGGCCATTCAAGAGATGGAGCGCAAATACGCGCTGCGCTGCGTCAATGTGTTTCACGCGGGCGATGGCAATTTGCACCCGCTCATCCTCTACGACGGCAGCGACCCCGACCAGCTGCGCCGCTGCGAAGCCTTTGGCACCGAGATTCTGGAGACCAGCGTGGCCATGGGCGGCACCATCACCGGCGAACACGGCGTGGGCGTGGAAAAGCTCGGCAGCATGTGCGTGCAGTTCTCGCCCGAAGAGCTGGAGCAGATGCGCCGCCTGCGCCGCGCTTTTGACCCGCACGAACACCTCAACCCCGGCAAGCTCCTGCCCAGCCTGGCGCGCTGTGCGGAGCACGGCCGCATGCACGTCAGCCGCGGCGTGCTGCCCTTTGCCGAGCTGGAGCGCTTTTGATGCTGCCCTACCCCATCCGTGCGCTGCAAGAGCGCATCCGCGCCGCCGCGGCCGAGCACCAGACGCTGCGCATCGTGGGCCACGGCAGCAAAGACTTCTGGGGGGCGGCCCCGGCGGGCGAGCCCCTGTCCACGCGTGAGCTCAGCGGCATCGGTGCCTACGAACCCAGCGAGCTGGTGGTCACCGTGGGGGCGGGCACGCCGCTGGTGGAACTCGAAGCCGCGCTGGCGCAGTGCGGACAAGTCCTGGCCTTTGAGCCGCCGCGTCTGGGTCCGCCCGAGCGCAGCGGCACGGTGGGCGGCATGGTGGCCAGCGGCCTGGCGGGCCCCGCACGCCTGGCCAGCGGCGGCGTGCGCGACCATGTGCTCGGCGTGCAGCTGCTGAACGGGCGCGCCGAGCTGCTGCGCTTTGGCGGCACGGTCATGAAGAACGTGGCGGGCTTTGATGTCTCACGCGTCATGGCCGGCAGCTGGGGGGCGCTGGGCCTGCTGGTGGAAGTCTCACTCAAAGTCTTGCCCCAGGCCCCGGCCCAGCGCACGCTGTGCTTTGAGCTGACGCAGGCCCAAGCCCTGGCGCAGCTGGTGCGCTGGAGCAGCCAGGCCCTGCCGCTGCAAGCCAGCGCTTGGGAGCAAGGCGTGCTGCGCCTGCGCCTGGCGGGAGCTGCGGCGGCCGTGCAAACCGCCGCCGCGCGCCTGGGCGGCGACAGCCTGCCCGAGGCCCAGGCCAGCGCCTACTGGCAAAGCCTGCGCGACCAACAACACCCGTGGTTCGAGCAAGCCTGTGCGGCGGCCGATGCCGGTGCGCAGCTCTGGCGCCTGAGCCTGCCCCCGGGCACGGCGGAGCTGCCGCTGGAGGCCGCCACACTGCTGGAGTGGCACGGCTGCCAGCGCTGGCTGCTGCTGCCCCCGACACAGGCGCCCGCGCCCGCGCTGCAAGCGCTGGCGGCGTCGCTGGGCGGGCAGGCCACGCTCTACCGCTGCAGCGACCGCTCGCTGCGCCGCGCCCAGCCCCTGGGGGCCGTGGAGCTGCGCCTGCAGCAAAACCTGCTCGAAGCCTTCGACCCGGACCGCGTGTTTCACGCCGGACGGCTGCACGACGAACTCTGACCTCACCCACACAGCCGCCATGCAGATTCGACTTGCTCAGCACCTGCGCGCCAACCCGGACGCGCTGGCCGCACAGGCCCTGCTCCAGCGCTGCGTGCATTGCGGTTTTTGCACTGCCACCTGCCCCACCTACCAAGTCACGGGTGACGAGCTCGACGGCCCGCGCGGACGCATCTACCTCATGGCCCAGATGCTGGAGGGCGCACCGGCGGGCGCGACCACGCGCGAGCACCTGGACCGCTGCCTGAGCTGCCGCAGCTGCGAGACCACCTGCCCATCGGGCGTGCAATACGCCGCCATGCGCGAGCACGGCCTGCGCGTGCTCGACGCGCAAGCGCCGCGCCCCGCGCGCCAACGCGCGCTGCGCTGGCTGCTGCGCGAAGGTCTGACCTCGGCGCTGTTTGCTCCGGCCCTGCGCGTGGGGCAATGGCTGCGCCCGCTGCTGCCCGCTGTGCTGCGCGACAAAGTGCCCGCACGCGCATCGGCACGCGCCTGGCGCTGGCCCACACGCCAACACCCGCGCCAGATGCTGCTGCTCATGGGCTGTGTGCAACCGGCCATGGCCCCCAATATCAACACCGCCACGGCGCGCGTGCTCGATGCCTGCGGCATTCAAACCCTGGTGGCCGACGAGGCGGGCTGTTGCGGCGCGCTGGCTGCGCACCTGGACGACCACCACGGCGCCCAAGCCGCCGCGCGGCGCAATATCGACGCCTGGTGGCCGCTGGTGGACGGCGCGGCCGCGCGGGTCGAGGCCATTGTGGTCAACGCCTCGGGCTGCAGCCTGCAGGTCAAGGACTACGCCCAGCTGCTGGCCCACGACCCGGCCTATGCCGAACGCGCCCAGCGCATCGTGGCGCTGACGCGCGACCTCAGCGAGCTGCTGCCCCTGCTGGTGGAGCCGCTGCAGCGCGCCCTGCCCCAGCAGCCAGCGCGCCAGCGCCTGGCCTACCACCCACCCTGCACGCTGCAACATGGCCAGAAGCTGCGCGGCGGCGTGGAGGCGGCGCTGCGCACACTGGGCTTTGACGTACAGATCGCCAGCGGCCAGGAGCACCTGTGCTGCGGCTCGGCCGGAGCCTACTCGGTGCTGCAGCCCGCCATGGCCACCGAGCTGCGCCAGCGCAAGCTCGCCGCGCTCGCGCCGCTGCAGGCGGAGGTCATCGTCTCGGCCAATGTGGGGTGCATCCAGCATCTGCAAGCGGGCACCCCCGTGCCCGTGCGCCACTGGGTGGAAGTGCTGGACGAGGCCCTATACCCGAACAGGTGACAAGCCCTGTGCTGCGTCAACCCCTGGTTTGCGTGGCGCAGCGGCTGGCACACGCCCTAGGGCAAACCTGCAAATCACTGTCATGTAAGCACCGCACAATCTCACTCAACAACAGGAGGAGATGGCGCCGCGGCGCCCATCTACAGCCAAGCCGGATGTCGCTGTTCGCAGCGCGTCCGGCTTTCTTATTGGCGGCAGGCTTCATCACCGGAGCGACTGCCACCCATGCCTTGAGCTCATGGCGCCACCACGGCCAAAGGTCGGGGTCTCCGCGATACTGCGCCCCTCCGCTTAGACCCAAGGCGACTGACCATGTTTACACCCACTCGCTGCGCCCTCCTGCCGCTGGCCGCTCTTGCGCTGAGCCTGTTGGCGGGCTGTGCCACCGCCCCTGCCCCCAAAGCCGCGCCAAGCCCGGCCACTACCACCCAGAGCCCCCCGAAGTTGGTGGTGTTCCTGGTCGTCGACGGCCTGCCCATGCGCCAGGTGCTGGGCTACCGCGATCAGCTCCAGCCCGACGGCTTTCGCCGCTTTCTGGACCGCGGTCTGTGGTTCTCTGACGCGCACTACGGCCACGGCTACACCGTGACGGCGGCGGGCCACTCCGTCATGCTCTCGGGTGCTTACCCGCAGCGCAGCGGCATCATCGGCAACGAATGGCGTGACCGCGACAGCGGCGAGCCCCAGTACTGCACGGCCGACCCGGCGCATGTCTACATCGGCAACACCACCGAGCCGCTGGCGGGCACCAGCCCCAAGAACTACCGCGTGGAAACCGTGGGCGATGTGTTGCGCACCGGCCAGAGCGTGTCCAAGGTGATTGGCATTTCGGGCAAGGACCGCGGCGCCATCCTGCCCGCAGGCCACAAGGGCGTGGCCTATATGTATATGGGCAGCTCGGGCCAGTTCGCCTCCAGCACCTATTACATGGCGCGTCACCCGGCCTGGGTGGAGGCCTTCAACGCCGCCAAGCCCGCCGATGCCTTCTTTGGCAAAACCTGGGCGCCGCGACTGCCCGGCTATGACTGCCCGTTTGTGGCCGACCCCAAGGCCAGCAGCTGCGCCTATGCGCGCTCGGCCCCGGATGGCCAAGCTTGGCAAGCCAACAGCGGCAACGGCAACAAGCTGCCCGCCACCGTGGGTGCAGGCATGGACGGCCCGGGCCCGCGCTTTTACGGCAACCTGCTGCCCACGCCCTTTGGCGACGAGCTGACGCTGGCCTTTGCGCGCGCCGCCATCGAGGGCGAACAGCTGGGCGCGGACGCGCATGCCGACATCCTCTCGGTCAGCCTCTCCAGCCACGACTATGTGAACCACGCCTTTGGGCCGGAGTCGCGCCTCTCGCACGACCACATGCTGCACCTGGACGCGCACCTGCAAGCCTTCTTCCAGTACCTGGATGCGCGCGTGGGTCGCGGCAACTACGTGGCCATGCTCACGGCCGACCACGGCTTTGTGGACACGCCGGAATGGGCCCAGAGCCAGGGGCGTGACGCCGGACGCGCCAACCCCACGCAGCTCATCGGCTTCATCAACAAGGGCTTGGGTGAGCGCTTCGGCGCGGGCCAGTGGGTGAGCAACGTCTCGGGCTCGGGCTTGATCTTCAACAACAAGCTCATGGCCGAGCGTGGTGTGCAGCCCGACGCCGTGTACGCCGCAGCGGCTGAGTTGGCCGTGCAGCTGCCCGGCATCGAGGCGGCGTTCACGCCCGCACAGCTGCGCTCCACCGACACGCAAACGCCCTATCTGGCGCAGATGCGCAAGTCATGGCACCCCGAGTTGAGTGCGCCGCTGCAAATCATCACGCGTGCGGGTTGGATTCCGAGCTCACGCATCGGTGGCACCACGCATGGTTCGCCGCACGCCTACGACACCCATGTGCCCATCCTGGCCTGGGGCCCGGCATGGTTTGGGCAAGGGCAAGTGAGCCAGCGCGTGGAGGTGGCTGATATCGCCCCCACGCTGGCGCAAATCCTGGGCGTGCCCGCGCCTGCTCAGGCGCAAGGGCGCCCCTTGCCGCGACCCGCGCAGCCCTGAGTCGCGTCGCCGTTCGAGTTCCGGAGGTTCCCCTTGTTTTCATGGTTTGAAAAACGCGTCGACCCCTTTCCTGAAGACGCGGTGGCCGCGCCGCCCAAGGGTTTTTGGCCTTTTGTCTGGGCGGGCACGCAGGGCATGCGCGGCCTGCTGCTGCTGGTGATCTTGCTCACGGCACTGATTGGCGCTTTTGAGGCCCTGCTCTTTGCCATGCTGGGCTCGGTGGTGGATTGGCTGTCCAACACGCCACCGGCCACGCTGTGGGAGACGCAGCGCGACAAGCTGCTGTGGCTGGGCGCCATCTTGCTGGCCAGCCCGCTGCTGATTGCGCTGCAGTCGCTGTGCAAATACCAGGGCCTCGCTGCCAATTTCCCCATGCGGCTGCGCTGGAACTTCCACCGCCTGCTGCTGACGCAGAGCATGAGCTTTTTCCAGGACGAGTTTGCCGGGCGCGTCTCTGCCAAGCTGATGCAAACCGCGCTGGCAGTGCGCGACTGCGTGCTGACGGTGGCGGACATC
This sequence comes from Roseateles rivi, assembly GCF_043555845.1. Classification (NCBI taxonomy): domain Bacteria; kingdom Pseudomonadati; phylum Pseudomonadota; class Betaproteobacteria; order Burkholderiales; family Sphaerotilaceae; genus Roseateles; species Roseateles rivi. Next base: position 39,722 of record NZ_JBIGHZ010000001.1, on the reverse strand, counting down.
ATGGTCTTCATCACCATCTACTTCGTCACCATGCTGGGCGTGGTGGGGGGCTTTGACGCCACGCTGCTGCTGCCCTTTCTGGCCTGGCTGGGCGCCTACGTTCTGGCGCTGATGTACTTTGTGCCGCGCCTGGGGCGCGCGGCCAAGCAGCAGGCCGATGCGCGCAGCCTCATGAGCGGGCGCGTCACCGACGCCTACACCAACATCAGCACCGTCAAGCTCTTTGCGCACAGCCAGGGCGAGGCACGTTATGCGCGCGAGGCCATGCGCGACTTCCTCGGCACGGCCTACGGCCAGATGCGCTTGGTCAGCGGCTTTGAGATCATCAACCACATCCTCTCCATGGGCCTGATTGCCGCCACGGCGGGCATGACGCTGCTGCTGTGGTCGCGCGGCGAGGTGGGGCTGGGCGCGGTGGCGGCAGCCACGGCCATGGCGCTGCGGCTCAACGGCATTGCGCACTGGATCATGTGGGAGATGTCCAGCCTGTTCGAGCACATCGGCACCGTGCAAGACGGCATCACCACCCTGGCCAAGCCCGTGGCGATTCAAGACCACCCCCAGGCCCAGGCGCTGCGCGTGGCGCAGGGCGAGATCCGCTTCGAGCAGCTGAGCTTTGCCTACGGCGGCAGCAAGCCCGTGCTGCAACAGCTGGACCTGCACATCCGGCCCGGTGAAAAAATCGGCCTGGTGGGGCGCTCGGGCGCGGGCAAGAGCACGCTCTTGAACCTGCTGCTGCGCTTTCACGAGGTGGAGCAAGGGCGCATCCTGATCGACGGGCAAGACATCGCCCGCGTCACGCAAGACAGCCTGCGCGCGCAGATCGGCATGGTCACGCAGGACACCTCGCTGCTGCACCGCTCGGTGCGCGACAACCTGCGCTACGGCCGCCCCGACGCCAGCGATGCCCAGATGCTGCACGCCGCCACCCAGGCCGAGGCGCACGAGTTCATCGAGCAGCTCAGCGACCCGCAAGGCCGCCGCGGCTACGACGCTCATGTGGGCGAGCGTGGCGTCAAGCTCAGCGGCGGGCAGCGCCAGCGCGTGGCGATTGCGCGCGTGATGCTCAAAGACGCCCCCATCCTGCTGCTGGACGAAGCCACCAGTGCGCTGGACTCGGAGGTGGAAGCCGCCATCCAGCGCAGCCTCTACCGCCTCATGGAAGGCAAGACGGTGGTGGCTATTGCCCACCGGCTCTCCACCATCGCGGCCATGGACCGGCTCATCGTCATGGACCAGGGCCGCATCGTCGAGCAGGGCGACCACGCCTCGCTGCTGGCTCAGGGCGGCCTGTATGCGCGGCTGTGGACGCACCAAAGCGGCGGCTTTTTGGTGGACGACGAAGACGAGGCCACCGCGACGCAAGACAGCCGCAACACCGCAGCGCTGGGCTGAGCCCCCCTAGCCATAGGGGTCGGTGCTTTGTGCACTCCCGCACAGAATGTGTCGCAGCGCTGCGGTCTTGGGCGCATCAACAGGGAGAAAAACCATGCGACACCCACTGTGCGCGGCGGCGCTGGCCTTGGCGCCGCTGCTGGCCCAGGCCTACACACTTGACTTCGGCCAGGGGCCCAATGCCCCCACGCTGTGCGCCACCAATGCCGATGGCTCCGGCAGCGCGAGCGTCTGTGCCAACGGCTCTTGGGTCAACCAGTCCTACGGCGACATGGCCGGGCTGGTGGACGTGAGCTACGGCCAGCCCCTCACGCCCAATACCTCGCTGCGCTGGTGGGACCAGCGCTACAACAACCTCTACGGCGTGCTGTGGGCCGACGGGGGCGATGGCCCGCAGTCCTACGCCCGCATCGACATGCGCGCGCTGGGCGGTGGCCTGCGCCTGACCAACTTCACCCTGGGCGCCTACTCCGAAACCTCGCGCTCCACACAAGTGGATGTGTTTGACCTGGGCAGCAACGCGCTGCTCTACCACTACGAGGGCATGGTGGGCGACGCCACCACCAACACGGCCACCGTCTTCAACGTGGACCTCAGCTCCAGCACGGGGCTGCGCCTGGAGTGGCGCAACTCCGCCTACAACGTAGGGCTGGACAACGTGGTGCTGCAGGCCGTGCCCGAACCCAGCAGCCTGGCCCTGATGCTGGGCGGCTTGGCGGGCGTGCTGCCCCTGGTGCGCCGGCGCCGCCAGGCGTCGAGCGCGCGGCCTGCGGCCTGAACGGCTGGAGCGATTGCGCGTGGGTGGCGGCTGCATCACGTATGCTCCCGCCCCATGACTCGTCCCAAGCCGTTTTCCATGATCCGCGAGTTCCATCTCGCCGATTGGTTCACCCTGGCCAATGCCTTTTGCGGCATGGGCGCGCTGTTTGCGGTGATGACCTATCTGCAGCGCCAGGAAGTGCTGCACCTGTTCTACGCCTGTGCCCTCATCCCAGCCGCGCTGGTGTTTGATGTGCTGGATGGGCGCATTGCGCGCTGGCGCCAGAAAAGCTCCGCCATGGGGCGCGAGCTCGATTCCCTGGCCGATGTGATCAGCTTCGGTGTGGCCCCCGCGGCCATTGCCTACGGCTGCGGCATGCAAGGCCTGTGGGACCGCATCATCCTGGTGTACTTCGTGGCCTGCGGTGTATCGCGCCTGGCGCGCTACAACGTCACCGCCGAAAAGCTCAGCGGTGACGACAACAAGGTCAGCCACTTCGAGGGCACGCCCATCCCGACCTCGCTGGTGCTGGTGCTGGTGCTGTGGGCCGCCGCAGCCCAGGGCGCGCTGGGCGAGCAGCTCTGGGGTGGTCGTGTGGAGATTGCGGGCTTTTACCTACACCCGCTGGTGCTGCTGTTTGCGCTGTCGGGCTCGCTGATGATCAGCCGCATCCGCATTCCCAAGCTCTGAATGTCGGCAGGGCGCCCCCATGTGAGGTGAAGCCGCACAACCCGCGTCTGTTGCCGACGCCCTCCCTGAAACAGCCGTGCAGCCTCACTCTAAGTAACGCAGACCAGACAACAAACCCGACATCGCAAACAAGCGCTTTCGCTTCAACCCGCTGCCCCTGTAGAGTGGGTGAGCCCGTACAGGATAGGCGGGCCCACCCTGCACCATGAACGACATCACCTTGCTGCTGCATGAAGCTCGCGACGGTGCGCCTGGCGCAGCCGACCGGGTGGTTGCGCTGCTGTATGCCGACTTACAGCGGATCGCGCACGCACGCATGCGCCTGAGCGGCCATGTGACCTTGCTGTGCACGCAGGAGCTGGTCAACGAAGCCTGGCTCAAGATGCGCGGCGCGCACCAGGGTGAGGGCTTCAACAACCGCCAACACTTCCTGGCCTACGCCTCGCGCGTGATGCGCTCCGTGGTGGTGGATCTGGTGCGCGCGCGCCAGGCGCAGCGCCGCGGCGGGCAGCTGCAGTTGCAGACCTTCAGCACCACGCTGAGCGAGCAGCTCAGCGACGCCGACATGCAGGCCGAGGTACTGCGCGTGCACGAGGCGCTGGATGAGCTCGCCCAGCTTGACGAGCGCCTGGCACGCGTGGTGGAGATGCGCTACTTCGGGGGGCTGGGCGAGCGCGACATCGCCGCCGCCCTGGGAGTGACAGAACGCACCGTGCAGCGCCTCTGGGCCAAGGCCCGGCTGCTGCTGGCACAGCAGCTGCGGCAATGAGCCCATGACGACACAGGCCCACTTCCCTCCCACCCTGGCGGCAGGCCCCAGCCCCGAGCAATGGCTCCGACTCAACCCCCTGCTGGACGAACTGCTGGACCTGGAGCCCGACGCGCGTGCGCCGCGCCTGGCCGAGCTCAGCGCCACGCTGAATGCCCAAGACTTGGCCATGCTGCAGCAATGGCTGGCCTTGGACGCGCGATTGATGGGCGCACCGTTCATGGAGCGCCCCGCCGCGCAACAAACCCGCCTGGCCGAAGCCCTGACCGAACTGGGCGACCTCAGCGGCCTGCAAGTCGGGGCCTACACGCTGGAGCGTGAACTCGGCAGCGGCGGCATGGGCTCGGTGTGGCTGGCCAAGCGCAGCGACGGCCGCTTTCAAGGCAAGGTGGCCGTCAAGTTTTTGAAGTTCGGCAGCTTCAGCCGCGGCGCGCGGGCACGCTTCGAGCGTGAGGGCCACATCCTGGCGCGTCTGACCCACCCCCATATTGCGCGCCTGCTCGACGCGGGTGTACACGTCCTGCCCCAGGGCGGTCAGCCCTACCTGGTGCTGGAGTATGTGGACGGCATGCCCATCGACACCTTCTGCCAAGCGCGCCAGCTGGACGTGCGCCAGCGCGTGAGCCTGCTGCTGGACGTGATCGACGCCGTGGCCCATGCCCAGCAGCGCCTGATCCTGCACCGCGACATCAAGCCCAACAACATCCTGGTCACGCCCGAGGGGCAGGCCAAGCTGCTGGACTTTGGCATTGCCAAGTTGCAAGACGAAACCCAGCCCGCGGCCGCCCCTACCGCGCTGACTCGCCTGGCCGGGCACGCCTTCACGCTGCTGTATGCCGCGCCCGAGCAAGTGCGCCAGCAAGACGTCACCACGGCCACCGATGTCTACGCCCTGGGCGTGCTGATGTTTGCCCTGCTCAGTGGGCGCCACCCCACCGGCGACGCCACCCAAAGCGATTTGGACCAGCTGCGCGCCGTGCTGGTCACGCCGCCCTCGCGCTTGTCCGATGCCGCGCGGCGTTGCGACAACCGGCAGCTGGCGCGCCAAGCCGTGCTGATGCGCGGCGACCTGGACACCATTGCCGCCAAAGCCCTCAAAAAAGACCCCGCAGCACGCTACCCCAATGCCCTGGCCCTGGGCGCCGACCTGCGCCGCTGGCTGGCCCGCGAGCCCATCAGTGCACGCCCCGACAGCGCGCTCTACACCCTGCAGTGCTTTGTGCGCCGCCACCGCCTGGCCGTGGCCGCAGGCAGCGCCGCCATGCTCGCACTGTTGGGGCTCACTGGAGTGAGCCTGTGGCAAGCGCAGCGCGCCGCCACCGCGGAGCAGCACGCCCAGAGCCGCCAGCGCCAGTCCGACGCCCTGCTGGCCTATATGCTGGGGGACTTTGCCGAGCGGCTGCGCCCCATCGGGCGGCTGGAGCTGCTGGACCAAGTGGGCAGCCAGGCTCTGCAGCACCTCTCGCTTCAAGACCACCCCAGCCCCACCGAGCGACTGCACCGCGCCAAAGCACTCACGGTGATTGGCGAAGTGCGGGCGGGACGGCGCGAACTCGATGCCGCGCGCGAACCCCTCACCCAAGCCCACCAGCTGCTGCAAGACGAGCCCCCCAGCCAAGGCCAACCCGCCCACTTTGCCGCGAGCTGGCGCAAAGCCCAGGGCACCGCCGCCTTCTGGCTGGGCCACATTGCCTACCACCAGCGCCGCTTTGACGAAGCCGAGCAGGCCTGGCAGCGCTACCGCAGCGTCAGCCAGCAGTGGCTGCACGCTGCGCCGCAAGACCTCGACGCGCAGGTGGAGCTGGCCTATGCCCACAACAACCTGGCCTCCCTCAACCTGGAGCAGGGCCGACTGCTGCAGGCCGAGGCGCTGTTTCAGTCTGCGCTGCAAGGCCTCACGCGGGCGCGCGCCGCGCGCCGCGACGACCCCACCTTGCAAGCCGAGCACAGCAATGTGCTGAGCTGGCTGGGCTCCACCTTGCTGCTGCTGGGGCGCCACCCTCAGGCCCTGGAGGTGCTGGGCCAAGCGCTCAGTCAAGCTCAGGCGCTGCGCCAAGCCCACCCTGCCGACCGGGGCTGGCTGGAGCACAAAGCCAACGCCGCCTATGTTCTGGGAGACGCCGAATGGCGCAGCGGCCAGCACGCTGCGGCGCGCCTGCATTTGGCACAGGCCGTGGCCGACTTCAGCGCGCTGGAGCAGCTCGACCCCACACGCCGCCCCTGGAGCCTGGGCCTGGTGCGCGCCCAAACCGCACAGCAGCGCGGCAAGCCCTCGCTGGAGGCGATGCAAGCCCTCGCCCAACGCCTGCAACGCCTGGACAAGCCGCAGGCCCCCTCGGTGCGCCTGCACGTGCTGCGCGCCGAAATCAGCCGCCTGTTGGCGCAAGCCCAGTTGGCGCGCGGGCAACTGAGCGAAGCCAAGCACCAGCTCGGCGAGGTGCTGGCGCTGTTGAACAAAGACGCTGCCGAGAACGCCCAAGACCTGCGCCTGCACATGGCGCGGCTGGAGCTCTCGCTCTTCCAGGCCGAACAACTCAGCCCCAGCAGCGCGCAGCAACAACAGCGCTGCGCCACTGCGCAACAAAGCCTGCTGCGCGCCCCCTTGCAAAACGCCTTGACCCACCACGCCCCGCTGCAGCTCCTGGCTGCGCGTGCCCAGCACTGCCTGACCCAGACGCCCTCGCGGCCTGGGCCCAAGCAGCCGCCCGCCATGGCGAGCCTTTAGCGCGCTGTGGTCTATCAACAATTCAATTCAAGGAGCCATCTCAATGTCCAGCAACACCTTCTACGTGCAAGCCGGCCCGTCCCCACAAAACCCAGACATGGCCGCCTGTCACTACTACAGCGACTACGCCTGCACGCAAGAAGTGCAGGAGCCGCTGCGCATCCCCAAAGACGCAGGCGAAGTGGTCTTTGTCCTGGTGCCCTATGCCGCTGCAGCCAACCCCAGCAAAGTCAGCAACCAGTGGCTGATGGTGGGGTCCGTGGCAGACCGTGTGGACACCGCCGCCATCGACCCCATCATGACCCCGGCCACGGGCAACACGGTGCGCATTCCCATGCCCAAGGAAAAGACCGTCAAGCAAGGCGTGATCTTGCTGTTCTCCAGCCAAGGTCCCACCACCCAGCTCTACGCCAGCGACGACCCCACGGTCATCAACGAAGGCCAGTAATCCACGCCAACGCGCGCCAGAGGCTGCTGCCGTGTGGCGCTCTTGCGCGCCTCAGCGCCCCAGCAGCAGCAAGGCCTGGGGCTCAGCGCTGAGAAGCAGGTCGGCGCCTGCAGGCAGCAGCAGGGTGTCGTCCAGGGCCAGCCAGTGGTCCTCGATCTGACCGCTACAGGTCAGCCACAGACGGCCCTGCAACACGCGCAGCCGCGCAGGGTGGGTCAGACGCAAGCGCAGCAGGGGCTGCTGCGGCCCCAGCTCCAGCACCGGGCTGGGTGTGGGGTGCGCCGGCCCACGCAGCCATGCCCACCACAGGCGAGTGGCGGGGGTTGAGAGCGAGAGTGTGTGTGCTTTCATGGTGCCCCTAGCCTAGGCGGGGCACCGCGCCCGCACCAGCCACAGCCGGGGGCCAAGCCAAGCAGTACAGAAGGCGCCGCAGCGGCGGCTGTATTGGCCCGCTTGGGTGGCATCTGTACTGCACCGCAGGCCGCGAGCACCCGCACAATCAAGCGCATGGACGCTTCTCCGCTCTACCAGCAACTGGCCCAGCGCCTGTGCGCAGCCATGGACAGCGGCGTGCTGGCGCGTGGCAGTCGCCTGCCCTCGGTGCGCCAGCTCGCGCAGCAAGAGGGCGTCTCGCAAGCCACGGTGGTACAGGCCTACCGCTGGCTGGAGGACGCCCAGCGCGTACAGGCGCGGCCGCGCTCGGGGTACTTTGTGCGCCCCACCGTGCTGCAGCTGCCCGAGCCCCGGCCCAGCTTGCCCGACCCCATGGCGCGGCGCATCCAGCTCGACCGCCTGGGCCGCCAGGTCATGCATGCCTCGCGCGAGCCGGGTGTGATTTCCTTCGGCGCGGCCTGCCCGGGCCCAGAACTCTTTGACATGGAGCGCGCCCGGCGCACGCTGACACGCGTGGTGCAGCGCCAGCGCCACCTGCTGGGCCACTACCCGCTGGGACCGGGCCAGATGCAGGTGCGCCAAGCGGTGGCCCGCCATGCCATGAGCTTGGGCTGCATGCTGCAGCCAGACGACATCGTCATGACCAACGGCTGCCTGGACGCCATCACCCTGGCACTGCGCAGCGTGACGCGCCCCGGCGATGTGGTGGCCATCGAGTCGCCCACCTACTTTGGCTTTTTGGAGCTGCTGCAAAGCCTGCACTTGCGCGCCCTGTCCATCCCCACGCACCCGCGCAGCGGTCTGTCGGTCGAGGCGCTGGAGTTGGCGCTGCACACCCAGCCCGTGCGCGCTGTGGTGCTCACGCCCACGCTGTCCAACCCGCTGGGCTGCTGCATGCCCCAGGCCGCGCGGCGCCGCCTCGCCCAGCTCGCCAGCGCCCACGATGTGGCGGTGGTGGAGGACGTGATCTACAACGACCTGTGCGAACTCGACGAGCAACGCCGTGCCATCAAGGCCTATGACACCAGCGGGCATGTGTTGATGTGCGGCTCCTTCAGCAAAACCCTGGCGCCGGGCCTGCGCCTGGGCTATGTGGCGGCCGGGCGCTGGTGCGCCACGCTGCAGCGGCACAAAGAGGTGCAAAGCGGTGGGCAAACCCCGGTGCTGGAACTGGCGCTGGCGGAGCTGCTGCAGCAAAACGGACTGCTGGCGCAGCAGCGGCAGTTGCGCGCTGCGCTCTGCACGCGGCTGGCGCAGGCGCGCGAGCTGGTGGCGCTGAGCTTTCCGCCCGGCACGCGGGTGAGCAACCCGGCCGGAGGCTTCATCCTATGGGTCGAGATGCCCCAGGGCGTGGACAGCGCCGTGCTGTTCGAGCACTGTCTGGCTGAGAACATCTGCATTGCACCGGGGCTGATGTTCTCCACCGACGAACGCTACCGCCACTGCCTGCGCCTGGGTGTGGGCGGCGCCTGGGGGCCCGCTCAGCTGCAGGCCCTGCGCCGCATGGGCGCCCTGGCCCAGGCCCTGTGGGCCGCCCAGCAGCGCAGCGCCGCCGCCGCTTAAGGCCGGCCCTGCCAGCGCTGCTCGCGCCACCAGGGGCGCTTGAGCTCAAAGCGCACGCCAACATCACCGGTCGCGCCTTGCCAGGCGCTGGGCTTGCTGGCGTTGGGCGGGCAGTTGCCGGTAGCGCGGTGGTGCAGCGCAGCGGCCAGCTGGCCTTCGGCAGGGTCGCCCAGAGCGTGATCAAAGTCGTCGGCCACGGCGCAGCCCAGCACCTCGCGGCCGTTGTCCGCTGCGGCGGGGGTGAAGCCTTCGGCATAGTCTCCAAAGCCCTTGGCGTTCACACCCTGGAATTCGATGGCCATGTAGCGGTAGCCGCAGTTTTCATCGCCCGAGAACCCATAGGGCTTGCCGCAGGTGGTGCCGCCAATTTGCACCACTTGCACGCCAATGCCGCGCAGGCCGTTGATGATGGCCTCGCTGGCCGAGCACGTGCCCGACTGCGTGAGCACATACACGCGGCGCAGGTTGAGCTGGGGCAGCGTTTCCTCGCGCGTGCAGCGCCCGCCTGAGTAGTAGCAAGAGGTGTTGTAGAAGGGCGTGCGCTCGTTCTTGGCGCTTTGGCGGCTGTTGTAGCGCAGCTCGTCAAACACCTGGTTGCCCGTGGTGGCGCTGCCCGCAATCATGGTGGCCAGCTGCGAGGCAATGAAGACATAGCCGCCACCGTTGTAGCGCAGGTCCAGCACCAAGTCGCGCACGCCCTGGCGTGCAAAGCCCTGCATGGTGCTGATGAGCTGGCCCTCGGCGGGCAGGTTGTGGTCGTTGAAGAGCAAGTAGCCCACGGGTGCGCCGTCTTGCGCGGTGAGCACACCTTGGGTGGGCACAGGCGTGAGGGCTTGGCTTTGCGCCGTCATGCGCACCGTGCGCGTGGCCCCGCCGCTGCTTTGCACGGTGAAATCCACCGCCCGGGCCTGGCCGTCGGGGTAGAGCATGTCGCTGATTTGCGACCACACATTGGCGTCACCCGTGTCCACGCTCAAGCCGCCCACTTGCAGCACGCGGTCGCCACGCACCAGCCCGGCCTGGGCCGCCGGGCTGCCCGGCTCCACCATGGCCACACGCAAAGCGCGCGGCGCCTTCTTGGCCGTGAGCGCCCACTCTGCGCCGTAGTTCAGGCTCACGCCCGACTCGGACAAAGCCACCCATTCCCGCTCGGGCATCATGAAGCTGAAGCGGTCACGCGGCGCACCGGTGGCCGTGGTCTGCGGGGTGCGCAAATCGTAGAAATAGTTCTCCAGCGCCGTGCGCACCACGCTGCCGCCGTAGAGGGAGTCCCCCGCATTGAGCTGCGGCACCTGCTCGCGCCAGAGGTACATCTCGTCGAAGTAGGAACGTATCCAGGCCTTCTCGGTGCTGAGGCTGCCGGTCTTGCTGCCCGGCTTGGCTTCGAGATTGCTGGCCGAGCACTGCTGCGCCAACGTGCTGCGCGCTGGCAAGGCCGCTTGCCCGGAACCACCCCCGGCGGAACCGCCGCTGCCCAGCTCTGGCGGGAAGGGGCTGCGCCCCGAGTCGGAACTCCCGCCGCCGCCACAGCCCGCCACCAGGGCCAAGACCATCAACATCGAGGCCGTAGCCCCTGCACGGGTGAAGGGAGCGGCGGCACGCGCCATGGGCAATCTCATACATCTCCTCTAGGGGTCAGGTGCTTTGGCAGCGCTTATGGGGCTGTGTGTGGCCGGTTTATACCAACCCTGTCCCCTGTTCTGTCCCATCCTCTTTGGGGGGAATTGCGCGCACTGCGCACGACCCCGCGTCCCCCGTGTGAGGTGGTTTTTCCCGCCCCGGTGGCCTATGTTCAAGAGAGCACCAGGCACAAGCACTGCCCCACGAGGGCTGGACCTGGCGCCACCATCGAGGAGCCCCACCATGACCTTCACTCCCCTAGGCCGCTACCTGGCCACGCTGTGCGCTGGCCTGCTGCTGGCCGCCAGTGCCTCGGCGCAAAGCCAAGATGCACTCAACACCCAACTCAGCGCCCCACAGCCGGTGCTCACCGGCGACGTGGACGTCACCGTGCACCTCACCGTGCACAACCCCACGCGCCAACCCATGCGCTTGCTGACCTGGCAGCTGCCTGGGCAAAAACTACCCAGCCCGCTGTTTGCCATCACCCGCGACGGCCAGCCTGTGGACTACCTGGGCCCCCTGGTCAAACGCACCCCACCGCAAGACAAAGACTATGTGCGCCTGGAGCCCGGCGCCACGCTGAGCTATGACGTCGAGCTCACCGGCACCTACGACCTCAGCCGCGATGGCCGCTACGACATCCGCTACATCGGCCTGGACAGCCACACAGCCGCCAAAGTCAGCGTGGACGCCGCCCCCCTGACCCTGTGGCTGCAAGGGCGCAGCGCCCGCTATGTGCGCTCCCCCGCACCCCTGCCCCAAGCCACCACAGGCGGCAGCATCAGCTTCACCGGCAACTGCAGCGCCGCGCGCCAAACCACGCTGACCGACGCCGTCGCCGCCGCCACCCACTACACCAACGAATCCCTCAACCACCTGGGCAGCACACGCAGCCCGACCGAGCGCTACATCACCTGGTTCGGCGCCTTCAGCGTGGCCAACCGCAAAACCGCCACCCAGCACTACGAAGCTGCACTCGAAGCCTTCCGCAACCGCCCCCTCACCCTGGACTGCAGCTGCACCGACAGCTACTACGCCTACGTCTACCCCAGCCAGCCCTACAAGATCTACCTCTGCAACGCCTTCTGGGCCGCCCCCATGACCGGCACCGACTCCAAAGGCGGCACCCTGGTGCACGAGATGATGCACTTCACCGTCGTGGCCGGCACCAACGACTGGGCCTACGGCCAAGCCGCCGCCCGCGCCCTGGCCATCTCCAACCCCACCCGGGCCCTGAACAACTCGGACAACCACGAGTACCTGGCCGAAAACACCCCGCCACTGCCGTGAGGTGAGGCGGGTAGTGCCCCCCTAGAATGCCGCCGTCGGTCCATCTCGGGCCGACAGCGTTCTCAGGGCGGGGCGAAATTCCCCACCGGCGGTATCTGCGGGCCACTGCAGGAGCCCGCGAGCGCCTGATGCAAGCCCTTGCCTGCGTCAGGGTCAGCAGATCTGGTGCGATGCCAGAGCCGACGGTCACAGTCCGGATGAAAGAGACCGCGTAGCCTCGGCGTTGGCACCTTCGTGTGCCCGCGCCGCGTTTGCGTGCGCCCTGATTCATGACCCACTCATCACGAGGCTTCTATGAATCAGACCCACTCACAGTTCTCGACCAAGAGCGGCAGCGCCACTGGGCCCCGCATTGCCATCGTCTCGGCGAGCTGGCATCGCGACATCGTCGCCAACGCCACCACGGCCATACGCGCCGAGCTCAACCAAAGCAACGCGCCGCCCTTGCGGCTGGACCACTTCGAGGTGCCCGGCGCCTTTGAAATCCCGCTGCACGCCCAGCGGCTGGCACGGTCTGGCGCATACGACGCGATCATTGCCTGCGCCCTAGTGGTCAACGGCGGCATCTACCGCCACGAGTTCGTGGCCTCCGCCGTCATCGACGCCCTCATGCGCGTGCAGCTGGACACCGACACCCCTGTCTTCTCTGCGGTGCTCACCCCACGCGACTTCCACGAGCACGACGAGCACCGCCAGTTCTTCGCACAGCACTTCGTCAAGAAAGGCCGTGAGGCCGCACAAGCCTGCCTGCAAACACTCAGCAGCCTCCAGCGCTTGGCGAGCTGATCAGTCGGCACCCCCACTCCACCGTGAGGTGGAGTGGGGGTGTTTTCTGACAAACCAAAGGATATTCGGGGTCAGTTCGGCGCCACCTTGCAGATGCTCTGCCGCGTTGGATTTAACCCAGAACCACGCGGCCCCAGCTCACGGCGGGAGGTGCGGTTCAGAGCGCCGCTTGCGCCTAGAGCCGGCACAGGCGGCGGATTGGTGGGGTGGAGCCAAACTATTTGAGGCCCGACCCCGAATTCACTTTGATGAGTCAAAGCGAAAAGCAAACAGCCAACTGCGGAGCCGACCGCGGGATGGGCTCCGCTCTTTTCCTACTCCCCCTTCTTTGCTCGAACTGCTTCCAGTAGTTTCTCGAGGATTTTCTGCGCAATTGGGTTCTGAGGCGTCGCTGCTGGTGGGCTCTTACGAGAGCCCGGGTTGTCGCGAATCTCCATGAAGACCCCTGCCACAATTTCTTCTCGGTACTCCGGTGCCTCTCGCTTAAATCCATCTACCGCCTTGGCCATCGCCGCCTTGTGTGCGTACTCACGGGACAGATGGAAAAGTTCTGCATAGTTGCCTGCAAAGAACGCGGTAGCCCAAGTGGCCGGTAGCAGCAAGATGACCTTCCCAAGCGTGGCAAGCCATGGGTCCGAATTGCCTCCGCTTGGAGCCTGGAACCACAGTTGCCAAGGCCCAGGAATCAACTGCCCTGCGATCGGCAGCAGGCAAAGCAGCAGAACCGCCACAGACCCAAGGAACCACCACCCAGTAGTTTTTAGCCGCGCTTCATACGCGCACCGTGCCTCGTCAAGGCTGTTCGAAAGCCCTGCCGTGGTTGCCCCACGAATCATCGTGTCGGCCCTCCCAATCAGCGCGTCAATTTCAGACTCACGCGTCTTGTTGGCCGCGGTCGCCTCCACCATATCCGCAGCAAATTTCTGATGTGCAGCCACGCGGGCGTCGAGAGACTCTTTGAACGCCTCGAAAGAAGCACCGTAGTCATCGACCTGGGTACTCAACGAGTCAGATGCTTGGGTAATCTCTCTGACGCGTGCTAGCTTGGCTCTAATCTCCTCCAGAGCCTGCTGCGACTCCAATGCAGCGGAGTTCACCTGTTCTCGGCTCACCCGCACGGCATCGACGTCACTCTGTGCTTGTTGTAAAACGGTGTCCGCTGCCGCCCTGGATGCATGAACCGCCGTGACTATCGACCTGCTTTGTTCGAGCAGCTTTGCCAGTTCGGCAGCCATAGTTTGAAGCTCGCGTGCTCGCTCCTGGAAAAGACCAACACCCTTGTACCGGCCAAACCTGAGGCCAAGCGTCAGTTGGTCAAGCAGAACCGTTTGCTGGGCCGCAATGGGGTCTAGGTTGCCACCCAAAAACCAGTTCGTGTAGACCGAACCCCCTCGCATCACCTGAACTGTCAGATTGCCCGAGGGGTCACTCAGGGTCGCATCAGCGAAGCTGCGCAGCTGACTAAGCGCAACATCCGCATGTTGATGAATCTGCGACAGCGGTCCTTCTATCGAGGGCAACCTTGCGGCCAACAGAGTCACCGCGCTGTCTTCGATGTTCCTGAGCCCGTCCGCGAGCAAGAATGTCGCTGCTAAGCGCTCGTTCAACTCGTCGATGCTCGACCGCTGCAACGACGCATAGCTCCTATCCATCAAGAGGCCGCTGTCTCGCATCAGCGCATACAGTTCATCCCATGCCTTCTGAGCTTGCTGAACAAGCAGAAGTGTTTTTTCGATTCTCGAATTCACGCAATCTCCTCCCTGGGCGTTCGCTTACGCCGTTGCTGCCTTGCTCCATTCAGAGGCCTAGTTGACCAACAAGCTCTCCGCTTGCCCCATCACCGTCTTTGTAGCCAGCTCCTACCTGCCCTGCTGAGCCCCCCTCTCACGCCGCACCAACGAGACGGAAGTCCGGGTTGAAGCCTACCCGATCTCTTTGCCTGCAGCCGGTGAGGGTAGGTTTTTGCTGCGATGCCGCTGGGCAAGATCAATCGGTGGGATGCACCCCAGACTGCTGTGCGGACGGACTTGCTCGCCCTTGAGTTCGAGCACCCGGCTGCAAGCCGGGCTGCCAGCGCTGAAAGCAAGGACTGCGCGGGCAACACGGCCGACGCCGGGGCTCAGGGCTTGGCCGGTGCTTGCGGCCGCTGCCGCAGCGCCAGCACCACGCCCAGCAGCAGCGCGGCTGCACCCAGCAGCACGCCGGGGGCGGGCCCGTGTTGGCGCAGCAGCAGCACGTAGAGCAAGGCAGCGAGGGTTTCGAACACGATGAGCTGGCCCACCAGGGCGGTGGGCAGGCGCTGGCTGGCGGCGTTCCAGCACAGGGTGCCGAGCCAGGAGGCCAGCAGGCCCAGGGCGAGCATGAGGCCGGCGTAGGCCCAGGGCTGGGGGCCCAGCGCGCCGGGGCCGGGCAGCGGCGCCAGCCAGGGGGCGGCGACCAGCAGCAACAAAGCCATGGGCAGGGTGACGAGGCCCTGCGCGCTGGCCCAGCTGCGAGGCGAGCGCCCGGGGTGCTGGCGCAGCCAGTCGGCGTTGCGCAGGGGGTACCAGGTCCAGCAGGCCACCGCGCCCAGGGCCAGCAGCGCGCCCAGGGCGTAGGCGCCCACGCGCTCGGGGCGCAGCGCGGCGTATTCGGCGTGGTGCACCGCCGCCAGACCCAGGGCGATGAGGCCCAGCGGCGCGGCGAGCTGGCGCAGCCGGTAGCGGCCGTCGCGGGCGGCGTTGCGCCAGTTGGCGCTCAGGGCAATGGCCAGCGGCAGGGTGCCGATGATCATGGTGGGCAGCGCGCCGCCTGCGTGCTGAATGGCGCCCGACAGCAGCAGGTAGTAGAGGAAGTTGCCCACCGCGCTCAAGGCCACGGCGTGCAGCCAGTCGGCACGGGTGAGGCGCCGCAGCGCCTGCACATCCAGCAGCGCCAGCGGCAGGGCCACCAGGCCAAACGCCAGGTAGCGCCCGGCGGTGAGCCACAGCGGCGGGTAGTCGGGCAGCAGCAGCGGGGTGACAAACACCAAGCCCCACAGCAGGCCTGCGGCTGCGGCATAGAGCCAACCTGACGCCTTCATGTCCCCCCTTGTGGCCAGAACCCGAGGGCCTGCTTGTACCACCGCAGCGCCAGCGCCTCGGCCCCCGCACCAACAGGTGTCGACGCATGTGGCAAAGCAGCACCGCTTGGCCAACTTCTTGCACCACAGCGCGGTCCCGGCGCCGCGGCTGCTACCGTGCAGGCATGGACAACGTTGACGTGCAAGTGCTGCGCCAGGCACAGAGCTGGCTGGAACAAGGGTTTGGCGGGCTGCTGGCCACCGTGGTGCGCACCTGGGGCTCGGCGCCGCGCCCGGTGGGTGCGCTCATGGCGCTGCGCGAGGACGGGCTGCTGGCGGGCTCGGTGTCGGGCGGCTGCATCGAGGACGACTTGGTGGCGCAAATGCGCCAGGGCGGCTTGCAGCTGGAGCGGCCGCAGCACCTGCGCTACGGCGTGGGCGCGCAGGAAGCCCAGGCCTTTGGCCTGCCCTGCGGTGGCACGCTGGAGCTGCTGCTCGAGCCCCTGGGCCCGCACACCCGCGTGGCCGAGCTGCTGGCGCTGCTGGCACAAGGGCAGATGGTGTGCCGCGAGCTCAACCTGGCCAGCGGCGCCGTGCAGCTGCACAGCAATGCCGAGGGCCGCGAGCGCGTGCAGCTCAGCGACACCCAGCTCATCACCCACCACGGCCCGCAGTGGCGCTTGCTCATCATTGGCGCGGGCCAGCTCAGCCAGTACCTGGCGCCCATGGCGCTGGCGCTGGACTACCAGGTGCTGGTGTGTGACCCGCGCACCGAGCACGACTGGCAGGCCAGCGGCGTGCAACGCCTCTACACCATGCCCGACGACGCCGTGCTGGCGCTGCGCCCCGACGCCCACACCGCCGTGGTGGCCCTCACCCACGACCCCAAGCTCGACGACCTGGCCTTGCTCGAAGCCCTGCGCAGCCCGGCGTTTTATGTGGGCGCCCTGGGCTCGCGTGCCAACCAGGCCAAGCGCCGCGCGCGCCTGGCCGAGCACTTCGGGCTCAGCCCCGCCGAGCTGGACCGCCTGCACGGCCCCGTGGGCCTGGCCATAGGCGCGCGCACGCCGCCGGAGATTGCCGTCTCCATCCTGGCCGAGCTCACGGCCAAGCGCTACGGCGTCAGCACATAGCCATGCGCTATTGATCAGCTCAAGTCGCTTGTCCCAAAACTTAATGACATCGTCGCCCGCGACCGTGAAATTCTGACGGGAAGTGCCGAAGCCCCCTTCAGACCTCCCGCTCTGCTGCCGAAGCCCAATCAAGCCGGTTGAGTTGTCGGCGGGGCGTGCCACTGCGAGGGTGCGCCATGCCGTACCGGTTACCAGCGCTCGCAGTGGAGCCCATCGTGAATATCTTGCCCACCTCTCAGTTGTCGGTGGCATCACCAGGTTGGACGGCCCCAGGGCCCCATCCCGCCACCGAATCTCCCGCGCAGGCGGCGCCCGTGCCAGCACGGCCGCGCGCCCAGCTGCACCGCGCCGTACAGGATGCGCTGGTTGCCTTGGGCGGCCGTGCAGAGCCGCATGCCCGCCCGCAGGCCAGCCCCCCCAGCGCGCCGCCCGATCGCAGCCCCATACCCGGCCAGTTGCACGAACTCACACACGCGCTCTACCAAGCCCTGCAGCAGGTGCAGCGCGGCACCCAGCCCCCGGCCGGTGACGGCCCAGGCGGCGCCGACCCCGTCAGCGGCCAGGGTGATTTGGGCAGCGCACTCTCCACGCTGGCCACCCAAGCCAGCCAACAGCAAGCGCCCGAGGGCCTCAAGCGAGCCTATGCCCAGGTGGAACAAAGCCTGTCATGGACGGGGGCAGACACACCGCACACGCTGATGGTGCCCATCTCCCCCTCGCTGCAGGAGTTCATCCAGGCCCTGGCCCGGGCACTCAACGGCACCGACATGCCACCGGCCAAGGGGCAGCTGCTGCAAACGCAGGCTTGAGCCGCGACAAAGGCGGCACACGCCGCCCTACCTAGAATGGGCTGGATGCGCCAGCCCTCTCAACGCCCCACTGCCTGGACCGTCCTGGTGACGATCGTGCTGTGGGCGCTTTGGCCCACGCTCTCGCACCTGCTTCGCCCGGTCACGCCGGGCATTTCGTGGGTGGAAGTGTGCAGCGCCACGGGCGCACGCTTGGTGGCGCTGGAAGGCACCGACACCTCCGCACCGGCTGAGGCCAAGCCCACCGACCCCGCCTGCTGCTTGCTACATGCCTTGCAGAGCTGGGCCGCGCCACCTCAAGCTTCTGGCCCGCCCCAGGCTGCAGCTCAAGCTTTGACCTTGAGCCACTGGGTGAGGCCCGCCCTGCCGAGCCTACCGTGGGCCACGGCGCAGGCCCGCGCGCCCCCTCTGGCCTGAGGGCTTGGCGCGGCCGCCGCACGGCTGGCAGCGCTCACACCGTCGAATTTCCCTTTCACTTTCATTCTGCAGGCACGGCCACTCGCTTTGGCCCGGCCGCGCCTGCGCGTCTGTTGATTGACTGACCATCATGTTCCGTCCCCATACCCTATGGCTGGCGCTGTGCGCCGCCAGCCTCACCCACGCCGCTGCAGCAAACACCGCCTCGGCCCAGCATCTCGAGCCCGTGCAGATCAACGCCAGCGCTTCCACCTCGCCGCTGACACGCCACGCCGCGGGCAGCTCGCGCCTGAACCTCACCCTGATGCAGACCCCGGCCAGCCTCACCGTGCTGGAGCGCGCGGACATCGAGGCCATGGGTGCACTCAACACCCAGGACATCCTCAAAGGCGTGCCCGGCGTGGTGTTTGCCGACCCACCAGGCTCGGCAGGCAGCGTGTTCTACCGGGGCTTTGGCTCCGGCTCGCTGTCACAGCTCTACAACGGCATCAGCGTGCAGTACGACGCCATCGCCGCGCGCCCAGTGGACAGCTGGATCGTGCAGCGGCTTGAAGCCCTGGGTGGTGCCTCAGGCTTTCTCAACGGCGCCGGTGCGGTGGGTGGCACCCTCAACGTGATCACCAAAGTGGCCGACGACAGCGGCCCCATCAGCCGTGTGGTACTGGGCCTGGGTGAGCGCACCCAGCTCGCCGCGAGCTGGCAGCGCAGCCTGGGCGCATCGGCCCATGTGCTGCGCGTGGAGCTCAACCGCAGCGAAGGCGCGCTGTGGACCCAGGGCCGCGAGCGCGAGGCCACGCAGCTGGCCGCCTCGTGGCGCGCCCCGCTGGCCAGTGGGGCCACCCACACGCTGGCACTGGAGCACCAGCACGAGCGCGTGGACCAACCCTACTGGGGCACGCCCATGCTGCGCGACGCGCAAGGCGGTGTCAGCGGCGCACTGCGCTTTGACCCGGCCACCTACGGTGTGAACTACAACGTGCTGGACGGTCGCTACGAGCAAACCGTGCGCTGGGCTCGATCCATCTTGGAGCTGCCGCTGTCGATGGCCACCCACGCCACGCACACGATCTACCACTACGACGCACTGCGCGACTACGACAACGTCGAGACCTACACCTTCAAGCGCAACAACAGCGTGGTTGAACGCAGCAACGCCTTGCTGCAGCGCCACGACCAGCAGGTGTGGGGTAGTCGGGGTGAGCTCACACACCATACGCAACTGGGGCGTCACCGCTCAGACTTTGCCCTGGGCTGGGATTGGAGCTACAACCGCCAGACGCGCTTCCCACTGTCGGTGGCCGGGCCGTTTGACCAGACCAGTCCCTACACGCCTGCGCCGAGCTACTTTCTGCAAACGCCCGGTATCACGCGCAGCTACACACCCGGTGCGACCAATGTGCTGCACACCGTGGCGCTGTTTGCCGAGAACCGCACCGAGCTGGGCGCGGGCTGGGCACTGGTGAGCGCGCTGCGCAAAGACCGTATTGCGCTGCAAGCACGCAACCACCGCTCAGCCACCGCCACCAACCCGGCGCTGTTCACCACCGCCACCAACCCGGCGCTGTTCACCACGGCCTATCACCCGCTGACAGGGCGGCTGGGCCTGGTGAAAGACCTCTCGGCACAATGGCAGGTCTACGCCCAAGCCAGCACGGCGGCCGATCCACCCGCTGGCGTGCTGGCCACGGCAGGCTACAGCTCACTGCGCGATTTCGACCTGACGCGCGGCCGCCAGTTCGAGCTGGGCAGCAAATGGACCTTTGACCAAGGTCGAGGCAGCGCCACCGTGGCGGTGTACGACATCACACGCCGCAATCTGGCCATCACCGACCCGAATGACCGCACCAAGGTCATCCCCGTGGGAGCCCAAAGCAGCCAGGGCATGGAGCTCAGCGCACGCTGGCAGGCCAGCAGCGCCTGGCTGCTCAGCGGCCACTGGGCCCACACCCGGGCACGCTATGACGCATTTGCCGAAACCGTGGGGGGCAGTGTCGTCTCGCGCGCGGGCCACACACCGGCCAATGTGCCCACCGTGGTCGCCGGCGCGGCCCTGCGCTGGCAAGCCAATGCAGCCCTGGGCCTGAGCTTGGACTGGCGCTATGTGGGCCGACGCTGGGCCAACACGGCCAACACCGTCTGGGATGAGGCCTACCAGCTGGTTGGACTGGGCGCCACGCTGCGCCTCACGCCCGCGCTGCAAGCGCGCGTGCGCGTGGACAACCTCACCGACCAGCGCTACGTCGCCAGCCTCAACACCAGCCTGCCCTACTTGGGCGCGCCCCGCAGCATCAGCGCGGTGCTGGACTTGCAGTGGTGAGGCCAGCCATGAAACGCTGGCTGGGCATTGCACTGTGCCTGGTGATGGCCTTGTGGTTTGTCTCGGGCATGGTCATGCTCTACGTGGGCTACCCCAGGCTCACGCCGCAGGAACAGCTTCAAGCCCTGCCCGCCCTCAGCGTAACGGCCAACGCATCAGCTCGGTAGCACCCGGCCTAAGGGCAACTGCTGCAAACGCAGGCTAGAGCCACTTGCCCTCAGCGCCACTGCACCAGTGACACCCCCAGACCCAGACGGGTCTGGCGGACGTTGTAGTCCACCATGTTGTCGCCCCAGCCGCGAAACAGCTGGGCGTAGCCGTGCAGCCCGCCACCCAGCACAAACGACCACTCCAGCAGGGCCGAGCCGCGCGAGCGCTCGCCACTGTGCAGGCTGTGGCGGGCAGTCAGGCTCAGCACATGGCCGCCAAAGCGGCGGACCCACTGCACTTCGCCACGGCCCATGTAGTCGGCGATGTCGGGGTTGTCGTCCTGATCTGGCGCTTCGCGCAAGCGCACCCAGGGACGCAGGCTCAGGCTGGAGTTGTCGCCCTCCCACGTGATGTCACCAATGACGCGGTTCCAGCTGCGCGAAAACGGCAGCGATCGGCCATTGGACTGGTGGTTCAGCGCCAGGCCCAGAAAGCGCACCCGCCCACCCGCCAGCGGCACATTGGCGCGCAGCGTGGCCAGCAGCTCCGGCTCGTAGTTGGTCTCGCGAAACGGCCGCGAGGTGGCCTCGTTGTAAACCTGCCAACGCGAGGACTGGGTGTAGGCCGCCCACAGGCTCAGCGGGCCGTCGTCGTCCTGACTCCACAAGCGGGCTTTGAGGCTGAGCTGGAACTGCGACTCGAGGTGCTTGAGCTGCAAGTCCTCCTCCACCTGGCGCCCTGGCGTGGGTGAGCGCGGGCGCTGGTTGAGCCGCGTCACCTGGCTCAAAGGCAGCAAGTAGACAGGCCGGTAGGGTTGGGGCAGGAAGGCGGGCTTGCGCAGCGCCTCGGTGAGCTCCCAGCGTTCATCCAGGACGCTGGGCGGCGCGGATGACGCCGCCGCCGCCGCTTCTCGGGCCGCAGGGGCCGATGCAACAGGCATCGCCGGTGCAGCAGCCTGGGCCAAGGCGTCGTAGCAGGCCAGGCGCTGGGTCGCAGCCGGGATGGCCTGGCAGTCCGCCAGCTCGCGGGGCGTGAGCGCCTGAGCCTGCGCCGTGGCGCACACCAGCGACAGGGCGCTGAAGGCAAGCCGGTAAGGGGTAAGCAGAGGCGGCGGTGGCGTCATGGCGATGTCCAAGTGCGGAGCTCAAACAGGGGCGGAGCCCAGATGCTCAAGATTAGTCGGCCACCGCGCCCAATGCCAATGCCAATGCCAATGCCAATGCCAATGCCAATGCCAATGCCTCAGCCCGGCCCCGTCGCAGGCGGCTCAGACAGCCGCGCGCTGTGGCGCAGGGCACTGAGCGCGCCATAGCTGGCCAGCGCCAGCGCCACGCAGGCGCCGCTGGGGGCGTCCCAAGCCCAGCTCGCCCCCAAGCCCAGTGCACAAGCCAGCACTGCCCCGCCCCAGGCGCGCCAGGGCGCCACACCGCTGCGCTGCCACAGCGCCGGGGCGATGAGCGTGGCAAACACCAGGAACAAACCCAGCACCGGCACAGCCAGGCTGGTGACCACGGCAAAGACGGGGAAGAACACCACGTCACGCGTCAGGCGCCGCCCCAGCAGCAGCACCAGGGCCGCGCAGCCCGCCAGCACCGCCACCTGCGGGGTGTGGGCCCACAGCACATCAGCGGCCAGCAGCTCGGCCATGCGTTCGCGGCCATGTGGGTCTTGGCGCGCGCCCAGCAGGGCAATGCTGGCACCAGCCACGTAGAGCAGGCCAATCAAGGCCTCGCGCTGCGCGGGCCAGCGCCGCGACACCCAGGCCACCACGCCCGCGCAGGCCAGCGCCCCCGCCACGGCCAGGCCGTGGGTGGTGAGCCAGTCGGCATGCTCCATGGCCGCGCCCACCCACAGCGCCGCCGCCGCCGCGGCCTGGGCCACGGCCAGGTCGATGAACACCACGCCGCGTGCCAGCACCTGCGCCCCCAGGGGCGCGAGGGCCAGCACGCCGCACAGCAGCGCCAGCAGGGGCAGCATGAACCAGGCGTCCAGCAGCAGCGTGTCCAGGCTCATGGCTTGGCCGCCTGCAGCAGCTGACGCACCAAGGTATCCATCCACTGCACCAGCTGCGGCTCGGCCGCGTCTTCGGCCACGGTGGCGGGCAGCACCAACAGCGGCACTTTGACTTTGGCGCTCTCCAGCTGCGTGGTGAGCCAGCGTGCCGAGCGCGGGTCTTGGTAGTTGGACGCCACCACGGCCATGGGCGGTGCGCTGCGCAGGCCTTCGAGCAGCCGCTGCAAATGCCCGGGCGTGGGCGCCATGCCGGGCTTGGGTTCGAGGTCGGCGTCTTGCTTGATCTCCAGCCAATGCCACAGGTAGGCAAAGCTGGTGTGCTGGGCCGCCACGCGCTGGCCGCGCAGGGGTGCGGCACTGCGCTCCCAGGCGGCAATGTGCTGGCGCCAGCGCGCTTCAAACGCGGCACGGCGCTGCTCAATGCCCGCGCGCTCGGCCGGGGCTTCCTGGCCCAGGCGCTGGGCCAGTGCAGCCGTCACCTGCAGCAGGCGGCGCGGGTCCAGGTGCACATGGGGGTTGCCCTCGGCATGCACATCACCCGCCCAGGGCGTGCCAATGGCGCTGGGCTGGGGGTTGAGCAGCGACACCTGTGCCGCGGCGAAGAACACCTCACGGGCTCGCGCATTGCCCGCGCGCTCTTGCAGCGTGGGCAGCCAGCCCCCCTCCAGCGACGCGCCGGTGCACACCACCACCTCAGCCGCACGCAGCTGCGCGATGAGCGCGGGGCGGGCCTCGATGTGGTGGGGGTCCTGCTCGGCGTGGGTGGCCACGTGCACGCGCGCACTGGGCAGCAGCACGCGCGTAAGGGCGGCCCATTCGGGCTCGCAGGCAAACACCGTCAGGGCGGCGGCAGGTGTGGCCAGCGCCGTGCCCAGCAGGGCCAGTGCCGCTGCGGCGGCGCGCTTCAAAGTGGCATCAAAACGCATGGGATCCATGGGCCCCGAAGGCCAAGATGTACTGCAGTTGGAGGGAACGTTTGGCGGGGTTTTCAAATTCAACCGCGCCGCGCTGGGTGCTGTATTGCAGGCGCACCGTCTGCATATGGCTGGGCTTCCAGGCCAGCATCAGGGCGTGCTCGCGCAGCCGCGCGCCGTGGAAGTGGTCGCCATGGGGCATGCTGGCGCGCAGCCAGTCAGTGCGGGCCCCCAGCTCCCACTCCGACTGGAAGCGCCACACCAGCGAGACGGATTCGGCCTGGTGCTGGTCTTGCGAGGTGGCGTAGCGGTTGAGCCCCGTGGTGCGCGCGGCCTCCACGTTCAGGCGCAGCTGCTGTTCGCGGTTGTTGCCGCCGGGCGCCCATTTCCAGGTAGCGTCCACCAGCCAGGTTTTGCGGCCGCTGAACTGCGCGCCGTGCGCGTGCTCATGGGCGTGCTCGGCTGCGGCTTCCAACAGGGGCTCGGCCCCGTGGTCTTCCAGCGCAGCTTCGCGGCGGTTGTGGATGTAGGACAGCCCCAGCTGCCAGCTGTGCGAGCGCCCGATGTCGTCACCGGCTTTGATCACCCAGGTGCTGGCCCCCACGCGCGGGGCGGCCGCTGCCGTTTCCTCCACCAGGCGTTTGCCACGCAGGGCTTCAACGCCAAGCATCAGATAGAAAGGCGTGGGCGCGGTCCAGTTCAGGCGCAGGCCGTCGTCACTCCAGTGCCCGCCAAAAAGGCCGCGGTACAGCAGCGGGCGCTCGACGAAATCGTCGGCATGCGGGTGCTGTTGGTTGAGGTAGCCAATCTGCGACGCAAAGCGCCCCGCACGCAGCTGCAGGCCTGCGGGCAGCGCGGTGCTGTCGACCCAGGCTTCTTCAAGCTCGCGTTCGAGCTTGCCTTCATGCGTGGCCAGCACCAGGGTGAACTGCGCGCGTGCCCAGCGCCCGAGTGGGCCGCTGGCGGTGAGGTCGCTGTGGCCCAGCTGCAGGCCTTTGTCGCGCCCGCCCAGCTCCAGCGCGCGGGTGGTGTAGGCCGCATCCAGCACAGCGCCCAGGCGCCAGCTGTCATTGGCTTGGGCCGCCGCGGTGCCGCACAGGGTGAGGGTGGCCAAGGCGGCCAGGGTGTGTTTGGCAATCATGTTGTGTCTCAAAGAATGCATGGTTTTACCTCAGCGCTTGATGCCCAGCCAGGCCATGGCCGAGGGCACGAACGTGAGGGGGTGTCGGGTCACCACTTCACCGGTCTTGCTGTTAAGCACCAGCAGTTGCTTGGCCACGGGGTCGCTGAGGTAGAGCTCATCGGCAGCCCCGTTGGCCGCCAGCGCGGGCCAAGGCGCGGACGATGGCATGGCCGGGATGACGCCGCTCCAGCGCTTGAGCGTGGCCCAGCCGCTGCCCTGGCGCTGCAGCACCGTCAGCGTGCCTTGCCCGTCCAGGATGAAGAAGCGCTGGCCGCTGCGATCAAAGCCGTGCGCGCGGCGCAGGTTGCCGGTGCTCCAACCCTCGGGCACCAAGGGGCTGACCTCGCCACTGACCCCATCCAGGGCGAAGAAGCGCGTGGTCGTGGCGCCAGGCGCCTCCCCTTCGGTGCCAAAGCCGATGAACTGGTCGGGCAGCAGCGGGTGCCCGGCGATGGTGCCCACCCATTGCGGGGTGCGGATCAGGCGCCCCGCGTCCACGGCCGTGGCCGACACATGCCGCACCAGCAGCATGCCCTCCTCGCAACCCGTGACCGTGCTGCTGCCAGAGCTGTAGCTGCCATGCATGGTGTTGCAGCGTGCGGGCACTTGGGCCACGGGGGTGTAGGCCGTGCCGTTGCGTTGGTAGTGCGTCAGGTGGGTGGGCAGGGCGTCCACAGCGTCAGCCGCGCGGGTGGCGACCAGCAGCTTGTTGCCCACGGGCTCGGCCATGCCGTGCAGAGGGGCGCTCAAGTCCAGCGCCGCCAGGGTTTGGCCTGCCGCGATGGAGGCGTCGCTGATGACACGCACGCCTGCGTTTTGCACAGGGCTGGCCGCCGCGTTGCCATCCAAAAACACAGCCGCTTGCTTGCCGGCTTCCACGTCGTAATGCGAGGGCCTGGGGCCGCTGAGCACAAAGCTCACGGCTTTGGAGCCCTGCTTGTAGTCGTGCATGTGGTCGCCATGGTTTTCTTGCCAAATGCCACCGTCGACAAACTGCACGCGGTCTTGTGTGCGCTGGAACACCACGGCATAGCGCCCACCGGGGCTGGCATGAACCGCCGAAGCCACGCCCAAGAGCGCATGGCTGGCTTGCACGCTGTTGCTGTCGCGGTCAAAGACGTGCAGCGCTGGTGCGCCTGCTTCGGCCAAGGCCAGGCGGCCGCCGGTTTGAATGCTGGTGGCCTCGTGCTCGTGGGCCGACTCTGGCTCAGCCCCGCCGCCGCAAGCGGCCAGCAAACTCAGCGCTGCACTGCCCGCCAGCAGGCCTGCGCGCCAGCGCTTGGTGTGTGTCTTGGTGTTCTGCATCATGACTTCTCTCCCTGAGAGTCGTCATCATATTGGAATTTCATTATCAACAAGGAACACCACTTCTGGGGCAGACAAGGTGTTGGGAGGTGGTCACTTCCGCTACGCTTACGCCATGCAACGCAATACCCGCCAGCGCAGCGCCATTCAAGAGGCCATCGCGCAAGCACAACGCCCATTACTGCCGCAAGAAGTCCTGGAGGCCGCACAGCTGAGCGTGCCAGGCCTGGGCATCGCCACCGTCTACCGCAACCTCAAAGCCCTGGTGGAAGAGGGCGAACTGCAGGCCGTGAACCTGCCCGGCGAGAACCCGCGTTTTGAGCTGGTGGGCCAACACCACCACCATCACTTCCAGTGCCTGCACTGCCAGCGCGTGTTCGATGTGCACGCCTGCCCGGGCGATCTCTCCCGCCTGGCACCGGCGGGTTTCACGGTGGAAGCGCACGACCTCACGCTCTACGGCCGCTGCCAGGACTGCGCCAAACCGGCACGGGCCAGCCGCAGCCGCGCCTGAAGGCGGCAGAAAGTCACAGCGGCCGCGCCGCCCTCCTCCGACTGCAGGACGCTGGCCCCCTCGGCCCTCTGCAGCACGGGCACAGACCGTCCGATAGCCGGGCATGCCTTCGGAGCTTTGCCATGCCCGTTCTTCGTTTCATCCGCCGCCTCGGGCTAGCACCGTCCCCGCCCGCCCCCGCCCCTGCAGCGGCGCCCGAGCCCACTCAAGCCCAACAGGCGCATCCTCCCACCGTGCCTGGGTTGGAGGTGCTTGAGCTGAAGTGGTCTGACTGGGAAACCGTCAACAACGCGCAGCGCCTCACCCCTTGGCGTTGAGCGCGGCGCGCGCGCCGCATGAAAAAAGGCTCCGCATGCGGAGCCTTGGTGTTTGCGCGCAGCAGCGCAGCTCAGTGGATGCCGTGCATCTTCCTCTTCATCCACGGTGCCAGCAGCATCAGCACCACGCCTGCGCCTGCGGGCACGAGGGTGAAGATCAGGAAGAAGGTGGACATCGAGTAGGTCGTCGAGATCACGTCGATATAGCTGCCCGTCTTGCCCGCCACCCAGTTGGCCACGGCGCTGTTGACGAACCACACGCCAAACATCAGGCCCAGCAAGCGCGCCGGAGCGAGCTTGGACACATAGGACAGGCCCACGGGCGAGAGGCAGAGCTCACCCATGGTGTGCAGCAAGTAGGCCAGGATGATGAACATCATGCTGATCTGCGCCGTCTTGGCGCCGGGCGGGATGCTCGAAGCGCCGATGGCCAGCGACAAAAAGCCCAGGCCCAGCAGCACCAGACCCACGCCGAACTTCACCGGGCCTGAAGGGTTCCAGTGGCGCTCCCACATCTTGGAAAAGGCCGGGGCCAGGATGACGATGAAGAAGGAGTTCAGCACCCCAAACCAGGTGGCGGGCACGACGGTGCTCTCAGCCCCGAACTCGCGGCCCAGCATCCACAGCGACAGCGCCCAGATCAGGCCCAGCGCGCCAACCAGCAGCAGGTTGGAGGTGAGGTACTTGCCACCCGTGCCGCCAAAGAGCTTGGCCAGCAACCAGGTCAGCACCACGGCCGGGCCCAGCGTCAGCACGGTGTTGACGAGGTTGAAGATGGTGCCAGCGCTGCCGGTGAGGGTGCGGTCGGTGTAGTCGGCGGCAAAGATGGTCATGGACCCGCCGGCCTGCTCGAACGCGAACCAGAAGAAGATGGTGAAGAAGGAGAACACGCCGATGGCGATGAGGCGGTCACGCACCACATGGGCCGGGCCCTCGTCTTGCTGGGCCTGCAGGGCTGCGGCACGGCTCTCGTCCGAAGGCGGATCGCCAATCTTGCCGAAGATGCCCTGCGCCAGGTAGAACTGCAGCGCGCCCAGAATCATGAACACACCGGCCAGGCCAAAGCCATAGTGCCAGGAGATCTTCTCGCCGATATAGCCGCACAGCGAGATGCCGAAGAAGGCGCCGGCGTTGATGCCCATGTAGAACAGCGTGTAGCCGCCGTCACGGCCGGCCGCGTCGTTCTTGTCGTAGAGCTGGCCCACGATGGCCGAGATATTGGGCTTGAACAGCCCCGTGCCCAGGATGATGAGCGACAGGCCGGTGTAGAACAGCGGCACGGTCTCGAAGAACAGCGAGGCATGACCCGCCGCGATGATGATGGCGCCCAGCAAAACCGCCCGGCGCGTACCCATGAAGCGGTCGGCGATATAGCCGCCCAGAATCGGCGTCAGGTACACCAGCATGGTGTACCAGCCGTAGAGCTGGGTGGCCTCGGCGCGGCTCCAGCCCCAGCCGCCCTTGGCGGTTTCGGAGATCAGGAACAGCACCAGCAAGGCGCGCATGCCGTAGTAGGAGAAGCGCTCCCACATCTCTGTGAAGAACAGGACGAAGAGGCTGTCGGGGTGGCCCAGGATTTTGTGCCCAGGCGTGGGGGCGGTTTGGGTGCTCAAGTCAAGGCTCCGGGTAGTGGAACGGGGCAATCAGTCAGGCAGCCGTTTGTGCGGCGCAGAGGGCGCGATTCTCGTTGCCCCGGCTCTGTCAGCGGCAAGTCAGTACGTACGGGATATCCCTGATCACCAGGCGCCCACATTGGGCATGGAGACCCAGGGCTCGGCCGGTGCCAAGGCCCCGCCTTGCTGCAGCAGCTCGATGGAGATCTGGTCGGGCGAGCGCACAAAGGCCATGCGCCCATCACGCGGCGGGCGCAAGAGGGTCACGCCGTGGCGCTGCAGGCGCTCGCAGGCGGCGTAGATGTCGGGCACGGCATAGGCCAGGTGGCCGAAGTTGCGCCCACCGCCGTACTGCTCCACCTGGCCTTGCGCATCGGGCCAGTTGTAGGTCAGCTCCAGCTGGGGCTGCAGGGGGCCGGGCGCGTCGCTGGGTGCGGCCAGATAGACCAGGGTGAAACGCCCAGCCTCGTGCTCGCTGCGGCGCACCTCGCGCAGGCCCAGGGCCTCGCAGTAAAAGGCCAGCGAGGCTTGCAAATCTGTCACGCGCACCATGGTGTGCAGGTAATTCATGGGGCTCTCCAATTCAGTGTGGCGGCGCGATTGTGCGGCCTGCCTCTAGACTGGGCTGCATGGCAAACCCACGGGCGGCCGGTGGTTTGAATACCCACTCCCGCGACAAGGCTGCGCCGAAAAATCTGCCCGCGCAAGATTCCAATGTCCCCATGAGCACTCACACCGCCCCCACCGCCTTGCACATCCACATCCGTGAAATGGACTGCGCCGCCGAGGAGGCCGAGGTGCGCCGCGCCCTGGACGCCCTGCCCGGCGTGGTGGGACTGCGCTTTGACCTGCGCCGACGCGTGCTCAGCGCCCAGCTGCAGCCCGGCAGCCAGGCCGCCGAGCTGGCGCCGCCAATGCTGAGCGCCATACGCGGCCTGGGCTACACGCCGCAGCTGCTGCAAGCCCCTGAAGAGGCCCGCCGCGCGCCCGAGACCGGCTGCTGCGAGAACCCCGCCAGCGGCTGCGGCACGGCTGCGCATGGCCACGCCCACGCGCATGACCACCACGGCGACGAGCACCACGGGCACCACCACGCGCAAGCCCCCAGCGCCGCACCGGCAGAGGTAAACCCGCTGCCGCGCCTGCTGCTGGCGCTGGCCTTGGCCCTGACGGCCGAGGGCCTGCACGACTTCGGCGGGGAGGCCGCGCTGTGGCGCTACCTGGGCCTGGCCGTGGCGGTGGGCGCCGTGGCGCTGTCGGGCCTGGGCACCTACCGCAAGGGCTGGCAGGCACTGCGCCAAGGGCGGCTCAACATCAACGCGCTCATGGCCGTGGCCGTCACCGGCGCCATCGCCATTGGCAGCTGGCCCGAGGCTGCCATGGTGATGTCCCTCTACGCCCTGGCCGAGCTCATCGAAGGCCGCTCGGTGGAGCGCGCGCGCAACGCCATCCGCACCCTGCTGGCGCTGAGCCCGCCCGATGCCGAGGTGCTGCAGGCCGACGGCCGCTGGCTGCGCCAGCCCGTGGGCGAGATTGCCCTTGGGCAGACCGTGCGCCTGCGCCCGGGCGAGCGCGCCGCGCTCGACGGCCAGGTGCTGCGCGGCCACAGCGCGCTGGACCAATCGCCCATCACCGGCGAGAGCCTGCCCGTGGACAAAGGCCCGGGCGACGCCGTCTACGCCGGCAGCATCAACCAGCAAGGCGAGCTGGAGCTGCGCGCCACCGCCCTGGCGCAAGACAGCCTGCTGGCGCGCATCATCGAAGCCGTCGAGCAGGCCCAGGCCAGCCGCGCGCCCACGCAGCGCTTTGTCGACCGCTTTGCCGCCGTCTACACCCCGGCCGTGTTTGTGTTGGCCCTGGGCGTGGCTGTGGGCGCCCCGCTGCTGCTGGGCTGGGGCTGGCTGGAGGCGGCCTACCAGGCCCTGGTGCTGCTGGTCATTGCCTGCCCCTGTGCGCTGGTGATTGCCACGCCCGTGACCATCGTCAGCGGGCTGACCGCAGCCGCGCGCCGGGGCCTGCTCTTCAAAGGCGGCCTGCACCTGGAACAAGCGCGGCGGCTGCGCGCGATGGCGCTGGACAAAACCGGCACCCTCACCCAAGGCCGCCCCGAACTCGTGGCGGCGGAGCTCTGGCGCGAAGGCGCCTCAGCCGCCCAAGTCCACGCCCTGGCCCATGCCCTGGCGCAGCGCTCCGACCACCCGGTCTCCCAAGCCATCGCCCAGGGTCTGGGCAGCCCCACACCGGCACCGCTGCCCGAACTGGAACAGCTGCAAGCCCTGCCCGGCTGCGGCCTCACCGCCCAGCAGCGCAGCGCCAGCGGCCTGCAAACCCTGCAGCTGGGCCAGGTGCGCTGGATCAGCGCCACCCACGCCCTCAGCCCCGCACAGCAAGCCCAGCTGCACGCCCATGAGGCGGCTGGGCGCAGCGTCAGCCTGCTGGCCGACGCCCAAGGCCTGCTGGCCTGCTACGCCGTGGCCGACACCCTGCGCCCCCACGCCCGCGAGGCCCTGCAAGCCCTGCAGCGCCTGGGTGTGCACACCGTCATGCTCACCGGCGACAACACCCGCACCGCCCAGGCCATCGCCCAAGCTGCGGGCGTGGCCACGCTGCGCGCCGAACTGCTGCCGCAAGACAAGCTCCAAGCCCTGCAACAGCTGCGCCAGCAACTGGGCCCCATCGGCATGGTGGGCGACGGCATCAACGACGCCCCCGCCCTGGCCGGTGCCGACCTGGGCTTTGCCATGGGCGGCGCAGGCACCGACACCGCCATGGAAGCCGCCGACGTGGTCATCATGACCGACGACCTGCGCCGCCTGCCCGAAGCCATCGCCCTCTCACGCCGCACCCACACCCTGCTGTGGCAAAACATCAGCCTGGCGCTGGGCATCAAAGCCGCCTTCATGGCCGCCGCCCTCCTCGGCCAAGCCCATATGTGGATGGCCGTGGTCGCCGACGTCGGCGCCAGCCTGCTGGTGGTGGCCAATGGCTTGCGGGTGTTGAGGTGGCGGGGCCCATGGCATTGACAGCTACGCCGTAATGGGGTGCCCACGCCCCCGTTAAGGGGGTTTGCCGCCCAAGCCCCCGAATGTCAACAATGCATGACATGACCCCAGCGGCGCTTTGCTGCGCAAATTTTTCCCACTCCGGGGTTTGAAGCGGACTCAGCCCTCGAGGCACCACCCCATGAAAACAAAGATCTTCCTCTTTGCAACTGCGTTTTTGGCCTATTTCGCCCACGCGGAGTACGTGTTTTCAGAACGCCACCTCAAATCCTGGGTGGCCAACCACGCAGCCAAAGCCATGAGCGGAGACCCTGCCGCCTGTGACAACTTCACGACAGACGCCGAAGTGGTGGTCCACGCCGAAATGCTCCAAGGCACCTGGGAAGTTGAGGGCGGCAAAGACGAGATCTGCGGCTACCTCAAACAAGCATCTGCCGCCTACATCCTGCTTCAAGCCCAGCTTCACACCGAATACGACGACTTCGTCATCACCCGCTCACGCTTTCCCTGGCTGAAGGCCGAAGTGAGCTATACCGCCCAAAGCCTCATGTCGAGGGCCCAACTCCCCAATATACGCAGCACCTCGGAAGAGACGATGGTGCTCTCCAGAACCCTCACCGGGCTGAAAATCAGCTCGGTGCAGGCGCAGTCGTATACGAGGTAGGGGCAGCGGGGGAGCTACGGGACCGCGTGGCGGCCCAGCGCGTCGCGCTGCCAGTGGGTGCGCAAGCTGCCTTGGCTGCGCCGCACTTCGCGGTGCAGTGCGTCGCGCTCGATGTCGCTGATGACGCGCCCGTCCAGGTTGATCTGGTGCAGGTGCCCGCTGCCGTAGTGCAGGTAGTTGAGGGTTTGACCCTGGGGCAGCGTGGTGGCGGTGCGGTTGCCCAGGGCGTCGTGCTGGTGCTGGATGCAGCTGCGCCGCGGTGCGGCCTCGCTGGGCGGCGCGCCAGCGGGCAGTTGCGGCCAGTGGCAGGCGTGTTCCTCGGCCAGATGGCCCCAGGCGTCGTACACAAAGCGGTGTTCGTCCCACTGCGGGGTGGGCGGTGGCACCAGGGCTTGCTCGGGTGTCAGCCGCGCCGCTGCCGCTGCAGGCGCGGCCCAGCGCTGGACCTGGTGCAGCCGGTCGGCCGCGTCGTAGTGGTAGTGGGTGTGGCTCAGCGGCGTGTGTTTGGCGCGCAGCCGCCCCAGCAGGTCGCGGTAGAGGTCGAGCTGCAAGGGGTGCTCTCCCGGGAGAGTTTGCCCGGCAGCTGGCCAATCGCGGGCTGACGGTGGCCGATGTTTTCGACGGCTACGCGGCGCCGGCCACCATCACGCGCGATCCGGCCAATGACTAGGTGCTGGCCGCCGCGCTGGCAGCGCGGGCCGACCTGATCGTCTCGAGTGATGCCCACTTGCTCGACCTGAAGGGCTTTAAGGGCATCGAGATCGTCACCGCGGCCGTGGTCGTGGCCGTCGAGCGGCTTTCAGCTTGAAGCGTTCAGCAAATCGTGTAGACCAATCGCCTGCGGATCATTCAATATGACCCGCTGATCGGCGAGATACGCCAACTCGAATCGTCCACCCTCGTCATCAATCGTTCGCGCTCCATCGAGCACAGCAAGAACGCCGAACATCGCTTCATGCACAGCAGTGGCAATGACGCTATTGACGTGCTTGGCGTCCTCTGGTGACAGGGCGTTGTACCAGTCTGATCGAGCCCGTTCCGCTGGTGGTACACGTCTGCTAGGCGGTTGCTTCAGGTTAGCAATCATGTCTTCGACTGCAGCATCCCCAACATGACGTCTGAGGGCCTCAACAAAGTCTTCACTGTTCACGTTGGTTCTCTCTACTTCCCAAACGCCCCGGGGTACGTCTGCTTGTTCAGGTCGATCAACTCATGCAATGAGCTGTTCGGTGCGTTGGTGTTGTTGCGAAGATCGCGAATGTCTTTGGCGAGCAGATCCCTCGCAGTGCCGGTGTACTCACCCTTGATCGTTGGAATCCTCGAATGCTCGCCTCGTGGGACAGCTATCGAAGGCCCAGTTGCCGGGTTGTAGCCACCAACAGCTTGTCCGGCCGGGTTCTTCTGCATCGCATGGTGAATATCGAGGCCATCACCCGGAACCGATCGACTCTTCAACGCGTCGTAGGCCCCAACCTCGTACTTGCCTACCCCCTTTACGGCCCTATTGTGCCCTCGTCTGCCGCCCAATGCATTGCCACAACTCCACCCCCACGGATCAATCCAAGAAATCGCATTGGGCGCAAACTGATACAAATTCATCCCGCCCGCCAATCCAATCGGGTCCTGGGAGATAAACCGGCCGCAGTCGGGATCGTAGTAGCGGAAGGTGTTGTAGTACAGGCCGGTTTCAGCGTCGGCGTATTGGCCTTGCAGGCGCAGGTTTTGCGCTTGCAGCGGGGGCTGCGCAAAGCGGTCGGCGTCGGCCTCGGGGGTGTCTTGCAGCGCCAGGTTGCCCCAGCTCTTGTAGCGCGCGCGCCAGTGGATGCGGCCGTCTTCGTCGCTGAGCTCCTCGGGCGCGCCGCTGGGGTTGGTGTGGAACCAGTAGAGGCGGGCTTTGGGTGGGTCGGCCGCTTCGCCCAGGGGCGGCGGCGTGCTGTCGATGCGCGCCAGCGGGGCGTAGCTGCCGGGCTCGTAGACCAGGGTGGTGATGCGGGGGCCTTGCTGCTCTTGCAGCAGGCGCAGGCCTTCCCACACAAAGAACACGCTGCCAAAGCTGTTGGTCTTGCTGATGCGCCGGCCCAGGGCGTCGTACTCGAAGCTGACGCTCTGCGGCTTGCCGTTGCGCTTGGTGTGCACCGATTCAAGCTGGTGCTCGGCGTTCCACTGCAGGTGCTGCTCGGTGTGGCGCCCGGCTTGTTTGTGGATGAGCCGCCCCAGGGTGTCGTAGGCGTAGCGTTGGTCTTGCCACACCAGCAGCCGGTTGTGCCGCACGTGGCCTTCGGAACCTTGGGAGCCCGAGCGCGGGTTGGAGGCGGCGTCCCAGTCGAAGTCTTCGCGCCAGTCCTGCGCACTCAGCGGGGCGAGGTGGGGGTGGTGTTGGGCGGTCAGCTCCCTCAGGTCCAGCCCACTGCTGGGAGCGGGGGCGCTGGCGTTGCGGCTGCGCACCAGGCGCCCGGCGGCGTCGTAGCCGTAGTGCTGCTCGCCCTGGATGGGGTCGATGCGCTGTGCCAGCTCGCCGCTGGCATCCCAATGCCAGGCCTTGGAGGGCAAGGCAATGTGGGCGCC
Organism: Roseateles rivi; assembly: GCF_043555845.1. Taxonomy (NCBI): domain Bacteria; kingdom Pseudomonadati; phylum Pseudomonadota; class Betaproteobacteria; order Burkholderiales; family Sphaerotilaceae; genus Roseateles; species Roseateles rivi. Next base: position 5,324 of record NZ_JBIGHZ010000001.1, on the reverse strand, counting down.
GCTGAGCTGTGCGGGCCGCAGCAGCGCGCCCCAGGGCTGGGCCCCGAGCTCACCGGGCTGGGCGTTTTGCCCGGGTTGCAGCAGCCGGGGCAGCCAGGCCATGGCGCCTTGGCTGCACCACTGCTGCAGCGGGCGGCCCAGCGCGTCGCGCTGCCAGTGGGTGCGCAAGCTGCCTTGGCTGCGCCGCACTTCGCGGTGCAGTGCGTCGCGCTCGATGTCGCTGATGACGCGCCCGTCCAGGTTGATCTGGTGCAGGTGCCCGCTGCCGTAGTGCAGGTAGTTGAGGGTTTGACCCTGGGGCAGCGTGGTGGCGGTGCGGTTGCCCAGGGCGTCGTGCTGGTGCTGGATGCAGCTGCGCCGCGGTGCGGCCTCGCTGGGCGGCGCGCCAGCGGGCAGTTGCGGCCAGTGGCAGGCGTGTTCCTCGGCCAGATGGCCCCAGGCGTCGTACACAAAGCGGTGTTCGTCCCACTGCGGGGTGGGCGGTGGCACCAGGGCTTGCTCGGGTGTCAGCCGCGCCGCTGCTGCTACAGGCGCGGCCCAGCGCTGGACCTGGTGCAGCCGGTCGGCCGCGTCGTAGTGGTAGTGGGTGTGGCTCAGCGGCGTGTGTTTGGCGCGCAGCCGCCCCAGCAGGTCGCGGTAGAGGTCGATGTGCTGGGCCTGCTCGGTGCCCACGGCTTCGCGCACTTGCACGGGCCAGCCTTGGGCGTCGAGCTGGTATTCGGTGCGCAGGCCGTCGCTGCCCTGCTGGGCCACCAGGCGCCCGGCGGCGTCGTGCTCAAAGCGCGTGCGCTGGCCCAGCGCGTCGGTGAGGCTTTGCAGCTCGCCCAGGGCGTTGTAGTGCAGCCGCGTGGTCTGGCCCAGCGGGTCGGTCTGGGCCAAGGCCTGCCCCAGCGGGTTGTAGCGCGTGCGGCTGATGTGGCCGGCCGCATCTTGCTGCGCGCTCAACTGGCCCGCCGGGCCCCATTGCCAGCGCAGCACTTCGCCGTTGGCTTGGCGCTGGGCCAGGGGCTGACCCAGGGCGTCGCATTGCCATTGGGTGGTGTGGCCCAGGGCGTCGGTGTGGCTCAGCAGTTCGCCGCGCGGGCCCCAGTGCCAGTGGCTGGCTTGGCCTGAGCAGTCGCGCGCGAAACGCAGCAAGCCGTGGCGGGTGTAGGCGTAGTGCTGGGTGCCGCCGCGCCCGTCGGTGTGCGCCACGGCCTGCCCATGATCGTCCAGCACCCAGCTCTGGGTCAGGGGCGGCAACGGGGGCTCGCTGGGCGCGGGCTGGAAGACATGGCCGAGCAGACCGCCCACTTCGTCGTAGGTCCAGCGCTCTTGGCTGCCGTCGGCATAGCTTTGCACCAGCGGCAGAGCGAGCTGCTCATGCCACTGGGTTTGGGTCACGCGGCCCAGCGGGTCTTGCACGGCGCTGAGGTTGCCGCGCTCGTCGTAATCAAACTTGCAGCTCACGCCGCCGGGGGCCACCAGCGCCAGCAGCTGGCGCTGCTCGGGGTGCCAGGTGAGCTGGGTGTCTTGGCCCAGGGGGTCGGTGTAGCGGGTGATGCGCAGGTCCTCGTCCCACTGCCACGCTTCGGTGCGCGGGGCCAGTTCGGGCGCTTGGGTGCGGGCCCAGGCCCGGCGTTGGGCCAGCTCGTACTGAAGCTCCACCTGCTCGCCCAGGCTGGTGCGCCAGCCCACCACACGCCAGTGCCCGCCTCCTGCGGCAAGCACGGACTGCGGCTCGGCGGCTTGGGCAAAGTGCTGCCATTGGTAGTCCACCTGCAGCCCTGTGGGCAGGGTTTGTTGGCACATCAGGCCTTGCGAGTTGTAGGCAAAGCGTCGGGTCTCCTGGCCCAGCGCGTTGCTGACGCCACTGAGCTGCCCCTCGGCGTTGTAGCGGTAGCTGGCCAGCAGCAGCAGCTCGCCGGGCGCTTGCGCGGCACGCAGGCTGATGCGCTCGGGGCCGCTCTGGCCCGCGGCGTAGTGCAAGACCAATTCCTGGCCGCAGCTGCTGGCCACATGGGTGAGGCGCCCTTGCTCGTCACGGCGCAGATGGTGGCGGTTGCCGTGCGGGTCTTCCAGGCTTTGCAGGTGCAGGGTGTGGGGCGCATCGCTGTGGGCCGGGCCGAAGTTGAGCACCAGGCCGTCGTCACTCATCAGCAGGTAGTGGCCGCTGTCCAGGCAGGCAAAGCTCAGGCCTTCTTGCAGCAAGTGGTGGCGCTGCCCGGGCGCCAGGGCGGGCAGTGGCAGCCAGCGGCCTTGTTCGTCCAACAAAGCGTGCACAGCCTGCTCGTCCCCCAGGCCCAGCACATCGGGGCGGTGCAGGTGCAGCTGGGTGTCCCACAGCGTGGTCCAGCCGGGGCCAAAGAGCCCACGCTCGGCCTGGGCCGCGTTGTAGCGTCGCACCAGCGCGAGGGGCAGTCGCGCGGGCACGCTGAAGTCTTGGTCGTGCTCACCGTTCAAAAATTTGCTGCCCGTGGGCAGGTGCACCGGGTGACCTTTGGCACCGCCCAGGGCTTGACCCGCCACTCCTACTGCGGCGCGTACGCCCATGTCGGCAGCCATGCCAATGGCCATATTGGTGCCCAGGCAAATGACTTTTTTCAGCAAGGGGCCCTTGCCGCGTATCGCCTGACAGACCGCGAGGGCAAAACCTCCCCATTTGGCGATAGCCCCCAGCCAGGCCGGCATCTCCGAATTGATGGCCCGCACCGTGACCTGCCCGCCCCCAATGCCCACATTGCCGCGCCGGTCGGGCAACACACTGAGCACCGCGTCGCAGGTGGTCTTGTCGCCCGCTCGGGCCGCGGGTTGGCCGTTGATGAACACACCCGCTGAACCCTGGGCGATGAATTGATCGGGCGAGGGCGGGTGCTTCTGGCACAGCACTTTGTCCATGTCCACCGGCGCAAAACCGGGATCGGGCGGTGTGCTGCTGTCAAAGATGGACAGCACGGCATCCACCGCGGCATCCCACCAGGTTTTGGGGGCGGGTGGGGGCGGCGTGGCACCACTGACCTTGCCCGCCGCCCGTGCGGCCTTCTTGCTGTTGATGCGCACGTTGTGCGAGCCGGTGCTCACCGTGCCTTTGACCTCGCCGGGAAAGAATTTGTCGATGGCCGCCATGATGGGCGCGGCGATAGCATCTTCCAGGCTCTTGCCTGTGATGGCCTGCGAGGCCGCATCGGCCGCCATGCCGATGGCCGCACCCACCACGGCGCCCAACACCACCGCGCCCAGCCCCCCCGTGCCCACAATGAACACCGCCGCGGCTCCAATGGCCAAGCCCGTCAACAGGCCAGCCCCCAAGGTAGTGGCCACTTTCAGAATTTGCCCCATGATGGGTGTGTGGCGAATTTCGTCATCGAGCGTGGCGGCGGCCGGCAATCCCATGGTGAATCCTTATGTTCGTCGGGGGCCGAGCCCTCAGGACGCCGGTTGTGCGGGGTCCAGCGTCGCCAGCAGTTCGTTCCAGAAACGCCGGTGGCCGTCGTTGAGGGCCACACCGCTGCTGAGCGTCAACACCAGCAGCTTGGGCGCGCTGGCCGTAAGCAGCATGCATTGCAGCTGGTAGTGGGTGCGGGCCGCTTGAACAAAGCTGCTCTCCACGGTGTGCAGTGGCTGCAGCCCGCCTTCGCGTTGCTGCACGTCTTTGCGCAGGATCTTGAACTGCTTGGTCTGGCGCCCCAGCAGCGAGAGCTGGCGCTCGAAACACTGCGCAATGGTTTCTTCGCCGATCAGCACGTCGCGGTTGAGCACGATTTGAAAAGGCGCTTGCGTGCCGGGCTCAACGTAGCTGAGCACATTCACGCTGCGGTCCTGCAGGGGTTCGGGCAGGTTCAATGAGGCTTCTTGGATGAGGTACATGGCGAGGACTCAGGGGTTGATGTCGACTTGCTTGGGCCCGTTGATGACGATGTTGCCGTCGGTCAAGGTGATGCTGCTGGCGCCGACTTGCAGCACGATGGACGTGGTGGCCGTGAGGAAGATGGAGTGCGCCGCGGAGGTGATGGCGATGTTGCCGTCCACCGAAGTCACGGCAATGTCCTTCTGGATGGTCTCGCTAGAACCCGCCTCCGTGACGGTCAGCGTGCGCTGCTTCTTGATGGTTTCGGTGTGGGTGCCACCCACGGTCTCGCGGCGGTGCGCGCCAATGGAGGTGGTCTCGTTGCTGCCCACGCTCTTGCTGCGGTTGACCCCCACGCTGTGGCTCTCGTTGTTCTCCACCTCCGTGCGCAGGTCCTTCTCCGCATGCAGCCACACCTCTTCCTGGCCCTTCTTGTCTTCAAAGCGCAGCGCATTGGCGTTGGCCGGGCCGCCGCCTTCGCTGGAGCGCGTGAGGATGCCCGTCTGCGTCATATTGGCGGGCAGCTCCCAGGGCGGCATGTTCAGCCCGTTGTAGACGCGCCCGATGATGATGGGGCGGTCGGGGTCGCCGTTTTCAAAGTCGACGATCACCTCTTGCCCGATGCGCGGGATGGCGATGCCGCCGAAGTTGGTGCCCGCCCACGGGCTGGCCACGCGGATCCAGCAGCTGGCGTTCTCGTCCTTGCTGCAGTAGCGGTTCCAGTGGAAGCTCACTTTGACGCGGCCGTATTGGTCCGTGTAGATCTCGCGCCCGGCCGGGCCCGTGACGATGGCCGTTTGCGGCCCGTGCGTGTGTGGCTTGGCGTGGCGCTGGCTGCTGCGGTAGAGCTGGCTGGCCGCTTGCACTTCGAACTGGCAGTGGCAGTGGTAGCTGCCCTGCCCGCTGGCTTGGCCCACCTCGCTCACGCTCAGGTGTGTGCCCAGAATCAGGTAGTCGGTGTTGGTCGGGCCGTTGGGGTGTTCGCGCAGCGTGAAGGTGCAGCCCGGCACCATGCCCCGCAGATTGCCACTGCCGCTGGCGCGGCTGCCCGGGTTGCCTTCTCGCTCCATGCGCACGCGCGCCAGCTCTTTGCCTTCGGCAGGCTCGGTGTAGTCCCCCGGCCAGCGGTAGAGCTCCCCGTCGGCATGGCCGGTCTTGCGCGGCATGGCCACGCTTTGCTGCAGATTCGCGCGCGGCTTGGTGAAGTCAAAGTCGCTGGTCACCCACGCCCCGCTTTGCAGCCCTTCGTGCCGCGTGAACTCGCTGCAGTGCTCTTCGTCAATCTTGGGCTGCCCCGCGTGGTAGGCCACGTCCTGGTAGGCCTCGCTGGGGTTCTTGGCATGCGCGCTGGGGTCGTCCACCACCACCAGGCGGTGCGCCCCGCCCTGGTGTTCGAAGTAGTAGTAGAGGCCCCACTCCTGCATGAGCCGCTCGATGAAGACCAGGTCCGTCTCGCCGTACTGCACCTGGAACTCCCGCTTGGGGTAGCGGTGGGTGA
>NZ_JBIGHZ010000019.1:0-564 GCF_043555845.1 Roseateles rivi | reverse complement strand
CACCAGCAGCGCCAGCGCGGCCAGGCCAAACACGATCAGCTTGTTCTTTTGCATGCTCTTGACTCCTTCAAGCACGGTCGGCCACGCGCTCACCCAGCAGCCCCGAGGGCCGCAGCGTCAGCACCAGAATCAGCGCCAGAAACGCGAAGATGTCCGCGTAGTGGCTGCCCAGCACCCCGCCCGTGAGCTCGCCCAGGTAGCCCGCCCCGATGGCCTCGATCAGCCCCAGCAGCACGCCCCCCACCATGGCCCCAGCCAGGTTGCCAATGCCCCCCAGCACCGCCGCCGTGAAGGCCTTGAGCCCCGGCATAAAGCCCATGGAGTGCTGCACCGTGCCGTAGTTGGCCGCCCACATCAGCCCGGCCACCGCCGCCAGCGCCGCACCAATCACAAACGTCGCCGAAATCACCGCATCGGGCTTGACCCCCATCAGCGCCGCCACGCGCGGGTTCTCCGCCGTCGCACGCATCGCGCGGCCCAGCCGGGTGTAGTTCACCAGGTAGAGCAGGCTCACCAAAATCACCAGCGTGCTGACCAGAATCAGCACCTGCGTCACCGAGATCA
>NZ_JBIGHZ010000018.1:0-689 GCF_043555845.1 Roseateles rivi | reverse complement strand
CCCGCCGGGGGTGAGCTCGCGGCTGCGCAGCCCCGTCAGCGCGTGCTGCTCGGGCAGCTCCCACGAGGGCATGTTCAGCGCGTTGTGCACCCGCCCCGTGATGAGCGGCCGGTCCGGGTCGCCATTCTCAAAGTCAACAATCACCTCCTGCCCGATGCGCGGCACCAGCGTGCCCCCGAGCTGGTTGCCCGCCCACGGGCTGGCCACGCGGATCCAGCAGCTGGCGTTCTCGTCCTTGCTGCAGTAACGGTTCCAGTGGAAGCTCACTTTGACGCGGCCGTATTGGTCCGTGTAGATCTCGCGCCCGGCCGGGCCCGTGACGATGGCCGTTTGCGGCCCGTGCGTGTGTGGCTTCGCGTGGCGCTGGCTGCTGCGGTAGAGCTGGCTGGCCGCTTGCACTTCGAACTGGCAGTGGCAGTGGTAGCTGCCCTGCCCGCTGGCTTGGCCCACCTCGCTCACGCTCAGGTGCGTGCCCAGAATCAGGTAGTCGGTGTTGGTCGGGCCGTTGGGGTGTTCGCGCAGCGTGAAGGTGCAGCCCGGCACCATGCCGCGCAGATTGCCGCTGCCGCTGGCGCGGCTGCCCGGGTTGCCTTCTCGCTCCATGCGCACGCGCGCCAGCTCTTTGCCTTCGGCAGGCTCGGTGTAGTCCCCCGGCCAGCGGTAGAGCTCCCCGTCGGCATGGCCGGTCT
>NZ_JBIGHZ010000017.1:0-823 GCF_043555845.1 Roseateles rivi | reverse complement strand
ACCTGAGCCCGACCGACACGGTGCTGCACAAGACCCCGTTCGGCTTCGACGTGTCGGTGTGGGAGTTCTTCTGGCCGCTGATGTTCGGCGCGCGGCTGGCCGTGGCCGGCCCAGGCGAGCACCGGGACCCGGCTCGATTGGTGGCGCAGATCCGCCGCCACGGCGTGACGACCTTGCACTTCGTGCCGTCGATGCTGCAGGCCTTCCTCGCCCACGAGGGCATCGAGGCTTGCTCGAGCCTGAGCCGCATCGTGTGCAGCGGCGAAGCGCTGCCGGCGGCGGCGCAGCAGCAGGTGTTCGAGCGGCTGCCGCAGGCGCGGCTGTACAACCTGTACGGCCCGACCGAGGCGGCGATCGACGTCACGCACTGGACCTGCCGCGATGACGGGCAGAGCCAGGTGGCGATCGGGCGGCCGATTGCGAACACGCGCGCGGTGGTGCTCGACGCGCAGCTGCAGCGCGTGGCGCAGGGCGTGGCCGGGGAGCTGTACCTCGGGGGCATTGGACTGGCGCGAGGCTACCTCAATCGCCCGGGGCTGACGGCCGATCGCTTCGTGGCCGATCCGCTGGGCACGGCCGGCGAGCGGCTGTACCGCACGGGGGATCTGGTGCGCTGGCGTGCGGACGGGCAGCTCGAGTACCTCGGGCGCATCGACCACCAGGTCAAGCTGCGAGGCTTGCGCATCGAGCTCGGCGAGATCGAAGCCCAGCTGCTGGCGCAGCCGGGCATCCAGCACGCGGTGGTGGTGGCGCGGGAGCAGCGGCTCGTGGCCTACGTGGCGTGCGCGACTGAGCAGTTCGACGACGCAGGCCTGAAGCAGGC
>NZ_JBIGHZ010000016.1:0-897 GCF_043555845.1 Roseateles rivi | reverse complement strand
TAGCTCCCTGCCCCGTTGATCACCACCTCCTGCTGGGCCGTGATGTGTATCCGGTTGGCCTGTTGCGTGATGTCCAGCTTGGCCAGCAGCCTCAGGTTCTGCTCCAGCGCCTGCACATCAATGTCCGCCTTGGCACTGATCAGCTTCACCCCCGCCTTGTACGCAAACAGCTTGATCGCCGCCTTCGCGCTGGCCAGCAGGCTGTGCTCGCTGCTCAGGCTGATGTGCCTCTCGGCCGTCACCGCGTGGTGCCCCTGGCTGTGCTGGTGCGTGCTGCCCTCCGTGGTGCTGGCAATGCCCGCCGGGCTGGCCAGCACCAGGTGCGGCGCTTGCAGCTCGTCGCGCGGCGCCGCACGGTCGTTGCCCTTGACCTCCCGCCACTGCGCTTGCAGCTCTTTGGCCGTTTCAAGCTGGTCTTGCCCACCTTGCGCACGGTGCGTCTGCGCCAGCTCCGCCAGCTTGAAGTGCTGGCCCTGCGCCTGCCCCAGCCGCGCCGCCGTTTCCTTGAGATCCGTGTGGTGCGCGCTGGCCGCGGGGCGGGCCTCGGTGGTGATGAGCAACCCGTCTTTGGCGCGCACGGCACCGTGCCCATCCGTGCGCAGCTCAAAGCCTTGGCCGCGCGCGTCTTGGCGCCCGCTGTGGCTGTCGATGCGCGTGATGTCCCCCAGGCTGAGCTGGCTGTGTTGGTGGTCGCTCTTGAGCTGCACCTGAATGCTCTGGGCCGTGTCGTCCAGGATCAGGTGGTTGCTGCGCCCCGCCGCCGCGTTGCCCCCGCCGGGGGTGAGCTCGCGGCTGCGCAGCCCCGTCAGCGCGTGCTGCTCGGGCAGCTCCCACGAGGGCATGTTCAGCGCGTTGTGCACCCGCCCCGTGATGAGCGGCCGGTCCGGGTCGCCATTC
>NZ_JBIGHZ010000015.1:0-985 GCF_043555845.1 Roseateles rivi | reverse complement strand
TGACGTTCACGCCCAGGCCAGAGCCCGCGTAGCTGGCGGTGTCTATGCCTGCGCCACCGTCCAGGGTGTCGGCGCCCGCGCCGCCTTGCAGCGTGTCGTTGCCCGCGCCAGCGAGCAGGCGGTTGGCCGCGGCGTCGCCAACCAGCAGGTCGTCAAAGGCGGAGCCGGTGAGGTTGGCGATGTTGATGTAGACATCGCCCTGGGCTTCGCCCGTGTTGGAGGAGGACTGGCTCAGGTTGGCCACCACGCCGCCGCTGGCATTGGCGTAGCTGGCGGTGTCACTGCCGCCACCGCCATCGAGCGTGTCGGCGCCGGTGCCACCGATCAGTGTGTCGTCCCCCAGGCCACCCATCAGCGCGTCATTGCTTGCACCGCCATCGAGCACGTTGTTGCCATCGTTGCCGGTGATCTGGTTGGCCAGTGCGTTGCCCGTGCCGTCCAGGTCGCTGGCACCCAGCAGCACCAGGTTTTCAAGGTTGTTGCCCAGCAGGTAGGTCAGGGAGCTGCGGACTGTGTCGGCGCCTTGGTTGGCTGCCTCGGTGACGACGTCGCTGAGGTTGTCGACGACGTAGGTGTCGTCGCCTTCGCCGCCAATCATGGTGTCGGCCCCGACGCCGCCGTCGAGCACGTTGTTGCCGCTGTTGCCTTCGAGGCGGTTGTCCAGCGCATTGCCCGTGGCGTTGACGTTGGCGCTGCCCGTGAGGGTGATGTTCTCGATGTTGTCCGACAGCACAAAGCTGGCGCTGGCAAAGACCTGGTCGTTGCCCTGGCCAGAGAGCTCGACCACGCGGTCTGCGCTGTTGTCAACGTAGTAGGTGTCGTTGCCGCGCCCGCCGGTCATGGTGTCGGCCCCGGCGCCGCCGTCGATGATGTTGTCGCCGTCGTTGCCGGTGAGCTGGTTGTCCAGCGCATTGCCCGTGGCGTTGAGGTTGTCGATGCCGGTGAGGGTGAGGTTCTCGACGTTGTCCGCGAGCGTGTAGCTCAC
>NZ_JBIGHZ010000014.1:0-1752 GCF_043555845.1 Roseateles rivi | reverse complement strand
GCGGCGGAGCTGTTCGAACCGACGACGATCGAGCGGCTGGGCGATCACTACCTGGCGATGCTGCAAGCGCTGGCCGAACATCCAGAGCAGGCGCTGGGCGAGGTTGAGCTCGCAGGCGAGGCGGAGCGGGCGCGTCTGGCGGCGTGGAGCACCAACGCGCAGCGGCATCCGGCCGATGTGCCCGTGCATCGCCTCATCGAAGCTCGGTCGCTCGAGACGCCGGACGCCATCGCGCTGCGACTCGACGCCGAGCAGCTCAGCTACGCCGAACTGAACCTGCGCGCTAACCAGCTCGCGCACCGTCTGGTCGCGCTGGGCGTCGGCTTGGAGGTCCGTGTGGGCCTGGCGCTGGAGCGCTCGATCGAGATGATCGTGGCCTTACTGGCCGTGCTCAAGGCCGGTGGCGCCTATGTGCCGCTGGACCCCGAGTACCCGGCCGAGCGTCTGGCCTACATGCTCGATGACGCCGGGATCGAGCTGCTGCTCACGCAGAGCCACCTGGGCATCGCCGCCGAAGGCGTGCAGACGCTGGCGCTGGACCAACTGACGTTCGATGCCGAACCGGTGTCGAATCCGGCGGTCGCGGTGCACGGCGGGAATCTCGCCTACGTGATCTACACCTCGGGCTCGACGGGCCGACCCAAGGGCATCGGCATCACGCATGCAAGCCTGGCCGAGCACAGCCAGGTGGCCATCGGCTACTTCGGCCTCACGCCGGTCGACCGCATGCTGCAGTTCTCCACGATCAACTTCGACGGCTTCGTCGAGCAGCTGTTCCCCCCGCTGGTCGCCGGCGCCACGGTCGTGCTGCGCGGCCCGACCCTGTGGGACAGCGAGACCTTCTATCGACAGCTGATCGAGCAGCGCATCAGCATCGCCGATCTGCCCACCGCCTACTGGCAGTTGCTGGCGCAGGACTTCGCCCAGAAGGGACCGCGCGACTACGGCGTGCTGCGCCAGGTACAAGCCACCGGCGAAGCGATGCCGCCCGAAGGCGTGCGCACCTGGCGCGAAGCCGGGTTGGGCCATGTGAAGCTGATCAACAGCTACGGCCCGACCGAGACCGTGGTGACGGCGATCGTGGAGGACTGCGCGGCGTGGATCACGGGGGATGAGACCTTGCCGGCGCAGATGCCGATCGGCCGGCCGCTGGCGGGGCGGCGCGTGCATGTGCTGGATGCGCAGCTGAATCCGGTGCCGCAGGGCGTGCCGGGCGAGCTCTACATCGGCGGCGAGCTGCTGGCGCGGGGCTATCACGGCCGGCCGGGCTTGAGCGCCGAGCGCTTCATTGCCGATCCGTTCGCGTTGGAAGCTGAAGCTGGCGCGCGGTTGTACCGCACCGGCGACGTCGCACGCTGGACCTCGCAGGGGCGGCTCGAGTATCTCGGCCGGGTCGACCACCAGGTCAAGGTGCGGGGCTTCCGCATCGAGCTCGGCGAGATCGAGGCGCAGCTGCTGGCGCAGCCGGGTGTGCGCGAGACGGTGGTCGTGGCGCTGGCCGGAGCGGGCGGAGCCCAGTTGGTCGGCTACGTGTCGGCACACGCCGATCAGCAGCTCGACGGCGCGGATCTTCGCCGTAGGCTCGCCGAGCAGTTGCCAGACTACATGGTGCCGGCGGCCGTGGTCGTGCTGCCCGCGCTGCCGCAGAACGCCAATGGCAAACTGGATCGCGCGGCGCTGCCGCGGCCGGAGTTCGACGATGCTACGGCGTACGAGGCGCCGCGCGGTGCGCTCGAGCGAACGCTGGCGGCG
>NZ_JBIGHZ010000013.1:0-1844 GCF_043555845.1 Roseateles rivi | reverse complement strand
CGTGCTGCCCGCGCTGCCGCAGAACGCCAATGGCAAACTGGATCGCGCGGCGCTGCCGCGGCCGGAGTTCGACGATGCTACGGCGTACGAGGCGCCGCGCGGTGCGCTCGAGCGAACGCTGGCGGCGCTGTGGGCCGAGGTCCTGAAGCTGCCTCGCGTCGGGCGCCTCGACAACTTCTTTGCGCTCGGTGGCGACTCGCTGCTGAGCCTCAGGCTGGTCGCGTTGGCTCGCAAGAAGGGGCTGGCGATCGAGCCGCGTCAGATGTTCGAGCATCAGCGTCTTGCCGCGTTGGCGCAGGTGGTCGCTTTCGAGTCGAGCGCCGATGCGTCGTCGATCCCCCTGGCCGGTGCCGACGAGCGCCGTGGCCCGGGCGCGCTGTCCTTTGCGCAGGGACGCCAGTGGTTCCTCTGGCAGCTTGATCCTCAAAGCAATGCGTATCACGTGAGCGGTGGACTGCGCCTGACGGGGCGAGTCGACGAGTCAGCGCTGGCCGAGGTCTTCGAGCAACTCGTGCGCCGGCATGCCGCACTGCGCACGGTGTATCGCACGAGCGGCTCGGGCGACGTCGAGCCGCAGGTGCTCGATGCGGCCACGTTCACTCTCGAGGTGACCGACCTCCAGTCCGTCGACGCATCGGTTCGCGAGGCGCAGGCACTCGACGCAGCACGAAGCTTCAATGAGCGGCCGTTCGACCTTGAACAGGGCCCCTTGCTGCGCGTCGGCCTGATCCGGCTGGGGCAGAACGAGCGCCTGCTCGTCGTGGTCATGCATCACATCGCTTCCGACGGCTGGTCGATGCAGATCATCGTCGATGAGTTCGCGGTGCTGTATAGGGCGCGGGTACAAGGCATCGAGCCTGCGCTTGCACCGCTCTCCGTCGAGTATGTCGACTATGCAGTGTGGCAACGACGCTGGCTCGAAGCCGGAGCAGCCTCGCGCGAGCTTGCCTATTGGACGGGGCAACTCGGCGTGGACGCGCCGGCTCTGCAACTGCCGACAGACCATCCGCGCTCGGCCGGCGCGCGGCTGACCGCTGCGCTGCATCAGATGGCGCTGAGTGGCGAGCTCACGTCGGCGCTGCATCGACGCGCTTCAGCGTTGGGCATGACGCCATTCATGCTGCTGCTGGCGGCTTGGCAAGGTCTGCTGCATCGCTGGACCGGACAGAACGACATCCGCGTCGGCGTGCCGATCGCGAACCGGCATCGCGCCCAGACCGAAAGCGTCGTCGGGTTCTTCGTCAACACGCAGGTGCTGCGCGCGCAGGTCGATCCGCGCATGAGCCTGACGCAGCTGCTCGAGCAGGCGCGCGAGGCCGCTCTCGGCGCCCAGGCACATCAGGACCTGCCGTTCGAACAACTCGTCGAGGCACTGCAACCCGATCGAATAGCCGGCCAGCATCCGCTGTTCCAGGTGATGTTCAACCATGCTCGCGACGACTACAGCGCGCTGCAGCAGCAGCCTGAGCTGACGATGGAGCCTTTCGCGTTGCCTGATCAAGCGGCGCAATTCGAGCTGAGTCTGGAGACCAACGAGCTCCCCGGTGGCGGCATTGCTGCGACCTGGGTCTATGCGAAGGAGTTGTTCGAGCCGTCGACCATCGAGCGGCTGGGCCGGCATTACGTGGCAATGCTCCAGACACTGATCGAGCAGCCGTTGCTGACCGTGAGCGCGGTGCCGCTGATGGGCGCTGCAGAGCAGGCTCAGCTGGCCTCTTGGGACACGAGCGCTGAGCAGTACGCCGACGAGCAGCCGGTGCACCGGCTCATCGAGGCGCAGGTGCGCCGCACGCCCGAGGCGGTTGCGCTGCTGTTTGGCGATGTCCAGCTGAGCTATGCCGAGC
>NZ_JBIGHZ010000012.1:0-2039 GCF_043555845.1 Roseateles rivi | reverse complement strand
GCTCCGCCTCGCCTGCGAGCTCAACCTCGCCCAGCGCCTGCTCTGGATGTTCGGCCAGCGCTTGCAGCATCGCCAGGTAGTGATCGCCCAGCCGCTCGATCGTCGTCGGTTCGAACAGCTCCGCCGCATAGGTCAGCACCGCCGAGATGCGGCCATCGGGTTGTTCGTGCAGATCGAGGGTCAGCTCGAACTGCGCAGCCGCATCAGGAAGCTCCCACGGCGCCAAGGTCAGCCCAGGCAGACGCTCGAGTGCGCGATGGTCGTCGCGCTGATGATTGAACATGACCTGAAATAGCGGCGCATGCGCCAGACTGCGCTCCGGCTGCAGCGCCTCGACGAGTTGCTCGAACGGCAGGTCTTGGTGGACCTGGGCGCCGAGTGCAGCCTCGCGTACCTGCGCCAGCAGTTGCGACAAGGTCATCTGCGGCCCCACCTGGGCGCGCAGCACCTGCGTGTTCACGAAGAAGCCAACGACGCCTTCGATCTCGTCGCGCTGCCGATTCGCGATCGGCACGCCGACACGAATGTCGCCCTGCCCGGTCCAGCGATGCAGCAGAGCCTGCCAACCGGCAAGCAGCGCCATGAAAGGGGTCAGGTTTTGCGCATGAGACACGCTGCCCAGCGCTTCGACCAACGCGGGCGGCAGCTCGAAAACATGCCGGGCGGCGCGCCAGTTCGTATCGGCGCCGCGCGGGTGATCGGTCGGCAATTGCAACGCAGGGGCGTCCTCACCGAGCTGTGCGGTCCAGTAGGCAAGCTGGCGGTCCTTCTCGCCGGCCTCGAGCCAGCTGCGCTGCCAGGCCGCATAGTCGGCATAGTGGAGCGACAGCGGTTCCAGCACATGGAGGGGCAAAGCCAGGCCCTTGCTCAACGCGCCATAGAGCGTCGAGAACTCATCGACGATGATCTTCAGCGACCATCCGTCGGACACGATGTGATGCATGACGACAACGAGCAGATGATCCTCGTCGTCGAGACGAATCAGGCCGACTCTGAAGAGCGGGCCGCGTTCAAGATCGAATGCCTGGTCGTGGGTATGCCGGGCCTCATGCGCGGCCGCTTGCTCGCGCTCGATGCTGTTCGGCACCGAGCCGACATCGACCTCGACGAAGGAGAACGGGGCGTCGGCTAGGATCTGCTGTTCGGCAAGACCACCGTCGACCGGACGGAAGACGGTGCGCAAGGATTCGTGGCGCGCGATCAATGCCTCGAAGCTGCCGCGCAATGCCGCTCGGTCGAGCTTGCCGGTCAGGCGCAATGCACCGCCGACATGGTAGGCGGCGCTCTGCTCGTCGAGCTGGGCGAGGAACCACAGGCGGGCCTGGGCGTAGGACAGACGTTCGCGGGCGGTCCGGGCGGGCACGATCGGCAGGCGCGAGAAATCGAGCGACTGCTGCCGCAGCACTTCGAGGAAGGCCTTCTGCTTGTCCGCCGACATGGCCGCAAAACGCTCGGCCAACTCATACTTCCTGCGATCCATCATCCCTCCACCATGTCGAGCAGCGCGGCCATGCGATCCAGCTCTGCCGCTTCGGTCGCCGCGCCTTCGCCGCGAGCCCGGTCGACGATCCGTCCGTAGTCGAGCAAGGTCGGGCTTTCGAAAAGCTGTTTGAGTGGCAACTGCACGCTGAGCCGCTGGCGCAGCTTCGCGAGCACTTGCAGTGCGGCCAGCGAATGCCCGCCGATCTCGAAGAAGTTGTCATGGCGCCCGACCCGTTCGATGCCGAGCACCTCGGCCCAGATCGCCGCGAGCTGCTCCTCCACCTCCCCCTGCGGCGCCTCGTACACCCGCTCGATCTCCTGCGGCTGCGGTAGTGCCTTGCGATCCACCTTGCCGTTGGCGTTCAGCGGCAGCCCGTCGAGCCTCACGATCAGCGCCGGCACCATGTACTCGGGCAGCTGTCGGCTGAGTGCCTGCTTCAGGCCTGCGTCGTCGAACTGCTCAGTCGCGCACGCCACGTAGGCCACGAGCCGCTGCTCCCGCGCCACCACCACCGCGTGCTGGATGCCCGGCTGCGCCAGCAGCTGGGCTTCGATCT
>NZ_JBIGHZ010000011.1:0-2109 GCF_043555845.1 Roseateles rivi | reverse complement strand
GGGGAGCCGCTGGAGGTGCTGGGGCTGACGCTGCCGCCCGTGACGCTGTACTACTACCTGTTCCTGGCGCTGGTGGTGGGCTCGGTGCTGGTGTGCGTGCGGCTGGAGCGCTCGCGCATCGGGCGCGCCTGGATGGCCATTCGCGAAGACGAGATTGCGGCCAAGGCCATGGGGCTGAACACGCGCAACCTCAAGCTGCTGGCCTTTGGCATGGGGGCGACCTTCGGGGGCGTGGCCGGCAGCATGTTTGCGGCCTTCCAGGGCTTTGTGAGCCCGGAGTCCTTCAGCCTGCAAGAGAGCGTGATGATCGTGGCCATGGTGGTGCTGGGCGGCATCGGGCACATCCCCGGGGTGATCGTCGGCGCGCTGCTGCTGGCGGCACTGCCGGAGGTGCTGCGCTACGTGGCCTCACCGCTGCAGGAGCTCACGGGCGGTCGCCTGGATGCGGCCATCCTGCGCCAGCTGCTGGTGGCGCTGGCGATGATCGGCATCATGCTGCTGCGCCCCCGAGGCCTGTGGCCCGCGCCCGAGCACGGCAAAGCCGCGGCCCAGCCGCTCAAGAGCTGAAGGAGGGCTGGAGCATGAGCAAAAGCAACACAGTGCTGAAGGTCAGCGGCGTGAGCAAGCGCTTTGGCGGCCTGCAAGCGCTCTCGCAAGTGGGCATGGAGATCGAGGCCGGGCAGGTCTACGGGCTGATCGGCCCCAACGGCGCGGGCAAGACCACCTTCTTCAACGTCATCACCGGGCTCTACACACCCGACGAAGGCAGCTTTGAGCTGGGCGGCGAGCCCTACCGCCCGCAGGCCGTGCACCAAGTGGCGCGTGCGGGCATTGCGCGCACCTTCCAGAACATCCGGCTGTTTGGCGAGATGACGGCGCTGGAGAACGTGATGGTGGGGCGGCACGTGCGCACGCGCAGCGGGCTGCTGGGGGCGGTGCTGCGCACGGCCAGCTTCAAGCAAGAGGAAGCGGCCATTGCCGAGCGCGCGCAGGAGCTGCTGGACTACGTGGGCATCGGGCAGCTGGCCGCCTACAAAGCGCGCACGCTGTCCTACGGCGACCAGCGGCGGCTGGAGATTGCACGCGCGCTGGCCACCGACCCCAAGCTCATCGCACTGGACGAGCCCGCGGCGGGCATGAACGCCACGGAGAAGGTGGCGCTGCGCGGGCTCATTGAACGCATTCGCGGCGACGGGCGCACGATCTTGCTCATCGAGCACGACGTCAAGCTGGTGATGGGGCTGTGCGACCGGGTGACGGTGCTGGACTACGGCAAGACCATTGCGCAAGGCACACCGGCGCAGGTGCAAAGCGACGCCAAAGTGATCGAGGCATACCTGGGCGCAGGCGCGCACGCATGAGAGGGCAGGGCAGATGAGTGAACAGACACAACAAGCCAGCGTGCTGCTGCGCCTGAGCGGGCTCAAAGTGGCGTACGGGGGCATCCAAGCCGTCAAGGGCGTGGAGCTGGAGGTGCGCGAGGGCGAGCTGGTGAGCCTCATTGGGGCCAACGGCGCGGGCAAGAGCACGACGCTCAAAGCCATCACGGGGCTGCAACCGGTGGCGATGGGGGAGGTGCAGTACCTTGGGCGCAGCATCAAAGGGCAGGGCGCGTGGGAGCTGGTCGAGCAAGGGCTGGTGATGGTGCCCGAAGGCCGAGGCACCTTCACGCGCATGACCATCATCGAGAACCTGCAGATGGGGGCCTACACGCGGCGCGACGCTGAGGTGCAGGCGGACATGGAGCGGGTGTTCGAACTCTTCCCGCGGCTCAAGGAGCGGGCGCGCCAGCTGGCGGGCACCATGAGCGGGGGCGAGCAGCAGATGCTGGCCATGGGCCGCGCGCTGATGGCCCGCCCGCGCGTGCTGCTGCTGGACGAGCCCAGCATGGGGCTGTCGCCGATCATGGTGGACAAGATATTTGAGGTGGTGCAAGACATCCACCGGCGCGGGGTGACGGTGCTGCTGGTGGAGCAAAACGCCAGCCGTGCACTGCAACTGGCCGACCGCGGCTACGTGATGGAGTCCGGGCTCATCACGCTGCAAGGCCCCGGCCGCCAACTGCTGGCCGACCCCAAGGTGCGCTCGGCTTATCTGGGGGAGTGAGGC
>NZ_JBIGHZ010000010.1:0-4893 GCF_043555845.1 Roseateles rivi | reverse complement strand
GCGTCGCCAGCTCCACCGTGTAGCGGTAGAGCTGCCCCAGGCTTTCGTGGCCGTGCAGCCGCCGCGGCAACAGTGCCGCCGCCCCCAGCAGGCTGGGCATCGCGGGGCTTTGTAGGGTGAGGGTGCGGGGGGTCATGGTGTGCGGGTCTTTGCGGTCATGCGTCTTCGGCCATCACGCCTTGGGCGAGTGTGGCCACGATGCGGGGCGGTTGGCTGCATTTGCAGGCCACCAGGTCGCCATCCAGGGCGATCTCTTGCTGCGCACGCGGGCGCTTGGGCCCGCCGGACTTGACGATGACGCCGTCGCTCTTGCACCGCTCGCAGTGCGCCAGCCCACCCATCAGCGCAAAGGCGTGCGCCACCTGCGGTCCAGGGCCCATGCCATTGGTGCCAGCGCCTGGCGGCAGCACCCGGCCGCCATGTTGCAAGGGATCGCCCACACAGGCGAGTTGGCGTAAGGCCATGGTTCTTATCCTTTTCTCATGGGTAATGCGCCCTCAACGCCCGCCCTTGGGCGGCGGGCCTTCGCGGAAGAGCTTGGCCAACTCCGGCGAGGGGCTGTCCATGCCTTCCCAGTGCGCACCAGGGGCCAAGGGGAAGGTCGTCACTTTGCCCACGGGCAGGGGCAGGCGCTTTTCACCCCTGACCAAGGTGGCGGTGATGGTTTTGAAGTCATCGCCCACGTTCACCTCCACCGTGGCCATGTCGGGCTCCATCACCATGGCGGCACTGTCGGCCAGCGTGCGCGGGCCAAACATCGTGGTGAAGGCTTCGCGAACGGGCGTCAGGTCGGGTGAGGCTAAAGCGCGCTCACGTTGGTAAAACCGCATCAACAAATAGTGGCGCTGGCCTTGCTTGTCCAGGTACCAGAACTCACCGGTGTCAGGAATTGCACGCTGCTCCACCTGCGTGCGGTAGCCCGCCATTTCCAGGCCCCAATGGCTTGCGCCTCGCCATTGGCGTACCAGCCGCCAAGCTCCGTCACCTGCGACACCGCACCGGTGAGCTTGAAGCGCCAGGGGTATTTGAGGCGCAGGGTTTCGAAGTAGTAGCGCGGGTCGGCCCGCCAGCCCGCGCGGATGCGTTCCTGGGTTTGGGGTGACAGGCGGTTGGTGTCGAAGGACAGTTCTCTGAACCGATCTGCGTTCAAGTAGAAGCTGCCCCCCGGCAGCTTGCGGTTGTATTCCGCCGGATCAAAGTCCTTCACAGGCGTGGCCTGGTAGGTGGCCAGCTCCACCTGGTTGCCGCTCACACTGGCCAGCCACACCATGATGTGGCCCTGCGGCCCCACGCCAATGCGGATGTCGTTGTACTTCTGAACCACCTTACCGTAGGGCTCGCCACGGGTCACCGTGCGCTCGCTGAAGCGGGCGTGAATGTGCTCGATGGGTAGCGGGGCCTGCAGCTGATAGAGCACGCCTTCGATGTAGTCGTAGTAGCTCAACTCCAGGGTTTTGGGCAGGCGGGCGCGCCGCCGGTCTCCGCCCATGGGGCCATCGCCGCCGCCCCAGGGCGCGCCAAACCCCGTAAAGAAGCGCCCCACATCCTTGCCGGAAGCGTCTATGAATCGGTTGCCGTAAGAGAGGGTGTCGACCCGGGAATTGCCCCTCAGCTCAATGTCCAGGCTGTATTTGCAAGTGGAGATTTCCCAGTCGAATTCGTCGGTCTCGATGCTCATGGCGGGGTCTTTGCCTTTGAATAGTTTGTCCAGCAGGCCTGCGGCCTGAAGGGCTGGCGTGGCACTCAGGGCCGTGAGGCTCAGGGTGCTGGCGAGCCAGCGGCGGCGGCGAAACGCAGGCAGCAGACCGAAACGCATTGCAGGCTTAAGCAAAGAAGTCACCATGGTTCAAACGTTGGGATGCGCCCTCAACGCCCGCCCTTGGGCGGTGGGCCTTCGCGGAAGAGCTTGAGCATCTCGGGCGCGGGGGTTTCGGTACCCTCCCAATACGCACCGGGCTGTACCGGGAAGGTCTCAATGCGACCCATGGCCAGGGGCAAGCGTCGTTCGCCCTTGACCAGCGCCGCAGTGACGGTCTTGAAGTCCTCGCCCACGTTCACCTCTACCGTCGCCATGTCGGGCTCCATCGCCATGGCTTCGTTGTCAGCCAGCGTGCGTGGGCCGAACATCGTGGCGAAGGCTTCGCGAACGAGCGTCAGATCGGGCTCAGACAAGGCGCGATCCTTTTGATAAAACCTCAGTCCCAGATAACGCCGCTGTCCTTCCTTGTCCAAGTACCAAAACTCAGCGGAACGAGGCACCGCACGCATTTCTGCGGACGTGCGATAGCCCGCCATTTCCCAGGCCCCGATGGCCTGCCCTTCGAAGTTGGCATAGCGCCCCGCCAGCTCCACCAACTGCGACACTGCGCCGGTGAGCTTGAAGCGCCAGGGGTATTTGAGGCGCAGGGTTTCGAAGTAGTAGCGCGGGTCAGCCCGCCAGCCCCCGCGGATGCGCTCTTGGGTGGGTTTGGATAGTCGGTTGACGGGGTCAAAGAGCTCTTCGAAGCGGTCTTCGGTCAGGTAAAAACTGCCCCCCGGCAGCTTGCGGTTGTATTCCGCCGGGTCAAAGCCCTTCACAGGCGTGGCCTGGTAAGTGGCCAGCTCCACCTGGTTGCCACTCACACTGGCCAGCCACACCATGATGTGGCCCTGCGGCCCCACGCCAATGCGGATGTTGTCGTACTTCTGAACCACTTGGCCATAGGGCTTGGTGTGGCTGACCGTCTGCTCGCTGAAACGAGCGTGGATGCGCTCGATGGGTAGCGGGGCCTGCAGCTGGTAGAGCACGCCTTCGATGTAGTCGTAATAGCTCAGCTCCAGGGTTTTGGGCAGCCGGGCGCGACCAATGTCCCCACCCATGGGTGTGGACCCACCGCCCCAGGGTGCGCCAAAGCCTGTGTAAAAGCGTGCGACGTCCTTGCCGGATGCATCCATCATGCGGTTGCCATACATCAGCGTGGACACGCGCGAATTACCCCTCAGCTCAATGTCCAGGCTGTATTTGCAGGCAGAAATATTCCAAATGAATTCGTCGGTCTCGATGCTCATGGCAGGGTCTTTGCTTTTGAATAGCTTGTCCAGCAGGCCAGCGGCCTGAAGGGCTGGCGTGGTGCCCAGGGTTGTGATGCCCAGGATGGCGAGCCAGCGGCGGCGGGTGGTGGTGGTGGGCATAGATAGATCTCCTGAATCTCAGGCTCGCACCCATTCGCGCACCAGGGTGTGGCTGTCGTGAAAGCGAGGTGAATTGGGTAAGGTGCCCTCCTGGCTGGACAGGTGCAGATAGCGGCGGCGGAAGCGCCGGGCATCTTGTTCACCCAGGTTTGCCTCCAAGGTCCATACGGTGTTCTGCGCCGACTGCGCAAAGGCCAGCAGCGCCTGGCGCACTTGTTCCAGGGGCGCTTCGCAACAAGGGCCTGTCAGTTTGGCTGGATAGCTGGCACCGGTGTGCTTCTTCGCCTCTGTGGCCATCAGGCTCAGGGCCACGCGGTAGTAGTCGCCGTGCACCACGCGCTCGTGGCGGTTTCGATGCCAAAAGGTCGGTTTGGCATCTGCAGCGCTGTACCAGCCCTTCAGGTAGACAAACTCACGCGAGCCCCAGTGCGGTGCCCCGTCCAACGGCTCCAAGCTGGGGCTGAGCTCGCGCACCTCGGGCTCGGGCTTGCCGGCGTCACAGGTGTAGCCGCCGCCCACATCGGAGTGGGCTCCGGGTAGGGTCAGCTGGTAGCCCCGGCCTGCGGCCACGGTGCTGTCGATGGTGGTGACGGAAAAGTTCTCGCGGAACTCGTCCCCCGCCACCAAATGCACCACGCGCTGGGCATGGGTGGCTGGAATGCGCAGGTGCAGGTTGCCCACATCGTTGCCGTAGTAAATGCCTTCGGACGACACGGTGTCGAAGAGCCCTACGAAGTTCACCTGCACGATGACCTTCGCCCAATCCGCCCCGAAGCAGGCGACTTTTTCGGCATAGACCTTGTGCACGAAGAGCCGTGCGGCAGCGGCACCGCGACTGAAGCCAAACACGTTGAGCTCAAGAATGGCTGGAGGTTTGCCGCCGTCCCTAGGGGCTGTCACCTTTTCAACTAACGGCGCAAATGCCGAGTCCACACGGACCTCAATACCCGTGTCGCCATCGCCAAAGGCCATTCCCGTGAGGGCATCGTCACCATGCCGAACCGTGCCAATGCCGTCGACATACACAGCGATGTCCGGACCGTCACCCTCACGCCCCAAGCTCTCCCACATCCGCGCCACATTCGACAGCCCGTTGGCATAGCTCGTGCCTTCACCGCCGTGCTTGGCCTTGATGGCGTCGCTGGCGTTGACGTTGAAGTAGTTGTTCAAAGTGCCGTCAAAAAACACATTGGCCATCACCTTGTCGACGGTGACTTCGTGCTGGGTGTCGTCACCCGGGGTGGAGGTGGTGTGGTGGTTGTCCAGTCCAGAGCTGCTCATGGGTGGGGGTCTTTCAGTGATCGGCTTCGATGTCCATGGCCTGGGCGGCGCTGCCGCTGCCCATGCGGTGGGTGCGGCCGTGTTCGTCGGTCAGGCCGGTGATTTCGACGCCATCGGCGCGCTTGATGCGGTAGGGGAAGTTTTTGACCGGGCGGCCCGCCTTGTCTTTGAGCACAAACATTTCGTTGAAGGGCTGTATGTCGTCGGGCGGCTGCACGGCTTTGCTGGCGGGCCCGGTGAAGCCATGGCTGGCGGCCTTGGCGGTCCAAGCACTGGAGGTGCCGCTCTCGATACCGGCTGCGCTCCAGCGCGTGTAGCTCCCTGCCCCGTTGATCACCACCTCCTGCTGGGCCGTGATGTGTATCCGGTTGGCCTGTTGCGTGATGTCCAGCTTGGCCAGCAGCCTCAGGTTCTGCTCCAGCGCCTGCACATCAATGTCCG